>JBLHMB010000009.1:0-95552 GCA_047621665.1 Bradyrhizobium sp. | reverse complement strand
CATCATCTGCCGTAGGATCGATTCCTTGCGTTCTGCTGAGTAATGCTTCACTGCCTGTCTTTGCTCCGCCCCCTCTGTGATGATGATTAATCAGATGACACGACAACTACCCTGACACAGGGGGGTATCGAAGATCGAATGGATCAATAAACGGAATCCCTCGTAGCCGGGTCCGTAATTGATGAATCTTACACTTTATTTGTTCGACCAAAATTTGGTCGCGCGGTACTTCTTCAAGTAACTGTTTTAATTTTGCTTCTGTTTCACGTAGTAATTTTCTTGATGTACCACCTACGGCGATACGTCGACATAGCGCACCTCGTAATGAACGCAAGATATGGATATTAGATGGCGTTCCTGATATATTGAATCCTGCTCTCGCTAATTTGAACTCTTTCGAAGTCGTTAGCTGTGTTTTTATCAGATTAGGTAGTTCGAGATCTTCGAAGAAATAATTTATAAACTCTTCTTTAGTTAATTCAAATATAAATTCATCGTTATTTATTTGATCGCTATCACTACCAGTCTTACCCCCACCACTCCCACCTCCGTCTTCCGGACGGGCTATTGAGTCACCTTTCTGATATTCGCGATTGCCGGGACGTACGGTCTCCCAAACACCTCCATGAGAATGTCCAAAATGGGGCTCACTGATATCTTTGACTGGTATGGAAATTTGTTCGCCGTGCTCGACATCAGTAATTGAGCGGCCTTTAATGGCATGAGCGACAGCGTCCTTAATTTGTGACTTATAGCGACGTAAAAATCGTTCACGATTAACCGCAGATTTATTTTTACCTTGTAACCGTCGATCGATGAGGTGAACCAATATAACCTCCCACAAATGAAAATAGATAATTTCGTATTTTTAACGTAATTAAAAGATCCCCATTTTGTATTATCAAGATGATTTTCTTACTCTCAAATACCATTCGCATAATAGCCGTACTTGTTTTGCTGTATAGCCTTTTGTCACCATTCGAGCAACAAATTCCTGATGTTTATTTGCATCATCAGTGCTACCTTTTGTATTAAAAGATATTACCGGCAACAGTTCCTCGGTATTAGAAAACATTTTCTTTTCTATGACGGTACGTAGCTTTTCATAACTAGTCCAAACCGGATTTTTACCTCCGTTTGGTGCTCGAGCACGCAACACAAAATTTACAATTTCATTCCTAAAATCTTTAGGGTTGGAAATACCGGCTGGTTTTTCAATCTTCTCGAGTTCTTGATTAAGTGCATTACGATCGAATCCTTCACCTGTATCAGGATCACGAAATTCCTGATCCTGAATCCAGTAATCAGCAAACGTAACATAACGATCAAAAATATTTTGCCCGTATTCGGAGTAACTCTCGAGATAAGCTGTTTGAATTTCTTTACCAATAAACTCAATATACCGTTGAGCCAAATGCTCCTTTATATGGGCAAAATATTTTTGTTCAATCTCTTTCGAGAATTGCTCCCGCTCAATCTGCTGTTCTAAAACATACAGCAGATGGACCGGATTTGCTGCAATTTCGGTAGTATCAAAATTAAAAACTTTGGATAAAATCTTAAACGCAAATCGTGTCGACAAACCATTCATTCCTTCGTCGACACCTGCATAATCACTATATTCGTGGTGTGATTTCGCTTTTGGATCAGTATCTTTAAGATTTTCACCATCGTAAACCAACATCTTACTAAAGATACTAGAATTTTCTGGCTCTGTTAATCGCGATAATATCGCGAACTGTGCCATCATTTTAAGTGTTCCAGGTGCACATGGAGCTAACAATAGAGAGGAATTTTTTAATAATTTCTCGTATATTTTAGTTTCATCACTCACCCGTAAACAATATGGAACCTTCACGATATAAATACGATCTAAAAATGCTTCGTTATTTTTATTATTTTTAAAAGTTTTCCATTCTGATTCATTCGAATGCGCGAGAATTATGCCATCAAAAGGAATAGCACCAAATCCTTCGGTACCTTTATAGTTACCTTCTTGGGTTGCCGTCAAAAGGGGATGAAGGACCTTAATAGGTGCCTTAAACATTTCAACAAATTCCATCAACCCTTGATTCGACAAACACAACCCGCCAGAATAGCTATATGCATCAGGATCGTCTTGTGAGTATTCTTCAAGTTTCCTAATATCGACTTTACCAACTAACGAAGAAATATCCTGATTATTTTCATCACCTGGTTCAGTTTTAGAAATAGCAGTTTGTTTAAGTATCGACGGATAACGACGAACGACTCTGAACTGAATAATATCTCCGTTCATTTCTTCAAGACGTTTTACTGCCCAAGGGCTGGGAATTGATCTTAGGTATCGACGTGGTATTCCATATTCCTCTTCAAGTATTATTCCATCTTCTTCTTCTTTGAACAATCCTAATGGACTTTCATTAACAGGTGATCCTTTGATTGCATAAAAAGGAACTTTCTCCATCAATGATTTTAATTTTTCAGCAATTGATGATTTTCCACCTCCAACAGGACCGAGTAAATAGAGAATTTGTTTTCTTTCCTCTAATCCTTGAGATGCGTGTCGAAAGTAGGAGACTACTTGTTCGATAACTTCTTCAGTACCGTAAAATTCACGGAAGGCGGGATAGATTTTTATTATTTTATTCGCAAATATCCGGGACAAGCGTTGATCGTTACGTGTGTCAAGTAATTCAGGCTCACCTATAGCACTTAACATTCGTTCCGAAGCTGTTGCGTAAGTCAATCGATCAGTTTTACAAAGTTCGAGATATTCTTGTAGTGAAAATTCGTCTTCTCGTGTTCGTTCATACCTTGCTGCGTAGTTGTCAAAGATTTTCATCAAGATACCCTTTGAGGTTATGCCACAGATCTAGATCGAGCAAATTTCATGAATTTGCGGTTTGGTATGACTAAATAATACGCGCACTTTTTGGATATAGTGTCGTTTCTCCTGTTGTTGCCTTCAAGATATTATTTCGTTGCTTATTGTTGACTATTTCGTCGTCTATAGCGGGACGAAATAAACTGGAGATCTGTTCTTGCATCGTATAAAGGGGATTGCTGCGTGAGCAAGTCACGGCTAACTGCCGTCTGACGACGGCATAGCGCCTGACGATCGACTTGTCATAATTAATTTCTGAGAAATGGGCAGAATGTAAGCGAAAACACTTATATCAATGCCACAAAGAGTGATAAACCGGCTATTTTTGTAGCAAAAACCCCAGGTATGGCAACAAACAGCGACGGGAATGTGACCGCCTGTTGTTAAACAAAATACATTGGCGTGGCGTCGCTTTATCTCGGCACAATCAGCAGCACAGACCAATCAATGTTATTGATACTCCTGATAAGGAGAATCATCAACTCAATTTCAGAACGAATTATTGATCTCGTCCTTCAAACCAGTTCAATTGGGGGCAATTCCTAAATATCGGTAACGTCATGCTGCCACTACAACGCTGCAGATGCTTTCAAGCAATTTCAAGTCCCGTTACTTTAACGAGAACAGGGGCAATGCCATCCCAAAATACTACTTTCCATGGTGATATCGGGTGTAGGTAATGTCTGGTACGGAGGAAGTATCAATCGTTTCCGGACTGAACCGTCGTGCCAGGAAATTTTGGCCATCGGCAGGACGTGATTACTGTCGATGGGTAGTTGAACATGTGTTTCTACATCATCTTGAGGCTCTTACGACGAATCAGGTTTCGCTCCACTTTGCAGCCAATATCCGTAACTTGTTCCGCTAGTACTCTGAAGAGACGCCTGCTATCGTCACTTCACAGATTACAGTGGGATCGACCGTCAGCTGATGACAAACATTGTCATCAAAGTAGTTTCGCAGAATTGAACTTGGCGCAGCGATAACTGGCACCGCGAATCCACAAAATCGATAACATGTCGGAAAGGTAAGCTTCAATAAGAATACTTCACAATTGTGATTCTGGAGCGACCTCAATGCACACCGATGTTCGACTTACACGGATTGTTGTGGGCTGCTTTTAATCACTCTGCTATCCGGTGTTAAGGCAATCGCTTTTTTCATCACAATCCAACAATAACTTGATTGAGACTGAAACTGGTAATTAAGCTCGCCCTATTCGCAACCTTGGTGCTCTAGATCAGTAAATCTTTACCCCCCGCCAAACCCAATTGCTTACGCTGGCGTATCAGTCCGGGAGAACAGACCAATAACATGGCCTGCAAATGGATTTCAATGATAAAACCTGCCAATGTAAGATCTTGACTCACTTGACAGCACCAGTTTTACCTATGTTTATCACTCGAGCTGCAGGTGTAAAAATCTTATGACCTGCCGGAGTCATATTGGCGATCAATACGACTCAACCTAAAAAGGTGCAGTGACTGGTTCATCAATGACCTGCCGGTCAAATTAACTGATCAGCACCTGAGGATGGCACGATATAAACTACTCGCTAGGGAGATGGTTGGTTGTATTCGAGAACACTACGCTTTTAAACATAACGAACTTGACAGTATTTACTAAAAATTAAAAATAATAATCCAATTACCTGCATTCAGATAATTTTACTTTCCAGTCATAGTCTTCACGAAGACTGTAGTTTAATAATTATTCAGTACCGGCTTATTAGTTTTCGAGTAGTGAAAGAATTTCGAATAACTCAGCACGAATCTCAACATACATAGGGTCTATAGCCGAATAATCTTCTCTATTACCGTTCACTTCGTCATCCCGAATCACCCTTCTGTCAAGTTTATTTCTAGCACCGCTGATCGTAAAACCCTGCTCATAAAGCAGTTCCCTAATACGACGAATCAACAGAACTTCGTGATGCTGGTAGTAACGTCGGTTTCCCCGTCGCTTAACGGGTTTCAATTGAGTGAACTCCTGCTCCCAATAACGCAAAACATGTGGTTTCACTCCACATAGTTCACTTACCTCACCAATGGTGAAATACCTTTTTGCTGGTATCTGCGGCAATACTATGTGCTCAAGCTTATTAGTTGGCTCGTTCATTAGGTACGTCAGGATTCATTTAAAGATCTCGGATCATCTATATTTTCAACCATGCTTTTAAGTTTTTGACTAGGATGAAAGGTAACGACCCGACGCGCAGTAATTGGAATTTCTTGACCAGTCTTCGGATTTCGCCCCGGGCGCTGCGGCTTGTCTCGAAGTTGAAAATTACCATAACCTGAGAGCTTTACCGACTCACCGCGTTCCAGTGAATTGCGAATCTCATCAAAAAAAGTTTCAACCATGTCCTTCGCTTCCCGCTTATTCAAGCCAACCTGCTCGAATAAAAGCTCTGCGAGCTCGGCTTTGGTAAGCGTCGGCAAATCTTTCTCTGCCTGAGAACGGACCTGAGCGACCAACATTGCCCGATCGAGATCAGCACTTAAAACAGATTGAAATTCGGTCGAAATAACATCGTTCATTAGATAATTTCCGCCTGCCCTAGGTGCGCAATCTTGCGCCATGTTTCTTGGTCACAGACGATATTAAAGCTGCCATTGCAGCATCAACTTTGTCGTCTTGAAGTGTACTTTGAGTATCTTGCAAGGTGAATCTGAATGCAAGACTTTTCTCTCCCGCTGGCAATCCGGCACCACGATATTCATCAAATAAAACAATAGCTTGGACTGATTTACATATCGGATTCGCACTCACTTCAAGCTCAAAAACGTCCAACAAAGTTTGCATGTGAAGACTCTGATCTACAACGACAGCCAGGTCCCGGGTCACAGCGGGATACTTCGAAAGTTCTTGATATATCGGCAAAATTCGCTGCTGCAAAACCTCGGCATCCAACTCAAAGACCACAGGCGAGTGCGCCAGTTCATATCGTTGTTGCAAACGCGGATGCAACTCACCTATAAAACCTACTTTCTTACCATCTACAACAATCGTAGCTGATCTTCCGGGGTGAAGCGCTGGGTGTTGATCAGGTACAAAAGACGGTACCACCGGTGCCAGTAACGATTCCAGGTCAGCTTTGATATCGAAATAATCAACAGCGCGTGTTTGTTGCCCCCATTGTTCGTCACCTACCGGACCGTAAGCCAATACAGCGAGTCGCTTCGATTGTGAATAACCGCCTACCGACAATGGACCATCTTCCACCGACGTATCACGCTTGTAAGTAGCACCAAATTCAAAAATACGAATTCTGGCTATCTTGCGTTTGGTGTTGTAGCGGACATTCGCGATTAGACTACCAATCAAGGTTGACCGCATTACACTAAATTGACTAGCAATCGGATTACGAAGTTTGATTGGTTGATTGTTACCAGCGAAATCGCTTTCCCACGCCTCTTCAACAAAACTAAAATTAACTACTTCCTGGTAATCTAAATCGGCGATTTGTCGACGTAACGTAAACAAAGATCTTTTAACTTCCGGATCGACTCGCATCGCGCTGGCCGCAACAGGTGGTAACGCCGGAATATTTTCAAAGCCAAAAACACGCGCTATTTCCTCGATCAGATCCTCTTCGATCTCAATATCAAATCTAAATGACGGGGGCGTCACATCGAACAATCCAGCACTATGTGAATATTTCAGACCGAGGCGCGTAAAAATATCGCCTATTTGTAAATCGGTAAACGCCACACCGATAACTTTACTTGCCCGCTCAGTACGCAAGCGAACAGAACTACGTACTGGCAGATTCACAATCTGATCGTCGACCGGCCCCACTTTCGTAACGTCCGGGAGACCACAAATTTCTACAATCAAGGCAGTGATTCGCTCGATACTGTCAACAGTCGTAGCGAAGTCTACGCCGCGTTCAAACCTGTGGGCTGCATCGGTCGAGAAGTTGAAACGGCGGGATCGTCCTTGTATTGCGTGTGGATACCAAAACGCTGCCTCAAGATAGATATCCTGAGTATCCAGCGACACGGACGTTGCGTCGCCGCCCATAATTCCGGCCAGAGATTCAATTTCCCTATCATCAGCAATGACACCAACCCAGTTATCGATGGCCACGGTGTTACCGTTGAGAAGCTTGAGCGTTTCACCCTCGCGCCCCCAACGGACGTCAAGACCACCATGAATTTTGGATAGATCAAAGACATGGGTAGGTTGTCCCAACTCAAGCATCACGTAGTTAGAGATATCTACCAACGCAGAAATAGATCGTTGACCGCTACGTTCCAAGCGCCGCTTCATCCACTCGGGCGTAATCGCCCGAGCATTTAACCCACGAATAATCCGACCGGAAAATCGTCCGCATAAGTCAGGAGCACTCACCTTGACTGGCAATATTTCTGCAAATGTTACATCGACTTTTTGATATGTCGGTTTTTTCAACACACACCCGGTCAGCGCTGAGACTTCTCTCGCCACGCCCAATACAGACAGACAATCGGCCTTGTTTGGCGTTAACTTAATCGTAAACTTTAAATCATTCAACTGAAAACAGTCGCGGAAATTTTGACCGATCAATGCATCTTCAGGCAGATCAATTAACCCTCCGTGATCATCAGATAACTTGAGCTCCTTAGCGGAACACAACATCCCCTGCGATTCAACACCACGCAGTTGTCCAACCTTGATCTCGAACGGCTTGCCGTCATCACCAGGGGGGAGTATTGCGCCAACAGTTGCACAAACAACTTTCATCCCAACGCGTACGTTTGGTGCACCGCAGACAATATTGAGTAGCGTACCGGTTCCGACATCAATCTGACATACATTGAGGCGGTCGGCATTCGGGTGACGCGACATCTCCAAAACCTCACCAACCACAACATTTGTGAAAGGAGGCGCTACAGCGGAAATCTCTTCGACCTCGAGGCCGGACATCGTAAGTAAGTGCGACAGTTCATCCGACGTCATCGTCGGGTTTGCCATTGAACGGAGCCAGCTTTCTGAAAATTGCATTTGTAAACCTTTTGACTACGGCAGTCGGGGGTGGAGCAGGTTCGAGAAACCCGCACCAGCGATCACGAAGACGGATTGATCAGTTGAACTGTTTGAGGAAGCGCAAATCACCCTCATAAAACAGGCGGAGGTCACTAATTCCATAGCGCAGCATCGTCAGTCGCTCTAGACCGGATCCAAAGGCGAAACCGATATATTTTTCGGGATCTATTCCCATGTTACGCACTACAGACGGATGCACCTGCCCGGCACCGGACACTTCCAGCCAACGCCCCTTTAGCGGCCCGGCCCCGAAGGCAATATCAATCTCTGCAGACGGTTCAGTGAACGGAAAATACGACGGACGGAAGCGTACTTGTAAATCATCTGTTTCAAAAAATGCACGAACAAAATTAAGGTACACACCTTTCAGATCTGCAAAGCTGATGTTTTCTGCAATCCAAAGTCCCTCGACCTGATGAAACATCGGGGAATGTGTCGCATCACTGTCAACACGGTAGGTTCGCCCCGGCGCAATTACTTTAATCGGCAGCTTATTCATCCGTGCATAACGCACTTGCATAGGACTCGTATGAGTACGTAGCAGCAATGGCTTGCCTTCGTTATCGGTACCGTCGATATAAAACGTATCTTGCATTGATCGAGCGGGATGATTCTCCGGGCTATTTAGCGCCGTGAAATTAGTCCAGTCGTTTTCTATTTCCGGACCATCTGCAACGTCGAATCCAATTGACGCAAAAATTTCTTCAACACGTTGCCAAGTCCGCATAACTGGGTGAATACCACCCATCCCGCGTCCTCGCCCCGGCAACGTAACGTCGATGGCTTCTGCATCAAGGCGGGACTGCATCTGCGCGTCAGCCAGAGCTTCGCGTCGCACGGTTAGCGCAGCTTCAATTTTTTCTTTCGCTGCATTAATAATTGCGCCCTGCGCTTTTCGGTCGTCGGGAGAAAGTTTGCCCAGGCCCTTCATTTGCTCCGTAATCTTGCCAGTCTTACCAAGATATTTAGCTTTGGTATTTTCCAAAGCAGCCGCATCGGGCGCGTCAATAAAATCCGTTTGGGCTTGAAGTACGATTTGTTCTAGGGGGTTCATGCGCGGTTTCCCGTTCAGGAAAAAATGGCCGGATAGCGGCCTGAAAACAAAACGGGGCTTAGGTGTGAACCTTTGCCCCGCTTGGCAGACCGTCGTCAGACGGTCCGGACTTCAACTGCACTTAAGCGGCGAAGTTGGCCTTCACCTGATTAACAATCGCAGCAAATGCTGGCTTGTCCATCACTGCCATATCAGCCAACACCTTACGATCCAGGCCAATTGAAGCACGCTTCAGACCATTCATGAAGACGCTATAGGTCATGCCGTGTTCACGGGATGCCGCATTAATACGCGTGATCCAGAGTGCACGGAAAACCCGCTTCTTGTTACGGCGGTCGCGATAGGCGTATTGCCCGGCACGCATGACTGCCTGCTTGGCGATACGGTATACCTTGCTACGACGGCCACGATAGCCTTTAGCTTGGTCTAGTACTTTTTTATGACGGGCCCGTGCTGTGACCCCACGTTTTACTCTAGGCATAGTAACTCCTTAAATTTGAGTGTGAGGTTAAGCGTACGGAAGCATCGAACGGACCGAAACCATGTTTGTGGCATGGACTTCTTTGGCACCGCGCAGTTGACGCTTGGTCTTTGTCGTTTTTTTGGTCAAGATGTGGCGTTTGAAAGCCGAACCGCGTTTAACGGTACCACCCGGACGGACGCGAAAGCGCTTTTTAGCGGCACTTTTCGTTTTCATTTTAGGCATAGCAAATCTGTCTTTGGGACAGCTCCGTTTTTAACATGATTGCAGGTGGCAACATTTCGTTGCGCTTGGATGCCTGCTCTCACTTGTTATGCGATGGAATCGAGTCCATCGCTATTGGGCAGGCTCTAAAAAAGAACCCGCACGAATCTTATTTCTTTTTCTTTGGTGCCAAAACCATGATCATCTGACGGCCTTCCATCTTCGGCCACTGTTCGACTTGGCCATACGGCTCCAAGTCAAGCTTCAGACGCTCCAGCATCCGGACACCGATGTCCTGGTGGGCCATCTCACGGCCGCGGAAGCGCAGAGTAATCTTGGTCTTGTCGCCCTCGTCCAAAAACTTGATTAGATTACGCAACTTAATGCCGTAGTCTCCATCATCAGTACCAGGACGAAACTTCACTTCTTTTACCAAGATGATTTTTTGCCTCAGCTTAGCTTCATGAGCTCTCTTCTGCTCCTGATACTTGAACTTGCCATAATCCATCAGGCGTGCGACCGGGGGTTGCGCTGTAGGCGCGATCTCAACGAGGTCCACGTTTGCTTCTTCCGCCATGCGGAAGGCCTCAGCGAGCGTAATGATGCCAAGTGCTTCGTTTTCTACGCCGCTCAAACGCAACTCAGGTGCAGTAATCTCGCCGTTGATGCGATGTGACTTGTCAGTAGCTATTGTAATTTCCTTTTAAGATCAATTTAATCAGCGGTGCTGATACGCCAGAGCGTTACCTTCTTCAGGTTTTTGCTTCTATTTCGGAAGAAAGTCGAGCAATCAATTCATCGATTGGCATCGCACCCAAATCAGCGTTACCTCGCGCACGCACGGCCACTGTTACAGCATCCCGTTCTTTATCGCCAACTACTACGATATAGGGAACCTTCTGAACGGAATGCTCGCGTATTTTATAGGTTATTTTCTCGTTGCGCAAATCGGACTCCACCCTAAATCCTTGTTTCTTCAGGGCTTGAGTTACGTGACGCGCATAGTCAGCCTGACCTTCAGAAATATTCAGTACGACAACCTGCACTGGAGCAAGCCACATCGGCAGCGCCCCTGAGTAATTTTCCAGGAGCATCCCAATAAAACGTTCAAAAGAGCCCAGAATCGCCCGGTGCAACATTACCGGTACTTTGCGGGTATTGTCTTCGGCGACATACTCGGCACCAAGTCGAATAGGCATTGAAAAATCGACTTGCATCGTGCCACATTGCCATGCTCGGCCAATCGCATCTGTTAACGTGTATTCGATCTTCGGACCATAAAAAGCGCCCTCACCTGGTGAAATTTCAAAGTTGCAGCCGGAGCGCTCGAGGGAGGCGATCAGGGCATTTTCTGCTTTATCCCAAGCTTCTTCGGAACCAACACGCTTTTCTGGTCGCGTTGCCACTTTATAAGTAATCGCTGCAAAACCAAAATCGGCGTAGACCTTGTGCAACAACGCAGTGTAAGCAACGCACTCTTCCAGTATCTGGTCTTCTGTACAAAAAATATGACCATCATCCTGAGTGAAACCGCGCACACGCATGATTCCATGCAAAGAACCCGATGGCTCATTGCGATGGCACTGGCCGAACTCGCCATAGCGCAGTGGAAGATCACGGTAAGAGCGCATGTCCGACCGGAAGATCTGAACGTGACCTGGACAGTTCATCGGCTTCAGTGCGTACGACCGGTTTTCTGACTCGGTCGTAAACATGTTTTCCTTATAGTTTTCCCAGTGACCGGATTTTTCCCACAAGCTAATATCCAGGATCTGGGGCGCTTTGACTTCCTGATAGCCGTTGTCCTGATAAACGCGGCGCATATATTGCTCAACCTGCTGCCAGACTGACCACCCCTTCGGATGCCAGAAAATCATCCCCGGAGCTTCTTCCTGAAAATGGAAAAGGTCTAACAATTTCCCCAATTTTCGATGATCCCGCTTCTCTGCCTCTTCCAGCATATGCAGATAAGCTTCCTGGTCCTCTTTTCGCGCCCAGGCTGTTCCGTAAATTCGTTGCAGCATCTCGTTCTTGGAGTCGCCGCGCCAGTAAGCGCCAGCCAACTTCATCAGCTTGAACACTTTAAGCTTGCCTGTCGATGGCACGTGGGGACCGCGACACAAATCCGTAAATTTGCCTTCCGTGTAGAGCGACACTTCCTGATCGACTGGAATTGCGCCAATTAACTCCGCCTTGTAGGCCTCACCAATTGAAAGGAAGTAGGCAACTGCGTCATCACGCGTCATGACCTGACGAGTTACTTGCTCGTCTCGCTTCGCCAATTCGATCATTTTCTTTTCGATGACAACGAGGTCTTCCGGAGTAAAAGGCCGTTTGTACGAAAAGTCATAATAGAAGCCGTTATCGATAACGGGACCAATAGTGACTTGTGCTTCCGGAAATAACTCTTTAACAGCATAGGCCAGCAGATGAGCGGTTGAGTGACGAATCACGTCTAAACCTTCTACATCTTTGTCAGTCAAAATCGCCAGATCGACGTCCTGATCAATCAAAAACGAGGTGTCAACAACCTTGCCATTAATTTTTCCTGCAAGTGCTGCCTTCGCGAGACCCGCACCAATACTGGCGGCAACCTGCGCCACCGTCACGGCCTGATCAAACTGACGCTGCGAACCGTCTGGAAGACGAACTGAAACCATTTTTAGCTCCATGGCACGGCGGTAGGCCTATGCCGGATAAATTGAATTGAATGAAGTGTGTGCGGAACGAGTCAACGAAAATCTGTGCGAAAAAAAACGCGATCCCATCGCGCTTTTTCTGTGTCTTATCGACAAAAGAAACCGGGCTGATACCAACAATCCATTATGGTCATTGTTCGAGGTGCCATAACTATCTTCCATTTCTTCGTTTGATAAATCACATTACGCAGCAAAGAGGTTACCTTCAACTGGTCTCAATTTTAACATGTAACAAACGCCCAAATCGGAAAGCAGGATGGCAGTCTCTCCAACGTACCGTCACAGCTTTCTCCGGCTGCCCGACGCTACTGATTGTTCAATCCCGGGAGCAGGGAATTTCAATGAACAATCTCGTGCCAGGATCTCAATTCAGCCAGCAATCATCATCAAAGATATCGTCATGCCAATCATGCAGATTTAGCACCGAGATAATGTCGCGCATAGCGGCTGTCGAGCTTGACAAGTGGCAACAGCATAAATAAATCTGCGCTATGGAAGTCCGGATCCCATGCTGGCTCTCCGCAAACCCATGCACCGCTGCGTAGATATCCCTTCAACAGCGGAGGGGTCTGTGGCGTATCAATCGGCTCGCGACCATCAATTGGAAATGGCAAATGAGGTGTCACTCGATATTCCAAAGGCGCGATATTATTTTCACTCAATCCCCGATAGAGCGCTGCGGCATTGTGACCGCCGTCGCTAAGACTGATACTTGCGCATCCAATAAGATACTCGCACTGCTCTTTTTTCATGAACGCAGCAAGCCCCGCCCACAACAACATAATCACACCACCACTACGATAATCCGGATGAATACAAGCGCGTCCAGCCTCAGCAATGCGCGACCGAAGGTTGTCCAATCGACTCAGATCGAATTCTTTTTCGGAATAATACTGACCCATTTTGCGCGCGGCCTGCGGACTCATTGCTCGATAGGTACCAACTACTTTGAGCGAACGCGTGTCACGTACAATCAGATGATCACAGCAAAGATCGAATTCATCACGGTCTAATCCATCCCGATTTTCAAGAACCGACAAACCCATGCCCTCTATGAAGACCTTGTAGCGCAGGCGCTGAACTTCACGCACCTCTTCCTCAGTACTTGCGACACTCAGGCATAGGGTTGCAGGATCAGGCGTGCCGCTAGTTGCTATAGTCGTAAGAAATCGCATTTTTTACCCTAGTCATTAACACGACCAAAGCCTAACTGCCGATTACTTCGACCAAATGACAAAGAAATGTCAGTTTCATGACATGACAACAATCCAGAGGCGCTGCAACGCTTACTTTTCTTTTCTTGGACGCCCTGCCTTCAAAGGTGACAGCGCACCAACAGCGCTTTTTAATGCGGCCAGATCCAGATCCCGTATCAACACAACACCAATACGTAAAAGTTCACTTTTTTTCACTTCGAAGCCAGCTTTCAAACAATTCTTTTTAACCTCTCCCAGCACTGCATATTCCATCTCCGGCATCGTAAAACTGTCCCGTATCAGTTTTGCTTTTTTGACTTTTTCCTTTACTTCTGAAGTAACGGCAGGCGCAGGCGGACTCTTTGGGAACGCAATCGACGGATTAGCTTTAGCTTGCGCGGGCTGCTTAACAGGCGGCTTGGCAGGTAACTTTGCACGCGCGGCGGGTGCGGCAACGGCGGACTTTGCGCGACCACTCCTTACCGTGACAGCTTTAGCTGCAACGGCAAGTTTTGCAGTGGAAGTGACTGTCGGCTTTACCGAGGCGGTAACAGCCCGCTTGGTCGTAGCAACAGCTTTTGCTACCGGCTTTTTTACTGAGGTCTTTAACGTCGAGTCGGTTGTCATATTTTCCTCGTTTTTTTAATAATCGTATAAACAATATAAACTGATTATTATTACCTTGCAACAAAGAAGCTAGCCAATGTAGCGAACCAGAAAATCGACTCCGACTTCAAGCCAGCATTCGCGCTCTTTGTCCATCCAGTAGGCAAGAGTCGGATGAAGAACAATCAGGTCATGCCGAATTTCGATCTCGACCTTCCCCTTCATGCGAGGACGAAGTTGGCCCAAATCCACGTCAATGCGTGCATGCATCAACAACACTGCGAGTCGCATCGCCAATACGGCCTTGGCAAAATCGGGATCAGACAGCGCATCGCTGAGCTTCCTTAAATTGCCCTTTTGCCCCAGTATCAGGACGCTCATCGTGCGCTGCTCGCGCGTCGTGAACCCGGGTAAATCACCGTGCTCAATCATGTACGCGGCATGTTTGTGATAGCCGCTCTGAGAAATCGCAATCCCCACTTCGTGCAACAGCGCGCTCCAGCGCAACAACTTTGTGCACGTATCAGACGCCGGCTTGAGTTGGGTATAAATCGCACTGGCAGAAACAGCGACCTGACTAGCGCGTCTCTCATCGGCCCGGAAACGCTGCAAGAAACCGCGTACCGATTGCTCCCGTCTGTCCCGCTTGGTTGCACGCAACTGCAATTCCCACAGCACTCCCATCCGCAGTCCTGCTTCGATCGGTGCTAGCGCGCTGATACCCAACTCCTGCATCAATCCGATCAGGATGGCTAGTCCGCCGACCATCACCGCAGCCCGCTCCGGCTTCATGCCTGTCAAATCAATTTTATTAATTTGACCGGCATCGATAAAACGATGCATTAGGGCATCCAGGCCGGAAACCGACAAACGACCATCGCCCAACCCATTTCGGGCGATCACCTCGGCAATTACACGTATCGTGCCTGAAGAACCATAGGCGACATTCCAGAAACGCGGATGGTACGGGGGAGCGGCATCCTCGAACACCGACCGCGCTGAAAGAATGGCTTTTTCGTAAGCCGCGCTCGTGATGGCTCCGTCAGAAAAAAATGTCGCGCTTTGCTTCACGGTTCCGATACCAAATGACTCGACGCGTTCGATCTCCGGGCCAAACCCCAGCACCAGTTCGGTCGAACCACCACCGATGTCAATGACCAGACGGCGCTCATGCTCAATATCCAGTGTGCTGGCTACACCTAAATATATTAGCCGCCCTTCTTCTTCGCCTGAAATGATCTCGATCGGATGCCGGATCGCTTTTTCAGCCAGTGGCAGGAATTGCGCCGCGTTATTTGCAATGCGCATGGTATTGGTCGCCACCACCCGCACTGCAGTTAATGGATAGGCACTTAATACATCGGCAAAACGCACCAGACAGGCAATCGCCGACTGCATTGCCGCCTCGGTAAGATTACCTTCGCTGTCCAGCCCTGCTCCTAACCGAATCGGCTCACGGGCTGTCTTGACGATACGAATGGCACCCTCTTCATAACGCCCGATATGCAGACGAAAGCTATTCGATCCTAAATCTACTGCAGCGAACATGCCATCTCTCTTTTCTGTGATTACGACACAATTAACCCGCGATGAGTGTACGTTATTGCGAATTGATATAAACGATATTGCCAATTAAATTTCATACCGCGAAGTGTTTGCAAAAGATATGACAGCGATGTGACTGCTCAATGACGATGAACCGGTCAAGTACAATGCAATTTGAACATCAAAGTGCATGGCCGCGATCCGGCCATTGATTTCTTTTACGACAGCCTTCAATGACAAGTAAAAAAACCATTCTGGTCACCGGTGCCGCCGGCTTCATCGGCTCTCATACCTGTGTCGAATTACTCACGGCAGGCTACGACGTCATCGCACTCGACAACCTGTGCAATAGCTCGCCGTTGTCGCTCGAGCGGGTCCGCCGGATCGCTGGTCGCCCCGTGGATTTCAGGGAGGGAGACGTGCGCGACCGCACCGTGCTGCGTACTATTTTCAGCCACAGCAGAATCGATGCAGTGATCCATTTTGCGGGGTTAAAAGCGGTCGGCGAATCCGTTGCCAAACCATTGATGTACTACGATAACAACGTAGGTGGAACCGTCATCCTGCTGG
Organism: Bradyrhizobium sp.; assembly: GCA_047621665.1. Classification (GTDB taxonomy): domain Bacteria; phylum Pseudomonadota; class Gammaproteobacteria; order Burkholderiales; family Burkholderiaceae_D; genus Actimicrobium. The sequence continues at coordinate 79,300 of JBLHMB010000009.1, read as the reverse complement.
AAGAAATGCAGCGCGCCAGTGTGCACCACGTCGTTTTCAGTTCTTCAGCGACGGTCTATGGTGATCCGGAAAGCGTACCGATTCGAGAAGATGCAAATCTGTCGACCACCAATCCCTATGGCCGATCAAAGCTGATGGTCGAACAATTACTGGGAGATCTGGCGCAATCCGATGCAGCTTGGGCCATCGGCGTATTACGCTACTTCAACCCGGTCGGTGCCCATGAAAGTGGATTAATCGGTGAGGATCCCCGCGGCATACCGAACAATCTGATGCCTTATGTGGCTCAGGTCGCTGTCGGTCGGCTAAAACAATTATCGGTCTACGGAAACGATTATCCGACGGTCGACGGAACGGGCATGAGAGACTACATCCACGTGGTCGACCTCGCAATCGGGCATGTTGCTGCACTTAGAGAACTATTTGATAGCAATAAAGGCTTCACGGTCAATCTCGGCACCGGCGATGGATATAGCGTACTGGAGGTTGTGAAAGCCTTCGAACTCGCCAGCGCCCGGAAGATTCCGTATCAAATCGCCGCGCGGCGCCCTGGCGATATCGCCAAATGTTTTGCTGACGCCAGCAAGGCGCTGGATCTGCTTGGCTGGAAAGCTCAGCGGGGAATCGGCGAGATGTGCGCCGATCACTGGCGCTGGCAGAGTAATAATCCGCAAGGATTTACTACTTAAGGAGATTATCCGGCACGTCGGGGGTAGCCCTCGGCATTGAGTCGCTCCCAGACGCGATCTTTGTCAGAGTCACTCAAGAAAACCCATTGAGCGACTTCCGCGACGGTGCGACCGCAGCCACGGCAGACATCATCGAAGGTAGTCGAGCAAACAGCCACGCAAGGCGTATCGGGACGGACTGGCAATTGCATCATCGGGTAGCGTCATTGTTAAGAAAACCGTGATTATCCACCTGCGAGGCAATCACGGGTTGGCGCTTAGTAATGAGAGCGGGTGTCACAAAATTGAGTTAGCTTATTAAAGTCACGTTGAAGTTCCAGCATTTGCTCGGCGCGGGCCAGTCGTACCAGACTGTTGAGCGCTTCACGATAGCGCGCGCGGCAGGGTTCGGTGTCAATCTGTGCATGGACCACCGAGACCATGATGTCGATTACATCCGACGAGTTGAGTAATTTGGTTGTCATTTTTTCTCCGTATTGTTGCGCATTGGGAAATTTTTTTATTCTGCTTACCCTTTAAGTCGATCTAATCGGAATGAAAGTTCCAAGAGTTATTAATCAACACACAATATTTAATATTAAGTACATTCTCAATATCTTTTTTCTTATTCTTAAAAAGTTACTTTTAGTAAATAGCAATCGTATAATGTTGATTACAAGAATTCCCTTCTAATGAACAGATCGCCCTACAAATTTCTGCAAAGAGAGTTATGAACATCGCGGACATGAATTTTCTCGTCGTACAAGAGGATGCATTGCAGCGTCATCAACTAGGTCTCGTGCTAGATAATCTGGGTGCCCGTAACGTCATCGATTCACCAGATGGCGCATCCGCCCTGGCAGTATTACAAGACCAATCGCAATCCATCGATATCGGTTTCATTGACCTGCAAATGCCTGGCATGGACGGAATGGAAATGATCCGCCATATGGGTGACTTTGATAGCGCTAAGGCGATCATCATGTCCGGCGTCGTTGATCCTGCCCTGATTTTCTCAGTCGAAACCATGTCCAAAGCCTATGGCATCAACTTGCTTGGCTTCATGCAAAGGCCTGTCACCAACGAAACCCTCAGCGCATTAATTTGCAGCTACACCGCCCGGCGCCGCATTGATGATTACTGCGCAACAATGATCACACCACTATTCAGCATCGACGAAATCGTCCAGGCGCTCGATGACAACCAGATACATCCGTGGTTTCAACCCAAAGTAGAACTAACCAGTGGCCAAATCCGTGGTGTAGAGGCATTTGCGCGCTGGCATCATCCGAGTTTTGGTATCGTTCTGCCGGCTCAATTCATACCCGTACTGGAACGACATCAACAGCTCGACCGACTCACCAGCACCATGATTGACCAGTCCGCCGCGGCATGTCGTGGCTGGCATGACGCAGGCTTCCTTATCTCGGTCTCGATCAATCTTGGTTCGGCCTTGTTGCTCGATCCGCGCATCGCCGACCGGATTGCCGAGCAGGTCGCTGCGCATCGTCTCGAAACGCCATTTGTGATTTTCGAGATTACCGAATCAGCACTGCGCAGCGAAACGCCGGCCTGCCTTGAAAACATGCTGCGACTGCGCATGAAAGGCTTCGAGCTGTCGGTCGATGACTACGGCACCGGCAACACCAGCATACAACAACTGTTGCGCATCCCGTTTTCTGAACTCAAGATCGATCGCTCCTTTGTTGCCGGAGCTGCAGAAAACAGCGCGCTCGCGCTGGTACTGAGTTCGTCGCTGGCGCTGGCCAGAAAATTGGACCGTTTATCGGTCGCAGTTGGCATAGAAACCCGCGAAGAATGGGACCTGTTGAAAAAAATGGGCTGTACCTACGGCCAGGGTTATTACATTGCCAAACCGATGGAAGCGGCAGCACTGCCTGACTGGATGTCGGAATGGTCGCATTTTTTCTGATTTCGTTCGTGATACCGTTTGCACATGAAACCAACTCCCCTCACCAAACTGAAGAACCCACGCAAACAACGTATCGCGCTGGTATTACAAGGCGGAGGCGCACTCGGTGCCTACCAGGCCGGCATCTACCAAGCCCTCGACGAACACGACCTGACACCCGACTGGGTAGTCGGAACATCCATCGGCGCGATCAACGCGGCCCTCATTGCTGGCAATACCAAGTCGATGCGCATGCCACGTTTGCGCGAATTCTGGGACCGCGTGTCGCATGCCGACGGCTTTGACCTCAACTTGGTGACCGACGAAGCGCGCCGTCTTAATACAATGTTCGCCACCATGGATGCCATGACACGCGGCGTACCGGGATTTTTTGCTCCACGGCCCTTTAGTCTATTCCCGCTCGGAATGGCGATCGACCCCGAGTTTGCGAGCTTTTATGACACCAGCGCATTGAAAAAAACGCTGACCGAACTGGTTGATTTCGATCTACTCAATTCAAAAGACCGGATGCGTTTAAGCGTCAATGCATTAAAGGTCACCACCGGCGCGCTGACCAGCTTCGACAACGCGCGGCAACACCTCGGCGTCGAACACATTATGGCCAGCGGCGCTTTGCCACCCGGCTTTGCGCCGGTGCGAATTGATGGCGACCTGTACTGGGATGGCGGCCTGTATTCGAATACGCCGCTTGACACCGTACTCGATGACGAGCCGCGCATGAACACGCTATGTTTCATGGTGGACTTGTGGAGTGCTGATGGACCGGAACCGGTTACGCTGGACCAGGTCCAGACCCGTCAAAAAGACGTGATGTTTGCATCACGCTCACAGCAGGTCATCACCGAATATCTGAAATTGCATAATCTGCGCCGCACCCTGCACGCAGTACATGGCAAGCTGCCTGATGAACTGAAAACAGTCGACGAGATCAGACAACTTGCGGCATTAGGATGTGACACCACAATGCACATCGTACGTTTGCCGTATGCCGGGCGCGACTGGCACATGGCATCCAAGGACATCAATTTTTCAAAAGGGTCGGTTACCTGGCGCTGGGAACAGGGCTATCAGGATGCCCTACGAGCGATCGGCTCCGGCGACTGGCTAACTGAGGTGCCAGATGATGTCGGCATCGTCGTGCACGAGTTGCCGCCTTATCGTGCCAGCACCTGACGCATCCGGTCAGTCAAACACCAGGTTATAGAATAAGGACAAGGCACTCCGCGCTCCCGCTTCGGCTTCCAATGTCAGCTTCGGAGTGAGCGTGTACTTAAAATGCAGCACGCTACTGGTGTTTTCCAGCCCCTGTTCATAGCTGACGTACAGACGCGCCGAAATTTGCTTGCCGACGGTAACGATACGCTGCTGCAATCCATCGTTACTCTTGCCGACACTAAAATTTTCCAGCCCGAACGACGATGCCAATTGTGACTCCACTCCTGCCGCAGCCCCCTGCGACAACAGCGACGCCGCAGCGGCTTGCAGCGCCCCGGTATCCCCGCTACCGGCACTGGCCAGCGGGCGTCCGAGTACCAGCCACGACAGTTTCTCGGCATCCGGCACGGTCGGCTCGGACACCAGCGTGACACGCGGCACCAGCACCGTTCCGCGCACAGCCACGCCGGCCTCGACTTCAGCACCGCGCCGCATCGCCAAAATATCGAGCGAAGGATTGTTCAGCGGACCATTGAACCGCAGCACACCCTGTTCGATCGCCAGCTTGCGTCCATAGGCACTGTAGGTACCACGATCGATGTTGAGCGTACCTTGTGCGCGCAACGGTTCGCCGCTGGTGCTGACCAGGCGCAAATTGCCGTTGAGCAGTGAATCAAGACCACGGCCGCTCAGTGCCACGCCCGTGCCAAGGTCGATCCCCACATCAATTGTTGCCGCCACCCGCTGCCCGCTTTTGGCCGTGCTGCCGAGTATCACGACATCGCTCGACAACTCCGGCGCATCGGCGCGCCCTAGATCGACGCTACCGGAATCTACCTTGAAGGCGCCACTAATCGTGGCACGCTGATCGCGCCAGCCGATGTCGCTCCGGCCGCTCAGAACCAGCTTACGGTCGCTGCGATTGAGTAACGGAAAATGATCGGCTTTCAGGCTGATTTGCGCCTCCGGCAAACCGCTGGTCAGGTTGATCGGACCGCTCGCATCCAGCGTGCCGCTCCCACTTTCAAAATGCAGTGTGCGTACCAGCAGACGCTCGCCCTCAAAGGTGCTGTCGAGCACGCCTTTACGTAAATCGATACCCTGCTCCGCCAGCAACACGCGCAATTCGCTGGCGGCGATATTGCCCCCGAAACGCGGCTGCGCGAGGCTGCCGCTAACGGTGATGGCGCTTTGCAGCTGCCCTTCGGTAACCAGCCCGGCCATCGCCAGCGGACCGACCCAGTTCAGCGCCGGGATTGTCAGCTTGACCGACGCATTGAGCGCGGCGTCAGGTGGTAACGTGAAGCGCGTATCACCGCGGCCGGTAGTTGTATTACCCGACACGGCAATGCGGCCGAGCTGCTTCCCTTCGATCGTAACCTTGGCATCAAGCCGTCCATCGACGGCATCCAGTACCGCTTCGAGCCGCGTCAATCCCAGCGCCACCGGTTTGCTGCCGAGCACGGTCAAGTCACCCTGCTCGCGCTGGATCTGCAGGCGGCCGCTGAGCGCGTCAGCCATCTGCAAGTTCCAGCTACCACCCAGCTTCAGGTCGGTCGTCACCGGTGGTGTCTGTTGCAGCGCCTTCAGCAGCGCCGTCACATCGAGGCGGGCAAAACGTCCGCGTGTCGAGATGCCCTTGTTATCGCTCAGAAATTGTTCGACCGTCAACGTCGTGTTATCCGTTTGCAGCCGGAAATCATCGAGTGCCAGGCGCTGTCGGGACACCGAAAGCGGTGCCGGCGCCAGCAGCTTCAGACTGAATTTACCGCTGCCATCAAGCGAGTCAATGCGCCCTTGCCAACGCGTATCCGGTCCCAGTGAAGCCAGACCACCGGTTGCACCAACACGCCAGCGTTGCGACGGCTCGTTAATACTGGCCGTCAGCAAGTGCTGCGCGGTCGTACCACTCACCGTCAGCGCAAACTGCTCGGCAACGATCCCGCTGGCACGCAAGCCATTTCCAGCGATCGTGATCGCCAGCGGGGCTTGCTGCCGGGTCGAAAAATCAAACCGCGCCGTCAGACTATCGAGTTGTTGTGCGGCATTCTTGAGACCGCGTGCCTCGGCCTCGACGACGGCGTGATCGAGTGAAAACGCTTGCTGCGGATCGATTCGCACATCGGCCCTGCCTTGCAGACTGGCAATCTGCAGGGCACCGGGCAAACGCACGTTGGACGCTTTCCAGTCAGCCGTCACGGCCGGCTTGCGCAGGTTACCGCGGACGGTGCCGCTAGCCGTCATCGCCCCGCCGAACGCCGGCCCCAACTGCGCAAGATTGGGGGCCTCGAGCTTGAACGCCAGCGTCGATTGCGCCTGCGCCAACTCGCCCTGCACGCTCAGACGGTTGTCACCCGCCACCAACAACAAGTTCGACACCCTGAGTGATTCGGCGCGCAAACTGACCTCGCCCCCGCCGCGCAAAGGCTGACCGGCGATCCGGCTATCGGCCAGCCGGAAGCGTGCGTCGGCCGTGGGCTGCGGTGACAGCGCACCGGCCATGGCGAACTCGCCAGTCAGCTCCAGTGCCGGCACATTGGCGAAAGTACCGAGATCCTGCAAGCGCAGACCTGCCAGCTTGCCGTCGAAGACAAACGCCTGTGATCCATCGAGCGCCAACTTTCCGCTCGCGTCCAGTCGTCCCTTGGCCAGCTGTAACACCGCGCGCTCGAGCGTCAGCGCTGCATCAGCCAGCGTCGCCTGCGCCGATAGCGTTAATTTTTTGCGTCCGACCGCCTGGTTCAGGTCGAGTGTCAGCGACTGCTTACCATCGGCGGCGAGCAGGCCGACGCGACCATCGAGCGTCGTCGCATTAAGCCGTTTGTCGAGCCGCTGTGCATCCAGTGCGTCAATCACCAACGCCAAAGTCAGTGCACTTTGTTCGAATGTGCCGCTGCCGCTGATCCTGCCGCCAGGTTGCCGCTGCGAGCCCAACGCCGCCATGATGCTGCCAATATCGAGGCGACCATCGTGCTGCGTGAAATCGATTTCCAGCGACTGCAATGGTAGACGTTGCGCATCAATGGTGCCGGCCCCGGCATTGGTCAGCCTGAGCTGGCCGCTGCCGGTATCCTGCGCGATGAGCGTCACATCGAGTGCAGTGACCGGTAATGAGGGCTGCAAGGTCGCAAGGTTCAATGCCCGGGCGCTCAACCGGGTACGCCCTAGCGGCTGCGCCGCAAAAGGCCGCAACATCGCGTCACCCGTCACACGCGCCTCGTTAATGGTCAGATCGATGACGGCAACCAGTTCGGCCAGAGAGCCGGTGAGCTTGATCTCACCGCTGGCACCTATCGTCTGCTGCTGCAGCTGTGTCTGCGCACCGCTGCTAACACTGGCTTCCAGCGCATACGGGCTGACCGCCGACAAGCTCGCTCGGCCACTGAAATTGCCACTGACAGCGCTGCTGCCTGCGCCCGACCTGGCCAGCAAATTATCGAGTTGCAGCAGGTAGCGCGCGCCGTCAAAATCGAGCTTGAACCCGAAACTGCCCAGCGTGACCAGACTGACCGCACCCTTGCGCAGCTCGCCGCCGTCCACCCGCACCTGATCGACTTGCAAGTCGAATGGCAAGGCGATCCGCGCCGGCATGATCAACGGCTTGGCCGGCTGATCGAGTTTGCTGGTCACTTGCAGGCGGGCCAGGCGCAACGTTGTGATGTGCAGACGACCATTGAACAGCGCACCCGGTCGCCAATCCAGCCGCAGGTCGTCGAGCAGTACGACCTGACTGGCATCGTCGAACCTCAGGTGGGCAAGGCGCAATGGTCCGAGCAAGCGGCCTTGCACGCCGTCGATCTGCAACCCCGGCACCGGCAACAGACGCGTCAGTACCAGCCGCGCACCGGTCTCGGTCGCGAGCAGTCCGGCCAGCAATACCGTCACCAGCAACAGCAGCGCGGCAAAAGCCGCCAACATCCGGCGATGTGTCGATGTCGGTGTCACCGCAGGTTTAACAACAGGTTCAGAAGCCATAGCCGATGGAAAAATGCAGACGCGGCTTGCGCGTCTCGTGAGCAAATGCCAGATCAAGATTGACCGGCCCGATCGGACTGCGCCAGCGTGCACCCAGGCCGGTTCCCATGACCAGTTTCATCGAGCGCCAGGAATCGGCTGCGTTACCGGCATCGTTAAACACAGCCGCGCCCCATTGCGGTGTGAACTGATACACCAGTTCGGCACTGAGTACGGCCAGCACGCGCCCGCCTACTACCGCGTTATTTTCGGCCACACCAAGACTGTTATAGCCGTAGCCGCGCACGGTCTGGTCACCCCCGGTACGAAACAGCAGGTCGCCCGGTACGCTCTGACGGCTGGCACCGAACACTTGTCCGGCCTGCGCACGCAGCACGGTTTTCCAGTTCCGGGTCCAGGGTTCCAGCCAGGTCACGCGACCGACCACACGGGCCAGACTTTGCTCGGTCAGCAAGCCGCGTACGCCAAGTCCGAGTTCAAGCGCCGCAACGTAACCGCGCCGCGGATCGAGCAAGTTGTCGATCCGGCGGCGCGTCAAGGTATGGGTGGCGATCAGGGCATGCCGGTTATTAATATCGGCATCATCAATGCGCTGGCGTTCGGCCAGGAACGATACGCCAACGACTTGTTCGTTGTTGCGATCGGGGCTAGTCAGACGCGCATCGTTGCGGATCTTGTCGCTGACTTCACCGGAAATATCGGTGCGCTCGAATCGCCCGGCTACGCTCGGCGTCCAGCCATTCTCCAGCGCAGGCAGCGTCACTTCGGCCGCCAGCAACGGCGTGCCACGATCGATCCGCAATTCCGACTCGAGGCGCCAGTCGCGTGACAAAAAATTCCGGTCAAGGAACTTCGCTTGCAGGCGAGGCCCGGTATCGGTCGAGAAACCGCCACCCAGCTGCAGACGGCGACGTTCGTTTTCATTGACGTCGACACGGATCGGCACATCGACCGGTTGTGCCGGATCGGCATCGATGGTGGCAATGACCGACTTGAAATAGCCACTGTCCTGCAAGCGGGCCTGCAATTCATTGAGCCGGTCCTGCGAGTAAGGTTCGCCCGGCACAATCGGATTGAGCACGGCGAGTCGACTCTGCGGATAGCGGCTCAGACCTTTCACCTGCAACACACCGAACGTGAAAGGCGGGCCGGAATCCACATCAATGGTCAATGTCGCCGTGTGGCGCACCGGGTCGATAACAGCGGCACTTTGTGCGATGCGGGCCGCCGGATAATCGCGCGCAAGAAGGTTTTTCAGCAATGCGGACTTGGCACCATCCCAGTCTTCCTGGCGAAATATTGCACCGCTGGCCAACTGCCACTGCCGCCGCAAACGCGCCATGCGCTTCGCATCGTTGCCGTCGCCCAGCGCAATCGCCCCGTCAAAGCGCACGTCGACGGAATCAATACGCGTGACCACGCCAGGATCGACGGTGATGCGCACCCGCGGCCGCTCGCCGCTGGTCAACACTTCTTGCGTCACTGCCGGCGAAAAATAGCCTTCGGTAGCGAGCAGTTCACGCACCTGGGTTGGTGCCGCCGCGGCCAGACGCTGGAGTTCACCGGCATCGATGGTGGTGTCGGCAGCGCGGCGACGGACATCAAGAAAATTATCGAGCAGACCAGAGAACTCACCCGCACCGCGGACCTCGACCGTATAACCAGCGGTCTGGGCTGACGCCGGCACGCTTGTCAGCAGCAACACGAGCACGGCCAGGCCACCAGCGCGCAGGCGTACGCGCCGCAGGATGGCCGAAAAACAGGAGAGTGAAGTCAGTCTAAAGCTCAAAATCATGGCCGACATTGTAGAGGCTAACGCTTGCCGGCAGTTTTGAGAATTGCCAATGCCCAACAGCAAAAGTCCTCGATGCAAACAAAAACTAACCATCACCTGGAAAATATACCCATTACTACAACATGCTATGATTCCTTTAGGAAACATTTGCAAAACCACACCTTCCAGCACCCGCGCAAGGCCGGAAATGACTGAGCACGAAAACAATGTCATCCAAATAACGAATAGCCCTCCACGAGGGTTTGATGACTCCGTTATGGACATCAGCGTCTGTGGCATCATCGTCATGGCGAGCATCAACGAAGGCCGCCGTATCCTTTATGTCAATGCAGCATTCCTGGCGATGACCGGCTACACCGAGGCGCAATTGTCAGACAGCCACTCCTGGTTTCTGCAACTGGATGAGAACGACCAGCCCGGGCGGGCAACTATCTTTGCCGCAATGCATGCTGCGCAGCCAGTGACAGTCGAGCTGCGCAACTACCGGACAAACGGCATCTTGCGTTGGAACGAACTCAGCATCACCCCATTTTTTGACGAGGACGGCAACGCCTGTCGTTTCGTCGGCATGCTCAGTGACATTACCTCCCGTAAGCACGCCGTCCAGTTACTCTCTGAGCGTTCTGTGCAGGATGCACTGACCGGCCTGGCCAATGCTACCGGTCTGAAGCAGTATCTCGACGCCGCCACCGCCGATCCGGCCTGCCGCGATGCCGGCATGACGATTGTTGTAATTGCCATCGAGCAGCTTGCCGCGCTATCCGACAACCTCAACGAACAAATCACCGACGCGCTTGCGCCGGTTATTGCCGGGCGCCTGCAGCGCTGTGTCAGCAGCGATGAAATTGTTGCCCGTACACATCGCGGCGGCTATACATTGGTGCTTCATACTGGTAATCCGCTTGAAGCGGCTGCCCGTTGCCAAAGCATCCAGCGCGCATTGGGAGAGCCGGTCCCGCTGCCGCCCCATGAAGCCTACCTGACCTGCTCGTTCGGTCTGGCCATATTCCCGCAAGATCATTGCGAGTCCGAATCCCTGCTGAAGTACGCCACGATGGCGCTGCTACAAACGCGGCAGACAGGCAGCAACAAACACCAGTTTTATACGGCCGCCATGTCGCAGCAACTGCACGATCGCAAGGCCATGAAATCCGCTCTGCGTAACGCCATCAGGAATAATGAACTGTCCGTGGTGTACCAGCCGCAAGTCAACCTCGCCAGTGGCAAAGTTGCAGGTGCCGAGGCACTGGTGCGCTGGTCCCATCCCGTCCTCGGCGACGTGACACCGGAACGGTTCATCGCCCTGGCGGAAAAAACCGGATTGATCAATGACATCGGTCTGTGGGTAATGGAGCGAGTCTGCCTGGACCTGGCCGCCTGCAGCGTGACCGGCCACCTCAAGGTACCGGTGGCCGTCAATATTTCGTCGGCACAGTTGCGCGATCCTCTACTGGCTGACCGGATCACGGCACTACTGACGGCTTCCGGTCTTGATCCGGCCCTGCTGACCCTGGAAATTACCGAAGCCGCCGTGCTAGACAATGCCGAGCTGACACAGATCACGCTGGCGCGTCTGCACCGGATCGGCGTCGGACTGGCGCTGGACAATTTTGGCACCGGCTACTCGTCGCTGAGCTACCTGCAGCGATTCCCTTTCAAGACGGTCAATATTGATCGCTCGTTCGTCGATGACCTGGTCGACAATCCCGACAACGCCGCCATCATCAAAGCCATCATTTCGATGGCGCACTCGCTGGGCATCGCCGTCATTGCCGAGGGCGTCGAAACCGAAGCGCAATGCCATTTTTTGCGCGACCACATGTGTGACGAAATTCAGGGCCACCTGTTTTCCGCACCGGTCAGCGCAGACAAATTCAATACACTGCTGAGGTCGGACCAGTCGATGCCCGAGCACTTGCGGGCGCATCCAAAAAAGAGCCGCATATTGCTGCTGGTCGACGACGAAGTCAACATCGTGTCGTCGCTTAAGCGCCTGCTGCGCCGCGACGATTACCATATCCTGACGGCGCACAGCGGCGCTGAAGGGCTGGCCATCCTGGCCGAACATCCGGTGGACGTGATCCTGTCGGATCAGCGCATGCCGGGCATGACTGGCGTTGAATTCCTGAGCATTGCCAAAACCCGTTTTCCACGCACCGTGCGAATCGTGTTGTCGGGCTACACCGAGCTGCAATCGGTGACGGATGCCGTCAATGAAGGCGCGATCTACAAGTTCCTGACCAAACCCTGGGACGATGACAAGCTGCGTGGTCATATTCAGGAGGCTTTCCATCGCAAGGAGCTGGCCGATGACAACCGACGACTGGCCCGCGAGGTCTATTCCGTCAATCTCGGGCTGGCAGCCGCGAACCGGCAACAACAGGAGTTGCTCAGCCTCAGACAAGAACAGATCACGCGCGATGCCAGCACGCTACAAATTATGCGGGAAGCGATGCAGCATGTCCCGATACCGGTCATCGCGATCAACGACAGCAACCTGATCGCCTTCGTCAACGATGCCGCCGCACAGTTGCTCCAGCAACGCGGCATGCTACTCGGCGGCGATGCCGGCTACCTGCTGCCGGAGATTGTTCGTTACCTGTCGGCGCAACACCAGCAGCCACCACGCACCCATCCAGTCAGGCTCGACGATCAGCATTTCCTGCTCGGTACGCATTTAATGGGACAGGGCTCGTCCTCGTCGGGCTGGCTGGTGACGCTGACCCCGGATCCACAACGGATGCCAGCGCCATGATGATACGCATCACCCTCGACCCCGCTGCACTGGCTTTGTTGCTCGACAGCGTACACCTTGAATACGACAGCATTTGCCAGGTACGCGCACCATGACCGATGTGACCACTACAGGCGCCCCGCTGCGTACCGACGGCCTGCCCGAAATCACCGGATATTTCAATGGCTCGCCGGTACCGGCATTTGCACTCGACCGCAATCACACCATCATTAAATGGAACAAGGCCTGTGAAAGCATGACTGGCATGGCGGCCTCGGCGATGATAGGCACGCGCGACCAATGGAAACCGTTTTACGATGCGCCCCGTCCGGTGCTGGCCGACCTGATCGTCGATGGTGCCACCGAAGCAACAATCAGTCAGTACTATCCGGGCAGTGCGCAACGTTCCGTGCTCATGCCGATGGCTTACGAGGCGGTTGCTTTCTTTCCGCACCTGACGCACGAAGGAAAATGGCTGCACTTCTCGGCCTCGCCCCTGCTGGACCAGGGCAATAACGTCATCGGGTCAATGGAAATCCTGCAAGACGTCACCAAACAAAGAGTTGCCGAGGAAGCGTTGCACAGGGCGCATGAGGATCTCGAAGTCCAGGTTGCGCAACGCACCGCCGAACTACTTCGGCGCAATGCCGAACTGACCGAGGTCAACGAGCGTCTATCGTCAGTCCAGCAGCAACTGGTGCAGTCCGATAAGCTGGCCTCGATCGGCCAGCTGGCTGCCGGCGTGGCGCATGAAATCAATAATCCGATTGGCTATGTTTTTTCCAATTTCGGCACCCTGGAAACGTATCTGACCAAGCTGATGGTCATGCTTGATGTCTACGAGCAAGCCGAAGAATTACTCAGTGCCGGGCCGGTGCGCGACAACTTCAAAGTGGTCCGTGAGCGCATCGAGCTCGACTATCTGAAAGAAGATATCCCGGTCATGATGCGCGAATCCATGGAAGGTATCGTGCGGGTACGCCAGATCGTGCAAGACCTGAAAGACTTCTCGCGGGCCGACAATCAGATGGAATGGCAGTGGATCAATCTGCACCGCGGCATTGATTCGACCCTCAACATCGTCAGCAATGAAGTCAAATACAAGGCCGACGTGGTACGCGACTATGGTGACCTGCCCGACATCGAATGCCTGCCGTCCCAGCTCAACCAGGTGATCATGAACCTGATCGTCAATGCGGCGCAAGCGATCGGTCCGGTGCGCGGCACCATCACGATCCGGACCCGCTGTAGCGACGGCCCGGATCCGTCGGTATGGATAGAGATCAGCGATACCGGCAGCGGCATGAGTGCCGAAACCCGCGCAAGGATTTTCGATCCGTTTTTCACTACCAAGGCGATCGGCAAGGGAACCGGGCTGGGCTTGTCGATGGCCTACGGCATCATTCAAAAGCACCATGGCCAGATCACGGTCGACAGTACCATCGGCAGCGGCTCGACCTTCCGCATCACCTTGCCAATCCACCAGCCAGCCGGAGACCCGCACTGACATGGACGCCGCCGTTACCCTGTCCACCATCCTGTTTGTCGACGACGAACCCAATATCCTGTCCTCGCTGCGCCGTCTGTTTCGCAACCAGGGCTACCGGATTCTGACGGCCGGGAGCGGTGCAGCAGGGCTGGAGGTGCTGCGCCGGCACCCGGTCGATCTGGTTATTTCAGACATGCGCATGCCGATCATGAGCGGGGCCCGGTTCCTCGAAGTCGTCCGCGGTGAATGGCCCGATACGATGCGCCTGCTGCTGACCGGCTATGCCGATATCCAGTCCATCCTCGATGCCATTAACCGCGGCGAAATTTATCGCTACATTACCAAGCCGTGGGATGACAACGACATCCAGCTCATCGTGCGCCAGACGCTGGAACGCCAGTGCCTGCAACACGACAAGCAGCGTCTTGAGGCACTGACCCATGCGCAGAACGAGGCACTCAAGACACTCAATGCAAGCCTTGAAGACAAGGTCAGGCAACGCACCGCCGATCTGAGCAAGGCGCATGATGGCTTGCTGCGCTTTAATGCCAAACTGAAAACGAATTTTCTGCTCTCGATCAAGGTGTTTTCAAACCTGATCGAAATGCGCGGCGGTGGCCTGGCCGGACATGCGCTGCGGGTCGCTGACCTGGCACGCAAACTGGCGGTCCAGCTTGGTTGCGATGATGCCACCGTGCAGGACGTGTTTGTCGCGGCGATGTTGCACAACATCGGCCAGATCGGTCTGAGTGATGAATTGCTGGCACTACCGCAAACCGCGATGAACGGCGAGCAGCTTGGTCAGTACCGCAAGCATCCGGCCCGGGCAGAGCAATTGCTGATGCCGCTCGATGAATTACGCGGCGCAGCACTGCTGGTACGCGCGCATCAGGAGCGCTTCGACGGTAGCGGCTATCCGGACCAGCTGGCAGGACCGGACATCCCGCTCGGCGCCCGCATCCTGGCGCTGGCAAGCGATTACGACAAGCTGCAAATCGGCATGATGATGCCGAAAAAATTACGCCCTGAAGAAGCCCGTGCCACCGTTCTGCACAGCCGCGGCAAGCGCTATGATCCGGCAGTGGTCGATGCGTTCGTTCAGCTGCTCGATGTCGCAGCGGCTCCGGTGCATGAATCGACGCATGCCACCACTGTGATGGCGGTCACGGCACTGCAATCCGGCATGACGCTGGCAAAAGACCTGATAATGCCGGATGGATCACTGCTGCTGGCGGCCGACCATGTGCTCGATGGCGGCCTGCTTCGCCAAATCATCAACTATGAAAAAACCCTGACACAACCGTTGCGCCTTACGGTGTATCAAGGCTAGCCCAAGGAAAAAATTGTATGCGCCGACTACTCCTGCTCGACGACGACCCGCTGATACTGCACGCGCTGCAACGCACGCTGCGGCAATGCAAGTTCGATGTCGAACTCCGGATTGAAGTCTTCGCTGAAGCTGCCGAGGCTCTGACGCGGGCCCGGGAGATCGACATCGACCTGGTCATTTCGGACTATCACATGCCGGCCATGAACGGTGTTCAATTCCTGAATCGCTTCCGCCAGATCCAGCCCGATGCCGTACGCATGGTGCTGAGCGCCTCGACCGAATTCGATACCGCTTTGCGGGCTATCAATGAGGCGGAAGTGTTTCGCTTCATCCCGAAACCATGGCAACGGGAAGAACTGCAACAAATAATCGTGCTGGCGTTGGCACGGCGTGATCAGAATGCCGCCCTCACCCAGGAACAAGTCAGTCTGACAGCGCAGGAGCTGGCATTGCGTCAACTCGAAGCCGACGAACCTGGTATTACCAAGGTCAAGTGGGGAGCCGATGGCTCGGTGTTGCTGGACACAATACCCGGGGAGATTGACTAACCTCGCTGGTTTGGCGGCCCATCTTATAAATTGATGACGCACGGAACGTACCGGCTATCCTGTCGATCCGTCCTGTGGCGTCATTTCACGATGCAGGCAGTTGCTTGATCCTGCCCTCTTTCCCAACATAAACCGCCCAACTGCAGCGCAGGATGCGGTGTCCCTTCGCGGTCAATGCGTGCCGGTACGGTGCGCCAGCCGCGCACTCCCAGCCGATCCAGTTCCATCCGCAGCAACCAGCCGGTATTGTTGGCCGGATCGCTGAAGCCATCGAATACGAAATTTCCCAGACTGTAGATAATCGGCTTGCCCTGGTATTGCTCAACATCCTGGATGACGTGCGGATGCCCACCCACGATGGCATCGGCCCCCGCATCAATCATCAATCTGGCTAGCTGACGCTGACGTTGACTGGCACGCGGCTCATGCTCCCAGCCCCAATGCATTACCGGAATCACGAGGTCGGCGCGATACGCACTGCGCGCGCGGCGAATATCGAGGACGACCTGCTCATCTTCACTCCAGGCGCTACCGGGTTTGTCGGTATCAGCCTCGAAACTGCGCGGAAAAAATTCGTTATAAGCAAGAAAGGCCACCCGCAAACCATGCCGTTCGATGATCAACGGCCTATGCGCCTGAGCCAGATCCCGTCCGCCGCCGAAATACGGAATACCCGTGCGCTCCAGCCGATCGAGCATTTGCGTAAATGCCAGCGGACCAAAATCACCGGTGTGGTTGTTGGCTAACGCCACCGCATCGAAGTGACGTTTGAGGATCGGTAGCGAGCGCGGATGAGCTCGAAAAGTATAAGGTTTGCCGGGTTGCGCTGATCCATTAGTGGCCACGACACATTCCAGATTACCGATACGGATGTCAGCCGAGTTCAGGATTGCTGGGAACGGTGCGAATGGATCACGTCCGCTCTTGATCACTTTGCCCGGTGTTTCGTCGAGCATGATGTCGCCGACGAAGGCGATTGACACCACGGGTGCGGCAGCCAGCACCGGCGCGATCAGAAATTGCATAGCCAGTAGCGCAGCCGGAAAAGACCGTTTCATTGTGTCAGCTCCAGCAACGTACATTGATACTGCAGCTCGCGCTCCAGATCGGAGGCATACACGAATTGGACGCCCGTCATGGACGCTGTTGCGGCGGACACGGAGGGCGTCAGATACACCGCCTGGTGCAGCAGTGCGGGTTGTCGCCGGGCCTGATCGTAGGTATAGAGTTTGATGTAATCGATCCGGCGCTCGTTACCGATCATCACGGCTTTGAACCGGAACCGGCCATTGATATCAATCGCCTTGACACGATAGGGATCGTCGGTCGCCGTGACATCGAGCAGGCGTGTCACTCCACCCTGATCGATCTTGCAGCGTAGAACCGGGGACGCCTGGAGCATCGCCGGGAATAGCGCGGTGGCAATGACGGTTATCAGCACCAGACGCCCTGTATGGCGTGACCTATTGCGTCGGCAGTGCGGGTCGTGTCGATCAGTTTTCAACGTCAAGATATCCTTGTATTTAGCAAACCGCTCATCCTGCGCCGGACACCCGACACCCGACACCCGACACTCGTTACGCAGCCGTCAATTCAACCGGCAAAGTATCCGGCAATATTGCCCTTGTAACAATAACTGTCTGCAAACAATGTTCAACGGAGACCGGCGCCGGGATGACGCACGGTACGACTTCGATGACGACCTGACGTACGAGCCGGCCGGGATCACCAAGTCGGGTGGTTTGGCGGAGTATTCCCGCAGGCACGATGGTGGCACGCCAATCCGGCGGGCGAAGCGGCTGGCAGGGTGAATCCAGCGTGAGGAGTCCAGCCACGCGGGATTGACTCCGTTGTCATGCCTGTCCGGCTAAACATCCGGATTACGCCTTCGGAAACCGCATGACAGCAATACCAGTCGCGTCGCCATCTGGCCTGAACAGCGCGCGCCCGAGCGCTGGTGCCACTGTCAGGATGTGCACGGGTCGTTGCGGCGAGAGCGCATGGAACTCGAGCTCCGAGTCCGCAGGCCGCACAAAATGGGACCGCTCCAGAACGTAGACGCTCCCCTCGGACAGCAAGGCCGGATCGCCGTCGCAAAACAACCGGTACAGGTTGTCGCTGACGCTGAACCGGAGCCCGCCGGCCTGCCAGCGATAGCCAATCCGCCATGATCCCAATCGCGCTGACAGATAGCGCCGATCAAGTAACGCATGCATCAAGGCCACCCTGGCATCCAGACTGGCATACACCGCGCACTGATTACCCGAGGATTTGGCACGGTCATTGGCCTGGCGTGGTTCGATCGTTTGCACTACCGGACGGACATTACTGCCATGAAGCACGAGCGAGCCGCACGCTACCAGCGCCCCGCACATCAGCAGCACCCGTTCGCAGGACACTCCGGTCAGGTCAATCGGGTCGATCGGTGCGCGTACATCCGCCGTGCCGGTCTGCATGTCAACCTCCTCAGGTGACAAAAAAATGTAGCCGATCAGCGTGGCCGTCGATGTCATCCGGCTGCGACCAGACACCCATCTGTTGCGCTGCCAGTCGCACTGCATCCCATTGTGCATCCCGAAAACAGGTCTGCAGTTCGCTGGTATCGCACAGGAATTGCGCCTGCTGGATCAGCGCGGCAGCAAAACCGGTGCGTAGAAAACGCCGGTTCAACCCGCCAAGCCGGACCCGGTCGAGCGCGTCCGCATCCTTGAGGCAGATTAATTCCGGCGACATCGCCGGCGCCGCCTGGTCAGGTGGTACATGCCAAGTGCAGCAATAGGCAATCTGCTCCAGCTGACCCGCATTGAGGTGGCTGGCACGCAGACCATGACTGGCCGCAAAGCACCCCTCGCGTACCCACGCACCGCAACGGGAACCATGCAGCGGATCATGCCCGTCATGGAATCGGCGTACATCGTGCAGCGTTGCCGACCAGCGCACCACATCAAGATCGACAGCAATGCCTTGCTGCTGCATCCAGCCACCGATCAGGCTGGCCCACACCAGCACCCTGCCGGCATGTCCGGCTCCATGAATGCCACCAACGTCGTGCAAGTAGCAGGCATCAGCCGGTCGCCAGGCATCCCAGGGGCGCGAGATGGATGACGGGGCGACTGGCAGCGGGACGATATCCTGTCCGCACGGGACCCTACCCTCCGGTAGTGCTGTCATCTGCGCCGCTCCGTTCAGGGCGACAGCGCGGCGAGGCGCGCGGCCAGCGGTGCATACAGCGCCCGACCCAACGTCGTCAACGCCGGGTTGTCGCGCAAGGGTGCGTCGAGCGCACGAATCGCCGCTTGCAGGTCGGGCTCGTTGATCTCGACGTAGCGGATATCCTGCGGGGAATTGGCCGTATTGCGGCGCACGGCGTCATACAACAACTGCACGTTGGCCAGCGCGTGATAGGCCATCAGGATCCGGCTCAAAGGACGCTTCTTGCGGATCGGTGGTGACCAGTACAGTGCGCGGTCGGACGCATCATCGAGCGCACCGACACGCTGCAGCAT
Source organism: Bradyrhizobium sp. (assembly GCA_047621665.1). Taxonomy (GTDB): domain Bacteria; phylum Pseudomonadota; class Gammaproteobacteria; order Burkholderiales; family Burkholderiaceae_D; genus Actimicrobium. The sequence goes on along the minus strand of JBLHMB010000009.1, from coordinate 60,167 downwards.
GTAAAAGTACTGATGCGCGCATTCGTGGACAAGGATCTCGGCAATGTCGATGCCGGCATGCGGACTCGACATATGGACAAAGCCGGGCACGTCTTCCCAACTGCCACTGACGAGCCGGTATTGATCCTCGACCGGACAGACAACGATGCCGTTGAGTACCCGTTCGACCCATGGCAAATAATCGGGCACATTCTGCCGCAGCACCGCAATACCGTCCTCAAACGACTGCGCCATCAGAGGACTGATGTGCTCGACCGGCTGGCATTTTTGAAAAATTTCACTACCGTTTTCATCAGCGGGCAACGCTTGCCGGGGCAACAGATAAATCGGCCGCGTGCTGCCAACCGATGCCAGCCGGCGCCCTCCCTCTCCAGCCCACTGGTCGCCATCGCGCCGCCAGAGGTGCGCACTACCGTCCGCCAGACGCAGGCAGAGACGGCTGCCGGCATCCCATCTGTCCTCGTCGACATGTACCTCGATCTGTTCGACGGCGTCGATGACCCGGTCATCAAGCTGGATCGTCGCCGGTGCCATCTGCGCGCTCCAACGGCCGGATTGACCGCCGGCCGCCAGCCGCAGGCCGACCCGCACGGCGGCGTCCAGCGCTACCGCCACATCATGCCGCCCCTCCTTGAGCGCCAGATGCGCCCGTCCGAAGGCAATATCCCAGGCAGTTTTTGCGACCGGCGGTGATGTAATCCAGCACCGGATGAAGTCAACCAGCCCATCGCTGGCGCGGGCGATATCATCGGCATGGCGCTCCAGCAAGCAGTTCGCTACGGCGACGCCGTGCGAAGTCACAATGGTGTCGAAGACGGATTCGCACGGTTCGGCGCAAGGCAAACTGAACTGCTGCACCCAGTTGCTCATGGCACCACCCCGGACAGAAGTACGGCAGGCTGCGGTGATATCGACAACGTTGAAGGTGACGGCAAGGGCACAAGCGCAGACGCCACCGTCGCCATCCCGGCCAGCAACTGCGCCGGTAGCTGCTCGCGTAACAGCTGTGTCATGCGCTCCGACAGCGCATACAGCGCCTCGCAGTAAATCGACGGATTGGCGAAATGAATGCCATTGAAACGATGTGGCAAGTAGCCGCCACCGCAACTGGCCAGATGCGGACAAGCTCGACAGGTGGCGCAGACCTGCTGCACTTCGTCGATGCGATAACGTCGCACGTGTTCGTCGAGCGCGTGATCGAAAATATTTAGGACATCATTGGCGTACTCGCCACCACAGATGCGGGTGACGTCGCTCACACCGATCGAGCCATCGGATTCCACTACGCAGAGCAGGCGCAAATCGCCGCCCAGCGCATCGAGAAATACTTTGCCACCGAGCAGGCCCGACATCATCAGTTCGAATTTGCGGATACGGGGTGCGCGCGCGCCGAGACCATGCCAGCGCTCGAAAGCCGATAACAGGAAGCGCCGGTATGGCGCCACGCCAGTCCAGCCCTGCGGCGGGTTCAGTCGATTGCCATCTGGCAGCAAAAAATCGAAAGCATCGAAACCCTGTGCCACAAACCAGTCGACCAGTTCGCCGCCATCACACTGCGGGTTGACCACGCACAGGCAACCGCCAAAAAGCTGGTCGAACAATGGTCCTTCGCTACGCAATTGCGCAATGATGTCGAGTAATGGTTGCGTCGAGCCGGACCGGTCCTTGCGCAGGATGCGCTGCTGATCGGCCAGCGCCGGCGGACCATCGAGACTGATGCCGAACGAGACCTGGTTGCGCGCCAGCAAATCGATCCAGCCCGAATCCAGCAGCAAGCCGTTGGTTTGCATCGTGAAGCGCAGATGGGCGGCGTCGACCCGGGAGCGCAGCAAGGTCAGCAACGCTTGCATCTTGCGCTTGCCGATCAGCAGCGGTTCCCCGCCGTGCAATTCCACCGTAAAACTCGAGAGCTGATGGCGCCGGCAATGTTCATTGATGCGCTCGGCCAGCCGGAGCAGCACGCGCTCGGAAATGACAGGCGGGCGCGTCTTCCAGGAATCGTCGCCGCGGTTATAAACATAGCAGTACGTGCAATCGAGGTTACAGCGCTGGACGATCTTGAGGATGACCTGATTGACTACGGCATCTGGTGGCGCCCGATGGTTGCCGGCATTGACCATGCCGGAACCTTCCGGCTCCTTGCCAACTGAATTGCCTGCTGTATTGCCGGACGGTGTGTCCGCCCGTTCGCCCATTGCAGAAATGAGCACCCTGACCGCGTCCGTGCCTGACCGTTGCATTTCCATGCGCCGCCTCCCGCCATCCCAATCATTCGAACTACGCCATCGGACCGGCCGACAACTCCGTACCCTGACTGGTCATACGGTGACGCCAGTCCGCCGCAAAAACCCCGCCGGGTAACGCATTAGCATCGCATTAGCATCGCATTAGCGTCGCAATATCTCGGAAATCTGACCCGGTAAATCGACGATCTTATTGTTGGAATGGTTGCTGCCATGAGAATCGTGACCAGCCGCGTTAATATTTTTGGCGAGGTCTTCTTTGGTCTGCAAAGCGATATTGCGCAGCACTTCATTGTGAATGGTCATCAGTTCTTCACGGGTGACCTTGGAGAGATCGATGGGCATGATGTACCTCGTAGGAGAGTTAAGGGGCGTCAATTACCTCAGCTACCGCGCACTTGATGCAACAGTCCAGCGGACACCAGCAGTTGGAGATAATTCGACAATCCATCCTAGAGTCGGGCTTCTCCTCGAGTGTTGAGAATGATCAACCAACCACGCGTCAACTGTTGGCGCTGACGTCGTAACTCAAGGCGCGAGGCATGCTGGTCTGAGCCGAACCGGTACTTGTCCCAAGCTGGAACGCACTCATCAGTTGTTCCTGGCTGCGCGCCTGTTCCTGCAAGGCCCGCGCTTCCGCTGCCGCGTCCTGCACCAGTTCCGCATTCTTGCGGGTCGCCTGATCCATCTCGACAACTGCCTGATTGATCAGCCCGATACCGATGCTTTGTTCGCGACCGGCCAGATTGATTGCGCCAATGATGTCACCGACCTGCCTGACGCTGGCAACGATGTCTTCCATTGTCGCGCCGGCATTGCGCACCAGTTTGCTGCCGGCTTCTACCTGCTCGGTCGAGTTGGCGATCAGCACCTTGATTTCCTTTGCCGCACTGGCCGAACGATGCGCCAGGTTGCGCACTTCGGTCGCTACCACCGCAAATCCGCGGCCCTGCTCGCCGGCCCGGGCCGCCTCGACGGCAGCATTGAGCGCGAGGATATTGGTCTGGAAAGCGATCCCGTCAATGACGCTGATGATGTCAGTGATTTTTTGTGCCGAAGCACGGATCGACGCCATCGTCTGCACCACTTCCATGACCGCAATCCCGCCTTTACGGGCCACTTCGGAAGCCGAGGTCGCCAGTGCTTCCGCCTGACTGGCGTTGCCGGCATTTTGCTTGACGGTAGCCGTCATCTGCTCCATCGAGGTGGCGGTTTTTTTCAACGTGTCTGCTTGTTGTTCGGTACGCTCGGCCAATGCCAGATTACCGCTGCTAATCTGGTCCGATGCAGCAGCAATCGTTGCTGTACCGTCTCTGACTTGTCCGACGATACCCACCAGGCTATCGTTCATCACTTTCAAGGCCGCCAGCAACTGCCCGGTTTCGTCCTGCGAACGCACTTCGATCGTACTGGTCAGGTCACCGGCGGCGACCATTTCAGCGACCCGCACCGCTTTCAGCAAGGGCTGCACGATATTGCGGATCATCAGCAGCGCCACCGCACCGGCAAATAGCGCAGCCCCGATACCGCCGCCGATCAGTACCCACAGCGCCATTCGCTCGAAGGTCGCCACATCCCTGGCACGCTGTGCCAGCAGGGTGGTTTCCGCCGCCTTGATTTCGTCGAGCATGCCACGCATCGCCATCATCGAGCGCTCACCCCGGCCGCCCTGCTCGAATTGCACCAGCGACTCGAGCTTGATCACGCCGGCGGTAACGCCGCGACGCATTTTCAAGACCGGCTCGATGGCGGCCTTCAACCATTTTTTCTGTTCGTCTGCCAGCGCATCGAGACGGGCTTGCTGCTGCGCGTCACCGCGCACCAGCACCTGCGCTTTTTCCATGCGCTCGGCGAATGCAATTTTTCCGGCTTGCAGCGGTGCCAGGAACATGTCGTCGCCGGTCAGTGCGTAACCCCGGGCACCGGTCTGGATGTTAGCCAGACTTTCCAGCAGCCCATGCATCTGCTCCTGTGTTTCGTACGAGGCCATGTTGACGCTGTTGGCACGGGACAGCCGGGAAGAACTGTCATAGGAAATACCCACCAGGGCTACCAATGCAACGACGATAGCCCCAAAACCGGCAGTCAACTTGGTGCGTATTTTCATGTTTCCAATACGGGTCAGCATCTCATCCTCCAGACGGTTCAGGGGCAGGACAACAACGGGGCGTGGCGCACCATCACGGCATGACAACGGCCGGTGAGCGGATGCTGCGCAAATGCGCAATGACGTCGGCAATCTGCTCGTTGGTCAGTTCGTTACCCCAGGACGGCATGAATTCAGAGCGTCCCACCGCCTTGCCGCCCATGCGGATGATCAGTTCCTTGTATTGGTCGTTCTTGTTACTCAGGACAAGATTGGCTGGTTTCGGGTCGTATAACTTGGCAGCCCGGCCTGTGCCATCACCCTTCGCACCGTGGCACAGGATGCAGTAATACTGAAACACCACGCCTCCACGGTGAATGGCGGCTTCCGGCGTGTCCTTGGAAGGATATTCAGGTGGCGCAGCGCGAGTGAGTGCCGGCAGTAACCAGAGCAAGCCCATTAGTGCAAGGCAGCCCCGACTCATTTCTTCACCTCGATGATCAACTTCATGTCGGGATGGACTGAACATTCGATTTCTACCGTGCCAGGTTTATCGAACGTCACCGACTTGGACTGGCCTTGCGGATACGAGCCAAGGTCGAAGGTCTTTATGTCAGATAGCGAAAAAATATTATGTGAAAACGGGTCTTCATTCTTGAAATTGACGACGTCTCCGACTTTCACCTCAAGCTTGGTCTGACTGAATTTCTTGTCCTTCTGCGCAACCGTGAAGTCATTTGCCTGTGCCGGCAAGGCCAGCAATAAAGGCATCAGTAGTGGCAGAATTTTGATGGATGGATGCAGCATGATGCCTCCCGGTAAAAACAAATATTTCAGGACGATGCGGTCGATGGCGTCGCGGATCGCTCCGGTACGCTGCCATCGGCTTGCATCAATGGATGACTCCGAAAAAACCGTTGCCAGCAACTGCCACACAGCAATCCTGCCATCAGGACGCTATGCACGAACGGCGCGATCACACCCGGTTTGGATAGCAGGATGAAGTGCGTCAGCGCCAATAGCGACGCGGGATAGACCAGCATGTGCAGACGTTTCCAATGGCGCTTGAGCAGACGTATTGCCGCATCCGTCGAGGTCAGCGCCAGTGGTACCAGCAGCAGCAGGCCCGCCATGCCGGCCGCGACATGGCGCTTGTCGCGCAAATCATTGAGCAACTCGTGCCAGTCGCCATCAAGATCGAGCAGCGCATAGACCGTCAGATGTAACAGTGCATAAAAAAAGGCCGCCAACCCGATCGGCCGGCGCAAGCGCATCAGCCAGTTCCAGTCGGACAGGCGCTTGCCGTATAGCGCCAGACGCCAGCACGCCAGCATGACCAGGAACTGGCGCAGCGGTGCGACAGACAACACCAGCAGCAGCAATTGCAGGCTCCAACTGCCCGGCTGGCGTAACAGGATTTCTGCCGGATTCACACCCAGCCGGCTCAATGCCATCAGCACAGCCAGTGAGATCGCCGGCAAGACCAGCAGCACGCAAGCAATGAGCATCGTTCGACGTGGTGCCCGGTTGGCTGCACGCAGCAGGCGGATCGACAGGCTATCGGTAGGCGTCGACATCGCGTCCCGGATACAAGTGAGCGACTTCGCTGGCATAACCGTTGAACGGCAGCGTCGGGCGCTTGTGCAATTCGCCAATACGGGTTTCACGCGATTGCGAGCCGCGTCCGTACGCCGCGCGTGGATCCACATTGGCAAAAAAACCGTAATCGGACGATGCCTGCGGCCAGGTCGTCTGCGGTTGCTCGCGCTGCAGCCGAATCGTGACGATGGACTTGATGCTCTTGAAGCCATATTTCCATGGCACCACCAGTCGCAGCGGTGCGCCATTCTGGTTCGGCAACGGCTTGCCATAGAGTCCGGTTGCCAGCAACGTCAGCGGATGCATCGCCTCGGCCAGCGTGAGTCCTTCGGTATAAGGCCAGGCGAGCGTCGCGCGGCGCTGGCCATAAAAACGGGCCGGATCCTGCAGGCTGACGAACTTGACGAAGCGGGCATTCGTGGTCGGTTGCGCCGCAGCCAGCAGCGCTGACAATGGAATGCCGTCCCACGGAATGACCATCGACCAGCCCTCGATACAGCGCAATCGGCAAATACGCTGCTGCGGCGCAAACTGTCGCAGCAACTGGTCAATATCGATCACGCGGGGTTGTGCCACCTCCCCTTCGATGCGGATGGTCCATGGTCGTGGTGCCAGATTTTGTGCCAGCGTCGCCACTGCGTATTTGTCGCTCGAATATTCGTAAAAATTGTTGTAGTGGGTGATGTCATCCCAGGAAGTGAGTGGCTCGAACAACGGCCCGGCCTGGCTGCTGCCAAAGCCGGCACCGGCCAACCCCAGCAAACCGGCCTGACGCAAAAAGTGTCGACGTCCCAGATAAACGGATTCATCCGTGATCTCGCCCGGACAGATTGCGGCAGGTCGCTGGATCAGCATCTCGCACCTGTCCTGTTAATTGGACGGTAGGTTCGGTAAAACAAACGGCTGCGCCGGCGTAGTCAGTGCCTGCATAAAGACAACGATCGCGCTGGCCTCTTCCGGACTCAACGCCAGCGGCTTCATGTTCGGCGACAGGTTGGCCTTGCTGACACCACCACGGTTGTAGTGCGTCATCACGTCGGCCAGCGTGCGTGCTGATCCATCATGAAAATACGGTGCGGTCAGGCTGATATCGCGCAAGGTCGGCGTCTTGAACGCGCCCTTCAACGCCGCCACGGGTTTGATCGCATACCGACCGACATCCGGATTCACCTTATCGTTCGAAGCCAGACCAATGTTATGAAAGCCACCATCGGTAAAGTTGGGAGCCTGATGACAGGCGATGCAATTACCCTTGCCGGCGTCGCTGAACAAACGGAAACCGATGATTTGCTGACGCGTCATGGCGTTCTCGTCGCCGCGCAACCAGCGATCAAACGGCGAATTACTACTAGTGACGGTGCGCTCGAATGAGGCAATACCCTTGGCGACGGTCGTGCGGTCGATCGCTTCACCGGGATAAGCCTGTGCGAACATTTCCTTGTAAGTGGGCTCGGCATTGAGCCATTTGAACAGCGCCGTCAGGTCCATTGCCATTTCGTCCATCGATTCCATCGGACCGAGCGCCTGGTCTTCCAGAGAGGACTTGCGACCATCCCACATCTGCAGCGTGTTGTACGCGGTATTGATGATGGTCGGGGTGGCACGACCGAGCACTTTGCTCTTGTTGCCCTTGGCTGTCGGCAAGCCATCCGACCAGCCCATCATCGGGCTGTGACAACTGGCACAGGACAGGTTGCCATCCGAGGACAGGCGCGGATCAAGGAACAGTGCCTTGCCCAGTTCGACACGTGCCGGCGTCAGCTGGTTGTCGGCCGGTGCAACCGGGCTTGCCGGCAACAACCACTTGTGATCTTCTTTGCCTGCAGTGAGGAGATAGTCTGCTGCAACTGTTTCGCCGCCGATCGCCAGCAAGACAACAGCTGCAGCGCAAAATGCGAACCTGACCGTGATTTTCATCGACTCATCCTTGACTTGTAATGGTTGACAGAAAGCCCCCCCTGAACCCGCCCTGATAATGTGCCAGAGGCATTTTGGGTAAGCTCTAATTTCCCGCGAAAACTTTACCCCAAAAAAAAATTGACGCGTTGTAGTTTCTTTAATTAACTATTGGTTGTGTTTATGCGGTAATATTCAGCACGCATAGCGCCGTTCCTAAGTGCGCTATCCAACTGAACATACGGCCCCTATTATTTATGCTCAGGACACTGCGGGGCGGCAGACCCTCGCACCCCATCGCGACGAAGCGCCGGTTCGAGCGCTCTCTATCCCGGACCTATCTATGGTAAATATTTTCAAAAGTCTCTGGCTGAGCGGCACCCGCAAACTCGGCAGCGTACGGCGCAAGCAAACGCGCAAACTCGTCAGGAGCTTGCTCAATGTCGTCATTCCAGCAGCAACAACGGTCAAAAAATCACCGGAGAAATCCGTTGCAAGACCGTCCGTCCTGCGCCCGCCGGGCGGTGGCATCTGGGGACGCTCGACCTTCATCGCCGGCGCTGACGATGTCGCCAGCGGGATCGTCAGCGGCAAGCGTATGGAGTACTGGCTGTACCGACCGGCCGGCATGCAGGCTGATGCAACGCTGCCGCTCGTGGTCATGCTGCATGGTTGCGAACAGGGTGCCGTCGATTTTGCACAGGGCACGCGCATGAATGCGCTGGGTGAAAGCAAGGGCTTCGGCGTGCTCTATCCGCAACAATCAACGCGGGCGCAACGCAACCGCTGCTGGCCCTGGTTTCACAAGGAAGTTCAGGCCGGTCATGGCGAGATCCTGCTCATTGCGGCCATCATCCGGCGGGTCGTGGCACGGCAGGGCTTCGATCCGCAGCGCGTGTATGTGGCCGGGCTGTCGGCTGGCGCAGCGATGGCCCATATCCTGGCGCTGCGCCATCCGGAACTCATCGCGGCAGTCGGCTTGCATTCGGCACCGGTATTCGGCGCAGCCAGTACGACGCTGGGTGCCTACGGTGTGATGCAGCGCGGAGGTCTGAAACAGGTGGGCTCAGCCATCCGGGCCATCACGGATTCCCGTCCAGGTCCGTTCCCGGCGATGCCGGCGATCGTGATCCATGGCCAGCGTGACAACGTCGTGCGACCGATTAATTTTCATCAGCTTGAGCAGCAGTTCTGCGAACTCAATGGCCTGACCACCGAGCACCGGCAGCCGCGCGTCTACCGTGCCGCCGGACGCAGTGCACATGCGGCCCATGGCGTCGATGTGCTCGATTACCGGGTTGGTAAAAAAACCCTGTTACGCCTGTGTGAAATCCACCAGCTCCAGCATGCGTGGAGCGGCGGCGACCAGGCCTTGCCGTTCAACGAAAGCCGGGGACCTGATGCCAGCCGGATGATGTGGACCTTCTTTGCGCCGCACCGGCGCGTGCTGCCCGCATAAAACGCTGATCACGAGAAACGCTATTTTCCGGTCACGAATAACGCCAGATGCAAGCGATCCGGCAAACCGAGCTTGTGAAAAATCGCGCTCAGATGGGCCTTCACGGTCCGGTCGGTGATACTCAGTTCACGCGCAATGAGCTTGTTGCTGGCACCACCGCCTACCAGACCGGCGATCTGCCGTTCACGCGGCGTCAGGATTTTCAGCCGCACGTTCGTGGCCGGTTCCGGCGTGACTGCGACCGGTGCCGACAGGGTGCCGCGCAACTGCATCTGGCGCAATAACAGCGGCATCACCGCCTGCGAAATCCAGACGCCACCGTCCTGCACCATGTCAACGATACGCAGCACGGTTTCGCGCACCAGGCCTGCACTGCAGCAACCGGCCACGCCAGCACCGAGCAGCGCCAGTTCGGCTTGGGTCGAAAACGTTTCACGGAGCACCAGGATTTTGCAGGCTGGCGCACGCTGGCGCAGTTCGGCCAGCGTAGCCGCCACGTCCAGCGACGGCAAGTCAAGATCAAGCAACAGCAGCGCAGGCTCACCGCAGGCCAGCAACGGCCACAATGCCGGCACGCAATCAGGTTGCAGCAACGGGCCTTTTTCCATGAGGATGTCATGAAACTTGGCTATGATAACGGCGCAGTTCGAGAGCAACAAAAGCATGGACAGCGATCTCTGAAAACATCAGTGGACTTTTTTAACACACTGCTTTTGGAATAGCCATTGTCATTTCGACCAACCCACCTGAACGGCTTGCCATGCCCTATATCCAACGCGACAGTGACGGCAGCGTGATCGCCCTGTTCCGCGATGCCCCTGCCGCCGGGTCCGAACGACTGTTTTCCGACCATCCCGATGTGCTGGCTTTCCTGGCTATCGACGGTGCGACGACGGTGGCGCGCGACGCGCTTGCCACCTTGGCGACGCTGGATAATGCAATGATCCGCGTCGTCGAGGATCTGGTCGATGTCCTGATCCAGAAGCACGTGATCATGCTCACCGACCTGCCTGAAAAAGCCCAGCGCAAAGTGCTGGACCGCAAGGAAACCCGGCTCTCGCTGTTTGGCGACCTCGGCGACCTGAGCGCTTCCAACGACGACATCCTGTAGCGCATGGTTGCGCCCAAACGAATTTTGCTACTGAGCGTCTCGGCCGGTTCCGGTCACCTGCGCGCTGCCGAGGCACTGCGTGCGCAGGCCGGACTGGAGGAAGAGCCGGTTAGCGCCCGCCATCTTGATGCGATGCAGTTCGTCTCGACAGCATTCCGCAAGGTGTACACGGATTTCTACATCAAGCTGGTCGATCGACACCCGGCGCTATGGGGCTATCTTTACCAGCTCACCAATGACGCGCAGCCGGATGGCTCGCTGCAAAAAATCCGCCGCGCTATCGAGCGCATGAGTACCCACAGCCTGCGCCGGGAAATCGCGGCCTGGCAACCGGATGCCATCATCTGCACCCACTTTCTGCCGGCTGAACTGCTGGCGCGCTTGCGCAGCAATGGCAGCGTGACCTGTCCGGTGTGGATTCAGGTCACCGACTTTGATCTGCACCGGATGTGGGTGCACGAGCACATCACGGGCTACTTTGTCGCCACCGACGAAGTGGCCTTTCGGCTGGCGGCGCTCGGCATCGACCGGGCCAGTATTCATGTCACCGGGATTCCCGTCATGCCGACCTTCCGGCAACCCGGTACACGCGCCGCGTGTGCAGCCCGCTTCGGCCTCGACCCGCAACGCCGCACCATCCTGCTCATGGGCGGTGGTGCCGGACTGGGCAAGCTCGATGCCATTGCGCTGCGCTTGCTGGCGTTGCCATACGACTTCCAGCTCATTGTCCTGGCGGGCAAAAACCTGCCGGCCTTGCAGGCGTTGCAGGCATTGGTAATCCGCTACCCGCAGCGCCTGCTGGCACTGGGCTACACCGACCAGGTCGACCAATTGATGGCCTGCGCCGATCTGGCCATCACCAAACCGGGCGGACTGACGACCTCGGAATGCCTGGCGATGGGCTTGCCGATGATCGTCAATACACCGATTCCGGGACAGGAAGAACGCAATGCCGACTTTCTGCTGGAACAGGGTGTCGCATTAAAAGCCATCGATGCAGTCACACTGGATTACCGGATCGGCACTCTGATGACCCATCCCGATAAATTGGCCGACATGGCTACCAAGGCCCGTGCGCTCGGACGTCCCGACGCCGCTCGCACTGTCCTGCATACCGTACTGGAACATTGCCAATGACCCGCATCACCCGTCTGACCCACCTGACCAGCCGCCCGCTGCATATCCTGCTGACCGTTGTCTGGGTGTTCCTGCTCGCGCTGTTTTTTGCGCAAACCGAAATCCAGATCGAAGGTGGCGCCGGCTGGGGCATCAACTTGCCCACCTGGCGCATTGAACATCACTGGCTACTTGATCTGTTCTGGGGCGGCCGTGCGATGACGGGTTATCACGCCTGGGTTTTCCCGTTCATCATCCTGTTCTTCCATTTCCCGCTGCTGTTCGTCGGCCACTGGTCGTGGCGCGCAGAGGCACGCGTAGCGGCGTGCGTGATGCTGTTCTGGATCAGCGAAGATTTCCTCTGGTTCGTCCTCAACCCGGCCTTCGGTCTGGCCAGATTCGATCCGGTCAATGTGACCTGGCACAAGCACTGGGCCATGGGTGCACCGGTGGATTACTGGATTTTTTCGGTATTGGCGCTGGTGTTGTTGCGGTTGTCTTATCAGCGGCGGGAGTGAGCAGCCGACGAGGATTTGCCGGTTTGCCAGCAACAAAATCGTAGAGTGCAATAACCGAAGGGCACTGCACCCCGGGAAAATCCAGTGTAGTTGACCCGTTACGCATCGAGGTAGCTAACAAAAATCGGCGCCAGGCGGGGAATCAGAGGTGTCTGATTCCCCGCGATCGGCCTGCCTGACGGGATTCGCTTGCAAGCGAATTGATGACCAGTTGTCCGGAGCTCAATCCAACAGGCTCTGCAAATGTTGCGCCAGTACCCAGTCCTCAGGATGGGTAATTTTCATGTTCTCTTTTTTACCGACGACCATGTTGATCCTGAAGCCGTGATGCATGGCAATCTCCAGAAAAGATTGTCGCTGCCAGTCGTCGGTATCAGCGGACCGGATCAGTTCCAGCAGGTCGTCGCGACGATAGGCGTTCGGCCCTTGTGCCACGGCGCATGAACGCCCGGGAGACAAAGCCGATATCACGCTGTCCTTCATGTGGGCGACAGGCATATCCATGGGAAGAAATGTCCCGGCGATGCCGTCAGGTCTGGCTGCCTCGACAACACGGCGCATCAGACTTGTCGATACAAATGGCGTCGATACACTCAAGTTCATCACCCATGGTTGCGTCGCTGCCTCAATGAGTTTCGTCATGGAGGCAAGGTGGCTTGACCCGCCCGCAATGACCCGGCACCCCGGGCAATGTTGCGACCACAGGTTGATGTCGTCGTGCGGCGCTGCCACGATGACTTCTGCTGCGACCGTCCTGGCCTTGCGACTGACCCACTCCAACAGGGAGCCACCGCCTAATTGCAACAAGGCCTTGGGACCAAGCCCCAGCCGCTGTCCGCACCCTGCAGCGGGAATGACGATGGTGAGGTCGCCGATCAGCATGCCGTTTCCACCTGGGATAACTGCTGTTGCGCCCATCCTGCGACTTCCTCGACCAAGGGGTCGACCACACGCTTTTGCAACTGCGTGCAGTAGGCAATGGTGGCCTGCCAGTTACGCTCTCTAAAATGACTAAACAGTTTTTCATACCCGTAACACAGCACAACCGGCATGGACGCTGCAATGCGCGAGGGACTTGAAACGATGGTGTCGTAATAGGGATCGGGTTGCTGCCAGCAATCGCCGTAGACATTACGAAAATAGCGCTCACTCTGCACCGGGATCGGCCACGGCGACCCTCTCCAGTCCCGGACGCCAAGGTCAAACCGGTCAATCCTGGACAAAACTGGTTGCCGCGGATGATCCGGGCCCACCAGAAAGTGATCCTCGCCATCGGGATGCCAGAAAAATAAATCCACGCCGATATGATGGCGCGTATGCACAAACAACATGTCGTAGATATGGGCGTCGCGCACCCCCCCGCTAAATCGGTTGGAGAGTTGGAATTCACCATCGGCTGTCAGCAATTGTGTGAGCTGCTGACGGTCCACCGTGCAGGGCAGCGCGATGTCAACGTCCTTATCGTAAGGCAATAGATCACCATCCCGAAATACGCCTAGCAACGTACCTGCGAACAGGCACCAGGGAATAGCGCCAGTCTCAAAACGTGCCTTGATGATGTCCAGGGTTTCCCTGGCTTTGGTGACCGGCATGGGCGCCTTGGGCCGGTGCCGGTCAAACAACACGTCCGATGGCGCTTCCGCACGACTGCGATGCTGCTGGAGTTTCAGCGCCACCGCCTGACGTACGCTGTCCAGGGACAGCCCGAATTGCCCGAAGTCTTTCAGGGCAATGGACAGGGCGTTGTGCGCGTCGGCGTCCCGCGGCAAAGACTCCAGCACCCGACGGTGACTGGCCACCGCCTCCTCGAATTGCCCGAGGTCCCTCAGAGCATTGCCCAGGTTGCGGTGCGCTTCGATGCGATGAGGATTGCGCTCCAGCGCCCTGCGATAACTTGCTACCGCCTCATCGAGTTGCCCGAGGTCTCGCCGTGCATTGCCCAGGTTGTTATAGGCATCGGCATACCCGGGATTGATCTCCAGCGCTCTGAGGTAGCTTGCCACGGCCTCATCGACTTGTCCGCGGTCCCGCAATGCATTGCCCAAATTGTTGTGTGCTTCGACAAAATCGGGTTTGATACGCAGCGCCCTGCGGTAGCTGACGACGGCCTCATCGCATTGTCCGAGGTCTAGCAAAGCATTGCCATAATTGTTATGCACTTCGGCATCGTCCGGCAAAAGGACGGCGGCTTTCTTCGTGACTTGCAGCGCATTTTTTCCTTGCACCACAAGAGAAGCACCCAGCATTTTCCAGACAAATCCGGACTCCGGATATTGCTGAATTAACGAGCGCGTCTGGCGCTCCAGTTCAATGTGGCGCCCGGCATTAAACAGATCGACAAGCTGATTCAATCGGACCGATGTCGGCGCTTGCGCCTTGATAAAACCGGGAACCGGTCGCGGGTTCGACGCTGATTTTTCCATGCAACATGTCTTGTATTTTTTGCCACTTCCGCATGGACACGCTTCATTTCTTCCAAGTTTCACAAGTACCGCTCCTGACACATTCCTAAAGACCAATTCATCAACTCAATGCCTCGCCAACTTGCAAAAAAGTCGTCCAATTGCTGCGCGCAACATCGCAGCGCTGAACAGTTTTAAGGCGAATGGTGCTGCCGGGTGCAGTACCGCGATCGAATTCCAGCGGGAGTATATTGAGCCTGCTGCCAATATGTCTGTCACTTTCCCAGAGTGACAACTTATTGCGGAGACATATCGGCGGCCCATGATAAGTTGGTACACGACGATGCCGGACAAACAGCATTAGCGGCTACAGTCAGTCCATCCGGTGCAATGTCCTGCGGTTATTGCGCCCTGTCCGGGAGGCCGATTTACCCCCGCCGTCCCGTATCAATCCCGATGCTATGATCCTTCGCAGCATCTCACCCGACTGCCCACCCCTCACCCATGACCCCACCATGTCCCGAAACCTGTTCCTGATAATGGCCACAAGCCTGCTCTCCATGTCCAGTCAAGCTGCTCCAGCATTGCCGACGATCACCCCTGACAATCCATTCTTCGCCGCCAGCACCCTGCCCTATCAACTGCCGCCGTTCGACCGAATCAAGGATGCCGATTACGCGCCCGCCTTCGCTGATGGCATGCGTCAGCAACTGGTCGAAATCCGCGTCATTGCCGACAATCCGGCCGCGCCGACCTTCGATAACACGGTCGTCACGATGGAGCGTTCGGGCCGTTTGCTAAGCCGGGTCTCGAAAGTGTTCTTCAATCTCAGCGGCACCAACACCAATCCGGTGATGCAGGCGCTCGAACGCGACCTGGCACCGAAGCTGTCGGCCCACCGCGATACAATCCTGCTCGATGGCGCGCTGTACGCCCGCATCGACAAACTCTACGAACAACGCGCAACGCTGGCGCTGGATCCGCAATCGCTGCGTCTGCTGGAACGACGCCACACCGATTTCGTGCGCGCCGGTGCACCACTGCCTGCTGCCAGCCAGCAAAAGCTGCGCGATATGAATAGCCAACTGGCTTCGCTGGCAACCACCTTCAGCCAGAACGTGCTCAATGAAATCAATGCATCGGCCATTACGGTCGATAGCCGCGCCGAACTCGACGGCTTGTCCGACGGCGCCATCGCTGCCGCAGCGCTTGCGGCCAAGGTGCGCGGGCTTGATGGCAAATATGTGCTGGCACTGGTCAACACGACCGGCCAACCACCGGCGTCGTCACTGACCAACAGGGCGTTACGCCAGCGCCTGTACGACACCTCGACCAGTCGCGGCAGCCATGGCGGGGAATTCGATAACCGCGCGATCGTGCTGCAACTGAGCAGCCTGCGCGCCGAACGCGCAGCGCTGCTCGGCTATCCGAACCACGCCGCCTATGTGCTGCAGGAAGAGACCGCCAGGACGCCCGCTGCCGTGAACCAGTTGCTGGCCCGGCTGGCACCACCGGCCGTCGCCAATGCGCGCGCCGAAGGCGAGGCGATCCAGCAAATCATCGATGCCGAAAAGGGCGGCTTCAAGCTGACTGCTGCTGACTGGACCTTCTACACAGAAAAAGTCCGCAAGGCCCGCTTCGATTTCGACGAAACCCAATTGCGGCCCTACTTCGAACTCGAGAGCGTGCTGCAGAATGGCGTGTTCTTCGCTGCCAACAAGCTCTACGGCCTGACCTTCAAGGAGCGCAAGGACTTGCCGGTGTACGACCCGAGTGTGCGCGTCTTCGAAGTCTTCGATGCCGATGGCAAACCGCTGGCGCTGTTCCTGGCCGACATGTATGCCCGCAGCAGCAAGCGCGGTGGTGCCTGGATGAACAGCTATGTCGACCAGTCCGACCTGTTCGGTAGCAAACCGGTCGTCGGCAACCATCTGAACATCCCGCAACCGCCGGCCGGCGAGCCGACCCTGCTGACGTTTGATGAAGTCACCACCGCCTTCCATGAGTTCGGTCACGCGCTGCATGGCATGCTGTCGAATGTGCGCTACCCGACTTTCAGCGGCACCAGCGTGCCACGCGACTTCGTCGAATTTCCGTCGCAGGTCAACGAGATGTGGTCGGTCTGGCCGGAAGTGCTGGCCAATTACGCGAAGCATTACCAGACCGGCGCACCGATGCCCAAAGCGCTGCTCGACAAGGTACTGGCCACACGCACCTTCAACGAAGGATTTCGTACCACCGAGTATTTAAAAGCGGCACTGATCGACCAGCAATGGCATCAACTGGATGTGGCGCACATGCCGGCCGATGTGATTGCGTTCGAAGCCGCAGCGCTTAAAAAAGCCGGTGTCGATTACGCACCGGTACCACCGCGTTACCGCAGCAGCTACTTTTCGCATGTCTTCGCAGGAGGTTATTCCGCCGGGTATTACGCCTACATCTGGAGTGAAGTGCTCGATGCCGACACGGTCGACTGGTTCAAGGAACACGGTGGCCTGACCCGCAAGAATGGCGACTGGTTCCGCCAGAGCTTGCTGTCACGCGGCGGCAGCGTCGATGCGATGCAGCTGTTCCGTGATTTCCGCGGACGCGATGCGACGATTGAACCGCTGCTGGTACGGCGCGGATTGACGGCACAGTGACACGGTAGGTCATCGGCAATGGCGACGGTGACCGGCGCATCCGGTGCAATGCCCTGCGGGTATTGCACCGGATGAGACAGTCACGTGCTCAATTGGTAGGGTGAGCACGGTTTGTCGTGCCTCGCGCGCGACCAGCCTATTTCAGATTATTCGTAACGACGTCTGGATAAAGCTCTAGGCGTCGCGCCGCACCACCATCAACCCCGCACGAAAACCAATGCGCACCGACGGATTCGGAAACACGACCTGTTCTTCATCATGCCCGACCCGATACTCGAGTGCGCCATCAGTCGCAATGAGCGCGTCGCGCGGCAAAGCCGTGAAGTTGGGCGTGCTGCCATCAAACGACATCCGGAATGCTTCGCTACGCTTGATGATTTCCTGCACGACCTCGAACACCAGCGGCACTTGCAGGATGGCCGGCGCGGCCTCACCACGCAGGGTTCGCGCCAGCGTCGCCGCGGCGGCGGCGAAACACGCGGGATCGTTGTCGCCCAGCGCACTGACCTGGCCCAGCTCGACCGTGGCACTGGTCGCCCCGAACTGGGCAGCGGTGTAGGCACTGAAAGTGCTGGCCGCACTGCGATTGAGGATGACGGCGGCAATCCCGGCATGTCCCAGCAGGGCAATGAGCGCCTGCCGGTCGGTCGCGGCAATACCGTGCGGGATCATCGCGAAGGTCGGATAGAGCGAGCCCCGGATCGCCGTGTGCAGATCGAGGTGCAGACGCGGTCCTGCAGCGCGTTTGAAAAACGTGCGACTGGCCAGCATCAGCTCGTCGGCACGCGCGGCTTCGGCTACCGCCGACAGCAACCCGCGCTCGCGACAGAACAAGCGGTTCAGATCGACCTCGATGAAGCGCCGCGCTTGCCGGATCGCGGCAATATTGCCGACCACTATCATCAGGTTGACCGCCAGTTGGTGCGGCTGGCGGGCCAGCGCATCGAGCAACTGCGCCAGCAATTCGATCGGGGCAGTTTCGTCGCCATGCACGCCGACCGACAACAGCACGCTGGCACGGGACGGGTCGCCGACGATCTGCACGACACCGGCAGCCGGTTCGCTGACGGCAAAACCGGCAGCGATAAAGTGCGGCACGATGCCGCTGAAATCGGCAGCGGCCAGCGCCGCGATGGTGGGTGACAAGGTCACGCTGCGCGCGCCACCGCAGCGGGCACGGTGCCTGCGACGGTATCGCCAACCGCATCGGCCAGTGACCAGGCTTGCAGCACGGCAGACTCGAGACCGGCATCTGCAGGGGGCAGCGTCAGGTTCAGCGCCGCAATCGCAGCGCCAATCACGCCAGCCGGATCTGCCGCCAGTCGCGGCAGCACCTGCGTGAGCAAGCGTTGCTGGGCCCGCCGCAGTGCCTGCAGCGCATGGCTGCGCAACCCGTCCTGAGCCGGACTGGCCGATGGTTGTGTCAAGGCGCGCTCGAGCAGATCGATACCGGACTGGCGGCGCAACTGCATCCCGGCTTGCAGGAACACCGTCAGGCTCATGCCGGCCGGACGCGGCACCGACAATGCTGCAAACAGGAAGTCGGCCATGCCGGCGATCGCATCGAGGCTGCGCACTGCTGCCACGAAATCAGCCGGCAGACTATCGTCCTGATCGGCCAGCGCCGGATCGGCGTCACCTACTAGCGTGCGCACGGCAGCCGCATCGGCAAACAGGCTAGTCAGTTCATCCATGCTGCCCGCGGCGCGGCGCTGCCCGGCCGGCACCGACAGCACACCGGCCATCACGGCCTGCTGCAATACGCGGGTACGACGGTCAATCTCTTTCGAGACCGCCACCGGCACCGTCAGTGCATGTGTGTCGAGGGTCGCGAACAGCGGCGCCAGATTCAGTGCCGACCAGGCACGGGCCCAGGCGCACACCACTTCGGTGCTGCCGACCCGGAACTGGCGCGCCAGCGCGCCGACCTGCAACGGCCCGCACCGGTTGACGACTTCATTGGCCAGCACCGTGGCCAGGATTGCGTTGGCCAGCGGATGGGCCAGCGGATCGCGGCTGGCCACCAGTGCTGGCGGAAAGTACGGCGTCAATACAGTGCGCGCCCAGCTTTCCTCGATCAGCGCTGATTTAGCCAGCAGCGCCTTGAAATGGTTCTTGACGTTGGCAATCACCACCGCCAGTTCCGGTGCGCTCAGGCCATGCCCGAGCGCTTGCCGGCGCGCCAGTTCGGCCGCGCCCGGCAGCTGTTCCAGTTCGCGCGACAGCACGCCGTCGGCATCGAGTTCGGTGATCAGCGCGGCATACGCATCCTGCACGGTGCGGTCTTGCTGGGCCTGGGTTTCACGCGTGAGCAAATGGGTCTGCAGCGTGTTGTCACGCAAGACCAGCCGTTCGATATCGTCAGTGATCTCGGTCAGCATCGTGTTGCGCCGGGTCGCATCGAGGGTGCCGGCATTGACTTCGGTATCAAGCCAGATCTTGACGTTGACTTCATGGTCGGAGCAATCAACCCCGGCCGAATTATCGATCGCATCGGTGAAGATCGCGCCACCGGCCATCGCAAATTCGATCCGGCCGGCTTGCGTCGCGCCGAGGTTGCCGCCTTCGGCCACGACCTTGCAGCGCAGCGCCCTGCCATCGACCCGGATGGCATCGTTGGCGCGATCCTTGACTTGCTCATGGCTCTCGGTCGAGGCCTTGATATAGGTGCCGATACCGCCGTTGTAGAACAGATCGACCGGTGCCAGCAGGATCTGGTGCAGCAAGGCTTCCGGTGCCAGGCTGGTGGCGTCGATGCCGAGCGCGGTCCGCGCTTCGGGCGACAAGGGAATGCTGCGCGCACTGCGCGGCCACACCCCGCCGCCTTGCGACATCAGCGATTTGTCGTAGTCGTCCCATGACGAGCGCGGCAGCGCGAACAGCCGCTGGCGTTCGGCAAACGAGGTCGTCACGTCCGGAGTCGGGTCGATGAAGATGTGGCGGTGATCGAAGGCGGCGACCAGCTTGAGCTGGCGCGACAGCAGCACGCCGTTGCCGAACACGTCGCCAGACATGTCGCCGACACCGACCATCGTAATCGGCGTGGTGTTGATGTCATGCGCCATTTCGTAGAAGTGCCGCTTGACGGCTTCCCATGCGCCCTTGGCGGTAATGCCGAGTTTCTTGTGGTCGTAGCCGTTCGAGCCACCCGACGCGAACGCATCGCCAAGCCAGAAGCCGCGCTTCACTGCAATCCCGTTGGCGATATCGGAGAAGGTCGCGGTGCCCTTGTCAGCGGCCACCACCAGATACGGATCGGCGCTGTCGTAGCAGACCGTATCGGCCGGCGGCACGATGTTGCCCTGCTCGCGGTTGTCGGTCAGATCAAGCAACCCGGCAATGAACAACTGGTAGACGGCTTCGCCTTCGGCCGCGATGATGTCGCGCGCCGCGTCCTTGGGCATCATCTTGCAGACAAAACCGCCCTTGGCACCGGCCGGCACGATGACCGCATTCTTGACCATCTGGGCCTTGACCAGACCCATCACTTCAGTGCGGTAATCTTCCATCCGGTCGGACCAGCGCAAGCCGCCGCGGGCCACCGGACCGCCGCGCAAATGGACCCCTTCGAAGCGCCGGGCAAAGACGAAAATTTCGCGATACGGACGCGGCTCGGGCAGCAGGGCCAGCGCGCTGGCATCGAACTTCAACAGCAGCGTGTCGCCGCGCTGACCGCTCTGGAAATACGAGGTCCGCAAGGTAGCCAGCATCAGGTCGGCAATGCTGCGCAGGATGTCTTCGGTATCGGCGTGATTGACGTCAAGCAGGTTGCTACGCAGTGCCGACAGCGCGGCGCTGCCCGCAGCGCGCTGGACGTCGCTGGTGGCAGGATCAAAGCGTTGCTGGAAACTTTCAACCAGAGTGCGCACATGACCGGGCTGCTTGCGCAGGCAATCGGCGATGTAACGCAAGCTGAAACGGCAACCGGCCTGCCGCCAGTAACTCGCATAGGCGCGAATGACCTGCACTTCGCGCAGGCGCAAGCCAGCTTCGATGGCCAGGCCATTCATGCGCCCGTCTTCGGCCTGGTCATTGAAAAGGGCTTCGAACAGTTCCTGTGCCGCGTCGGCCACGCGGGCATCGCCGAGCTTGGCGGCGCTGGCCGGATCGACACTCAGGCTGGTGATGAAATAATCAGCATCATCGGTGACCGGCACCTTGTAGGTCTGCTCACGTTCGATCTCGACGCCGGCATTGTGCAGCGCCGGCAGAATCATCGACAGGGCCGGCACGCTGTTGATCGAAAACAGCCGGATGCTGACCCGGTTGCCATCGGTGCTGTCGCCATCAATGCGCACCGTCACCGGCGCTGCCGCAGCCGCCCGCTGCAAATTGAGGATGTCGCGATAAGCCACTTGCGGTGGAGTCGCTGCCACATAATTGACCGACAGGGCGGCACGCAGTTTGTGCAGATCGTTGCGCACTTGCGTGTCGACGGTGCGGTCAACCAGCGTGTCGAAAGTGGTATGCCAGCCTTCGACGGCAGCCACCAGCGGCAGGCAGATCGCCGCATCGAGATCATCGAAACGGCGGGCGCTGGTAGCGATCAGATAAATGCGTGCCAGCGGGCCGTCGCTGACCTGGGTTTCGGCCCGCACGTCGGTCGCGCCCGAGTGCACCTTGAGCTCTTGCGTGATGCTCCTGACCAGCGCGGCGCTGAAGCGTTCGCTCGGCAGATACAGGATCACATTGAGGTGCCGGTCATAAACATCGCGGCGCGCAAAGGCGCGCGTGCGCGGTTGCTTGTAGAGCGACACGACGCTGCTGCACAGGCGCGCCAGCCAGGCCGGATCGGCTTCCATCGCTTCGGTACGCGGCAGCGATTCGAGGATCTCAAGAAACTTCTCGGCACGAAAACCATTTTGCCGCACCCCGGCCAATGTCAGCACCTGCTTGATGCGACCGCGCGCAAACGGCAAGCGACCCAGCGCGGTGGCAGCCGCAGCGCGGGTGAACAGGCCGATGAAGCAATGCTCGCCTTGCAGGTGGCCGGTGGTATCGATATCGCGCACGCCGATGAAGTCGAGATGCAGGTCGCGATGCAGCGTCGACTGCACATCGGCCTTGACGATGGACAGCGTGTCATTGCGCCTGGCCAGCAAATCGAACTCGCCGGGAATCCCGGCCAGGCAAGTGTCGTAGACCGGATGATGTGGATCGCACAGCACGCCGCTGCGGCTGTTGAGGTCGCGTACCAGTTCGTGCTGGCCCGGCAGCGCGCGGTAATACGCATAGCCGAAGGTTTCGAAACCGCCATCACGGGCCCATTCAATGAAGGCGGCCACTTCACGGCCCTCTGCCGTGCCGTTGGCAGCGGCGAGCGCGGCCACACCGGTCATGCGCGTTTCCAGCATCGCGGCATCGCGCTGCACGCTGGCGGCATCGCCGGTCACCATGCGGATATGCGCAGTCAGTGCCGCCAGCGTGGCGCTGTCGAGCGCGTCCGACAACAGGCATAGCACGTAGGACTCGAACGGATCGGCTCCGTTGCGCGCCGATTGCGATCCGGTGATGCAGCCGTGCGCATCGCGCTGCACTGACAGCACCGTATTGAGCACGGCACGCGAACGCACGCCCTGCTTGCGCAAGGCCATCACGATCGAATCGACCAGATACGGCATGTCGGGATTGAGGATCAGCAGCGCGGTGGCCTTGCCGCCGTGCTCTTCGGCGTAATCGACGGCGATGAGCTGACTGGCACCGGCATTGCATTGTGCCGTACCGGAAAACGCTTCCCACAGCGCCGATGCCAGACTCTGCGGGGTCAGTCCGGCCAGGTCTTCTTCATGCAGCGAGTCAAGCCAGACTTCAATAAGGCGGGCCACCGGATTGGCCCCGGCCTCACCGGCATGAGCCAGAACCAGTTGCAAGGTTTGTGTGCGTAGATCGTGTGACGAAGCGTTCATGGATTCCTCAATCGTGACTTGTGAAGCAGAAATTGGCGAATACGGACCGGGCATGCAGCGGTTTGGCCTCGAGTCTAGGGCTTGTGGTGCCGTTTCTTGTTTTGAATATACCGCGTTCACCGTAGCTTGTTTGCCGGCTCCCGCGCTTACTGCAACGATAAAACCTCAAATAAAAAAAAGCCCCCGCTAACGGAGGCTCTGTGTGAATCAGTGTGGTGCCGTTACAAAACCCGCCTGATCAGTTGAAATTGTACTTCGCCGAAAAGTCCAGCCGGCTCATGTCGCCGGTTTCGCCGGCCAGCGTCTTGCGTTTGCCGTAGACGAACTCGGAGCCGATATCAACATTCTTGACCGGGTTCCAGATGAAGCCCAGATGCGTTTGCCAGACCGACTGGTTGACACCGTAACGACCACTGTCGAGCGCATTGGCATGGGCAAATTCCGTGTACTCGTTATTAAAGTTCTTTTGCGCCCCGACCGACATGTTGTAGCGCAAACTTGGTGACGATTTAATCTGGTAACCGACCACAATACCGACCGCTTTTTCCATCAGGATGCGGTTTGCTGCCGGATCGTAGAACGCGCCTTCGATGTAATTGAAGTAGCGGCCGATGCCGGTACCGCCGGTCAGGTTCCAGGTCAGGAAATCTTCGCCGACCGTTTTATACATGCCGCTCGCAGCGACACCAAAACCACGACGCGATGCATTGATGCCGGCGCCATCATTGACCCGGTGCTCATGCGACACCATGCGGAAACTGACCGCGCCGAAATCGAATGGCTTGTCCCAGCGACCGACCAGATCGGGCACGCGCGAGAAACCGGCGGTGGTGACCGAACCGGTTTTGTCGAGCACATAGCTGACCGAGTTTTCAGCCGCGACCGTGAAGGTACCGTAATCCTTGGTCGGATAGGCATAACGAATCATTGGTTGACGAATGAAAGTCGAACCGATCGGGCCGTTGAAGTCGACGGTTTCCGGCGCGTTATCGACATCCATGAAGGTCGACCAGGTCTGGCCGATCAGCAAACCGCCGAAGGTACCGTAAGCCTGACGCAGACGGAAGTCGTAGCTATTGGTTGCCTGCTGTGTGTAGATATTGCCGATGGTGCCGGATACGGCCGCATTGCCGGTGCGCGGATCATTATTGAAATCGCCTTCGAGCTTGATGCCCATCGGCCCGTACTGGGTCGGCGTGCTGGCTTCGACACCCAGGCGCGAAGTGCGCGCATGGAGGTAAGTGCGACCGCTGCGGTTGGCACCGGCCGAACCGTTCAATGGCGAATACGGTACGAAGCTGGCGTAATCGCTGTCGCCATTGTCGGCGCGGAATTCATGCACCATGTTCAGTTCAGCAAAACCGTAGATACGCAGCGAGGTTTCCGAATTCGGCAGACGGAACGAGTTCGGGATATCGCCAACGACGACGGCATCCTTGGCGCGCAATTCAACTTGCTCGATGCGATCGGCCAGCTCGGTGTTGGCTGCTGCGGGTGCAGGTGCAGCGGCAAGCGCAGGCTTGGCCGCTTTCAGTGCGTCCAATTCAGCGCGCATGCGCTGCATTTCAGCGCGCATTTCCTGAAAATCCTTGGCGCTTTGGGCCTGCGATGGCAGCGAGATGGCGGCCAGTGACAACAGGACGGCGGTGCTCAGCGTAGTGCGTTTCAACTGCATGGTGTTCTCCGTAGGGGGCTAGGGTTGGTACTGTTTTATTGTTGTTGGTACGGTGCGGGCGACGGCTGCTTGGTGCAGCTCAGGTGTCACCGATCTTGCCGAGAAAGGCGCGAATGCGCTCGTTGCCGCTGTCGCCGAAAAATTCTTCCGGCGCTGCTTCATGCAGGATTTCGCCTTTTTCAAAAAAGATCACCCGATCCGCCACTTCGCGGGCGAAACCCATTTCATGCGTGACGACAATCATCGTCATGCCCGAACGGGCCAGGTCTTTCATCACATCGAGCACTTCCTTGATCATTTCCGGATCGAGCGCGCTGGTCGGTTCGTCAAACAGCATGACCTTGGGCTGCATCGCCAGCGAGCGGGCAATCGCCACGCGCTGCTGCTGCCCGCCCGACAGTTGGTGCGGATATTTGTGCGCATGCTCGGCCAGGCCGACCTTGCCCAGCAAGTCGAGCGCGACCACATCGGCTTGCGCGCGGGTCATGTTGCGCAACCGGCGCGGCGCCAACGTGACGTTGTCGAGCACGCTCAAGTGCGGAAACAGATTGAAGCTCTGGAACACCATGCCGACTTCGCGTCGGACCGCATCGATGTTCTTGAGGTTGTCGTTGAGTTCGATACCGTCGATGACGATGGTGCCGCTGTCATGCGTTTCGAGCCGGTTCAGCATGCGCAAAAAAGTCGACTTGCCGGAGCCGGACGCACCGATGATGACGGTCACTTCGCCCTGATAAAAATCCGACGAAACATCGCGGATCACATGGAACTGGCCGAAGTGCTTGTTGACCTTGTCGGCACGGATCAGCGGAATTCTGGCGGCGGTCATCAGTGACGCTCCACATCAAGCTGGCGTTCGATCGCGCCGGAAATCTGCGTCATCACGCTGGTCAGGATCAGGTAGATCGCTGCCACCGTGACAAACACCGGAATCGGCTGGAACGTCACCGACTGGATGCGGTTGCCGATGTTCGACAGTTCGACTACGCCAATCACGTAAGCCAGACTGGAATCCTTGAGCAGCGACACGAAGTTGTTGACCAGCGGCGGCAACGCGATACGCATACTCTGCGGGAACACCACGTCGCGAAACGTCTGGAACGGACTCAGCCCGAGCGAGCGGGCGGCTTCAGCCTGCCCCTTGTGGACGGCCAGAATGCCGGAGCGTATCGCCTCGGCGTTGTACGCTCCGGCATTGAAGGCCAGTGCCACCACGGCCGAATAGAAATCCGACAAGCGCAAGCCCGGCACCAGCGCCGGCAGCGCCAGAAAAACGAACAGTACTTGCACCAGCAACGGCGTGCCGCGAATAGCCCAGATGTAGAACCCGGCCAGCCAGCGCAGCGGGCCAAACGACGACAGTTTGCCGAGCGCGGCCAGCATGCCGAGCACGATGCCGATCACGCCGGCCACCAGCGTCAGCGCGACGGTTACGCGGGCGCCCTCGGCAAATTGCTGGGCGGCCGGGCCGATCGGTTCCGGCAGCCAGGCCATCGGAATGGCCATCAGCCAGAGGAACAACAGCAAGGCGGTAATGGCCAGGGCTATCGTGACGGCGCTGCGGCGCTGGCGTGACCAGCCCCGCGGCAGAAGGGTAAATGCTGCTTTCAAGGTGTTCTCCAGGGAGGGGCTGGCGCAGTGAAAAGGCCAGCCCGACTAGTATGTCGCGTGGTTCAAGCGGGGGGAACGCTAGCGTTCGCCTACGACTTGCAGCGAATATCTTCTTTCATGAACTTCTCGGAAATGGTCTTGTAGGTGCCATCGGCCATGACATCGGCCAGTGCCTTGTCGACGGCGGCGGCCAGCGGACCATTGCCTTTCTTGACGGCGGCGGCGATGCGTTCGACGAACAGGTAATCGCCGACTTTCAGACCCAGACCGGGATTGCTCTCGGTCGCTGCCTTGACGACAAAGCGGTCACTGACCCACGCATCAACGCGTCCGGCCACCAGTGCCGAGCGGGCATCGGTATCCTGCGGATAGTTTTTGACGTCTTTCACGCCGGCCAGCTTCTTGACGTTTTCCATGTAGGTTGAGCCGGTCTGTACCGCCACCGTTTTACCGGCTAGCGTGGCGGCATCCTTGATGGCCGCATCTTTCGAGACGATCACGCCGCCGCTGCAGTAATACGGATTGGTGAACATGACCGCTTTCGAGCGCTCGTCGGTGACGCCAAACGAGGCCATGACCATGTCCCAGCGGTCTTGCCGCAAACCGGCCAGCAGCGCATCGAAGGACAATGCTTTCCATTCGATCTTCAGGCCCATTTTCTTGACGATGGCTTCGGCCAGTTCGACTTCAAAGCCACTCAGCTTGGAACCCTGAAAATAATTGAACGGCGGATAGGCACCTTCGGTAGCGACGATGATGGTACCGGCGGCCTTGATTTCATCGAGGCTGCGGGCTTGCACGGCGGAACCGAACAGCAAACCGGTAAGGATAGAAAAAGCAAACAGGAAACGTTTCATGGGGTGAGGTTCTCCATTGGGGTGATGGCTTGTTGTTGAGGTGCCTGTGATCAGGCTACCAGTATGGGTGCGACGAATCGGGTGCCGCATTATCGCTGTTTCAGGACACATACAGGTCAGGCAATCGAAGAATCTTTGCTAGTTCCTCCAGCGCGCTCGTGACTTCGATCGCCAGTTGCGGATCGGCCAGGTCGGCCGGTGCCAGTGCATCGCGATAATGCCGCTGGACCCAGACCACCAGTTGCGCATACAGCGCCTCGGTCATGATGACGCCCTGATGCATCGCGCCGGCTTCGGCTTCGGTCAGCGCTACCCGCAAGCGCAGGCAAGCCGGACCGCCACCGTTGCGCATGCTCTGGTGCAGATCAAAACTCAGCAGTTCGGCAATCGGTCCGCCACTGGCCACAAGACCATCGAGGTAGCGCGCCACGGCCACGTTGTCGCGACATTCCTGCGGCACGACCAGCGCCATCCGGCCATCCGGCCGCGTCAGCAACTGGCTGTTGAATAAGTAACTGCTGATGGCATCGTCGATGGCGACATCGGTGCGCCCCACGCGGATCGGCATGAACGGCTGGCCGATGCTGGCCAGCGCAAACTGCAAGGCCGCCAGTGTGGCCGGCTCATCAAAAAAAGCCTGGGCGTGATAAAACAGCACGTTGCCGTTGCCAACCGCGATCACATCGTTGTGGAACACGCCCAGATCAATCACCGCCGGGTCCTGCGCGACAAACACGGTACGCTGCGGCGACAAGCCATGCAAGCGCGCTACGGCCTGGCTGGCTTCCAGTGTCTGGCGTGCCGGGAAGCGTTTTGGTGCCGGTGCATCGGGCTGAAATTCGACCCGGCCATAGACAAACATTTCGACGCCGGGGGCGCCATGTGCCGAGGCCAGTCGCGTGTGATTGGCCGCGCCTTCATCGCCAAACGCCGGTGTCGCCGGCAGGGCGTCGTGAACCGTGAAATAGTCCGGATCGGCAAAGATCGCGCGCAACGTACGCGCCGTCTGCTGCTGCTCGTAGGACCGGTGTAACTTGCTGTTGAGGTTAGCCACCGTGAAGTGGACATGGCCATCGGCGCTATCGGCCGACGGACTCACCGTGGCGGCATTGGCGCTCCACATCGGCGCGGCCGAATAGGCCGAAGCGAGGATAGCTGGTGCATCGCGGAACGCAGCGGCAATCACATCGGCATCGCTGCCGCCAAAACCGATGCTGCGCAACAGCGCGAAGTCCGGCCGCCCCTGCGGCGGCAGCACCGCTTGGGCGAAACCGCGTGCGGCCAGCGCGCGCATTTTGGCCAGTCCCTGCAACGCTGCCTGCTTCGGATTCGAGACACTCTTGACGTTGTTGAACGAGGCGACATTACCAAACGACAGGCCGGCATAATTGTGCGATGGCCCGACCAGACCATCGAAGTTGAACTCGCGTGCAGGCAGCATGGTTATCCTTTTAAAACGTCAGACCGGGCGACAACTGCGCCGGCATGGCCAGACCCGCGCTCTCGATCGAGGCGACCGGATAGGCACAATAATCGGCAGCGTAATACGCGCTGGCACGGTGGTTACCGGACTTGCCGATACCTCCGAACGGCGCGCTACTGGCCGCGCCGGTGGTAGGCCGGTTCCAGTTGACAATGCCGGCACGGGCGGTCTCCAGAAAGCGCGCCCATAGCACCGGATCATCCGACAGCAGCCCGGCGGCGAGGCCGTAACCTGTGGCGTTCGAGGCGACGATGGCGGTCTCGAAATCGGCCACCCGCAGCACTTGCAGCAGCGGGCCGAAATACTCGTCATCGGGCACGCCATCGACTCCGGTCATATCGACGATCCCGGCCGACAGCAAACCGGTATCAGGCACCAGATGACGCATCTCCAGCAACACCTTGCCACCCAATCCGACCAGCTCGGCCTGCGCCGCCAGCAAACGGGTCGCAATCGCGGCCGACACAACCGGCCCCATGAACGGCGCCGGTTCGGCGTCCGGTGCGCCAACCCGGATCGCTGCGGCGACCTCGACTAACCGTGCGATGAAGGCGTCGCCACGCGCGCCCTGCTCGACGATCAGGCGGCGCGCACAGGTGCAGCGCTGGCCGGCGCTGACAAAGGCTGAAAAAATCGCATGATGAACTGCCGCATCGAGGTCGGCCACATCCCACACGACCAGTGCGTTGTTGCCACCCATTTCGAGCGCCAGCAATTTGCCCGGCTGGCCGGCGAACTGGCGATGCAACAGCACGCCGGTCTGGTAGCTGCCGGTGAACAGGATGCCGTCCAGTGTCGGGTCCTGCGCCAGCGCGGCACCGGTGTCGCGTGCGCCATTGAGCAAGTTCAGCACACCGGCCGGCAAGCCGGCTTCGGCCCACAAACGCGTTGTCATCATGGCGGTTTGCGGTGCGTATTCGCTCGGTTTGAAGACCAGTGTATTGCCGGCGATCAGGGCCGGAACGATATGTCCGTTGGGCAGGTGACCGGGAAAGTTGTAGGGACCGAAGACGCCGAACACCCCGTGCGGCCGATGCCGCAGAACGGCGGCACCGTCGGCCACCGTGGCGGCCGTTTCGCCGGTGCGGGCGGCCTGCGACTGCACTGAAATATCCACCTTGGCCGCCATCGAGGCGACTTCGGTGCGGGCTTCCCAGAGCGGCTTACCAACTTCCTGCGCGATGGTCTGCGCCAGTGCTTCGGCGTGCTCGCGCAACAGATCGCGAAAGCGCACGGCGATCGCAATGCGCCGGGCCAGCGGCGTCATCGACCAGCCGGCAAAGGCGGCGCGCGCGGCATGACAGGCGCGCTCGATTTCATTGATACCAGCCTGCGTCCCCTGCCAGACCGGTGCGCCGCTGGCGGGGTTGATCACGACCAGTTCGACGCCGCTGCCGCTGATCCATTCGCCATTGATGTGGTGACTGTGCATGGTTACTTTCTGCTCGAATTGAGGGACATCGTGCGCACCGGATCGCCCGGCTTGCACGCCAATAATTGACGATCCAGCGTCGATAGGGCAAGGCGTCCCTGCTGGTTCAGCGATTGCGCGGCAATGACGCGGAACTCACCGAGCGTCGTCGTGGCAACCAGTATGGCGCGATCGGTCCCGGGAAGCGCACCCGCATCGACGATCGCCAGCGCACTTTCACGGATGGCGCGCAACTCGCTGATGCGCGCCTGCAGCACCGGACCGGCATCGAAAATGTCGACATAGCCTTCGTAGTGCAGGCCTTCCTGCTCCAGCAGGCGGCGCGCCGGTGCGGTATCGACATGCACCATGCCGATGACTTCCTGCGACACCGCCGGCAGATAGGCGACATACAGCGGATGACGCGGCATCAATTCGGCGATGAAGGATTTTTTGCCGAGACTGCTGAGGTCGTCGGCACGATCGAAGTCCATCTGAAAAAAATGCTGGCCGAGGTGATCCCAAAATGGCGAGGTGCCATCGGACCGCTGAAAGCCGCGCAGTTCGGCAATCAGCCGGGCCGGGAACAGATGCGGAAACTGGGCGATGAACAGGAAGCGGCTCTTCGACAGCAGTTTGCCGTTACTGCCGCTGCGGTAATCCGGATGCAGGAACAGCGAGCACAGTTCGGCGCTGCCGGTGAGGTCGTTGGACAGATACAGCGTGTCCATCCGCGAGAAAATATTGAGTTCGACACTGGAATGCACCAGCGTGCCGATGCGGTAGTTGTAGAACGGCTCATCAAGTCCGACCGCGCCCTTGATCGCACAGACGCCGACCAGCCGGCCGTCGCGGGTGTCTTCCATCACGAACAGGTAGTCGCGCTGTTCGGGCGCGATGGTTTCGGCGAACGAGGCGCAGGCGATCTCGACGCGCTTGCGCATCATCGCCAGATCCGGCTTGAAGGTAGTCATGCCGCCGCCGACCTGACCGGCCATCGTCATCAAGCCGTCGAGGTCCTGCGCGCAGACGGCACGGACCACGCAGTGACTGGTATTGGCATGCATTAATGTGGTCGTCATAATTTCACGCAATTCACGGTGTCGCCGGGAGCGACTTGCAAGCTGCGCCGCGCTTCGGCCGACAGCGCAATGCTGTCCGAGGCATCGATGGCCGGCGCGGCACACAGGACTGCACGGAACTGCTTCTGATTGGTATTACTGACAAGGTAAGTCGTGGTTTGCGCACTACCACCGGAACCCATCACGCGGCGCTGGCGCGATCCGGTGAAAGCGCGCAATGCGTGTTTGTGCGCCTGCAGGATGGGGCCGCCATCGAAGATATCGATGAACTCATCGGCCTCAAAACCCTCTTCGGTCAATATCTGCAATGGTAATTCTCCCTCGGCATGGACCTGCCCCATCGCGGCTTGCGCCTCGTCGGACAGCAGCGGCACATAAACCGGATAGTGCGGCATCAGTTCGATGATCAGGCTGCGATTGCGACCGCCTTCGATGAGCCGTTCGACTTCAACGAAATCGAGCTGAAAAAACTTGCGGCCCAGCGCTTCCCAGAATGGCGAACGACCACCCGGATCCGTAATCCCCGCCAGCGAGGCAAAAAAGCGCTCGCCAAAGCGGTGTGGTGCGACCGCAGCGAACAGTAGCCGCGCACGTGACAACAGCGCTGCATTAGCCGGATCAGTACCTGCGGCATAAAAACTGGATAACTGGGAATATCCGGTCAGGCCCGAGCACAAGGTGAGCGCATGCACACTATGGCTGATGCTGAGATCGCGCGACACTTGCTGCATCACGTCGTTGCGAAACGCAAAGAAGGTGCCATTGGTGCCGGCCGTTGCGGCCAGCGCGGCAGTACCAAACAGTGTCCCGCTGCGGCTGTCTTCGAGTACGAAGGTATAGGTCTCGTCGGCCGGCAGCTCGACCTC
The DNA here is from genome assembly GCA_047621665.1 of Bradyrhizobium sp. Lineage (GTDB taxonomy): Bacteria > Pseudomonadota > Gammaproteobacteria > Burkholderiales > Burkholderiaceae_D > Actimicrobium. The sequence goes on along the minus strand of JBLHMB010000009.1, from coordinate 28,204 downwards.
GGCCGCGAAAGACGCGATCGAGCGCTCGACGCAATCCGCAATCGCGGCGCGGGTTGTCGGCAGCGTGTGCACGCCGGCGGTTGCACCGGCGGCCAGCGTAACCAGCGCTGCGATATCGGCTTCGGCCACTGGCCGCACCAGCAGCATCGGTGAGGTCGTCATGCAACGGTCAATTTAACGTGCACGCGGCGCGGCACACGGGTGTCTTCATCCAGCGTACGGGGCAAGTCATTCATGCGCCACTCCCTCAAATAGTTAATACCAGTATAGACAATGCGGGGCGCAGGGTCAGTTCAAACGCATTTCTGACGGACGATCACCACGCAGGGTCCGTGCTAATGGAACCATGTCGAGATCCTGACGACACAGAATCACCTGCCGTGAACGGCAGATTCGGACATTGACAACATGCCATGGAGATCACGATGCTTAAACTTAGAGGCTGGCTCAAAAACAGTACCCAACCTTTGCCTGATACTTCTGCGCAAGAACCATCTCCTGCAGCGACATCGCCTCAGGTCGCAACACCAAACACTGCGCAGAAGGACAAATACGGTAATTATGGAGAAGTTAATTCTCCTTACGCGAGAAAAGCGCGCAGGCAGTTGGATGCGACATTACGGGATAAAAAAGAGCGCATACCAACATCGAAAAACGAGAATCTTGTGAAGATGAGTGAAGAAAAAGAATTCAAAACGAAGATTCACCCCGCGTCACCGTACAAAAGAAGTGTGTTCAAACCGACGCTGGAGACAATACATGAACGTCGGGAAACGCCTCAGATGGTCGATGGAGTAACGCTACCTACCCTGTCTACCGGACAAGCAAGGCCGTCGCCGGGGACCCGTCAAGATGCGCCCGAAGTGATTAATGGCGTGGTAACGACACCGGTGGCGCCTGGAACTGCTGCGCAGTAGCCTGGCGGGTAGCCGGTACGGGATCGGGAGAGCGTAGCAAACTGTCTCAACCAAACCGGAACGCCGACAGCGTGGTCTCCAGCACCCGATCCGAAAATACCCGCTGGCCTGCATCGCCCTGCGCCGCACCCGCCACCAGCATCAATGGCAACAGATGTTCTTCGGCACCGGCCGGATGCGACAAACGCGCCGACGGGGCTTGCGCCCAGCCGCACAGCGCTCGCCAGCGCGCCTCGGGTGCGGCTTCGACAGCGGACGTCAGCCAGCGATCGAATTCATCCGAAATCGGCCCGAAGCGGGGATCGCCGTAACCACGCATGTTATGAAAACTCATGCCGCTACCGACGATAAGTATGCCTTCATCACGCAACGCGGCCAGCGCCAGTCCGGCTTGCAGGTGCGCCTGCGGATCAAGGTCACTGCGCAGCGACAATTGCACGACCGGGATGTCCGCGTCGGGAAACACCAGCTTGAGCGGAATGAACACGCCATGATCGAATCCTCGCACCGGGTCGACCTGTGCCGGCAACTGCGCCCTCTTCAGTAATACGGCGATGCGTTGCGCCAGGGCCGGTTGGCCCGGTGCCGGATAGTCCAGCGTGTAGGTGTGTGGCGGAAAACCGGCGTAGTCGTAAATCAGCGTCGGCCCGGTCGCGCCGGTAACACTGAACGTTGGTGCCAGCCAATGCGCCGACACCAGCACGATGGCGCCCGGTCGCTGCGGCAGCGTGGCCGATAACCCCTTCAGAAAATCCGCCATGCGAGTCCATGCATCCGCGGGATTCCAGTCCATGAAAAAGCACGGACCAGCGCCATGCGGAATGAAGATTGCCGGCATGCGGCTGGAATGGATGGGCATAGCGGGCGCTCTCCGGATTGAATGTTGACGACGCACAGTATCACTCTGATCAAGCCAAGCTCACTCCGTGGAACTATTTCCATCGCAAAATCAGGCCATACCGTGCTGGCGAGCCAACTCAAACCGGCGGCCAACTTCCGCGCAAAAAAATTATGTTTATACCAATATTTAATATGGCTTTTATACCAACATTGAGCATTTACAGATAGCTTGTTTAAATTAATGGGAACTCCACGAGGTCACTCGTATCAGAAACCGAGATAACAAATTTCAACCGTTTGTGAAGAGCATTTCTCATACGAAAGATCCACCTGACAAAGCAACAAGCGGGACAACCGCCGATGTTGAATATGAATAAGGGCCGTCTTACGAAACAGGCCGCGCTGGAGCATTCGTGGGTGTGGCTCCGTCGTTCAACCGACTCCGTGTAGCAAATATCCATTCGCAAGCAGAGTCATTATCCGGACCGAAAAATAACGGCCGGGATACCCGTACGAACCGTTCGCCACGGTAAAAGATGACCGTGTGTAAGGGCGGCGCAGTTTGTGCGCTGGCGAAACAACCAGCGAGAGAACTGTGATCTGAAATTCGTCTTGCCGACACAACGCCGTGACGACAAGGTACTGACAATCTTTGCGTAGCGTAAAGCTAAGAACGTGCAAAAAAAATGCACGGGCCCGAAATGCGGTCAGGATTTAACCAGAAGTTACAAGAATAAAAACTAAGTTTATAAAAATTCAGCCCCAATAAATGGCAAACCGGAAAGAACGTTGCTTGGAAAAACGCGATAGATACAGTGTTTGAAGATTTCCACAGGACAATACATACTGAAAATAACGAGGTTATTACTTTTGGTTGCGTAGTCGTACAGATGTGCGGAGCCCTATTCGACAGGCCGCTCTTATCTGGCCGATGACGACGCATCGCTCTCTCGAAAATCCAGGCATGGACATGAACATAAATTCGGCATTCATTCCCCTCTTGATCGCAATCGTTGCCTGTGAGTCGGCCTGCTTCGGTTCGGCGAATGCTGCTACTTCAATTTTAACCTCCGTAGTTAAGAGTCCGCTCCTGCCGCCAGTGCGGGTAGCGACCTTTCAGTGACAGGACCAGCAACTCAGCGACTGGCTCACCCTTGGAACATTCATGGTCAATCCTTAAGCGTCGCATGGCCGGCCGAGACAAACGGCCGCTACCAAACGTCGACATCAACTTGTCGTGACATCCCTTTAATACTGATTTCAGGAGATAGAAAATGAACATATCAACTACTTGCAAAGCGATTTCTTGGGGCGCATTAATGTGCGTACCGATGTGGGTTTCAGCACAGACGGTGACAAGCTTCACTATCATCAATGCAGACACCGGTACTGACATTGCGACATTCACATCAAGCGGTACGGTCTCACTTGGCACAGCCCGGAACATCGGCGTGCGAGCGAATGCCAGCAGCGTCAAAAGCGTAGTTTTTACCGACGCCAACACCAGCACCACCAGAACAGAGAACGTCGCGCCCTACTCGTACAAGGGTAATTTAGGGAAGGTATACAACAAATGGATTCCCGCTGCGGGTACTTACGTCATTCATGCCAAACCGTTTTCTAGCAGCAACGGCAGAGGTACGGCAGGTACGATGGCCACGCTTACACTGACGATCACTGGTACACCAACAACAACACCAACACCAACACCGACACCGACACCAAAACCGACGCCAACACCAACACCAACACCAACACCAAAATCGACACCAGCACCAACACCAGCATCAACACCATCACCAGCACCAGCACCAACACCAACACCAACACCAACACCAACACCAACACCAACACCAACACCAACACCAACACCAACACCAACACCAACACCAACACCAACACCAGCACCATCACCATCACCAGCACCTGCACCTGCACCTGCAACGTCCGGTTCTGCGCAGAATTTCTCCCTTTCCTACAAAGCGGCGCCCGTAGACAATCCCTTGAAAGGCTTCATGCCCTATCAAGGCACCTACACTTTTCCGCACAGCCTCGAGTGGTTCTACATGTCGTTAAAAGATAGCCAGACTAGCTTTAATACGTTTGACTGGACTAAGCTGGACAAGAATCTCAGCTCGATTGCCGCCCGAGGCCACCAAGCGGTCTTCGGCACCTTTGTGGATTATCCGGGATCACCATCGGGCATGCCCAGCTTCCTGTCCGGTGTACCGTTCTTCCAAGGCACGAGCCCGGATTACAACAACCCCGATTTGCAAACCGCCTTGCTCAATTACATCGCAGCACTGGGCGCGCGCTATGACAACGATCCGCGTGTCGCCTCTGTCAGTGTAGGGCTGTTGGGGTACTGGGGAGAATGGCACACCTTTCCTAACAACTGGATGCCTACGCTAGCTTTCCAGAACCAGGTGCTGGACGCCTACCAGCGCGCTTTCCCCCACAAACAAATTGTCGTCCGTGAACCAAAGACCGGCGTGAACACAGATCGTCCTTTGCTCGGATTTGGTGATGGTTCCTTTGGTTATGAAACGCTGGGACCAACCGGTTGGCACTTCTGGCCAAAAATCGTCTCCGCAGGCCTTCAAAACATCTGGAAAGACCGCACCATCAGCGGCGAAGTTCGCCCGGAGGTGCAAGGCTGCATTTTAGATATTCCAACCTGCGCGCCCGCAGGACAGGATCTGGACCTTTCCGTGAAGACCACCCATGCTTCCTGGCTGCTGTACAACGGCCTTTTCACGGGCAAGTTTGATGCAGCACATTTGCAGCGCGCCACCGAAGCCGCTCAGTCTTTGGGCTATACGCTGCACATTCCACAGGCAACTTTGGCGCCCGAAAGCGTGGGTCAGGCACTGCGCGGCACCGTGACTATCGAAAACCGCGGAGTGGCGCCTTTCTACTACCCGTGGACCGTGCAAATGGCTGCCTTGGATACCCTCGGAAATCTCAAAACATGGTCTATGGACTGGGATCTCAGAACGGTTCTCCCGGGATCGCCCGGTGTCTGGACCTTTAACGTCGCCAATCCCGGTTTGCCTTCCGGTGACTACACGCTTCTCATCGGTGTGCCGAATCCGATGACGGGCGGCAAAGCTCTGAAATTCGCCAACACGACTCAGGATCAGCAGCGCAATGGCTGGCTCACCATTGGATCATTCGTTATCAAGCCTTGATCTGAAGTTGTTAAAAAGAAATTATATCGTACGCAACCTTGCTTTAAGTCAAATCAACAATCGAAACTTGCCTGATTGCTAGCAGGTCCTAGAAGCCAATCCTGCTGAAATCTGACTTTTTATTTAAACGGAGATATTGAAATGAAAAAACATCGCGTATTAAAAGCTGGACTGGCCACAGGCTTGGTGCTGTGGGTCGGCTCAGTGAACGCACAGACTAGCGCAGTTCTGATTTACAACGACACCCAGCCGGCGATCAAATTTGCCGCAGCCGAATTGAAGGCAGTACTTGAAAAAAGAATTTGTTCGTTGTAGGAACCGCGTCGCCAGCGCAATTTCTACCCAGGCAGCACTGGTGCAAATTGTTGTGACAACAAACGGAGCAATCGCCGGCCAGCCCTTCGTGAGCGGACTATCGAAGGAGGGTTACGCAATTCGACGCGTCACTGCGGGCAACATTACCCGCTGGTGGGTCATTGGCAATGACGTCTCCGGTGCCATGTATGCCGGGTTGGAGCTGGCTGATTCTGTCAAGATTGATGGCAGTCTGATCAACGTTGTCGACAAACTATGCAATCCGAACCTTGCCACGCGCAGCATCAAGTTCAACATTCCGCTGGACGCCCGCACCCCCAGTTACGCGGACGACTCCACCGTTGCGCAGGCCAACATTCCCGAAATGTGGAGTACGGAATTCTGGCACTCCTTTCTGGATCAGATGGCGCGCAGCCGATTGAACACCTTGTCTTTGTGGAGCGAGAGTCCCTTTCCTTCACTGGTCGTTACACCCGGCTATGAGAAGGCATCAATCACTGACGTCAAGCGCAAAATTGACGCGATTGGGGGGAGGTTACAGCACTAGCTGGCAGCTGGAAACCGTCAAGACGATGACGATGGATCAGAAGGTCGTGTTTTGGAAGGAGGTCATGGAGGGTGTGCAGGATTTTGTGTAAACGGGATTCGTTTAAGTTATTGAAATCCGTTCTTCAAACTGGATAGTGAAGCGGTTGAGTGCTTCTTTCCAGTCCCTCAGCGGCATTGTCCATTTCTTGCTGATGTTGTTGAGCGCCAGGCAAAACAGCTTGCTGACGGCCTCATCGGTTGGAAACGGACTGCGGGTCTTGGTGACCTTACGCAGGCTCATGTTAATGGATTCGATGGCGTTGGTGGTGTAAATGACTTTTCTGATTTCTGGCGGGTAGTCGAAGAACGGCGTGACGCGTGCCCAATTGCGCCGCCATGACAGGCCGATCGACGGATAATCCTTGTCCCATTTGACCTCGAATTGCGAGAGCATGAGTTCGGCTTCGTCGAACGTCGCCGCACTGTAGATGCACTTCAGACCGGCGGCCACCTCCCGCTGCACTTTCCATGTCACGAAGTTCAGGCTGTTGCGCACCATGTGGACGATGCATAGCTGGACAGCCGCCTTGGGAAAGACCGCCTCGATCGTATCGGGAAAGCCTTTCAGCCCGTCCACGCAGGCGATAAAGATATCCTGCACGCCACGATTTTTCAGCTCCGTGACGACTTGCAGCCAGAACTTGGCCCCCTCGGTCTGGGCGATCCACAAGCCCAGCACCTCCTTGTGGCCTTCCATGTTCACGCCGATGGCCAGGTAGACGGCCTTGTTAGTACGGCGCCGCTGTCGCGTACTTTGACGTGGATGCAGTCGAGATACAGGATTGGATAAAGCGCGTCGAGCGGTCGCGCCTGCCAGAGCTTCACATCCTCGCTCACCGCGTCGGTGACGCTCGAAATCAGGCTCGGCGATACCTCGGCACCATAGATCTCTTCCAGATGGCTCTGGATCTCCCTGACCGTCAAGTCACGGGCATACAGCGAGATGATCTTGTCGTCGAAGCCGGTCCAGCGGGTCTGATGCTTGCCAACGATTTGCGGTGCAAATGACCCTTGACGGTCACGAGGGATGTCGAGCAGCGCAGCAAAATCGCCTTTGAGCGTCTTGGCACTGTGGCCGTTGCGGGTATTGGCCGTGTCGTTAGTGACTTCACCGCTCTTGCCGTGGCCCAGATGCTCGGTCATCTCGACCTTCAGGGCACGCTCGACCAGCATCTTGGTGAGCTGCTTGAGCAAGCCATTTTCGCCAATCAGATCTTCAGATTTCTTGTAGTTCGCAAGCAGGCTGTCGGCCAGCTTGACCCGTTCGGGATCGGGCTTAGCCCGCTGGGTGCGTTTTACGTAGGTCATTTTTTCCTCTTTGGTGGCAGTGTCCTGCCAAATGACCGTTCACACAAAACTGAAGACACCCTCCTCACGGTATTTGTTTTTGCAGAATTAATGCCCTTTGCGGATCCCTATATTGATAATTCTCAATACCTGAAATTTTTGATATCCGAAAATAACGCCGACTGCGGTCGGGCACACGAGCATATGGAACTCGACAGTCATTTACCTTCATCTCATCCCTCTCACTCATCGCGTCCACCATCCGCCTTGACAACCAACATGACCAAAATTCTTTGATTTGAGGTCGCCACCGCGTGCAGTTACTCAGCAATTTTTCGCGCTTCATATCTGAAGGATAAACATGAAAATCTCAACCGCTTACAGAACGGTTTTTTTGGGTGCCCTGCTGTGCGTGCCCATGTGGGTCAGAGCACAGACAATCACCAGCTTCACGGTGGTCAATGCCGATACCGGTGCCGACATCGGCACGTTCTCCTCTGCCGGCACGGTGTCGGTTCTCGACAACCCGCATATCAACGTACGCGCAAATACGAGCGGCACCACTAAGGTGGTCTTCACCGACGCGACAGGAAGTACCCGGACAGAAAACGTCCCACCGTATGCCTACAAGGGAGACATCTCGGGTGTTTATTACAAATGGGCGCCATCTGCTGGCATCTATGTCATCAACGCCAAGCCGTTTTCAGGCAAAGGCACGCCAGGCGCCATTGCAACGCTCGCACTGACAATCACCGCTGGACCAACACCAGTACCAAAACCACCCCCAACGCCAACACCAACCCCGGCACCAACACCAACCCCAGCGCCAACACCAACACCAACCCCAGCGCCAACACCAACACCAACCCCAGCACCAACACCAACACCAACCCCGGCACCAACACCAACCCCAGCGCCAACACCAACCCCAGCACCAACACCAACCCCGGCACCGGCACCAGCGCCAACCGTGGTGGCACACACCTACCCCAAGAACGATGGCCCATCCAAAAACCCCCACAAGGGCTGGAATGCAAGTTGGTCGACACAATTTGAGGAAGCGTCGGTTGGATTCCAGTACGTGTCATGGAAGGACTTCGAACCGCGCAATAACGAGTTTGATTTTGCCAAGGTCGAAGAGATCATCAACCGCCAGGGAACCGTCGGAAAGCACTTTGTGCTCCGGCTTTACTGCGACTGGGCGCCATCCGATGCCAACTCCAATTGTCCGGATTGGCTCTACAACCAAGTCGGCATCAAGCGCCTGCGAGGTGACGGCGGTACCTCCATCACCGATTACAACGATCCCAATTATTTGAGTGAAGCGGTGAAAGCCATTCAAGCTTTGGCAAGTCGTTACGACAGCGATCCCCGGGTCCACGCCTTTCAGCTGGGAATTCTTGGTTATTGGGGCGAATGGCATACCTCAGGATTCAAAATCAACGGCGTTGGTTATGACATTAGCGATGCGGCCAAAAACACCATACTGAACGCGTATCAAACCAGCTTCACCAAGGCCAAAATTCAAGGCCGTTACCCTTGGCGCGAACCGCTCACCTCGACGAAATGGATAGGTTTTCACAACGATTACTTCGTCCCCAATAACGGCCACAGCGACGAGTTTGATACCGCGTTGAGTACCGGTGGCCAGTGGCTGAACGGTCCGATCGGTGGCGAAGTTCCGCCCAGAAATAACGCAGAAATTGCGGCTGAGACGCAGGCTTTACTGGCCACGCCCAAAGGTGAAAGCATGATCGCCACAGGACATTATTCGACGATGGCTCCGGGCTCCTACCGGGTGAATGCCGGGAGTCCGAACTACGGCGGCTATATGAAGCTCCACCGGATGATGGGCTACAACTACCAGATCGAGTCGGTCAATTTTGTCGATACGTCAACCCCGGGTACCCCGATGTCCGTGCAGTTGATGGCCAAAAATATTGGTGTAGCACCGACGTACTACGAATGGCAGGTTCAATTTGCGTTGCTCAATAGCCAGGATGAGCCGGTTGTGATGGGGCCGGCCAATTTCCGGCTGGCGACCGTCAAGCCGGGCGAGTCATTTACGTTGTCCAGCAATTTATTTCCCGGCAATGTCGCCCCGGGAAGCTACCGGCTGGCGGTCAGAGTGATCCAGCCGGGTGCCGACGCCGCGAAACCCGGATCCTGGAAACTTGACGCCAGAAATACCTACCTGCTCTTTGCCAATGATTTGCCCACGGTGGCGGGCAGTTGGGGCACAAACAATGCATTGAAAGGAGGCTGGTCAATCCTGGGACCTGTTTCTCTACGCTAGAAATCTGCCTGACCCGGTGTTTGTCAACCTGACCAGTGCGATTTCATTGCGCCGCGACAGCGCTCTTGTGGTGGTTGACAGGCACCGAGCAGCATCGATTGCGCTGCACGTAATTCATCCACGGCCGGCTGTATCCGGCCTCTCACGGGCACCGTCGTGCTGGTTATCACGGCGGTACGCAACCTGTTCAAGTCAAGCGGGGATTCCCGGCGCATTGCCGTGAAATCAACCGCGCTGCAATTTTTCCGGCTAGTGTGCCAGCCATAGCGCGCGCCGTTGGCCGGACGCGCAACGATACCGATGTGCGTTGTGCCAGTACCTGCCCGACGCGTGCTGCACTGCAACTTATTACTTTGTAGACATGACCGAAACCAAACAGTAGGCTGGCTGCCTGATTTATTTTGAAAGTCGATTGCATGCCATTGTCCCTGACACCTGCCCGCATCCTGCTTGGCGCCGTTTTCGCCCTGACCATGCACCCGTTGCTGGCTGCCGATTTTCCGGTACCCGCCGAAGGTGACTGGACCCTCCGTGACTTCCACTTTCGTTCCGGTGAGGTATTGCCTGCGCTGACACTGCACTACCGCACTGTCGGTGCGCCGGGCGGAATCCCGGTGCTGCTGCTGCATGGCACCACGCAATCCGGTGCCAGCCTGTTGGCACCGCAGTTCGGGGGCGCACTATTCGGTCCCGGCCAGCCGCTCGATGCCAGCCGCTATTTCGTGATCCTGCCGGACGCCATCGGCCATGGCAAATCCAGCAAACCCTCCGATGGCCTGCGCGCGGCCTTCCCCCGTTACAGCACCGAAGACATGGTTGATGCGCAGCATCAGCTGGTCACCGAGCACCTCGGCATCCCGCATTTACGGATGGTACTGGGCTACTCGATGGGCGGTATGGAAACCTGGATTTATGCGCAAAAATACCCGGCGATGATGGATATCGCGGTCCCGATGGCATCACTGCCGACCGAAATGGCAGGACGCAACTGGATACTGCGCCGTCTCATCAGCGACTCGATCCGCAATGACCCGGCCTGGATGAATGGCAATTACACGACCCAGCCGCGCAGCGCACAGCGTAGCTCGGTGTTTTTCGGGCTGGCCACGAACGGCGGCAGCCAGGCCTTGCAGAAAGCGGCACCGACACGCGCGAAAGCCGATGCTCTGCTCGATGCGCGACTGGCGGCTCCCTTCCCGGCCGATGCCAATGACGTGCTGTACCAATGGGAATCCTCGCGCGACTACGATCCGTCAGCCGGACTGGAACGCATCACGGCTACGCTGCTGGCGATCAATTCGGCCGAGCTGGGCATCATGGAAAGCGCCCTGCGACGGGTCAGGAACGGGCGGATGCTGCTGGTTCCCGCCAGCGAACTGACGGCCGGACATGGCACCGCATTTCGCGCCGATCTGTGGAAAAATACGCTGGCCGAGGTGCTGAAAAACACTCCGCAACCGGTGAAGTAACCACAATTCCACCACGAAAGGAATGACCCCATGTTCGACAAAGACCGATTTATTGAAGACTGCAAGGTGGCCGCAGCAGACGGCCAGGTGGCATTGCGGGAAGTCGTAGCGGAAGCGGTCTCGCAGCGCGCCGCGCTGATGGCCGAATTGGGCGAACCGCAACATGCGGGGATCACGCCGCTGTACCGCTCGCCGGAACTCACCATAATCAATTTCGTCTGGGCACCGTGCATGAGTCTGCTGCCGCACAATCATCAGATGACGGCCGTCGTCGGCATCTATGAAGGCCGGGAAGACAACATTTTCTGGCGTCGCACCGAAGGATCGATCGAGGCGGCGGGTGCCAAATCACTGGGCCCCGGCGAAGTCGCCACGCTCGGACGCGACATCATCCACTCGGTTCTCAATCCGCTGGCCCGGATGAGCTGCGCGATCCATGTCTACACCGGTAACTTCTTCGAACCGCACGAGCCGCGCCGGCAGTGGGATCACGCCTCACTGCAGGAACAGCCCTACGATATCGAGCAGGTCCGGGCGGTCTTCCGCGATGCCGAGGCCCGCTTCAGTACGGCCCGCTGACATTCCCGACGCGCCCGACTAGCAACCCGCCACGCACTTGCCGTCAGCAGTAAATGACATTGCCTTGCCGCTGACAGGCAAATAAGTCGGCACCTTGACGGCCGATTTGAAAACCAGGGTACGGGTACCCGGCAGTAACTTGCCGTCTTTGGTCGTGGCCTGATTGGCATGCGAGGCGATCACGGCATTGGGCTTGACCAGATCGTTGATCACGTAAGCCGCTTCGACCGGACCGGTAGAAAACGTGCCGCCGATGTTGAGCACCGCCAGCTTGGGTTTATAAAAGCGACGCACAACCAGTTCCTGGTCAGCGATGATGCCGGTATCGCCCGACAAATACACCACCAGTCCGTTCGAAAACGTCAGCACGTAGCCACCCGGAGGACCAACATACGCGGTCAGCGCATTGGCTGCCAGCGCCTCGGCATGGGCCGACTCCATGAACTCGGGATCGAGTCCGTTCGAGTGCGCCGCCGGCACGCTGGCGATGCTGACGCCGCCGATCTGGCTTTGTCCACCAAAGCGCACCAGTTTTACCTGATCCGCTGATCCGCCCGCGGCCTTGATACGGCGCGAGAAAAAGCTGCCCATTTCACCACCGACAAACAGCTTGGCTTTCTGCGCCAGCACAATTTCTTCGGTAACCGACGACGGCGTACTTTTTACTGAAAAATCCGGTGCTGCACAGGTGCCGGCGTTAGCTGACGGCTGGTGACGGTCGCCGAGGTGGTCGCCATGGACGTGGCTGAGAAGGACGGCGTCAATCTTGCCGAGACGCGGATCATTGCCACCGCGCACCGTGCGGCCGGCGTCGTACAGGACGCGCGTGCCGTCCGGATCTTCAAAAATCAGTGCCCGGTCAGCGGCACAGACTTCGCCGTCATGGCTGCCAAGTGGCGTGATCGTGACCGTGGCAGGGCCGGCGGCGAGTGCCGACGACAGGCCTAGCGTGCAACAGGCAGCAAACAGCATGCGGTGGAGAACAGGGTTATTTTTCATCAGGGGCATCCTCGGGGAAAGTGGTGCGACCGGAAGTGGTCTGCACACGTCATGGCTGACGTGCGAACGGCGGCACCATAGAGTAGCCGCTTTTCTCCGGCTCTTGTCAGGATGACCATTTCGACATCAACATCATGTACCGCAAGCTGGCAAAATTGCGCTACAGTGGTAGGCCTGAACGACTCCACATTTTCGATTTTCACACCATGACTGCTGCGCGTTCCCTGACCTTGCGCTGCCTCGCCGCCTGCCTGTTTTTTCTGAGCCTCCCGACTGCTGCTGCCGACATGAGCAAGACCTTGCATGTGGTCCTGCAAAACGGCGAAACCGTGCTCGACCCGGCGCAGGCCTCCGACATCAATACACTGAGCCTGATCGAAAATATCTTCGATGCGCCGCTGCGTTACGACTATCTGGCACGCCCGCTGGCACTGCGGCCGAATCTGACGACGGCCATACCGACCATCAGTGCCGACGGTAAAACCTATACGCTCAAGCTGCAGCACGGCATCCGCTTCACGCCGGACCCGGCCTTCGGCGGCAAGCCGCGCGAACTGGTCGCCGCCGACCTGATCTACAGCATGCAGCGTCATTACGATCCGGCCCTGAAATCACCCTGGCTGTTTTTACTCGACGGCAAACTGGCAGGCGATAGCGCACTTAAACAAGGCCGGTTCGATCCGATGCGTCCGATCGCCGGTCTGACCGCGCCCGATAGCCACACCCTGCGCATCGTGCTGAATCGTCCGGACAATAACTTCCTGTACATCCTGGCGATGCCGGCGCTCTCGGTGGTGGCGCACGAAACCATCGCGGCACGCACGCCCTTCCCGGTCGGCACCGGACCGTATGTACTGCGTGACTGGCAACGTAACAGTCGTCTGCTGCTCGACGCCAATCCTGATTTTCGACACACCGTCTTCGACGACAGCACCACCGGCAATCCGGCCATCGGGCGTGCACTGCACGACAAAACGCTGCCGCTGATCGGCCACATTGATGTCCGCGTGCTGGAGGAACAGCAAGCCCGCGTACTGGCCTTCCTGAACCACGATATCGACTACCTCGAACCGGTGCCGGCACCGCTGGCCGGCATGGTGCTGGAACAGGGCAAACTAAAACCCGAACTGGCCCGGCAAGGCATCACGCTGGCGCTGACGCCGATGATGTCGCTCGACTACCTATGGATGAATATGGAAGACCCGGTACTGGGCGGCATCGCCTTGCCGCAGATTGCGCTGCGCCGCGCGATCGCTCTGAGCTACAACCGCGCTGAAGATATCCGCGTGCTCTCGAAAGGGCTGGCGATTGCGGCCCAGTCACCACTCCCGCCCAACGTGTTCGGTTACGACGCGACGCTGCGCAGCGATGCCGAAACCAACCCGGTCCTGGCCCGCGCGCTGCTCGAGCGTTTCGGCTACCGCGACCGCGATGGCGATGGCTGGCGCGAACAGCCGGACGGCTCAGCGCTGACACTGACAATGCATACGCTGGCCTCGACGACAGGACGACTGCGCGACGAGTTATGGAGTCGCAGCCTCAGCGCCATCGGCATTCGGGTGGTTTTTAACAGCGGCAAATTTACCGACTTGCTGAAAGCAGCGCGGCTCGGTCAGGTGCAGATGATGGAAGCGGAGTGGATTGCCGACTTTCCGGATGGCGAGAATTTTTACCAGTTGCTGTACGGCGCCAACGCCGGCTCTGCGAACCGCGCTCGCTTCCGGCTACCTGCCTTCGATCGTCTTTACGAACAGGCGCAGCAACTACCCGACTCGCCTGCACGCAACCTGCTGTACCGCGACATGAATCGTTTGCTGCAAGGCTATGCACCGTGGGTATTGCGCACACATCCGGTCTCGGTCGATGTCCAGCAACCGTGGCTACGCAATTACCTGCGCCATCCAGTGATGCTGACGACGTGGCGGTATCTGGATCTTGAACGCTAACGTAGCCGCGATCTCACAGCAAGCCGTCAAATGCATTGTGCGCACACTACTGGCATTGAAAAAGCGGACTATTCGGTATAAGGTACACACTCAAGTACACACACCGTGAGGAAAGCGTGCAAATCACCAAAGCATTTAAAAATGGCAACTCTCAGGCAATACGCATTCCCGCCGAACTCGCCTATGCACGTACCGACATTGACTTCGAAATCGTGCGTGTTGGCGATGAAATTCGAATCCGTCCCGCGCAACGATTACTAACGGGTGCACTTGCCAAATTTGCCAAATTTGGACCCGACTTCATGGCAGAGGGACGGGGTGACCAGGAGCAAAGCGATCGGCAGGAGTTGTAATGGCGCTGTTCATGCTCGACACCAACATGTGCATCTATTTGATGAAAAAACAGCCCGAGCAGGTCGCCAGTCGATTTAGTCAGTGCTATGCCGGAGATGTCGTGATGTCGGCGATTACGTTTGCCGAACTGGTGTACGGCGTTACTGTTTCTCAGAACAGTGAACGTGAACGGCAGAATCTCGTTGAACTGATCGAGGACATACCGGTTGCACCGTTTGATGCCTCAGCTGGACTGGCCTACGGCCCGATCCGGGAAGCGACGCGTGATCGCAAAAAAGACCATCTGGATAAACTGATTGCCGCGCATGCCGTGGCGCTCGATGTCACTCTGGTGACGAATAATGTGCGTGATTTTATTATTTATCCCGGTCTCAGAATCGAGAACTGGGTCACTGCATAGCAAATTACAGGGCAAACCTCGAACACGACAGCAACCAAGGTCAGTATTTTTTTCGCAGGCTTTATCGCAAAATTATACTTACCCTGATTGTAGATTCGGAGCGCTTGCCATCCAATTTCCGTGCTGGGGTTGCTGGTTCTGTAGGGGCTCCGCCACGACCTAGCCGGGAGCGGCCCGGTTCGCTTTTTCATGCCGTCGCACCCCCCCAGCGGTAGCAACCAGGGTCAGTGTTTTTTTTCGCGGCTTTATCGCGAAAATTACACTGACCCTGCTTGCGGATTCGGAGCGATTGCCATCCAAATTCCGTGCTGAGGTTGCTGGTTCTGTAGGTGCTCCGCCACAACCTAGTCGGGGGCGGCCCGGCAGCCGGTCACTTCAACTTCAACGCCCACTTCAAATTCAACACCAAAATACAAAGATGCAACAACCCAAGAAAAACAATCACACACCGATCAGCCAAAAAAAATGCCCACTCGAAAGTGGGCAAAATCTATATCAATTTGGGTAGACATAGAGGAGACAAGCAAACTATAACGATCTGACCTGCCCCACGCCAATTTCCATTATCCATATCAGTTATTCGAAATCAGCATAACAGCAGGCCTCCCGGCCGTCAACAACATGCGCCGCTGTGCCGGAGAGATCCATTGGCTGACGATCATCCCGGCAATCAGCAACGCGGCACCGGCCAGGCCGCGCCATGACATGACCTCGCCCAGCCAGAAATAGGCGGCAATCGCCGCGCAAGCGGGCTCGAAGGCATAGATCACCGCCGCTTCGTTGGCACTGCTGTGTCGTTGCCCCCATGTTTGCAGTGAAATGATCGCCGCCGTCGCTACCAGACCAAGATACAAAAAATTGACCCTATCCGTGCGCATCGCCGACGCCATCACTGCCCAGTCAACCGGTTGACGCGGCAATTCCCAGAACACCAGCCAGAATCCGGCACACAGCGCGACGACGAGGATTTGCACTGTGGTGAGTACCATCAGGTTGCTGGCACGCCGTGTCAGAACTTCAAGTAGCTTCACATAGACGCCAAAGAAAAACGCGCCTGTCAGTGCCAGGTTGTCGCCAACGCCCCAGACGCCGCCATCCCAACACAACGCGAACAGTCCGACGATGGCCAGAGCGATGGCAATCACAATGCGCCGCTCCGGTGCCTTGCCCGCCAGCAGCCCCAGCAACGGCACGACCAGCACGTTGAGACCGGTGACGAACGCATTGCGGTTGGAACTTGTCAGCGCGAGGCCTTCGAGCTGCAGCATGTAGCACAGGAATAGCGTCGCACCGAGCAACACCCCGGGCAAATAATCGCGCCAGTGCGCGCGCCACAGGAACGGTGCCAGCAACAGGCCGGCCATCGCAAAGCGCATGAGGATGATCCAGACTGCCGAAAAATGCGCCGTCAGGTCTTTCATTGCCGGAAACGTCGTCCCCCACACCAGCGTGACGATCAGAAGCGCGAGTATCCCTTGCAGCCGACGGGGAATGAACTGAACCATAAAATAACAACCACCCTAAAAGTTAACAACCAGGGACAGCACAATCTCACATACCGAAGCGAATACTCACATAAAATTATTTCTTAAAAGAAATTTATGGTAACTTCTGCAGATCGGTAAAAGTAAGGCTTTATCGGCAAACCTGGAGTAATCCAGCGACGCAAAGCTATAGGGACTTCCCCGGAAGCCAGCCAGCTACCTGACAGCATCCCGCTGCCAGGCCAACCATTCAGCACGTCCAGAGGGCGGCTCGAATAAAAGGCAAAGTCATGACAGCACCCTCCGTTTTCGCGCAACGTATCACCCGGGCGATCTTCGCCGTGATGGCTTTTGTCCTGTGTCCGCTCGTCGCCCACAGCGCTATCGCTCGCGAAGCAGTCGTACCCGCCTACTTTTATCCCAGTCCGAACAGTACCGCCTGGGCCAGCCTGAATGTGCTGGCAAAAAAAATGCCGACGACCGCGATCGTCAATCCGAACAGCGGTCCCGGCACCACACTCGACCAAAACTACGTCACCGCCATCGCTAAACTGCATGCCTCCGGCGGCAAGGTCATTGCCTACGTCTCGTCGTCGTACGGCAACCGGCGTCTGTCGGACGTGACCAAGGACATCAACACCTACTTGGCCTTTTACAAGGTCGATGGCTTTTTCATCGACGAGATGACCAACGACACCACGGCTGCCCATGTGCAGTATTACCAGTCGGTCTACAACTACATCAAGGGCCTGTCACCGAAATACACCGTTACAGGTAATCCTGGCACCAGCGTACCGGAGCGCTACCTGACGCTGCCGCTGGCCGACAAGTTTGTGGTCTTCGAAGACACGCTACAGCTCTTCAAACGCCAGGTTACGCCAACGTGGCAGGCAAAATATCCGGCCGAACGCTTCATTAGCATCGTCCACAGCAGTCCGCGCGCCAACATGGCAGCTGTCATGAAAATCAACAGTACGCGCGGCATCGGCGGCTTGTTTGTCACGACACTGACGATGCCGGACCCGTACTTCAAATTACCGGCCAACTGGGGTCTCGATATGGCGATTGCCCTGTCGTTGCAATAACCCTCTTCAGGACGCCGTCATCCTGAAGATCCCCTGCGCATTGCCGGCATCGAAACCCAGATCCAGCTGATCGCTGCCCTCGATGCGATCGCGCGAAATGAATTCGTAAAAGCTGCCCGGCACGTCGCGCTGCACCAGCGTGCCGTTGGCAGCAACAAAATCGCGCGTCACGTTGTCTGCCAGAAAAGCAGTCTGGCGGATCCGGCCACTTTGCGAGACTTCGACCGATTGCTTCATCGGTCGCCCCAAGCCCTTTTGCTGTAACGCGACCTGCGCCACATCGGCAACCCGGTCGGTCACATGATTGAAGGTGTTGCCCTCAGTCGAGATCCAGGCCATTTCCGCCGATTCGGCGCGCAAAACTTCGTAGTCGGCCAACGTCGGCGTCGCATGCTGGCACGCAAAACAGGCCTGCAATTGCACCAGCAACGAAATCGTATCGGTCACCGAGAGCCGGTTATCGCGTCCCAGTTCATGCAACAACCAGTGTGATTTTGCGGATAACGGATCACGCGATGTCGACACTACCCGCGTCACGGCTTGCTGAAACGGCACCGAAAATTTTTCCGGATGCAATTCGCTGACAAAAAACTGGGCAATCTGCTGCGGGCAATCCTGTTGCACATACGAGCGCCCCGTCATACCGATGCGATCCAGCGGAAACACGCCATTGAGCCGGTAACCGAGCGGTTCGAGCAGGCGCGTGAAGGCGCATTCACCAGGCGGCAACGCGCCATTTTCGGCCCAGCGCACAGTACGCAGCGCGCCATGATCGTGCCAGACCTTGTCGCCGCGAGCGGCCACTTCTTCGGTGTAGCAGCGTCCGCTCGGCACCCGCTGCAGCAAGTCATGAAACAGCACCATGTTGAGTGCTTGCGCCATTTCCATGCGCGACACCTGGCCGCCCTCGCCGCCGGAAAACACCGTTGGCATCGCCAGCAAGCGATAGACCTGCGCCGCACCGTCGGCACCGATGACTTTTTCGATCAGGTTAGCCAGATTGCTGTTCTCAGTTCTCATGAAAAAATCCTGTGTGGATGAATGGCAGCCGCTATCACGACTGCGCGAGCGTTCGCGGCGGCCGCGTTCGACCAGTACTTCTCCGAAGGCAGGCAAGTCAACGCGCATGGTCGCCGCCTACAGATCAAAGCTGATGCCCTGCGCCAGCGGCAGGGCATTACTGTAATTGATCGTGTTGGTGGCACGCCGCATATAGCCTTTCCAGGCATCGGAGCCGGACTCCCGGCCGCCGCCGGTGTCTTTTTCACCGCCGAAGGCACCGCCGATTTCCGCACCGCTGGGGCCGATATTGATGTTGGCGATGCCGCAGTCGCTACCGGTCGCGCCAAGGAAAGTTTCGGCTTCGCGCAGATCAGTGGTGAACAGGCTCGACGACAAGCCTTGCGGCACTGCGTTATTCAAGGCAATCGCCTGCGCCAGCGTGTCGTAGCGCACCACGTACAGGATGGGCGCGAAGGTTTCGTGGTGCATGATGGCCGATTGCATCGGCATCTCGACGAGTGCCGGATGGACGTACTGACCGCCTTCGGCATCAGCAACCTTGGCACGCAGACCGCCTGAAACGACACCACCCTCGGTGCGTGCCGTCTCCAGCGCCACCTGCATCGCCTCGAAGGCAGCGGCATCAATGAGCGGTCCAACCAGCGTGGCCGGATCGGACGGATTGCCGACCGGCAGCGCGGCGTAGATTTTTTTCAAGCGCGGCAGCAAGATGTCATAAATGCCGGCGTGGACGAATAACCGGCGCAAGCTGGTGCAGCGCTGGCCGGCCGTGCCGACCGCTGAAAATACGATGCCGCGCACCGCCATATCGAGGTCGGCACTCGGCGCGATGATCATCGCATTGTTGCCGCCCAGTTCGAGGATGCTGCGTGCCAGCCGTTGTGTGCAGCGGGCCGCGACATCGCGTCCCATGCGCGTGCTGCCGGTAGCGCTGATGACCGGCACGCGTGGGTCATCGACCAGCACCGTGCCGCAGTCGCGAGCACCGATGACCAGTCCGGTCAGCCCGTCGGGCGCATCGCTGCCGAAGCGCGCCGCCGCTTTCATGAACAACGCGTGCGTCGCGAGTGCCGTCAGCGGAGTTTTTTCAGACGGTTTCCAGACCACGCTGTTACCGCACACCAGCGCCAGCGTGGCATTCCAGGCCCATACCGCGACCGGAAAATTGAACGCGGAAATCACGCCGACCACACCCAGCGGATGCCAGGTTTCCATCATCCGGTGGCCGGGCCGCTCGGAGGCGATCGTCAGGCCATACAACTGGCGCGACAGGCCAACGGCAAAATCGCAGATGTCGATCATCTCCTGCACCTCGCCCAACCCTTCCTGCAATATCTTGCCAGCTTCGAGTGTAACGACGCGACCGAGCGCTTCCTTGTGGGACCGCAGTTCATCGCCAAACAACCGTATCAGTTCGCCGCGACGCGGTGCCGGCACGGTGCGCCAGTGTTCGAACGCGGCGTGTGCCCGCGTGATTTTTTCAGTCACTTGTTGCGGTGTATCAGTGCGCAGCGTGGCCTGCACTGCACCTGTGATCGGGCTGGTGCAGGGCAAATCCTTGCCATTAAAAGGCGTCAGGTCGACGCCCAGAGTGGACAGCAGTTGGGTGATGGATTGCATCGTGGTCTCCTTTGATGTCAGGCCGAATAATACTGTCCAAACCGGTTCGCCAGAAAATCCGTCAGCAGCGCCTGTTCCTGCCGCACCAGTCCCTGCTGCGGCAAGCGACCCTGCAGCACCAGGTCAACCATCGCGCAGATGCCGGCAGCAGTGGTCAGCTGGATCGCTGAGAGCAGCTGACCATTGACGTCCTGACTGTAAATTTTCCTGGCATAGGTTTGTTGTTCTAGCCGCCCGCCACGCATTCCCACGACGCTGACAAACACCAGCACGACGTCCTGCAGCGTGATCGGGATCGACGCTTCCATCACTTCCTTGAGAATGTGGCGACGCTCCGGCTGGCCTAGTTGCAGGTCACGCACCAGCAGTTTGATGATGTCGCGATGACCGGGATAGCGCACGGTCTTGTAGTTCAGGTTCTGCACCTTGCCGGCCAGGCTGGTGCACAGTGTGCCGAGACCACCGGAGGTATTGAACGCTTCGTAATCGATCCCGTCGAGCGAGAAATGCTCGATCTCTTCGAGCGCCGAGGTCTCGCGTAACTGGCCGTCGACAATTGCTTCGCACGGATTGCAATATTCATTGATCAGACCGTCGGTGCTCCAGGTCAGGTTGTATTTGAGCGCGTTACTCGGATAGGTCGGCAACGCGCCGACGCGCATGCTGACGTCGCGTAGCGTGTCGAACCGAGCGGCGACATCGTTGGCGACGATCGAAATAAAACCCGGCGCGAGACCGCATTGCGGCACGAACGCGCTGCTGGCCCCTTCGGCCAGCTGCTTGACGACGCGGGTGCTTTCGACATCTTCGGTCAAGTCAAAATAATGCGACCCGGCCTTACGGGCGGCCGCGGCAATCAGCGGCGTCAGGAAATACGGGCAGGCCGACAACGTCACATCGTGGCCCTTGATCAAAGTGGCAATCGTGGCGGCATCAGTCAGATCGGCCTCGACCACGGTCACGTTCGGAAAGGCCGCTTTGCGCACACTGGCCAGCCGCGCCGGATCGCGGTCGGCCACGGTCAGCGTGTAATCGCCACAGTGCGACAACAGGTTCAGGATGGCATCGCCGATTTTGCCGGCGCCGAGCAGGATGAGGTGGGTGGTCATGATGAACTTTCAGGGAATTGCCGAAGCGGATCGGATGACAAAATTGTAGAAGTAAGTACTGTCAGGAAATAGCGCCCAGCGTGTCGTCACCGTGGTTTAAAATCATGCAGATCGACGACGCACCCGGACACATTGACCATATGACCGCCACTCTGGATGACATCGACAGCAAGATCCTGGCGCTATTGCTGGATGACGCACGCATGCCGACTGCGACGATTGCCCGCCATGTGGCGATCGCCCGTACCACGGCGATTGCGCGCATCAGCGCACTCGAAAAACGCGGCGTGATTGCTGGCTATGGCGTGCGGCTCAATCAGGCCGTGTTCCAGCCCGCCGTGCGTGCGTACGTCGGCATCTCGCTCGATCCGCGCAGCGCCGCCGCTTTTGTCAAGACGCTGCAAGCGATGCCCGAAGTCGAAACCCTGTGCGCGGTGAGCGGAGCGATGGATTACATGGTGACGCTGCGTTGTCGTTCGACCGCCGAACTGGACCTGCTGCTCGACCGCATCGGCACCGCCGACGGCGTGCGTCAGACCGCCACGTCGATCATCCTGACCCGTCGCATCGACCGCAGTCCGGTACCGGACCAGCGCACCCTCCCCTCTTCGCAATAAACAAGGAACGTTCATGGAATTCGTCGCCGAATCAAAAAAAAATCACGTCTGGCGCAAAGTTGTCTGGCACACCAATCCGGACGAACATCCGCTCTCGGCAGCCCATTCGGTCGAGGTGTACTGCTGCGAAGAAGCCAACGGCTATGCGGTTTGGTACACCCGCAAGCTCAAGCGTAACGATGGCCGTGGCTTGCCCAGTATCGAGAACGGGGATTATCTGATGCGCTATTTTTCGCGCCTGCGGCGGGATGAAGCAATTGAATGGGCGGTGCTGATTGCTAACAATCCTGCTGGCGTTGATGCGGTAATCGTCGGGCTCGATGAACTGGTGCCGGCTGCACAAAAAGTCTAGTCAGCCTTGGTCGAGGCTTCCGGATACAACTCCGGCAGCAGGAATTGCAGCGCATCGAGTGGCAAGCCAAAGCGCACTGGACCGAGTGGCGTGTCACTAATCAGCAAGCCAGTCGCCAGCATGCGCGACAGGAGCGAGCGTGCGGTCCGTTCGCCCAGACCGGTCAGCTGGGCAAATTCGCGCCGCGACACCGGCCCGGCAGAAAAGACGTGATGCAGCGGCAGGATGGCTTCGGCACGCATGGACTTGTCGGTCCCGGCACGAAATGTCACGAGTGCATCGATGCGTATTTTCATGCTGTCCAGCGCCAGCATCCGGTGCATGAAATCAACCTGATCGAGGCAGATATCGAGAAAAAAATCGACCCATTCCAGCAATCCGGCGGTACTCAGGTTGCCCCGACCATCGAGGTCACCGCGGCGCGGTAGATCGGCATTATGTAGCCGTGCGTAGTAGCGCGGGACTGACCGTGCCAGCCCTCTGCTCGGCGACCACAATCCATCCGACAGCGACCACAACGCGCAGTGGCTTTGCAATCGGGCCGCACGGCCATTACCGTCCCGGAACGGATGCACCCACGCGGCCCGGTGATGCAGACAGGCGATCGCAATCAGTCGCGCCTCCAGTGTCATCGACTTGTTGTAAACCTGATCCATGCGCAACAGGAAAGCCGGCAACGCAGCGGCTGACGGCGGCACATGATGGCCGACTTCGACATTGACCGCGCGTAACTCACCAGGGACGATGACCTGCTCGTCCTGCGTGGTGCGATCCTCTGAGGCGAGACGCTCGTACAAGACACGGTGCGACGCCATCAACAAGGCGCTGGACATCGGCGACGTGCCCGCAAGGACCAGTGCTTCCAGTTCGTGCTCGGCATCGATATGCGCCACCGCAATCCGTTGCAAGCGGGCGACGTCAGGCCGGCCGGAAAAATTCTTGAGTAGCGCTTGCTCGATATGAAGCGGATGCGTGCCTTGTCCTTCAATGCGATTGCTATAGTACGAACACATCGAACGCACCAGTTCGCGCAAGACTGTACGCACCGACGGATGCGCCATCGCGCCAAGCCGGCTTGCAGAAAGCGCCAGCCGGTTTGCCTTGTCGGATACACCGACCGGTATCACGGACGGAATCAACGGTTCGAACTGATGCGGTGAATCGTACATAATTTGCCGACTTTCCTCGATAAAAAAACCGCGCCAAGACACTGATAAATATAAGTATATGTCTTATCCAACCAGAAAATTTCAAATTTATTTGCCGACCTTTTTGCCGACTTGCGTGCTTTTCTCCGGGCGTAACAATCCTGCCACAGCGGCCGGTCATCACTGCACGCAAACCGGGATCAACAAAGGCGCAATAGGCAGTCGCGAAGAGGTGGTCAGCACCCGGTCGCCAATGCGCTTATGCTCAAGCTGGGTTATCCGATCTACTCAACCGGGAATGCCACCTTATGGCCCATCTGCCCGTTCGCTCACTCACCCGCCCACTCAGCCAACTGCTGCTTGTACTCGGTGTCTTTTTATCAGGAGGAAATGCCATGGCAACCGAAGAACCGGCGCACACCGTCTCGTTCAAGGAAGAACCCTTCGAGGTGCGCGACTATCCGGCATTGATCGCTGCCGAAGTCACCGTCAGCGGCAGCCGCAGCGACGCCGTGAGTAGCGGCTTCAAGCTGCTGGCCGGTTATATTTTTGGCGGCAACACCCGCCAGCAACGCATCGCCATGACGACGCCGGTCTTGCAGGAAAACAGTAGCGGCGTCACCATCCCGATGACCGCACCGGTGACCCAGACAGCGCAGGGAAATCAATGGACGATCCGCTTCATGATGCCGGCGGCTTACACCATGGAGAGCTTGCCGGCACCGGACAATCCGCAGGTGCACTTGCGTGTCTTGCCAGCTACGCGCGTGGCTGTTATCCGCTTCTCCGGTCTGGCCGGAGAAGACAGCATCGTACAGAAAACCGCCGAGCTCGAGGCCTTCGTGACGCGTCGCCAGCTATCGGCCACCGGTCCGGCGACACTGGCACGCTACGACCCGCCCTGGACGCCCTGGTTCATGCGCCGAAATGAACTGATGCTGCCGCTGGCGCTTCCGGACAATCTGCGCAAGTAGTATTGCGCTGCTACCCCGCCGGCGCTGCGCAGGTCAATAATGACTTTCGCCCTCTTACCCAGGAACCTGCCCATGCTAAAAATTATTCACACCATGATCCGTGTCCTCGATCCGGATCGCTCGCTGCAGTTCTATGGCGACGGCTTTGGCTTCGCTGTCACGCACCGGCTCGACTACCCGGATTTTTCGCTGATCTATCTGCGTAATCCCGAGAGCGAATTCGAACTCGAACTGACGCACAACCGCGAGCGCACCGAACCCTACACGCACGGCGACGGCTACGGCCATATCGCTTTCGTCACTGATGACCTGCAGGCCATGCACGACAAGCTGTCCGCGATGCAGTACGCGCCCTTGCCGATCAAGGAATTCAAAGATGGCGACACCCTGCTCGCGCGCTTTTTCTTCGTACTCGATCCGGATGGTTACAAGATCGAAGTGCTGCAGGAATGGGGGCACTACCGCTAGGACCTGAAAAAATTCGCCTGACCCCTTCTGGATAACAACGATAAATGGAGACAACCATGGACTACCCGGAACAACCAAAACGCCGCCGCTTCCTGCAAATTGCCTCGGCCGGCTCCGTCGCTGGCGTGGCTACCGGCATCCCTGCGCTATTCGTATCGAACCAGGCCGCCGCCGAAGCGGCGTTGGGCGCTGACGTGTTCGCGACGCTGACTAAAATGGCACGCGATATTTTCCCGCATGACCGTTTCGACGATGCGCTGTATGCCAAGGCTGTCGCGATCTACGGCGATCAGGTCAAGACCGACGCGGCACTGCGCACACTGCTGGTCGACGGCGTTGCAGCAGCCAACAAGGCCAGCCCGCGATCGTATGTCGACATCCCTGACGAATCCGTACGCGTGGCGATCCTGACCTCCATGGCGAGCACGCCGTTCTTCCTCAAACTGCGCGGCGACCTCGTGGTCAGCCTGTACAACCAGCCTGCGGTCTGGGGCAAGCTCGGCTACCAAGGGCCCTCGGCCGCACTCGGCGGTTACATCAAGCGTGGCTTCAATGACCAGACCTGGATGGAGAACCTGTAACGCCGCAACGTATTAATGCATCAGCACGGACCCTATAAAAAATCAAGGAGACAGACGTGGCTGCAAAATTTGCTTTGAACGAAGAAGTTGTCGTGATCGTCGGATCCGGTGCCGGTGGTGGCACGCTGGGCAATGAACTGGCCCAAAAAGGTATCAACGTGGTCGTGCTCGAAGCCGGCAAGCGGCATGAAATTTACGACTTTGAGAACGACGAATGGCCGATGTTCGACAAGATTTCGTGGCTGGATAAACGCACGACATCGGGCACCTGGCGCATTGCCAAGGACTTCCCGAATCTGCCGACCTGGATCGTCAAGGCGGTCGGCGGCTCGACCGTCCACTGGGCCGGTGCCTCGCTGCGTTTTCAGGAACACGAGTTCAAGACCCGCACCCACTACGGCGCACTGGCTGGCGCCAACCTGCTCGACTGGCCGATCACGCTGGCCGAACTGGAACCGTTTTATGCCAAAGCCGAAGACAAAATGGGCGTCGGCGGCACCAACGGCATTCCCCGGCTGCCCGGCAATAACAATTACAAGGTGCTGGCTGCCGGTGCCAAAAAAATGGGCTACAAGGATTACCACAGCGGCAATATGGCAATCAACTCGCAACCGCGAGACGGACGTGGGTCCTGCCAGCAAATCGGCTTCTGTTTTCAGGGCTGCAAGTCCGGCGCGAAATGGTCGACGCTCTATACCGAAATCCCCAAGGGCGAACAGACCGGCCACCTAGAAATCCGCGCCGATGCGCAAGTACTGAAGATCGAACACAACAGCGCCGGCCTGGTCACCGGCGTGCTCTACAGCGATGCCAAAGGCAACCGCAGTTTTCAGAAAGCGCGCGTGGTCTGCGTGGCCGGCAATTCGATCGAATCGCCGCGCCTGCTGCTCAATTCGGCCTCGGTGCAGTTTCCGAACGGACTGGCCAACAGCTCCGGTCAGGTCGGCAAAAATTACATGCGCCACATGACCGGCTCGGTCTATGCGACCTTCGAGCAACCGGTCCACATGTACCGCGGCACAACGATGGCCGGCATCGTACGCGATGAGGCGCGGCACGATACCAAGCGCGGTTTTGTCGGCGGCTATGAAATGGAAACGGTGTCATTGGGCGTGCCGTTCATGGCCGCGTTCATGGACCCCGGCAGCTGGGGCCGCGATTTTTCATCGGCGATGGATGCCTACGACAACATGGCCGGCATGTGGCTGGTCGGCGAAGACATGGCGCAGGAATCGAACGGCGTGACCTTGCATGCGACCGAAAAAGACCAGTTCGGCCTGCCGATTCCAAACGTCCAGTTCAGCGACCATGCCAACGATATCGCGATGCGCAAGCATGCTTTTGGTCAGGGTAGCGCGTTGTACCAATCGGTCGGTGCGAAGCGCGTGATCTACACGCCGCCTTATCCATCGACCCACAACATGGGCACCAACCGGATGAGCGCACGTGCCCGCGACGGCGTAGTCAACAAGTGGGGCCAGTCGCACGACATCAAGAACCTGTTCATCTCCGATGGCAGCCAATTCACCAGCGGTGCCAGCGAAAATCCGACCTTGACCATCGTCGCGCTGGCGATCCGCCAGGCCGGCTTTATTGCCGGCGCGATGAAGCGCAAGGAGCTGTAAGCTCGTTGCGTCACAACCATAAAAAAATCAGGAGACAAGCATGTGCGAAATTTACGTCAAGGCCGACCCGATCCACTATGAATTACGAACCCGTTCGATCCGCATCCACGGGGTCGTCACCAGCATCCGGCTGGAAAACATGAGCTGGGATGTGCTGGCAAAGATCGCGCTCAAAGATGGACTGACGACCAACCAGCTGATTTGCCAGCTCTACGATGAGGTGATCCGTCAGCAAGGCAAAGTCAGCAATTTTTGCTCGTTCCTGCGGGTCAGCTGCATGCGCTACCTGTCGAACGTCGCCGGACAGGATGAGAAGGAGG
Source organism: Bradyrhizobium sp. (assembly GCA_047621665.1). GTDB lineage: Bacteria > Pseudomonadota > Gammaproteobacteria > Burkholderiales > Burkholderiaceae_D > Actimicrobium. The sequence goes on along the minus strand of JBLHMB010000009.1, from coordinate 617 downwards.
CCATCCTGCAGGGGAAGCCTGACGGCAAGGCCACCGCAGTCGTCGGCACGATATTGCGAAAGGTCGCTGGCGGCTGAGCGCGGGGTCGATGCGGGGTTGCTATAACCAAGCCGGGGCGGCTCCGGTTCGTTTTCCCGTACGGTCGCAAACCCCATCGGTAGCAACCAGGGTCAGTGTGTTTTTTCGCGGCTTTATCGCGAAAATTACACTGACCCTGCTTGCGGATTCGGCGCGCTTTCCATCCAATTTCCGTGCTGGGGTTGCTGATTCCGTAGGTGCTCCGCCACGACCTAGCCGACTCCGGTTCGAGTTTTTCCAGCAGTCGCAAACCCCATCGCTAGCAACCAGGGTCAGTGTTTTTTTTCGCGGCTTTATCGCGAAAATTACACTGACCCTGCTTGCGGATTCGGAGCGCTTTCCATCCAATTTCCGTGCTGGAGTTGCTGATTCCATAGGCGCTCAGCCACGACCTAGCCGACTCCGGTTCGGTTTTTTCCAGCAGTCGCAAACCCCATCGCTAGCAACCAGGGTCAGTGTTTTTTTTCGCGGCTTTATCGCGAAAATTACACTGACCCTGCTTGCGGATTCGGAGCGCTTTCCATCCAATTTCCGTGCTG
>JBLHMB010000008.1:0-95749 GCA_047621665.1 Bradyrhizobium sp. | reverse complement strand
TCGGGTCGTTAGCTCAGCTGGTAGAGCAGCGGACTTTTAATCCGTTGGTCGCAGGTTCGAATCCCGCACGGCCTACCACGAATAAGTTGTTCGCAATTGAAACTGATTGCTTGAAACGGCTCACAGCGATGTGAGCCGTTTTTGTTTGTGGCTCGACACAGTCGACCCACACTTAATACGACGCCTAAGTAACTGGCACTACTTCAAGGATGACTTCACTACCGTAATCCGGTTGATGAAGAATTCGCCATCGATACAAGTACGATGTGGCACACCGGCCATCTCGAAACCCGGACCGCCCTCCTCGACCCAAGTGCTGGCCAGCGCATCAAATTGCTGCTCGTTCAAGCCAAGCATAGGCGCCGTGATGACGAACCGGGCCCCTTCCTTTTGTCGCAATACGACCTCGTCGATCTTCGCCATACCATTCCTGTCTAATAAAAAAACGTGCGCCATGATACTGCCCGCCGTCGATCATCGCTGTCTTGGCTGGATAAGTCGATGACGCGCTCAGTGGGGTAACTCAGTGACGCAACTCAGCGATGTGACTCAGTGACGTGATTCAGCGATCTGATTCGGTGGGATAATCACGGCTCACCAACCGCACCGATCGGACCACCATGATTCTTGAACTCGCAGACATCCGCATCCTCCCAGGCAAGCAAACCGAATTCGATGCCGCCATCACGCGCGGTGTTGAACTGGCCATCAGCAAGGCAACCGGCTTTCGCGGCTACAAGATCAACAAGGGCGTCGAGTCGCCAGAGCGTTACGTGCTGATGATTTACTGGGACACGCTGGAAAACCATACCGTCGACTTCCGTGAATCGACGGCATTCCAGGAATGGCGCGCGCTGGTCGGCCCGTTCTTCGCCGCGGCCCCTGTGGTCGAACATTTCACGCTGCTGAGCAAATCGGCCTGAGTACCCACCAACAGCGGAGCACCATGTCATCCCATACCTTTCTCTGGCACGACTACGAAACCTTCGGCGTCAAAACCCGCAGCGATCGACCAGCGCAGTTCGCGGCAATTCGCACCGACGCCGAACTCAATGAAATCGGCGACGACATCATGCTGTACTGCCAACCGGCCAATGACTATTTGCCCGATCCGCAATCCTGCCTGATCACCGGCATCACGCCACAGGTATGCCTGCAGCGCGGCCTGCCCGAATATCAATTTGCTGCTGCCATCGAAGCCGCCTTTTCGGCCGGCGGCACCATTGGCGTGGGCTACAACACGATCCGCTTCGACGATGAAATCACGCGCTTTTTGTTCTGGCGCAACCTGATTGATCCGTATGCGCGCGAATGGCAAAACCAGTGCGGCCGCTGGGACCTGATGGATGTGGTACGGATGACCTATGCGCTGCGTCCCGAGGGCATCATCTGGCCGCTCAATGACGATGGCAAACCGAGCTTTCGTCTTGAGCTGCTAACCAAAGCCAATGGCATTGCCCATGCTGCCGCGCATGATGCGCTATCAGACGTGCGGGCCACAATTGCGCTGGCGCGCTTGATCCGCACACAGCAACCAAAGCTGTTCGACTTCTGTTTTGCCCTGCACAAAAAAGACCGGGTCAGCGCGGAAATCGGCTTGCCGGCGCGCGCTCCGTTCCTGCATGTCTCGGGCATGTTCTCCACTGAACGCGGCTGCCTGGCGGTGATGTGGCCGCTCGCAACTCATCCGACCAACAAGAACGAAGTGATTGGTTGGGACCTGGCCCATGATCCGTCCGAACTGGCCACGCTCGATGTCGACACAATCCGCACCCGCATGTTCACCCGCAGCGCCGATCTGCCCGAGGGCACGACGCGCTTGCCGATCAAGACCATCCATCTCAACAAGTCGCCCATGGTCGTGAGCAACATGAAAACGCTGTCACCAGCGATGGCCGCAAAATGGCAGATTGATCTTGAACAGGCGCATCGGCATGCCGCCATCGCGGCCACCCTGGGCGACATGGGCGCGATCTGGCAACAGGTCTTCCAGCGTCCGGAACAGGCCACGCCGGATGTCGACGAAGATCTGTACAACGGCTTCATCGGTAACGGCGACCGGCGCAAACTGACTGAACTGCGCGCGCTCTCACCCGCTGCGCTGGCCAAAACCCATCCGGGCTTCGACGATGCACGGCTGGAAGAACTACTGTTTCGCTACCGTGCGCGCAACTTCCCGGACACGCTCGATGTCACTGAAGCCGAGCGCTGGGAACAGCATCGCAGCGAGCGCTTGTTTGAAGGCAGTGCGGGCGCCCGTACTGTCGACATTCTGTTTGGCGAAATCGATCAACTGTCCGAACAGGCCGATGTCCGGGGTGAGGAAATCCTTGGCGCGCTCTACGACTATGTGGAAATGATTGCACCGGCGCCGCAATAAGGTCAATGCACGACTATTGCGGCAATAGCGAACCCTCCCACAGAAAGCATCCATGAACACATCGCAGCACAACAACCCGCCATCCGTTGCACCTTACGGTGCCTGGCTCTCGCCAATCACATCAGGGGCCATCGTGGCCGAATCGGTCGGACTGGATCAGCCCGCCATCGCCGGCGACACCATCTGCTGGATCGAGGGACGGGCGAGCGAACAGGGCCGCAGCGTGATCGTGCGCCATGGTGCCGATGGCCGCAGCGCTGATCTGACACCGGCTCAATTCAATGTGCGCAGCCGGGTCCATGAATACGGCGGCGGCGCGATGTGCATCGATGGTGACTACCTCTATTTTTCCAATCACGCCGACCAGCGCCTGTACCGCCAGCACGGCCGGACCGAACCGCAGCCGCTGACAGCCAGCGGCGCCATGCGCTTTGCCGGAACCATCCCCGATCGCGCCCGCCATCGTCTGATCTGCATCCGCGAAGACCACAGTGATACCTCGCGCGAAGCCGTCAACACCCTTGTCGCAATCAGTCTGGCCGATGGCAGCGAAACCGTGCTGCTGGCCGGTCACGATTTTTATGCGGCACCGTGCCTCAGTCCTGATGGCAGCCAACTCGCGTGGATCAGCTGGGATCATCCGAACATGCCGTGGGATGGCACCGACCTGTGGTGCGCCAGCGTGGCCGCCGACGGCAGTCTCGGCACACCGCGCAAGATCGCCGGTGGCATCGACGATCCGATCTTCCAGCCGGCCTGGTCGCCCGCCGGAGAACTGCATTTCGTTTCCGAACAAAGCGGCTGGTGGAACCTGTACCGCTTGCGCGGCGATACGGTGCAGGCGCTGTGCCCGATGGCGGCAGAATTCGGTCGGCCGCTCTGGAATGTCGGCATCTCGACCTACGGCTTTGATGGCAATGGCCGGATTGTCTGCACGTATGTCCAGGAGGGTGACTGGCATCTGGCAACACTCGACGCTGACACGTCGGTATTAACCGAGATCGCCACGCCGTTTCGCAAGATCAGCGACCTGCAGGTCGGCCCCGATTTTGTGGTCTTCATCGGCGGTGCACCGGACCGCTCGGATGCCATCGTCCGCCTCGATCCGGGCACCGGCCACTACCAGATTCTCAAGAAGGCAATTTCGCTCGCCGTCGATCCCGGTTACCTGTCGGTGCCGCGCGCGATCACCTTTCCGACCACTGACAACCGCAGCGCCCATGCGTTTTATTACGCACCAGCCAACCGCGATTTCGCCGCCCCGATGGGAGAGAAACCACCGCTGCTGGTGTTCAACCACGGCGGCCCGACTTCCGCCGCCGGCGCAACGCTGAACCTCGCGATTCAGTTCTGGACCAGTCGCGGTTTCGCCGTAGTCGATGTCAATTACGGCGGCAGCACCGGCTATGGCCGCGCCTACCGTCACCGGCTCAATGGCAACTGGGGTGTGGTCGATGTCGACGACGCCCTCAATGCGGCGCGCTTCCTGGTCGCCGAAGGCGCAGCCAACGACCAGCAACTGGCGATACGCGGCGGCAGCGCCGGCGGCTACACCGCACTGGCAGCACTCACCTTTCATACTGTCTTCAAGGCCGGTGCCAGCTATTACGGCGTCAGCGACCTCGAGACACTGGCACGCGATTGCCATAAATTCGAATCACGTTATCTCGATAGCCTGGTCGGTCCGTATCCGGCGCGTCAGGATATTTATGTGGCGCGCTCACCTATCCATTTCACCGACCGGCTGACCAGTCCGCTGATTTTGTTTCAGGGTATGGACGACCGGGTGGTACCACCGGCGCAAGCGCAACTGATGTTCGATGCCGTGCGCGAAAAAGGCTTACCGGTTGCCTACATCCGCTTCGAAGGGGAGGCGCATGGTTTCCGGCGCGCCGAAAATATCCGCCGCGCACTCGAAGCGGAATTGTATTTTTATGGCCGCCTGTTCGGCTTCTTACCGGCTGATGATCTTGCCCCGGTAGCCATTGATAACTTGCCCGACTGACCTCCACAAAAAAGGATCCCATGACTATCGCTTACTGGTGTGTATTGATTGCCGGATTGATGCCGCTGCTGACAACAGCCATCGCCAAAGTCGGACTGCGCGGCTATGACAATGCGGAGCCGCGTGCCTTCATGGACAAGCAGACCGGTTTTCACCGCCGCGCCGATTACGCCCACCGCAACCACTTCGAAGCGTTTCCGTTTTTTGCCGTCGCGGTGCTGATCGCCACCCAGCTCGGTGCTAATCCGCTCTATATCAATTACCTGGCTATGGCCTTCATTGCTGCGCGCATTGTTTACACCGCGCTGTATCTGGCTAACAAACCGACTGCCCGCTCGCTGGCCTGGGTTGTCGGCTATGGCTGCGTGATCGCGCTGTTCGTCATCGCCGCCTGATCCTGACCCTCACGTTTTTGGAACCAAGATGCAAAAAATTGATTTCGAGCTCAACGACGAATTCGTCGAACTCAACCAGCTGCTGAAACTGGTCGGCATTTGCGACAGCGGCGGCGCCGGCAAGATGGTCGTCGCCGGCGGCAATGTCTCGGTCGATGGCCAGCAGGAATTGCGCAAGACCTGCAAGATCCGCGCAGGTCAGGTCGTCAGCCTCAACGGCGTGCGTATCCACGTCAAGCCTGGCTGACTGCGATGAGCGATCTGTTTGCACAAGCCAATCCCGGCCTTGAGCAACTGCCATTGCCGGATGCGGATGTGCGCTACCAGCGTGATGTCTATCCGGCCGCGCAGTGCCACACGGTACTGCATCAGTTGATGAACGAGACGGATTGGCGACGCGAGCAAATCACGCTGTTTGGCAAGCAGCACTGGCAACCACGACTGGTCGCTGCGCACGGCGATGCCGGACTGGCGTACACGTATTCGGGCCTGACGTTACCGATGCAGCCGTGGACTCCGCTGCTGTCCCGACTCAAGCAAGACGTCGAGCACATCGCCGGCGTGATCTTTAACAGCGTACTGCTGAACTGGTATCGCGACGAGCAGGACAGCATGGGCTGGCACAGCGATGACGAAGCCAGCCTCGGCCCGGCACCGGTGATCGCGTCGTTGAGCCTGGGTGCGACGCGGGTCTTCAAGTTACGGCACAAAACGCGAGCGGAACTGCCGACCACGATGCTGGCACTCACCGATGGCAGCCTGCTGCTGATGGCCGGTCCGACGCAACGGCACTGGAAACATGCGGTCGATAAATCACGCAACGCATGCGATGCGCGCATCAACCTGACATTCCGGCGCATTATTCAGGCGCTCTGAGCAACTTGCACAGGCTACCAACACAACACATGGCAGGAGAATGTCGACATGAAATGGGACGGTAATCGCGAGAGCGACAATGTGGAAGACCGCCGCGGTGACGGTGACGGCGGCGGCGGTGGCGGCTTTGGCGGACGCTCGGTCGGCATCGGCACGATTGCCGTGGCGCTGCTGGCATCCTATTTTTTCGGTATTAATCCGATGACGGTCATCAGTCTGCTCAGTGGTGGCGGTGGTGGCGGCATCACACCGGCCCAGCAAGCTCCCGTCAAAGGGCCTCCTGCGAACGACGCAGCAACACGTTTTGTGCGCGTCGTCCTGGCTGACACCGAAGATGTCTGGACTGCACAGTTCCGTGCTGAGGGCGGCAACTATGTGAAACCCAAATTGGTTCTTTTCAGTGGCCGGACCTCGACCCGCTGCGGCCAGGGTGAGAGCGCCACCGGTCCGTTTTATTGCCCCGCCGACCAGAAAATTTACATCGACCTGAGCTTTTACCAACTGATGCGCGAACGCTTCAAGGTCGAGGGTGAATTTGCCCAGGCCTATGTCATCGCCCATGAAGTTGGCCACCACGTACAAAACCTGATGGGCATTTCCGGCAAGGTCGACACCGCCCGTCGCGGCGCGACCCAAACCCGCGCCAATGCGCTGTCGGTGCGCATGGAGTTGCAGGCCGACTGCTTCGCCGGCGTCTGGGCGTTCCATGCCAACGAGGCGCGCGCCATCCTTGAACGCGGCGACGTCGAGACCGCGCTCAATGCCGCCAGCGCCATCGGTGACGATGCACTGCAACGCCAGGCACAAGGACAAGTTATCCCTGACTCCTTCACCCACGGCACTTCAGCCCAGCGGGTGCGCTGGTTCAAACGCGGCATTGCCACCGGCCTTGTGACCGATTGCGATACGTTCAAAGCGCGCCAGTTGTAATTTCCTGCCCGGCATCCCGACCCTCTGCGGAACAGGATGCCGATGGAATCAATCCATCTGGCATCACGCCGAAAAAATAACTGACATCGCCGCCGAACCAACCCTGTCATGGCACCACTTAAACGTGCAACCAGTATTTACGACGTAAATCCAACCGCTCCACATTTGCACATTGCGCATTATCAAAATACGCCCTGCGTAAATTACTTATAAATAACAAACCGTTATCGTTGAAGTGAAAATGGATTCACGTTCCACGCCGTACCGGCGTTGTCGTCACTGGAAGCGCAATCATGGTGTCGCGCGCCACTTTTTCAGACGGTCAGGCAGCGATCCTTTTCTTTATTTTTTCGATGGGAATGTCATGTCAATCAAGGTCGGTGAAGACACTGATTCTTCAAACAGCAAGGCACGTGTGGTTGTCTCGGCACGTGAAGGAATCATAGAAATCGAAGGTAGCGAATTGTTCGTTGCAGACCAGCTCAACCGGCTCAAGACAGTCATTTGCCAGGTGGTCGCCAGCAGTGCAAAGTGGCGCAACGGTCAGGAAAGTGTCGCGACAGCAAAGCCGGCGAATGGCACGCTGGCACCGCAGGCGCTGGAAAAGTTCGCCAATCTGTACACGCAGGCAGATGGCAAATTACAGCTGCTAAAAGACCTCCCTGGCAATAACATGGCCAACAAGACCGTCAACGCCGCGTTATTGGTAGCCCATGCGAATGCACTGATGGGCGCCGAGCACACCACGCTCGATACCATTCGCGCCGTCTGCAAGGAACAGGCATGCCATGACTCGAACAATTTTTCGGCCACACTAAAGCGTGAAAAAACATTGTTTGTCCATAGCGGCAGTCTGCACATCACGCTCAGCCCGGCAGGTCGGGAGCGCGCTGCTTCGCTGGCGAACCAGCTCAATACCAGCAACTAGACAGGGGCAGCAATTACCCATTGTGGTTTCAAAAATGTCTCCTAAAATGATTGATCGAAGTCACCTTTATGGAGTCATTGATGAACCCTGAATCAGCCAGGAAATCTGATACCGAACTCGAAGAATTAAACGAAAAATTGCGCCGGGATGTGATGCGTACGCGCGAATCTTACGGTACGCAACCGTTGTCAGCACTGGCGGAAATGTCCGATGCAGACCGCACCAAATGGCTGTTCTGGAATCTGCACGAAAACCTCGATGCGGTCCGTGCCTACGAACCGTCGCTGGTGGGTCAGATTATTCGCACTCAGCTAACGGTCAGTGACGGCCTGTCCATGTGGAGCGAAAAAAACCGTCTCGAAAAGCGCGCCGGGTTCAGCTGTAAATGGCAACTGCTGCTCAAGCCATCGAGCTACGAAAGCCAACAGATCTACTCGATCAACGATGGCTGGATCGATCTGTCGATCGGTGACGGCCCGCCGCCTCACCCGGCATTGCAGCCGGGCCAGAAAGGCTATCTGGATTCGGACAGCGCGCTGTATCCGAACCAGTTGTTTCTGTACGGCTGGATCGGCGAAGCAGTCTGGCAGGAAATCAAGCCGCAGTTGTATAACGCCAGCGCGAACTGCCACACTGACATTTACCTGCGCGATAATTTCCTGTTCCCGGTCAAGCCCTGCCTTGGTTTTCTGACGGGTCCGGCCGGTGCGCTCGGCATCACCAATCTCGAATTCCGTACCTCAACCCAGCCGCGCCTGACCTCGTGGGTCAGGTCCTGATACGAGCTTCCAGCCAGGCATCGACAGAGGCCTTGCCGGGACCGTAAGCCACCACCACCAGCAATAGTGCGCCCCAAAAAGCGTGGTCATTGACGGCGGCAGGGCACTCGAACATGAACAACTGCGGGTACGACAGAACAGCCATCAGGTTGACGACGAACAGACCGATAGCCGCCGGTCTGGAAAACAGACCAAGCAGCAGTAATACCGGAAAAAACAGCTCGCCCCCCGCCCCCATCACAGCAGCCAGTTCGGGCGGCAGCAGCGGCACATGGTACTCATCGCGAAACAGTGACAGCGTCGCGTCCCAGTCACTGATCTTCACCAATCCGGATTTGAAAAACTGCCAGCCGACATACAGGCGGATTGCCAACGCTACCAGTGATCCACCCATCGCCACAAGAACCTGGTCAAAACACGCGACACGACGATGCAACCGCAAGAAACTTTCCATGATTCATGACTCCAGTGAAAGAAAATTAAGGATCGATCGCACCCAGCACCGACTGTTGCAGCCATTGTTGCAAGTGCAACCCCAGATCAAAGCCCGCATCGATTGCCAGCGCCGCATCCACCGCGGCGCCTAGCGTTGCTCCTTGCTGCAGCAGGTCGAGCGCGGCATGCGCAGCCTGACTGATCGGCAGCAAACTAACGCGCCACTGCGGCCGAACCACCAGCGCAAAACAGGGCACTTCCAGCACATCCGGAAATGCCGTAGCGCTGCCAGGCTGATGTGCCAGCCATAATTCGGCAATGGCCCAGCGCGACGCCAGTAATTGCGTGGCAGGATGCAAGCGGCAATGCGCCTGATCGAACTGGTCAGGGGTCCAGGTTGCTAACGGCGCAGGATCGAACGGTGCCGCCGTGGCGGCGTAATGCGACCGATGTATCGCCCACTCGCAGCGCGCCATATCAGGAAAATACGGGTACTCGGCAACATGCGCAAAACCCGACAGAAAGTCAGCGAAACCTTCACCGTACTGATTCAGGTCGCCGCTGGTTGACGGCTGCTGCTTCCCGAAAGCACGCGCCAGCGCAGAAAAAAACTCCCCGCCGACCAGCGCTTGCAAGACGGGATAGGCTGCGGCAAGCGCCTTGTCGCCGGTGGCGACAAGGTTTCCGCGGTATAGCGCAAGGCGCTGACTCACCTGTTGCGCATCACCGTTAAACAAGCCGATGGCCCCGGCTTCGGCAGCGCGATCGAATAATGCGGTCGCCATCTGGTGTTGGCTTCGGGCCAGTATTTCGTCCTGCGGTGACGCGACAATTGTTGCGACGATGTCGCTTGCGCGCCGGGCCTCATCAAGCAGCACGGCAATATCAGGAATGTCGGTATCCCATTCGATCAGCGTTGCGATCGGTCCGAAGCGCCGCAAGGCAGCGCGGTATAACTCCCAGACCGGCGCGGCAACCCGGTCGCCATGATTGTCGATGACCGCATCGGTTGTCACCAGATGCCCGGCTAGATGGAATTCGCCGATGCTCGTGCCGGATAAGATGGCGAGCGCCTCCAGCGCATCTTCACCATGGTTGCACTGATTGACGTAAAGATTATTGAGGTCCAGCAAGATGCCGCAGCCGGTACGGCGCGATAGAGCTGCGAGAAATTCCGCTTCGCTCATCGTATCGGCGCGGAAACGCAGATACGTCGAAACATTTTCGATCAACAGGCGTCGTCCCAGCGCTTGCTGAATCCGGTCGACCCGCTCTGCTACCAGTTGCAACGCCGCTGCCGTCAGCGGCATCGGCAGCAGGTCATTGAGGTGGCGTTCATCAACGGCACCCCAACACAAATGTTCGGACACCAGTACCGGATCAACGCGGCGCACCGTGTCGCAGACACGCTGCAAATGCTGCTCCGAAAAACCCGTCGCGGAACCGATCCCCAAGCCGACGCCGTGCAGACTGATCGGATAATCCTGCCGTAACCGGTCCAGCACATGTGCGTCCCAGCTACCGGCATTCAGGTAATTTTCAGTATGGACTTCCAGCCAGTCGACCTTGGGCCGCTGGTCCAGAAAGTCACGATAGTGCGGTGCCCGCAATCCGATTCCGACACCGGGTTGCGCAAACATCGGCTGGCCCGGCGCAGGAAAGGAGAGCATGAGGTAGGGCGATTACTTCGAAACAGTGAGTTTGCCACCGACTTTTTCGCAAGTACCCTTGGCGACGTATTTCCATTCGCTGGCATCCATGTCTTTCTTGGCCTGGCCGGCGCAAGAATGGCTACCGGTAACCGAGGCGCAATCATTTTGACCGGCTTTGGAAATACCGAAACATTTTTCCTTGTCAGCAGAAGCACTAGCGGCATGGGTGGTAGTGATACCCGCGACACAGAAAGCGGACAGGGCGGTGGCGAACAACGCTTGACGTGCATTCATAATAATTTCCTTTAAAAATGGAGGGATGTTCTTCATGGCTTACGGTGAAACTGGAGTGTAGTCGCAAACTCAGACCAACTACTTACACCTAAAGTGACTCATTTTTCAGGCAAGTTAATACTAGCTGACACCCCGTCTGAAAATCAACCGCTGGCAAGGGCCGTCGCACCGACGTCCAATAAACCCGGCGTCGGTTTAATCTGTGTCAAATTATTCCGCTGGAACAGGCACCATCCCTTACACTTCGGTGACCTTCACTTTTGAAAGAGCATGGCGATGCCCAACCTCATTTATATCGCTGATCCGATGTGCTCCTGGTGTTACGGATTCGGCCCGGAACTGACCGCCCTGCTGGACGGTCTGCCCGGGCTTCCCGTCGAGATCGTGCTCGGCGGACTGCGCGCCTACAACAGCGACCACATGGATGACTCCATGAAAGCCGAACTGATGACGCACTGGAAAAAAGTCCACGAGACCAGTGGCTTACCATTCTCTGACCATGCGATCGAGCAACCCGGCTTTATCTACAACACGGAACCCGCTTGCCGCGCGGTCGTCGCTGCCCGCACATTGGCACCTCAAGCGACGCTTGCCGTGTTCAACGCGATCCAGCAAGCTTTTTATGTCGATGGCCGCGACGTCACCCGGGGTGCCGTGCTCGCCGATATCGCCAGCGCAGCCCTGACCGCCGCGGGCATCCCGACCGGGGCAGAGGCTTTCGAAACACTGTGGGCATCAGAAAAAATTGTGCTCGCCACGCATGCTGATTTCGTTCAGACCAAAGCCTGGAAAATCACTGGCTTTCCAATGCTGGTGCTGGAACGCAATGGCCATCTCGATATGGTCACCTCAGGCTACTTACGTATGCCGGCACTGGTCGAACAATTGCAGGCACTGGTCGACAACGGCCCCCGGGATTAACCTGACGGTATAAAAAAAGGCGTCACCCCGACTACGAGGTGACGCCTTTTTTGTTTGCAACCAGCGATCAGCTCATGTGCTGTCCGCCGTTAATCGCGATGTTGGCACCCGTGAGGAATGCGGCTTCATCCGACGCCAGATAAGCCACCAGTCCGGCGACTTCTTCCGGCTTACCCAAACGTGCCATCGGGATTTGCGGAATGATTTTGCTGTCGAGGACTTCCTGTGGAATAGCCATCACCATCTTGGTACCGATGTAACCCGGCGAGATCGTGTTGACGGTGACACCCTTGCGCGCCACTTCCAGCGCCAGCGCCTTCGTAAAACCATGCATGCCGGCCTTGGCGGCCGAGTAGTTGGTCTGGCCGAACGCACCTTTCTGTCCATTGACCGACGAGATATTGATGATGCGACCCCAGCCACGATCGACCATCCCGTCACACACTGGCTTGGTCATGTTGAACACCGAATCAAGGTTGGTACCGATCACCGCATCCCAGTTTGGTTTGTCCATTTTCTTGAACGTCATGTCGCGCGTGATGCCGGCATTATTGACCAGCACGTCGATCGGACCAATCTCGGCCGCAACCTTCTCTGCACACGCCGCAGCCGAATCGTAATCAGCCACATCACAGGAATAAGCACGGAAGTTGTAGCCCAATTTTTCCATTTCGGCCAGCCATGCTTCCGACTTGGTGTTGCCGGGTGAATAGGTCGTCACGACCTGATAACCGAGTGCTGCGAGTTTGATGCAAACAGCCTCGCCCAACCCGCCCATACCGCCAGTAACCAGTGCTACACGTGCCATTTTTTGTCTCCTGTTATTTATAATTTACAACCATTAGGTTCGACATTTTAACCATTTGAATAGGCTACTGACCGGAATTTTAACGCTCGATTGCCAGTGCCACGCCCATGCCGCCGCCGATACACAGACTGGCCAGACCGCGCTTGGCGTCACGCCGGATCATCTCGTGAATCAGCGTCACCAGGATGCGGCAACCTGACGCGCCAATCGGGTGGCCCAGCGCGATGGCACCGCCGTTGACGTTGATCTTGCTGGTATCCCAGCCCATCTGCTTGTTGACCGCGATGGCCTGCGCAGCGAAGGCTTCGTTGATTTCCATCAGATCGAGATCAGCATGCGTCCAGCCCGCTTTTTTCAGACACAGCTGCGCGGCAGGAACCGGACCCATACCCATGATGCTCGGATCCACACCAGCCGACGAATAGGCCTTGATACGCACCAGTGGTGTCAGGCCAAGTTCCTTAGCCTTGGCCGCCGACATCATCATCACGGCAGCAGCGCCATCATTAAGACCGGACGCATTGCCGGCTGTGACAGTGCCGTCCTTGGCGAAGGCCGGCCGCAAACCGGCAAGCGATTCGAGCGTGGTGCCTGCCTTGATATATTCATCCGCGTCGAACTGGAAATTACCTTTTTTGCTGGCGATTTCGAGGGCGAGAATTTCATCCTTGAACTTGCCGGCTTTTTGCGCGACTTCTGCTTTGTTTTGCGAAGCCATGGCAAAGGCGTCCTGCTCGGCACGGGAAATCTCGTATTTCCTGGCGACGTTTTCAGCCGTCGTGCCCATATGGTATTGATTGAAAGCATCCCACAAGCCATCGACGATCATGGTGTCGACCAGCTTCGCATCACCCATGCGGAAACCATCGCGTGAACCATTGAGTACGTGCGGCGAGGCGCTCATGTTTTCCTGACCGCCCGCGATGATGATGTCGGCGTCGCCGCACAGGATTGCCTGCGTGGCGAGGTGGGTCGCCTTGAGACCGCTGCCGCAAACCTTGTTGATGGTCATGCCCGGCACCATGTCGGGCAGACCGGCGTGGATCAGCGCCTGGCGCGCCGGATTCTGTCCGCACCCGGCGGTCAGCACTTGCCCCATGATGACTTCGCTGATCAGGCGCGGATCAATACCGGTCCGGGCCAGCAAGCCCTTGATGACATGGGAGCCAAGATCTACCGCAGGAATTTTAGCCAGCGTGCCGCCGAATTTACCGACTGCTGTTCTGAGGGCTGCGACGATGACGACTTCATTCATTGAATTCTCCAAAAATGGTGATGGTGGCAATTCCTGCTGACGGGTCACAAAAGTACGAATTCTGCGACGGCCCGAAATTTGCCTTTATTTTCGCAAACGTTCTGAGTATTACGCATTTTATAATCCACGGCTAGAGGAGCGGCATTGACGCAGCAGAAGATTGCGCGCGATTCATTTGATGAAAATCAAGTGCGACGCAACATATTTTTGACGAGAAAAAAAAGGTCCGATGCAATAGCAAGGATTCCGGCATGACGCAGCGCACAACATGTCGTCGCGACGCAGCCCTGCTGAAAATATCCGGACGCTGATCGCTGTACCGGAATGCAACACCTGTTGGTGTCATTGTTTGTGGCAGAATAGGCTGGTCCGAAAAGTTGCCCCGCGCAGGCGGGTGAACGGACAGGCTGATGAAGTGACTCCCGCCGAAGTCAGAGCGGGCAATTATTGCAGATCGACTTTCAATGGAGTCTTTGAATTGAACAATCTCAATAAGAACAACTACACCAATACGGCGCAGCTCAAGGAAATCATGACTGCACCGCCGATGACCGCAGAGCAGCATGCCGTCATCATCCGCAAACGCATCAAGGATCGCCGCATGATTGAAGAAGCGCGCGAACGGAAAACCGACGAGGATGACCTGTTCGGCGGCTGAGCCTGATGCGTTATGAAATACGTGTGGTGACTAATTAATTTCGGCAACCCGATGGCACGCCACAAGACGGCCATCGAACGGTGCCAGCGCCGGTTCCTCGATGCGGCAGCGTTCCTGCACAAACGGACAACGGGTATTAAATGCACAGCCGGGCGGCGGAGCTATCGGTGACGGTAACTCCCCTGTGAGAACGATTTTTTCCTGACGCTGCGCCGGGTCAATGCGCGGCGTGCTGGACAGCAAAGCCCGCGTGTAAGGATGCAGGGGTCGACTAAAAATCTGCGCCTTGCTGCCGTGCTCGACGGCCTTCCCCAGATACATCACCATCACGTCGTCGGCGATATGCTCGACCACCGCCAGATTATGCGAAATAAACAGGTAAGCGACGCCGCTGGCCTGCTGCAAATCCATCAGCAGATTCAGCACCTGCGCCTGAATCGAGACATCGAGCGCCGACACCGGCTCGTCGGCGACGATCACTTTCGGGTCCAGCATCAAGGCCCGCGCAATCGCAATACGCTGACGCTGGCCACCGGAAAACATGTGCGGATACCGGCTGATATGTTCGGGTCGCAAACCGACCTGCGCCATCATCGCCAGTGCCTTGGCCGTGCGTTCTGCCTTGTCCAGACGGGTATTGATCTCGAGCGGCTCACTGAGCATCGCGCCGACTTTCTTGCGCGGATTCAGGCTGGCATACGGATTCTGAAACACCATTTGCACCAGCGGACGCACACGCTTGAGCGTGGCACGATCGGCCGTGGCGACATTGGCACCGTTCATCCATAATTCGCCCGCGCTGGGCGGCTCGATCATCGTGACCTGGCGCGCCAGCGTCGACTTGCCGCAACCGGACTCGCCGACGACGGCCAGCGTTTTTCCGGCTTCCAGTGTGAACGAGACGCCATCGAGAGCGCGGGCCCAGACTTTGGGGCGCAGCAAACCCTGCGATACCGGGTAATGCCGGGTCAGATTTTTAGCTTCGAGCAATGCAACGGCGTCTGTCATGGTGCGACCTCTTCCTGATGCCAGTTGTTGGTAGGCTGACCGCTGGCGTCGAGCGGAAAATGGCAGCGCACTTGCGCGTCGACCGGACCGCTCAGCGCCGGGCGCTCGGTACGGCACAACGCCGTGGCGTAGGCGCAGCGCGGGCTGAGCAGACAGCCTTCGGAGCGATCGTACTGACCCGGCACGACGCCGGGGATGGTCTGCAGCCGCGCGCGTCCGACATTGTGTTCGGGCAGCGCCGCCAGCAAGGCTTGCGTGTACGGATGGCGTGGCGCATTGAAAAGAGCCGGCACGCGACCGGTCTCGAACACCTGTCCGGCATACATGACGACGACCCGCTGCGCGGTCTGCGCGATCACGCTCAAGTCATGCGTGATCAGCATCAGTGCCATGCCGCGCTCGCGCTGCAACTGCAAGAGCAATTCCAGCATCTGCGATTGCACCGTCACATCGAGCGCGGTGGTTGGCTCGTCGGCGATCAGCAGACGCGGATTGCAGGCAATCGCGATCGCCACCATCACGCGCTGGCTCATTCCGCCGGAGAGCTGGTGCGGGTAGGCATCGAGACGGCGTTCGGGGTCTGGAATATCGACTTGCTGCAGCAGTGCGAGCGCCTTGGCACGCATCACCGCATTGCTGCCGCGCTGGTGCACGCGCAAGGTTTCGATCAGCTGATAGGCCACCGTGAAGCACGGGTTGAGGCTGGTCATCGGATCCTGAAAGATCATCGCGATGTCCTTGCCAAGCAGGCTGCGCCGCTCGCGTTCGGACATGTTCTGCAACTCGCGGCCATCGTAGGCCATGCGGGTTGCCGTGACCCGGCCCGGATAATCGATCAAGCCCATTAATGCCAGTGAGGTCACACTTTTGCCGGAGCCGGATTCGCCGACAATACCGACGACTTCGCCTTCGGCAATCGTCAGGTCGAGGCCATCGACCGCGGTGAACGGAGAATTTTCCGAGCCGAATTCGACCCGCAGGTTGTGCAGTTCAAGAAGTGCCATCGTCGTCACCGTTTCAGTTTCGGGTCGAGCGCGTCACGCAAACCGTCGCCCATCAAATTGAAGGCCAGCACCGAGACCAGAATCGCGAGGCCCGGGAAGGTCACCACCCACCAGGCGCTCTGGATAAATTCGAGCGCACTGGCCAGCATCGAGCCCCATTCCGGCGTCGGCGGTTGCGCGCCGAGTCCAAGAAAACCAAGCGCAGCGGCATCGAGAATGGCACTGGAAAATCCCAGCGTGGCTTGCACGATCAGCGGTGCGGCGCAATTGGGCAGCACGCAATTAAACATCAGCCGCAGCGTGCCGGCACCGGCGATGCGCGAGGCATTGACGTAATCCTTCTGCATTTCGCCAATGACCGCAGCGCGGGTCTGGCGCGCGTAATGCGGCAGCATCACGATGGCAATCGCATACATCGCATTCATCAGGCCAGGCCCGAGGATGGCCACCACGGCCACCGCCAGCAGCAGGCTGGGCAGCGCCAGCATGATGTCCATCAAGCGCATCAGCGCAACTTCGACGACACCGCGAAAAAACCCGGCAACCAGGCCGATGATGACGCCGATGGTCAGCGACAGCGTCACCGACACCAGCCCGATCACCAGCGACAGTCGCGTGCCATGGATCAAGCGCGACAGCATGTCGCGCCCGACCGGATCGGTCCCGAGAATGAACTTGCTGCTGCCGCCGGCCTGCCACATCGGCGGCGCCAGCGTCGCATCACGGAACTGTTCGATCGGCGAATACGGCGCGATCAGGTCGGCTGACAGCGCGATCAGCACCAGCAGGATCACTACCGCCAGACCGATTACCGCGCCGCGATTCTGGCTGAAGTAACTCCAGAGTTCGCGCAGCGGGTGCGGTGGCGTTTGCGGCGTTGTTTGCGGCCCGGTGTGGACGGTACTCATGCGCCGTGCCGGATGCGTGGATTGATGACGCCGTACAGCACGTCAACGATCAGGTTAACCAGGATGATGATGGTAGCCGACAGCAGGATGCCGCCCTGCACCACCGGATAATCACGTCGCCGGATCGCTTCGACCAGCCATTTACCGATCCCCGGCCAGGAAAAAATGGTCTCGGTCAGGATCGCGCCGGCCAGCAGCGTGCCGACTTGCAGACCGATCACCGTGATGACTGGAATGAGCGCATTACGCAGCGCATGCACACCGATCACGCGCCAGCGCGACAGGCCCTTGGCACGCGCGGTGCGGACATAATCTTCGCGCAGCACTTCGAGCATCGATGAGCGCGTCATGCGCGCCACCACCGCCAGCGGGATCGTGCCCAGCGCGATGGCCGGCAGGATCAAGTGCGACACGGCCGACTTGAACGCACCCGGTTCGCCCGACAGCAGACTGTCGATCAGCATGAAGCCGGTCACCGGTGGCAGGTCGAACAGGATATCGATGCGCCCCGATACCGGGGTCCAGCCCAGCGTGACCGAAAACAGCATGATCAGCAGTAGCGCCCACCAGAATACCGGCATCGAATAGCCGGTCAGCGAGACACCCATCACCGAGTAATCAAGCACCGTATTACGCTTGAGGGCAGCGAGCATGCCGGCCGGTACGCCGACCACCAGTGCCACCAGCATCGCGCAGATCGACAGTTCTATGGTGGCCGGGAATAGGGTCAGGAATTCGCGCAGCACCGGTTCCTGCGTCGTGATCGAACGGCCCAGGTCACCTTGCAGCACATGCCACAGGTAATCGAAATACTGCACATACAGGGGCCGGTCGAGTCCGAATTCGTGCAGCAGACGGGCATACCGTGCTGCGTCCATACCGCGCTCGCCGGACATCGCCTCGACGGCGTCGCCGGGAATCATGTGGATCAGGGAAAACACCAGCAGCGTGATGCCAAGAAAGGTCGGTATCACCAGTCCTGCGCGGCGCAAAAAAAATCCAAACATGGGGTGCCTGTTCGTTCAAGTAAGAGGAGCACCGCCAGTCTTGTGAACCGGCAGGGATCGCATTGTAACGTGGAGTGCTGACATGGTAATGCCCGCCGGCAAACCTATCGTAATTCGTATCTTGCCAGGCTGGCAGGCATCTTGATGGCCAGCTCTTCCGGGTTGCTGACGGTGACACCGAGGTCGCGCAGCAAGCCATCCTTGATACCGTAAATCCAGCTATGGACCGTCAACTCCTGGCCGCGCTCCCACGCATCCTGCACCAGCGTGGTCTGGCAGACATTGCCGACTTGCTCGATCACATTGAGTTCGCACAGACGGTCGAGTTGCTCACCTTTCGGAATCACGTCACCGAAATAACGCTCGTGTTTCTGATGCACGTCCTGGACATGGCGCAGCCAGTTGTCAGCCAGGCCGACACGCCGGCCGGTCATCGCCGCATGCACGCCGGAACAGCCGTAATGGCCGGTAACGATGACATGCTTGACCTTCAGCACATCAATGGCGAACTGGAGTACCGACAGGCAGTTCAGGTCCGAATGGCACACCACGTTGGCGATATTGCGATGCACGAACAGTTCGCCGGGCAACAGGTCGACGATTTCATTGGCCGGCACGCGGCTGTCGGAACAACCGATCCAGAGATAGCTGGGTGATTGCTGGGCCGCCAGCTTGCGGAAAAAATCAGGATCCCGGTCGATCATCGACGCAGCCCAACTGCGATTGTTCTGGAGCAGATGCTCCAGCGCGTCGCTGCTCTTGAGGGGGTCGGTCATGGGGTACTTTCTGGAAGGATCGGAACGCGCGTGATTCTACCTTCTTGCCGGCGGATTTTTACCATTTGATTCGAAGGGCGGACTGAAACGCTGCATGAAGCGCCGGTCGATCCGGTTCTTCCATTGCCAGACCCAGCTGCCCTGCCAGACCAGGCCGTACCAGCACGCCACGGCGTGCCGGCCGCCACCGGACAATATGGACAGATAGTGGCGCTGGGCACGGTACGCCAGCAGCGGTTGTCCGGCCGCATGATGCAACAGGTTTGCTGCCAGTACCGGCCCTTGCCGTACCGCGAACACGCCGGCTTTCGGACGCCGCTGCGTGATGTCGGTGGCCATGTCGCCGGCGGCAAAAACGTATGGGTGACTGACCGATTGCAAGTACTGGTTGACGCTGATGAAGCCGTCGTCGACGCAGGCAAGGCCGGCAGCCGATGGCCATTGCGCCGCCGCTGATCCGGTCGCCCACAAGACCTGATCGCACGCCGCAATGCTGCCGTCAGCGAACACCAGATGATCGGCTTCGACGCGCGCAATCGGGCTGCCGGTGCGGATCGCGACGCCGGCTGCGGCCAGCCGGGCCGTCATCAAACGCGCCGCGCGACGCGGGTAGCCGGGCAGTAATTCACCGCGACTGACCAGCGACCACTTGACCTGATCGCGATGTGCCCGCAACCGGTAGGACATCGCCAGCACCAGTTCGACGCCACCGGCACCACCGCCCACCATCACCATGTGGACCGGCCGGACCAGCTCGTCGATCCGGCTTTGCAGTGCATTCCATTGCTGCAAAAAACGATCGATCGGCTTGACTGCCAGACCCGTTGCGGTGGCTCCGGGGATACGATCGACCGGTGGCGTCGAGCCGATATCCAGCGAGACCAGATCGAACTCCCAACTGCCCTCGTCCGTGATGGCGCGGTTGCCGGTCAGATCCAGGCGCTGGACGGTTGCCTGCACCAGCCGCACACCGGCCGCAGCAGCCAGCGCACGCAAGTCGACATGACACTCCATCGTGCGGTAGTGACCGGCCACCAGCCCGGGCAACATGCCGGAGTAAGGCGTATCGAGTTCGCGACTCAGTAGCGTCACATCGAGTCGGGCACGCACTTCCGGGGATTGCTTGATCAGGGCTTCGAGTACGAACAAATGGGCGTGCCCGCCGCCGATCAGCAGCAGGCGTTTTGGAGTGGGGGTCAAGAATGGACTCACTTAAAAATTGAGGGAGCACGATACCACGCCGCCCTCGTCGCCATGCCAAACCGGCGCAACCCGCAGCAGGCCGGAATACTCACAAAAAGTTTTAAAAATAACTTTTCATAAGCGTGTTTATCTTGAAGAAAAGGCATTCTTTTCTGCGTTTTAATGACGCATTGACATGCTTACACTTGATTTCGTGATGTCTGTCAGACCCCTGCCTGCATCGACCAAACTCTACCTACTTCTAAGGCGAACCACCATGAATGCAATGACCGAGTTGAAACACCTGCGTCTGCCGCTGACTGCCAATGGCATTCCGGTGCGTCCTTTTCGCCAGATCGACCTGGAGTACGACAAGGAGAACAAGGTCTTGTGGACCTTCATGCAAGCTGCCGGTGTGCCGTGTTTCAACATCGGCCTGCTCAATGAAATCCGCAGCAGCAGTGCTCTGCTCAAGGCCAACCACGGCCAGATCGAAATTGATGACGTGCTGCATCCGGTCGAGTTCCACGTCGGTGCCTCACGCACACCGGACATCTTCAGTTATGGCGGCGATCTGGCGCTGTTCATGCAACTGATCCGCTCACGCGACCACGCCGGCCTGCTGCATTACGCGCGCCTGTGCATCGACACGCTGCAAGACCGCCTGACCAGTTTCGATACCAACATCACCACCATCACCCTGTTACAAGGCGAAGCACTCGGTGGCGGTTTCGAAAGTGCGCTGGCCAGCCATGTGCTGATCGCCGAAGAGCATGCGCGTATGGGCTTCCCGGAAATCCTGTTCAACCTTTTTCCGGGCATGGGCGCCTACAGCCTGCTGACGCGCCGGGTCGGTGCGCGCCTGGCCGAGGAAATCATACTCAGCGGAAAAATTTATACCGCACAGGAAATGCTCGCACTGGGCCTGGTCGATCTGGTGGTCCCGAGCGGCAGGGGCGAAGCTGCGGTGACCGACTACGTCCGGCACAACAGTCGCCGCCGCAATGGCCAGCGTGCCTTGTTCGAATGCCGCCGCCACACCACGCCGGTCTCGTATGACGAACTGGTCGGCATCACGGAAGTCTGGGTCGACGCGGCACTGCGCCTGGAAGACAAGGACCTGAAAATGATGGGTCGGCTGGTGCGCTCGCAATTACGTCAGCAGGAAGCCAGCCGGCAGGAAGTGGCACTGGCTTGAGCACGTCGTCACCCGGGCTGCCGTTTCAGGCATGAGACCGGGCGCGCGACTGGCGATACTGTTGCAGCGCGTCGAGCAAGCGGGCAACGACCTGCGTCAACTGCGGGCCCAGCACAAGGGACCCGGAGCGCAGGTCGGCGTCACACCGCTCTTCAAGTTGTACGCAGATGTCGCGCAGCCCATGCGCACCGATACTCATCGCCGACCCCTTCAAGGCATGCAGCAAATCACGCAACTCCCCCACTTCGTGGTTGTGCATGGCAATACCGATGCGTTGCATCAGCACGTGCGTGTCAGCCACAAACCCATCGACCAGCCCGTCGACAAAATGGGGATCATGGCCGATCGCATCGAGCTCGGCCAGCGTCGCCAGATCAAGGATGACATCCAGCGCAGCGGCATCTGATACCGGCATGACCTGCAACGGCGCCACACCAGCGCAAGGCAGCGGCACGTCGGGCCGGACAATAAGCCGGTCCAGCGTATCGAGTAAGTCGTTGATGCGAATCGGCTTGGGCAAAAAATGATCGATGCCGGCGACCTCGCACTCGGCGCGCGTCTCGGCACTGACATCGGCCGACAACATGATCAACGGCAGATGACGGCCAGCCGGCGTCGTGAAGCGGATCGCCCGGGTCGCCTCCAGTCCGTTCATGTGCGGCATGTTCATGTCGAGGATGACGGCGTCAAAGTTCTGCTCTTCGAGTAAATCAAGCACTTGCTCGCCATCCTCGGCCAACCAGCACTGGTGACCGGCGCGCTCCAGCATCATGCGCAGCACGGTGCGATTGGTCGCATTGTCGTCGGCCACCAGCAGCGCGTAGGCAACGGGCGATGGCGCCCGCCGGACCGGCACGACAGCCTCGACCGGCTCGTCCGGCAACTGTGACAACAGCGCCAGTTCGAACCAGAATGTGCTGCCGACTCCGACCTGGCTGTGCAGTCCGAGTTGCCCTCCCATCAGCTCGACCAGCTGGCGCGAAATTGTCGTACCCAGACCGGTGCCACCGTAGCGCCGGGTGGTCGACTCATCGGCCTGCATGAAGCTGTCGAAAATCCGCGTCTGTGCTTCCGGCGCGATGCCGATACCCGTATCCTTGACGTCGAAGCGTACGCGCACACTGTCACCCGGTGTCTGCGTGATGCGCAAAACAACGTGGCCATGCTCGGTAAACTTGATCGCATTCGACATCAGATTGACCAGCACCTGACGCAGGTGATGCGGATCGCCGCGCAAGCCGCGGGGAATGGCCGGATCGAGCTCGAGGAGGAGTTCCAGGCCGCGCTCACGGGCCTGGTAACGGAACAGATCGATGATGCCGTTCGCCAGCCGCGGCAAATCAAAACCGGCTTCCTCGATGACCAGCTTGCCGGCCTCGATCTTGGAGAAGTCGAGCACATCTTCAACCAGCGCCAGCATCAGATGCGCGGCGGTATCGAGGCTGTCGAGCATCGCGTCCTGCTCGCGATCAAGCCGCGTCCCTTGCAACAGATCGGTCATACCGATGATTGCATTGAGCGGCGTGCGCATTTCATGACTGACGGATGAAATGAAACTGCGCTTGGCCTGATTGGCCGCCGCTTCCTGCTGTAGCGCGCGCGTCAGACGCGCCACCAGCGTACTGAAATACAGCCCGAGCAGAGCCAGCCCGCACCACAATCCAATCCCGAGCGCGCGATGCTGCTGCCAGTAGTCGACCTGCCACAGCACCAGCGACAAACCCGCCAGCGAGGCCAGCAAGGTCGCGTACAGATACGGTTTGCCGAAGCGAAAACCGTTACCGAAAATAATCCACAAATAGAACAAATAGATCGGCATACCCAGCTCGCCGGCAAACAGCATGCCGCACGTGATGCCACCTGCATCATTGAGAATGGCAATGACGCGACGCACCACCACAGGCTGCGGACGAAGCCGGATATCGAGCAGGATCAGCGCACTCAGGCACAGGAAAAATCCGATCAGCGGGAGCATGAAGTCCGAGCCGCGCACCATCGCAGTCTGCCACAGCACCATCACAGAAATGAACGATGCCATCGTGATGCGTACCAGCGCCTGTTCGTGCTCGCTGTTGGGATGGAGCGAAAAGCGCCTCAGCCCGCCCCCGATGGCTGCGATACGTTTCAGCATCACCGACAAGGCGCGCGCATGCTGACTAGATTGGTGCCGGATCGAGCAGGCTGCGGTATATCTCTGCAGCCTCGTCGGCGTGACGAATGAAGACGTCGACCAGTTCAGGATCAAAGTGCCGCCCTTTTTGCGCCACCAGAAAATCGAGCGCAACAGTCCATTCCCAGGGGGCCTTGTAGGGTCGTGCTGAAGTCAGTGCATCGAACACATCGGCCAAGGCAACAATGCGTGCCGCAAGCGGAATCGCCACACCAGCCAGGCCGAACGGATAACCGCTACCATCGAATCTTTCATGGTGATACAGGGCAATGATGGCGGCCGCTTGCAGGAAGCGCGATGGACTGTCTTTGAGGATGTCATGGCCGATGTGCGCATGCCGTTGCATGATCGCCATTTCCTCGGCATTGAGCAGGTCGCGCTTGTGCATGACCGCATCCGGCATGCAAATCTTGCCGATGTCATGCATGGGTGCTGCCAGTTCGATTGTTTCGGCCTCCTCTTCGGACAGGCCCAGCCGGCGCGCGATCAGGCCGGAGTATTTGGCCATACGCTTGAGATGCGCACCGGTGACGGCATCGCGCAGGTCGGAGGCGCGCGCCAGACGAACTAAGGTTTCGACCTCGCGCAGACGCAGTTCGCGCGTGACCTCGGTCACACGCTGCTCGAGTGCCAGCGCATGGTTGCTTATGATCAGGTATTGCTGGCGCAGGTTTAGCAAATTCTGGCAACGTGCACGACATTCAATCGGATCAACCGGCCGGATCAGGAAGTCCGTCGCCCCGGCCTCAAAGGCACTGTGGCGCACTTCCCGGTCGCTGACAACGGTCGTCATCACGATCGGTAATTGTTCGTAGGTGTACAGCAAGCGCAACTGACGGATGGTTTCGACGCCATCGAGTACCGGCATCTTGAAATCGGTCAGCACGAGATCGACCGGATTTTTCCGCACGTAATCGATTGCCTCGACCGGGTCGGAAAACATCACGATATGGATACGCCGGTCTATTCCCTTGATCACCTCGGCCAGGATAAGTCGACCGGTACTCTGATCATCGAGTACCACCACGGTCGGCATGACGGCAGGGGGCAGCACCGGCCCGGCAGGCGTACCGGAAAATTGGCGATCAGACATGGTTGGTGGCGGGGGATTCATGGGCTCAAAGTATGCCGTAATTTCATCGGTAATGTGAAATTTTCCCCACGAGTAATTAACAAAAATAGTTTATTGCCTGTTTTCAGCGCTCACGGATTTCCGCGCAGACTGTCGTCGGGAATTTCACCCAGCATCAGGCGCTTGAGTCCGACATCAACCGGCTTGTCACCTAGCCAAATTTTCAAGATGGCATTAAAAAAAGCCAGATCAGGCAACGGGTCGCCAAATTTCTGACCGTTGAGCAGGAACACGGTTCCAAGTCCGGGAATCCAATCCGCGACGAGCACGTCACCATTGCGAAGACCGGCACTCGCACCTAACAGAGTATTGAGGCGCATCAGCTGGGTCGCCAGTCTGGTTCTCTCGCTGCGCTCCATGTTTTTCCGGATACCATCAAGAAAAGCCTGCCTGAATTCCTCGCTACTGACATCGCGCAGCAGCACCAGACGCACGCGCCGCGCGCCGCCGGCGGCTAGCACTTCGGGCAAACTGGTACACCGTGCGGTCAGGTATAAACCGGCCGCATAGACCTTGAAAATTGCCTTGAAACGAAACCCCGCGCCATTGAGTTTGAGTTCCTGACCCGCCACGCTCACGCTGTCGTCAAAGCGGATGCCGTCGACATTGGCAGCCCGCACCGTCACCGGTGACAGCAACAGCACCGGCGCGACGACCAGCAAGCACACAGACAACAGTAAGCGCAGGGATTGACGCGATGTCATGTGGTCCTTTCCGGCGCGAATAAACCATCCGGCAAAAAAACCGCCGACTCCCGGAGCGGGGGCGGCGGTGATCGGGTCGCAGCACGCTTACTCGAAGAAGCCCTTGACCTTTTCGGTCCAGGACTTTGATTGCGGACTGTGCTTGGCGCCGCTTTCGTTGGTCAACTCTTCAAACTCACGCAGCAATTCGCGCTGGCGCTCGGTCAGCTTGACCGGTGTTTCGATCACGACATGGCAGAACAGGTCGCCGGCGTAACCGGAGCGCACACCCTTGACACCTTTGCTGCGCAGCCGGAAAGTCTTGCCGGTCTGCGTACCTTCAGGCAATGTGAACGACGCCTTACCGCTGAGCGTAGGCACTTCGATCTCGCCACCGAGTGCCGCCTTCGCATACGAAATCGGAATCTCGCAATGCAGGTCATCGCCTTCGCGCTGAAATACCGGGTGCTGCTTGATATGAATCTCGACATACAGGTCGCCCGGCGGACCACCGTTCATGCCTGGCTCGCCATTACCCGACGAACGAATCCGCATGCCGTCATCGATACCGGCCGGAATCTTCACTTCCAATGTCTTGTTACGCTTGATGCGTCCCGCACCGGCGCACGTCGCGCATGGATCGGGAATCACCTTGCCGGTACCATGGCACTTCGGACAGGTTTGCTGGATGCTGAAAAAGCCCTGCTGCATGCGCACCTGGCCATGCCCGGCGCAGGTCGGACACGTGGTCGGCTGCGTCCCCGGCTTGGCACCGCTACCGCTGCAGACTTCGCAGCTGTCCCACGATGGCACGCGGATCGTCGTATCGAAACCATGCGCAGCCTGTTCGAGCGTGATGTCGAGGTTGTAGCGCAAGTCGGCACCGCGATACACCTGTGGTCCGGCACTGCGACCGCCACCACCGCCGCCGCCGCCACGTGCGGCATTACCGAAGATATCGCCGAAGATGTCGCCGAACGCATCCGAGAAGCCGCCGGCACCGGCGCCACCGAACCCACCACCACCGCCGCCGCCGCCCATGTTGGGATCGACACCAGCGTGACCATAGCGGTCAAACGCCTCGCGCTTTTGCGGATCGGACAGCATCTCGTAGGCCTCCTTGGCCTCCTTGAATTTATCTTCCGATCCCTTGCTGTCGGGATTGCGGTCAGGATGGTATTTCATGGCCAGCTTGCGATAGGACTTCTTGATTTCTTCGTCCGTCGCGTTCTTGGCCACGCCCAGTATTTCGTAAAAATCGCGTTTTGCCATTGTTCGGCGCCCTCTAGAATCTAAACAAAAAAGCCGAGTCGAGCGCTTTGCTCAACTCGGCGAGTCGGCGCAGCTGGCGCTGACCGACCTGACAAACCTCTATTTTACTTGCTGTCTTTCACTTCCTTGAACTCGGCATCAACCACGTCTTCTTCCTTGGCTTTCGCTTCGCCCGCCGGCGCGCCTTCGGCACCACCGGCGGCACCGGCTGCAGCCTGTTTGGCTTGCGCATCGGCATACATTTTTTCGCCGAGCGATTGTGCTGCGTTCGACAGGGCGGCCGACTTGGCATCGATATCGGCCTTGTCGCTGCCTTTCAGGGCTGCTTCGAGATCCTTGATCGCGCCATCGATTTTCTCCTTTTCGGCCGCGTCGAGCTTGTCACCGTATTCGGTGACCGCCTTGCGGGTCGAATGCACCAGTGCATCGCCCTGGTTGTGCGCTTCGGCCAATTCCTTCAGACGCTTGTCGTCTTCGGCATTGGCTTCGGCATCACGCACCATTTTCTGGATCTCTTCTTCGGTCAGACCGGAGTTGGCCTTGATCGTGATCTTGTTCTCTTTGCCGGTGGCTTTATCTTTCGCGCCGACGTGGAGAATACCGTTGGCATCGATGTCAAAGGTGACTTCAATTTGCGGCGTGCCGCGTGACGATGGCGGGATGCCTTCAAGATTGAATTCGCCCAAGCCCTTGTTACCGGCAGCCATTTCGCGCTCACCCTGAAATACCTTGATGGTCACGGCCGGCTGGTTGTCGTCGGCGGTCGAGAACACCTGACTGAACTTGGTCGGGATCGTGGTGTTTTTCTGGATCATCTTGGTCATCACGCCACCCAGTGTTTCGATACCGAGCGACAGCGGGGTCACGTCCAGCAACAGCAAATCCTTGCGCTCGCCGGACAACACGGCGCCCTGAATCGCGGCACCAACGGCGACGGCTTCGTCCGGGTTTACATCCTTGCGTGGATCCTTGCCAAAGAATTCCTTGACCTTTTCCTGTACTTTTGGCATCCGGGTCATGCCGCCGACCAGAATGATGTCATCGATGTCGGTGACCTTGACGCCGGCGTCCTTGATCGCGGTGCGGCATGGCTCGATGGTCTTCAGGATCAGCTCCTCGACCAGCGATTCCAGCTTGGCGCGGGTCATCTTCAGGTTCAAGTGAACTGGTGCGCCGTTGGCCATCGCGATGTACGGCTCGTTGATTTCGGTTTGCTGCGCCGACGACAGTTCGATCTTGGCGCGCTCGGCCGAGCCCTTGATGCGTTGCAGTGCGATCGCATCCTTGGACAGGTCGATACCGTTGATTTTCTTGAATTCGTCGATGATGAAATCGATGATGCGCTGGTCGAAGTCTTCGCCGCCGAGGAAGGTGTCGCCATTGGTCGACAGCACTTCAAATTGCATTTCGCCATCGACATCGGCGATTTCAATGATCGAGACGTCGAACGTACCGCCGCCCAGGTCATAGACCGCAATCTTGCGATCGCCCTTGCCGTTCTTGTCCAGACCGAAGGCCAGTGCGGCAGCGGTCGGCTCGTTGATGATGCGCTTGACGTCGAGACCGGCGATGCGACCGGCATCTTTGGTGGCTTGACGCTGGGCATCGTTGAAATACGCCGGTACCGTGATGACGGCTTCGGTGACTTCTTCACCGAGGTAGTCTTCTGCGGTTTTTTTCATCTTGCGCAGCACTTCGGCAGAAATCTGCTGAGCGGCCAGCTTCTTGTCGCGCACCGAAATCCAGGCGTCGCCGTTGTCGGCCTTGACGATCTGGTAAGGCATCAGCCCGATATCTTTTTGCACTTCTTTTTCGTCGAACTTGCGACCGATCAGGCGCTTGACGGCGTACAGCGTGTTCTTCGGATTGGTCACGGCCTGGCGCTTGGCCGGTGCACCGACCAGAATTTCGCCGTCTTCCAGATACGCAATGATCGATGGCGTGGTGCGCGCGCCTTCCGCGTTTTCGATCACTTTAGGCTGGCCGCCTTCCATGATCGATACGCAGGAGTTGGTGGTACCGAGGTCGATGCCGATAATTTTGCCCATGATATTTTTTCCTTTAATGACTGGATAATTAGTTGACGATGACGTTTGCGTCGATTTTATGACTTGAATATTGGGAGCCGCCGCGGACTTTCAAGCGGCATTCAAGTGCTTTTTTCGTATTAAGTTTGTCGTAATACGTTTGTCGTAATACGTTTGTCGTAATGCGTTACTGGGCTACCGTGACCAAGGCCGGACGCAGCAAGCGGTCGGCGATCATGTAGCCCTTTTGCAGCACGCTGACAATCGTGTTGGCTTCCTGATCCGCCGGCACCATCGAGATGGCCTGGTGCTTCATCGGATCGAGCTTTTCGCCCGGTTGCGGTGCCACTTCAATCAGGCGGTTGCGCTCGAATGCCGACGACAACTGCTTGAGCGTCATCTCGACACCTTCCTTGAGCGACTCGACCGACGGTGACTCGACGCGCAGCGCCATGTCCAGGCTGTCCATCACGGGCACCAGCGCTTCGGCAAAGCCTTCAATGGCAAACTTGTGGGCACGGGCAATATCTTCCTGGGCGCGACGGCGGAAATTTTCGGTATCGGCCTTGGCACGCAAGAACGCATCATGCATCTCGGCGGCACGGGTTTCTGCTTCGACGAGACGGCTTTCCAGTGATGGCTCGGCACCACTGATCTCTTGCTCCGGCTCCGGCGCCGGCGCCGTGCTTTCGTCTGTCTGTGGGTTCACAATGGGTTGCTTTTCCTGGTCTTGCATCTAAAAATCCTCCGACAGTCAGTGACTACAATAATGTGATTAAGTATAAAGTGTTAGGCAAGTGGGGCTATACCACACTTTTGCAAGGGGATTATCCCTGGCCGGATTGACTTATTTCGGCGCTCCCAAACGGCGTGCTTCGCTGGCGGCAATGACGTTCTGAGCACTGACCGCCTCTTTTTCGGCCGCGCTTTGCTGCGTCGGCCAGCCTTGCAGATGGCGCGCCGTGATGGTCGCCAGCGCGGCAATCCAGGACGGTGCTTCGTTGACGCACGAGATGTAATGAAATTCCTTGCCACCGGCTTCGAGGAAGTCGTGTTTGGCTTCGAGTGAAATTTCTTCCAGCGTTTCGAGACAATCGCTGGTGAAGCCGGGACACATGATGTCAACCCGCTCAAGTCCGTCTTTCGCCAGTTGTACCAGAGTCGGTGCGGTGTATGGCTGCAGCCACTCGGCCTTACCGAAGCGCGACTGGAATGTCACCAGCAATTCGTCTTTCGACAGCCCCAGCGCCGTGCACAGCAGCCGCGCGGTCTTGTAGCACCCGCAGTGGTAGGGATCACCCATCAGCAAAGTACGCTTGGGCACGCCATGAAAACTCAGCACCAGCTTGTTGCCGCGCCCGTTGGCCTGCCAGTGCGCCTGTACGGTTTCCTTCAAGGCGTCGATATAAGCCGGATCATCGTGATAATGCTTGATGAAACGCAACTCGGGAATATTGCGCACCTTGCGATAGTGACTGGTGACCGCATCGAAGATCGAGGCCGTTGTGGTCGCCGAATATTGCGGATAGGCCGGCACGATCAGAATGCGGTCACAACCTTCGACCTGCAGTTTATTAAGCACATCGGGTAACGACGGATTGCCGTAGCTCATCGCGTACTCGACCTGCAAGGCATGGCCCTGCTCGCCAAGGTAGCCGCGCAACAGCATGGCCTGCTTTTCGGTGTGTACTTTCAGCGGCGATCCTTCTTTGGTCCAGACCAACGCGTATTTGGCAGCGGACTTGCTGGCGCGGATCGGCAGGATAATGCCGTTCAGGATCAGCCACCAGATTGCGCGCGGGATCTCGACCACGCGCGGATCGGACAGAAATTGTTTGAGGTAGCGGCGTACCGATGGCGCGTTGGCCTCATCGGGGGTGCCGAGATTGACCAGTACAACAGCCGTCTTGACGGCGCTGCCGTGGGTGTACTCAGGGGCTTTATTGAATGCCATTGCGGTGATGCCTTTGATGAATGTAAGAACGAAGGTCGGATGAATTAAGTGAATCAGGACGCCAGTAACTCGCGCGCATGCTTGCGTGTAGTCGCAGTGATTTCGATCCCGCCCAGCATGCGGGCAATTTCTTCGACGCGCGATTTATTGTCGAGCGACGCGATGCGCGAGACGGTCTTGCCAGCGGCATTGAACTTGCTCACTTGCAGATGTTGATTGGCCTGGCTGGCGACTTGCGGCAAATGCGTCACGCACAGCACCTGGCGCTCCTGCCCGAGTTTTTTCAGCAGACGACCAACGACTTCGGCCACGCCGCCACCAATGCCGCTGTCGACTTCATCGAAGATCAGCGTCGGTGTCGACGTGGCTGTCGAGGCAATCACCGAAATGGCCAGCGCGATACGCGCCAGCTCGCCACCTGAGGCGACTTTGGCGAGTGAGCGCGGCACACTGCCGGCATGACCGGCGACCAGAAATTCGACTTGTTCGACACCGAACACAGCCGGCGCACATGGCACCAGCGCGACGTCGAAACGCCCGCCAGCCATGCTCAGTTCCTGCATCGCTTTGGTCACCGCATCACCGAGCAGACGCGCCGCTTTGGTGCGTGCCACCGATAATTTTTTTGCCAGTGCGAGATAGACTTCCTTGAGCTTTTCTTCCCGGACACGCAACGCATCGAGGTCGCTGGCGTCCGCCAGCTGGCGCAATTGCGCCGACAGCGCGGCGAACTCCTGCGGCAGCTCTTCCGGCGTCACATGAAATTTGCGCGCCGTCGAATGCAGGTCGCTCAGGCGCTGCTCGACTTGCTGCAAGCGACGCGGATCGAGTTCGAGCCGGCCGAGGTAATCATTGAGTGCATAGACCGCTTCCTGCAACTGGATACGCGCCGGCTCCAGCAGATCGAGGACCGGCTTGAGGCCTTCGTCGATATCGACCAGTTTGCCCAGGCGCAGATTGAGCACGGTCAGTTGTGACAACATCGGCACAGCATCGGATTCGGATTCGGAGATCGCGGTCAGCGCTTCCTGCGCCCCGTCAATCAGACTCGCGGCGTGCGACAGGCGGCTGTGCTCGGTCGTGATCTCGGCCCATTCGCCGTCCCTCGCCGCCAGCTTGTCGAGTTCGCCTACCTGCCACTCAAGCCGCTCGCGTTCAAGCAGCACGTTCCTGGCATTGACTTCAAATTCTTCGCGCTGCTTGCCAAGTGCACGCCAGCTTTTGTAGGCCACACCCACTGCCCTGACCTGTTCCTGCAAGTTAGCCTGGGTATCGAGCAACTGGCGTTGCGCCTCAGTCTTGAGCAGCGACTGGTGCGCGTGCTGGCCATGGATATCAACCAGCAATTCGCCCAGATCGCGCAACTGCGTCGCGGTGGCGGCAATGCCGTTGATGTAGGCTTTCGAGCGACCGGCATTATCGATGACCCGGCGCAACAACACACCGCCGTCAGCACTGGCAAAGTCGTGCTCGGCCAGCCAGGCGTCGGCTTCGGCATAGGTCGAATAGTCGGCACTGATATCGGCTTTGGCAGCACCGTCGCGCACCACGCTGGCGTCGCCGCGGCCGCCCAATGCCAGCGCGAGTGCATCGATCAGAATCGATTTACCGGCACCGGTCTCGCCGGTCAGGACGGAAAAACCGGCCGAAAAATCCAGCTCGATCAGATCGACAATGACAAAATCGCGAATGGTTAAAGTGCGCAGCATGGAGAGTCTTTTCAGGTGGGCCGGGGCGTGGTGATCAGGGACCTGCGGGTGGCGTAATCAAAGTGGCTATTTTAGCCGGCCTTCTACCGACGGATACTCATTCCAGTGCAACTTCTCGCGCAGGGTATCGTAATAGCTCCAGCCCGGCGGATGCAAAAAAGTGATGGTATGGGCCGATCGACGAATCACAATGCGGTCATGCAATTGCAGACTGGCTAGCGATTGCATATCAAAATTGACGCTGGTGTCGCGCCCGCTGATAACGGTGATGATAATTTCGCTGTAGTCAGGCAAGACGATAGGCCGGTTCGACAACGCATGCGGCGCGATCGGCACCAGCACGATGCCATCCAGACTCGGATGCAGCAACGGACCGCCAGCCGACAGCGCGTAGGCGGTCGACCCGGTCGGCGTCGCCACGATCAGTCCATCCGAACGCTGGTTATACATAAAATGGCCATCGACATCGACGCGCAGTTCGACCATGCCGGAACCGGCACCGCGCGACACCACCACGTCATTGAAGGCCAGCGCATTGAAGATCGGCTTGCCCTCGCGATACACCACGCCTTCCAGCAGGCTGCGGCGCTCCGAGACGACTTTTCCGTCAAATATATCGGTCAGCAGCGGCATCATCCGTTCCAGCGGAATATCGGTCATGAAACCGAGCCGCCCCTGGTTGATGCCGATCAGCGGTATATCGAACGGTGCCAGCTGACGGGCAATGCCGAGCATCGTGCCATCGCCGCCGACGACGATGGCGGCATCGGCGCTGGTGCCGATCTGCTCTGGCGTCATCAGCGGATAACCGGTCATGCCGGTCGACAGCGCCGTCTCGTGTTCGAGCACCACAACACGACCGCTGGCGACCAGAAAATCAGCGATCTCGCACAGCGATTGCGTGATGCCTACTGCAGTCGGTTTGCCGACGATGGCGATAGTTTTTAACGGAGGAACCGGCAAGCCGGAGGGAATGGGGAGCGACATGCCTCGGATTAGACCATAATTTGCTGCCCACTTGAAGTAAGCCGACAGTGGACCAACCTGCGTATTTCACCCCGAAGAGAATCACGCCATGCAACCAGCACCGATCAAGGCAGTCCTGTTCGACCTCGACGATACGCTGTGGCCTATCGTACCGACCATTATTCGTGCCGAAAACTTGCTATTCGACTGGCTGCGCGAACGTGCGCCCGCCGTTACGCAGGACCACAGCATCGAGACCCTACGCGCCCGTCGCATGGCACTCATGCAGGAAGAACCGCGCTTCCGTATCGATCTGCCCGGCCTGCGCCACGCCGGTCTGACCGAAGCATTCCATGCCAGCGGTGCCGACCCGGTACACATTGACGGCGCGATGACCATCTTCAACGACGCCCGCAATGCGGTGGTTCCGTATGACGATGTGTTACCGGCACTGGAACGACTGGCCGGGCAAGTGGCGCTCGGCACGATTTCGAATGGCTCGGCCGACCTCGCCGCTATCGGCATGGCCGGTCACTTCCGCATCTCGATCGCTGCGCATCAGTTCGGCAGTGCAAAACCGGATCCCGCCATTTTTCACGCGGCCTGCGCGGCGCTGGACGTCGACCCGGCCGAAACCGTGTACGTCGGCGATGATCCGCTGCTCGATGTCGACGGTGCCCAAAAAGCCGGTCTGCGCGCCGTCTGGATGAACCGCTTCGACCGCGTGCTGCCGGAGCATGTCCGTCCCGATGCAAGTTGCACCAGCCTGTTTGAACTGGAACACTGGCTGGCTGACCGGATAATGCTGGTCGCACCTGCCATCGCTCGTTAAAATACCTAAATGCAATTAGACGCCCGTGCCCAAACCCTGCTGAAAACCCTGGTCGAACGCTATATCGCGGACGGCCAGCCGCTTGGCTCGCGCGCGCTGGCCAGGATTTCCGGCCTCGACCTGTCGCCCGCCACCATCCGCAACATCATGGCCGACCTCGAAGAAATGGGTTTTGTCTCCAGCCCGCATACCTCTGCCGGGCGGGTGCCGACGCCGCGTGGCTACCGGATCTTTGTCGATACCCTGTTGACGGTTGATGCAATCGACGAAAGCCTGCTGGAATTGCGGCTGCAAACACGGCTCCAAAGTGGCTCGTCGCAAAAAGTCATTGCCAGCGCGGCACAAGTGCTGTCGTCGTTATCGCAATTTGCCGGCGTAGTACTGACGCCGCGCCGCGAATCGGTCTTCCAGCAAATCGAGTTCCTGCGCCTGTCGGAAAAACGCGTACTACTGGTGATCGTCGCACCCAATGGCGACGTCCAGAATCGCTTGCTACTGAGCGATATCGACTACACACCGTCGCAGCTGGTCCAGGCCGCCAACTTTATTAACCTCCACTACGGTGGACTGAGTTTCAGCGATGTCCGCAACCGGCTACAAAACGAACTGCGCCAGCTGCGTGACGACATGACACCGCTGATGCAAGCAGCGGTCGAGGTCGGTAGCGATGCGATGGCAGACAACAGCGACGAAGTGATCATTTCGGGTGAACGCAACCTGCTGAGTGTCAACGAGCTGTCGTCGAATATGACTTCGCTACGTAAATTGTTTGACTTGTTCGAGCAAAAAACCAGCCTGCTGCAGCTGCTCGATTTATCCAATCGCGCCACCGGCGTGCAAATTTTCATTGGCGGCGAATCGAGCCTGGTGCCACTGGAGCAAATGAGCATCGTCACGGCACCGTACGAAATCAACGGTCGCGTGGTCGGCACACTAGGCGTGATCGGCCCGACGCGGATGGCCTACGAGCGCGTTATCCCGATCGTCGACATCACGGCAAAGTTGCTGTCGAACGCGCTGAGTCATTCTTAAGGCGCACGTGGGCACGGTGAGGCTGTGCCCACGCTACGGACCGGAGATTTTGCCGGACGCGCAAACAATTTACGGCCGGTGCACGCAATCCTTCTTCGTACAATTTCCGTATATCGCCAGCGAATGGTCGGCAATCGTAAAGCCACGATCGATGGCCACTTTCTGCTGACGCAGCTCAATATCTTCGTCGTAAAACTCTTCGACCATTCCACAATCGAGACAAACCAGGTGATCATGGTGGCTGCCTTCGTTGAGTTCAAAGACGGCCTTGTTGGTTTCAAAGTGATTGCGATTGAGTAAGCCGGCCTGCTCGAACTGGGTCAGCACGCGGTACACGGTGGCGAGGCCGACATCCATGTTCTCGGTAAGCAGTATTTTGTAGACATCTTCGGCGCTCAGGTGGCGCACATTGCTGTTATGGAAGATATCCAGGATTTTCAGGCGAGGCAGCGTGGCCTTGAGGCCGCTGGCGCGAAGGTCATCTGGATTGTTGGACATGTTCTTGGCTGGGTAATGGGTAACTGCTTTATGATATAGCGCTTTGGCGCTCCGGCTCAATCAATCGAGATTCTCAATGCACATGCTGCTCCCTGTTTTCACCTGCCCTACCCCTCGTCCTGCTCTGCGTGGCAGCGCTTTCATGGCCCTGCTGAGTATCGCACTGCTGGCCGGATGCGCGTCCAAAAATCCGCTGATGGAAGCGCCGGCCGGCCTGGCCGCAGCGCCCGCACGCACAGTAGCGATCGACACGCCGGCTGAAGTGACCAGCGCCGCCAACGCCAATGCCGGCCTGAAACGGACCACACCGGCCAGCGCCCGCCGCTTCCTCGGCATCCTGTCGCCGTACCGTATCGATATCCCGCAAGGCAATTTTGTGTCAGAAGAAATGGTCTTGCAACTCAAGGAAGGCATGACGCAGGACCAGGTGCGCTTTGCATTGGGTACGCCACTGATCGCGGATATCTTCCATGCCGACCGTTGGGATTATGTGTTCCGCATGCTCAAGCGCAACGACGAGGTACTGTCGAGCCGCGTGACCGTGTTCTTCAAGGATGGCGTCGTGAGCCGCTTCGAAGGCGGTAATTTGCCAACCGAAGTCAACTACCTCGAAATACTGTCCGGTGGCGTGCCGGAAAAAGCCAAGCCGCTGGCACCTGCGGTGCCGGTAGCACCGTCGTCAGCCCGCCAACCGCAATAACGTTTCCCGGACCATCGCCATGACTGCATTGAAAATCGCCATCGCCGGCGCCTCCGGGCGCATGGGTCGCATGCTGGCTGAAACCATTCTCGCCGCCGCCGACCTGCGCCTGACTGGCGCCCTTGATGTCGCCACCGCACCCGCTATCGGCACCGATGTCACCGCTTTCCTCGGCAAGTCCAGTGACGTGGCAATTTGCGCGACGCTGGCCGAAGGCCTCGCCGATGCCGATATCCTGATCGACTTCACCCGTCCGGAAGGCACACTGGAACATCTGGCGTACTGCGCCGAACACGGCATCAAGATGGTGATCGGCACCACCGGTTTCGATGCGGCCGGCAAGGCCGCCATCGCCGCCGCCGCCGGGCGTACCGCGATCGTGTTTGCGCCCAACATGAGTGTCGGCGTGAACGTCACGATGAAGTTGCTTGAAATGGCCGCCAGGAGTTTTTCGGAAGGCTACGATATCGAAATCATTGAAGCCCATCACCGCATGAAAGTCGATGCACCGTCCGGTACCGCGCTCCAGATGGGCGAAGTCATCGCCAACACGCTTGGCCGTGACCTCGACGACGTCGGCGTGTTTGCGCGCCATGGCGTCACCGGCGAACGCGATCCGTCATCGATCGGTTTTGCCACCATTCGCGGCGGCGATATCGTCGGCGATCACACGGTGCTGTTTGCCGGCATCGGCGAGCGCGTCGAGATTTCACACAAGTCGTCGAGCCGGGTCACTTACGCCCACGGCAGCCTGCGCGCCGCCCGTTTTCTGGTCGACAAGACCACCGGCCTGTTCGACATGCAGGACGTCCTCGGCCTGCGCTGATCGCGCTGATCAACTGCCGCGATAGGTCGAATACGCCCACGGCGAAACCAGCAACGGCACATGATAATTTTCGGCCGGGTTGGCGATGCCGAAGGCCAGCGTGACCCGATCGACAAAGCGCGGCAGCGGCACTACGACGCCTTGTGCCTCGAAATAAGCACCCGCGTCAAACACCAGTTCATACGCGCCGGCCAGCAGGTCGCCGCCTGCCAGCAGCGGCGCTTCACAGCGCCCGTCGCTGTTGGTGACGACACGGCGCAGCAAGCGCCGCCCGGCCGGTTCGATTGCGTGCAATTCAATGACGACACCGGCTGCCGGTTTGCCGCTGGTGATATCCAGCACGTGGGTACTGAGTTTGCCCATCCTGTCCTCCATATCGGCTACGTGAAACTGCTTATCATCCGGAGCATATAGGTGCACGCGCCAGCCGTTATAGCATTTGGCATATAGGTATCATCAACAACCGCATTGCACTGTCAATTTTTGCGCCATTGCGCCACCCGTTACGAGGCAACGCTTGACTGATAAAACCCCGCCTTATCCACGCGACCTGATTGGCTACGGTGCCCGCCCGCCCCATCCGCACTGGCCGGACAACGCCCGCATCGCGCTGCAATTCGTGCTGAACTACGAAGAAGGCAGCGAAAATTGCGTGCTGGATGGCGACCCGGCCTCGGAGACTTTCCTGTCCGAAATCATCGGTGCGCAAGCTTTTCCGATGCGCCACATGAGCATGGAGTCACTGTACGAGTACGGTTCGCGCGCCGGGCTGTGGCGCGTGCTGCGCCTGTTCGAACAACGCCAATTACCGCTGACAATCTTTGCCGTGGCAATGGCCTTGCAACGCAATCCGGAAGCCGTCGCTGCCTTCGGCCAGCTCGGCCACGAAATCGCCTGTCACGGCTTGCGCTGGATCAGCTACCAGCAGGTCGATGTCGCTACCGAGCGGGCGCACATGGCCGAAGCAATCCGTATCCTACGCGAGCTCACCGGCGCGGCACCACTGGGCTGGTACACCGGCCGTGATTCGCCGGCCACGCGCAGGCTGCTGGTCGAACACGGCGGCTTCAGCTATGACGCCGACAGTTATGCCGATGACCTGCCGTTCTGGCAACAGGTCGAGATCAGCGCCGCCGATGGCACGCCGCAACACAAATCGCATCTGGTTGTACCCTACACGCTTGACACCAACGACATGCGCTTCGCAGCGACCCAGGGATTCAATACCGGCACGCAGTTTTTCGATTACCTGAAAGATGCCTTCGACGTGCTTTACGAAGAAGGCGACCCGGACGGCCTGAACCAACCGAAAATGCTGTCAGTCGGCCTGCATTGCCGGCTCATCGGCCGGCCCGGCCGCCTTGCTGCGCTGAGCCGCTTCCTCGACTATGTCCAGGCCCATGACAAGGTGTGGATCACACGCCGCATCGATATCGCCGATCATTGGCACACCACACATCCAGCAAGGGCACCCGCATGACAATTACTTTAGCGACGCTCAACGACACCGACAGCACTACCTTTGCCAGCACGCTTGCCGGCATTTACGAACACTCGGCATGGATACCGGAACGCGCCGCAGCAGCACGCCCGTTCCGTACGCTGGCCGCGCTGAAAATGGCGTTGCAGGTCACCGTCAGCGCCGCCACCGACGCCGAGCAACTGAGCCTGATCCGCGCCCATCCGGAGTTGGCCGGCAAGGCCGTGCTGACCACCGAATCGACCGGCGAGCAGGCCGCCGCCGGACTGCACCTGTATAGCCAGGACGACTACGCGACACTGCAGCAATGCAATGGCGACTACCGGACACGTTTTGATTTTCCGTTCATCATCGCGGTCAAGGGTCCGGATGGAACCGGCTTATCGCGCGCGGCCATCATCGCCGCCTTCACGCGCCGGCTAAAGCAGCAACGCAGTGACGAGATCGCCGAAAACCTGCGCCAGATCCACCGCATCGCCGAACTACGCCTCAACGACCTGCTCGATTGCCAGCCGTTGCTGGGCCTGCAAATCATGGGCTGGAGCGACACCCTCGGTGCCTGGTCCGATGACGCCAGCGGCCTGACCTGCGCCTACCTGACCAGCGCCCACCGCAAGACCGCTGCGCAACTGCTGCAATGGATGCAGGACGCCGGCATGGACGCGCGCATCGACGCGGTCGGCAACGTGGTCGGCGTCTACCGCAGTGCCGATCCGCAGGCAAAAACCCTGATGACCGGATCGCACTACGACACGGTGCGTAACGGCGGCACCTACGATGGCCGCGAAGGTATCCTGCTGCCGATCGCGGTGATCCGGCATCTGCACGAACGCGGCGAAACCCTGCCGTTCCACCTCGAAGTCATCGGCTTTGCCGAAGAAGAAGGCGTGCGCTACAAAAGTACCTTTTTGGGCAGCAATGCGATCACCGGCCACTTCGACATGTCGCTGCTGGCACGCACTGATGCCGACGGCATCTCGATGCGCGACGCGCTCGAACACGCCGGCCACGACTTCACGCAGATCGCCGCCATCGCCCGCCATTCGGCCGATTACCTTGGCTTCGTCGAAGTCCACATTGAACAGGGGCCGGTGCTGTTGCAGCGCAATCTACCGGTCGGCATCGTCACCTCAATCGCCGGTAGCTCGCGCTACCAGCTCACGCTGACCGGCGTGGCCAGCCATGCCGGCACCACGCCGATGACGATGCGCAAAGACGCCGCGGCGGCGGCGGCCGAGATTATCCTCGCGGTCGAACAGCGTTGCAGCACCATCCCATCGCTGGTTGGTACCGTCGGCCAGTTGCAGGTACCGAACGGCTCGGTCAACGTAATTCCCGGCGTGTGCCACCTGTCGCTCGACATCCGCGCCGCCGATGACGCGGTGCGCGAAGCCGCCGTGGCCGATATCTTGCACGCCATCGACAGTATTTGCGCCCGACGTCAGATCGACGTGCAGCACGAATTGACGATGCGCGCCGCCGCCGCTCCGTGTGCGCCATGGCTGATGCAGCAACTCAGCGCCGCCACCGAACGCGCCGGCGTGCCGGCCTTTGAGCTGTTATCCGGCGCCGGCCATGACGCGATGGCGCTAGTCACTCTGACCGATATCGCAATGCTCTTCACGCGCTGCGGCAATGGCGGCATCAGCCACAATCCGCTGGAAACCATGACCGCTGATGATGCCGAATTATCGGCGCAAATCCTGCTCGATTTTCTGCGCAACTTCAAGCCTAACCTCGCACCGAAGGCATGAGCACGCTGTTGATCCGCCATGCCCGCGTGCTGGTGACGATGGACGCGCAGCGGCGTGAAATTACCGATGGCGCGGTCTTCATCCGCGACAACGTGATCGAGCAGGTCGGCCTCAGCGCCGAATTGCCTGATCACGCCGACACCGTCATCGATGCAACCGGACAGGTCGTATTGCCTGGGCTGATTAACACCCATCACCACATGTTCCAGAGTCTGACGCGCGCCGTCCCGGCTGCGCAGGATGCCGCGCTGTTCGACTGGCTCGGCCACCTGTATCCGATCTGGGCCGGACTGACGCCGGCGATGATTCATGCGTCGACCCAAACCGCGATGGCCGAACTGATGCTGTCGGGCTGCACCACCACCAGCGACCATCTGTATATTTTTCCGAACGGTTGCCGGCTCGATGACAGCATCGAGGCGGCGCAGATAATCGGCATGCGCTTCCATGCGGCACGCGGCGCGATGAGTGTCGGCCAGTCGCAAGGCGGACTGCCGCCGGACCGGCTGGTCGAAGACGAAGCGGCGATCCTGCGCGATACGCAGCGCCTGATCGAGACTTACCACGACAGCCGGCGCCACGCGATGCAACGCATTGTGGTCGCACCGTGCTCGCCGTTTTCGGTCTCGCAAGATCTGATGCGCGAGTCGGCGCGGCTGGCGCGCAGTTATGGTGTTTCGATGCACACGCATCTGGCCGAGAACAGCAGCGACGTCACCTACAGCGGCGAAAAATTCAACATGACGCCGGCCGAATATGCCGAAGATTGCGGCTGGGTCGGCCACGATGTCTGGCACGCGCACTGCGTCCAGCTCGACCCGGCTGGCATCGCACTGTTCGCCCGCACCGGCACCGGCGTGGCACATTGTCCGTGCTCGAACATGCGACTGGCGTCCGGCATCGCGCCGGTGCGGGCCATGCTCGACCACGGCGTGGCAGTTGGCCTCGGCGTCGATGGCAGCGCCTCCAACGACGGCGCACACCTGCTCGGCGAAGTCCGGCAGGCAATGCTATTGCAGCGGGTCGGTTTCGGGCCGGCCGCAATGACCGCGCGCGAAGCGCTGGAAATGGCCACGCTCGGCGGCGCCAAAGTGCTGAACCGCGACGACATCGGCGCGCTCGCACCGGGCATGTCGGCCGATGTAGTGATGTTTGACATGGACCAGATCGGCTATGCCGGCGCGCTGCATGATCCGGTTGCGGCGCTGGTGTTTTGTACCCCAACCAATGTGTCGCACAGCGTCATCAACGGACGCGTGGTGGTGCGGGATGGGCGTTGTGTGACGGTGGAT
This sequence comes from Bradyrhizobium sp., assembly GCA_047621665.1. GTDB lineage: Bacteria > Pseudomonadota > Gammaproteobacteria > Burkholderiales > Burkholderiaceae_D > Actimicrobium. The sequence goes on along the minus strand of JBLHMB010000008.1, from coordinate 54,023 downwards.
CTGGGGGTGGTGCGGGAGCGGCATAACCGGCTCGCGGCAGAATTGGTGGGGTAATGCAACGTCGGGTGAAATGCGTTGGCAGGGTGGGCACAGCGGGTATCGTGCCCACGCGAAGGTTCCGCCGAACAGCCTGAATTGGCAAAAACATTCAGCGCGCGCGCGTGGGCACGAACATCCGTGCCCACGCTACGCACTTACTTCGCCGGCAATTTCCCCGCCACGCCGTCAACGTAATAATCCATCTTGCTCAGCGCTTCATCACTCATCGGACCTTTTTCCAGCCGGACCTTGCCTTCGTTATCCTTGACCGGACCGGCAAACGGCGTGAGAGTGCCGGCGATGATTTCTTTTTCTTTGGTGGCGACCAGCAGTTTCACGTCGGCCGGCACTGCCGCGCTGATGCTTTCGAACTTGACCATGCCATCCTTGATACCGCCCCAAACGCTGGTTGGTTTCCATTTTCCGTCAATGACGGCTTGCGCCTGCTCGGTGTAGTACTTGCCCCAGTGATGGGTCACGGCACCGAGCTGGGCTTTCGGACCGAACTTCTTCATGTCGGAATGGTAGGCCACCGCGTACTTGCCTTTTTCTTCGGCAGCCTGCATAACGGCCGTTGAGTCGGTGTGGTTAGTGACGACATCAGCGCCCTGCCCGATCAGCGTCAGGGTGGCGTCGCGCTCCTTGCCCGGATCGAACCAGCTATTGACCCAGATGACCTTGACTTCGGCTTTCGGGTCGACGCTGCGCATGCCGCGCGTGAAGGCATTGATCCCTTGCAGCACTTCGGGAATCGGGAAAGCGGCGACGTAACCGGCCACGTGCGTGGTCGACATTTTTCCGGCCAGCACGCCGGACAAATAGCGTGCCTCATAGAAGCGCGCATTGGCGACGCCGACATTGGCGGCCGTTTTGTAACCGGTCAGATGGATGAACTTGACGTCCGGGTACTGCTTGGCGACTTTCAATGTCGGGTTCATGTAACCGAACGAGGTCGTGATAATCAGCTTGTTGCCTTGCTGCGCGAGGTCGCGGATGACGCGTTCGGCATCGGCACCTTCGGGCACGTTCTCGACGAACTTGGTCTTCACCTTGGCACCGAGATTTTTTTCCATTTCCTTGCGGCCGATATCGTGCTGGGTGGTCCAGCCGGCGTCACCGATCGGACTGACGTAGACAAAACCGACACCGAGCGGCTCGGCGGCAAAGGCGCTCACCGATAACAGGGCGACGGCAGAAATAGCGCCACGAACGACATTTTTAAACATGGATTTCCTCAAGGTGTGGCTCCCGCGACAGGGCGATGGAGGGCGCTGCAGCACGCGGGTAAAACACTGCAACGCCGCTCATTATGGCGATCCGCATCCTGCACGCCATATCGGAATGCATAGTGCGTCTATAGAAATTACTGGTTCGGATTGAAATTCTTCCCGAGCGACGCCGGCATGTTCAGCCGGATCCAGTTGGCATTGCGCGAGATCAGCACCAGCACGACGATGGTCGCCAGATACGGCAGCATCGACAGCAATTGCGAGGCGATCGGCACCCCCAATCCTTGCAGGTGAAAGGTCAGAATCGTGACGCCACCAAACAGGTAAGCACCACTGAGCACGCGGGCCGGACGCCAGGTGGCGAAGGTAGTCAACGCCAGCGCAATCCAGCCGCGGCCGGCCACCATGCCTTCGACCCACAGCGGCGTGTAGACCAGCGACAAAAACGCCCCGGCCAGGCCGCAACAGGCACCGCCAAACAGCAGCGCCGACAAGCGAATCCGGCGCACGTTGTAGCCCAGTGCATGCGCCGACGACGGCGATTCGCCGACCGCGCGCAGGATCAAGCCGGCACGGGTACGGTACAAAAACCAGATGATCGCGCCGCACAGCGCCATCGACAAATACACCATCGGATGCTGGCGAAACAATGCCGCGCCAAGAAACGGAATATCGCCCAGAAACGGGATGGCGGAACGGGTGTTATGCAGGCTCTGACCAACGTAACTGATGCCGATATAGGCCGAGGCACCGGCACCGAACAGCGACAACGCCAGACCGGTTGCGTATTGATTGGCACCGAGCCAGACCGTCATCAGCGCAAAAAATCCGGCGAGCAGCATGCCGGCCAGCGCGCCGGCAACGAAACCCAGCGGTACGCTGCCGGTGTGGATGGTGATCGCAAAACCGGTCACGGCCGCCATCAGCATCATGCCTTCGGCACCGAGGTTGACGACACCGGATTTTTCATTGATCAGCAAACCGAGCGCGGCAAGCAGCAAGGGCGTGCCGGCATTGATCGAGGCCGCGATCAGCGGAGCAACAGATTCCATTATTTTCTCCAGCGCAGGTGATAGCGGATCAGGACGTCACAGGCCAGCAAGGCAAACAGCAAGATGCCCTGAAACACGCCAGTAATCGCGCTCGGCATGCCCAGACGCGATTGCGCCAGTTCGCCGCCGATATAAAACAGCGCCATGATGAAGCTCGAAAAAATCACGCCAACCGGATGCAGGCGACCGACATAGGCGACGATGATCGCCGCAAAACCGTAACCGGGCGAGACCGACGGCGTCAGTTGCCCGATCGGGCCGATCACTTCGCACACACCAGCCAAGCCGGATAGCGCACCGCAGACCAGCATGGCCGTCCACAGCGAAGTGCGCGACGAGAAGCCACCATAGCGCGCCGCCAGCGGTGCCATGCCACCAACTTGCAAGCGCAGTCCGGCAAAACTTTTGGACAGAAATATCCACCCGAGCAGCGCCGCCCCCAGTGCCAGCAGAATGCCGATATGCAAGCGCGTGTGCGGTATCAGAATCGGCAGCAGGAAGCCATCGGAAAACATTTTCGATTGCGGAAAATTGAAGCCGTCCGGGTCTTTCAACACGCCATGCACGAGGTAACTCAACAGCAGTTGCGCGACATACACCAGCATCAGCGAGACCAGAATCTCGCTGGTATTGAAGCGGTCGCGCAGGAATGCCGTGATCGCCGCCCATGCCATACCGCCCAGCATCCCGGCCACCAGCACGGCCGTGATCATCAGCGCTCCGCCGCCGGCACCATCGTCAAAATACAGTCCTGCGGCGCCACCGGCGATGGCACCGACGACCAGCTGGCCTTCGGCGCCGATGTTGAACACATTGGCGCGAAAGCACACTGCCAGTCCGACTGCGATTAGCAGCAGCGGCGCGACCTTGACGCCGACTTCACTCCAGCCCCGCAGCGTCATGAGCGGTTCGATAAAAAAGATCGCCAGGCCGGTCAGCGGATTCTTGTCCAGCGCGATGAACAGCAGCGCGCCGCACAGCACCGTCAGCAGTACCGCCAGCAGCGGCGAACACCACGCCATCAGTGTCGACGGATTGGCCCGTGCTTCAAGCCTGAGCATGTGCGACCTCCTTGCCGGCGTCGGTCCACAATCCACTCATCCACTGACCGATCTGGTCGATGGTGGCGTCGGCCCGCGCAACAGGCGGCGACACCCGCCCCTTGGCAATCACAATCAGGCGGTCGGCAATGTCGAACAATTCGTCGAGCTCCTCGGAAATCACCAGTAACGCACAGCCGGCATCGCGCAACGCCAGCAGTTCGGCACGGATCTGCGCGGCCGCACCGACATCGACGCCCCAGGTCGGTTGCGCTACCAGCAGCATGGTGGGCGCGCGCAGGATTTCACGCCCGACGATATATTTTTGCAGGTTACCTCCGGACAGGCTGTTGGCGGCGGCATGCGGACCGGCGGCCTTCACATTGAAGCGCTGGATCACGCTGGCGGCGATCCCGGCAATGGCCTTGAAACGTACCATGCCACATCGCACGGTGGCCGGAGTCTGGTGCGACAACAGCACATTCAAGGCCAGCGATAGTTCCGGCACCGCACCGCGACCGAGCCGCTCTTCGGGCACGAAGCCCATTCCCAGCGCGCGCCGGCCTGCTGCGTTCATGCGTCCGACCGGTGTGCCGTGCAGCGCGATCATGGCGGCGTCGGCACGCGGATCTTCGCCCGATAACGCGGCCAGCAATTCTTGCTGACCATTGCCGGAGACACCAGCGATACCGAGAATTTCTCCGGCATGGACATCGAAACTGATGGCCGACAACGCGGTGGCAAACGGATGATTTTTAGGCAGCGAGAGTTGCCGAACGGCTAGCACCGTCTCACCGGGTTCACGCTTCACATGCTGCATCGCCGGCGGTTCGGCACCGATCATCATGCGTGACAGGCTGGCCGCTGTTTCATCGCGTGGATCGCACACGCCGGTCACTTTGCCGCCGCGCATGACAGTGCAGGTATGACACAGCGCACGGATCTCATCGAGCTTGTGGCTGATGTACAAAATGCTGCAGCCTTGCGACGCCAGCTTGCGCAAGGTCTCGAATAATTTTTCAACCGCTTGCGGGGTCAGTACCGAGGTCGGTTCATCGAGAATCAGCAATTGCGGTTTGGCCAGCAATGCGCGGACAATCTCGACGCGCTGGCATTCGCCGACCGACAGCGTGTGCACATGTCGTTGCGGTTCAAGTTCCAGTCCGTATTCGGCCGCGGTGGCGGCAATGCGCAAGGCCAGTTCATCGAGACGGGTGCTCTTCGGCAAACCGAGTGCAATGTTTTCCACCACGGTGAGTGTGTCGAATAACGAAAAATGCTGGAACACCATCGCAATGCCGAGCGCGCGCGCGGCCGCCGGATTGTCGATCGTGGTGGCAACGCCATTCCAGCAGAGCACGCCGGCATCGGGTTTGACCGCGCCGTAGATAATTTTCATCAGCGTCGATTTGCCGGCGCCATTTTCGCCAAGCACGGCATGGATCTCGCCGGGTTGCACGGTCAGGTCAATGCGGTCATTAGCAATGACTGCAGGATAGCGTTTGGTCATTGCGCGCAGCGTCAGGCGGGGCGGCATGTCTGGTGCTGATTCATCGCTCATCGTGGTAAGTCCCGGATTTTTTCTCTCGTTAAAGTACGCCGGATTATCCGCTTCAATATACGGTTGCGGGGATGGGAGATATAGCGGATGCAATATAGCCGCAGATTTGATGATTGGCAGGGATTTTTAAACACCACAGCGGCCTGCTTATTTTTTGGTTTTGTCATGACGAGCGTCACGGCGCAGCCATTTGGGATCGCAAAAATGACGAGCTCGGGTATCGTCCTGAAAAATCCTCTGCTATTCTCAAATCAATGAGCCTGAATGATCATGAGTCATCCCTTCGATACCCTCGATTACGCAAAGAAACTGGCATTGGCTGGTTTGCCGGTTCCACAAGCCGAGCTGCAGGCGCAGTTGCTTGGTGACGTGCTGGGGAAATCGATTGCAACGCCCGATGATCTGGCCGCACTGAATCAACATCTTTCCGGCAAGGTTGATAATCTGGCGCAAAGCGTGAAAAGCCAGATTGATAATCTGGAACAGCGTGTTGACAGCAAACTTGAGAGTCTGGAACAACGTATCGACAGTAAACTTGAGAGTCTGGAACAACGTATCGAAAGCAAAATTGAGAACCTGGAACAATGTATCGAAAGCAAAATTGAGAACCTGGAAATACACATCGAAAGCAAAATGGACAACATGGAGCTGCGCGGCGACAACAAGTTGGCAACCTATGCCCGCAAAATCGACATCCGGCTCACCAGCATGAACGGTGACATCACGTTATTGAAATGGATGACCGGCACCACGATAGGGCTGCTCTTCACGGTTCTGCTCAAGCTCTTCCTGCACTGATCCGCGCGACGCCGACCTCGCCGTCGCCCAATCCGGCGGCAATTTCCATTACCCAAGTGTTGTATTTTTGTTCCCCACAATCCGGTAATACTACCGCCGCCCTCACCCGACCCGCCCGCCTGCAGGCCTAGCGCCATTGCTCTCGTGGACATCAGCCAATTCCTATACCCACTATTCGAAAATTTCACTGACGAAATAGCGTGATTCCCGCATGATCGCTCCGCTGCCAGCCTTTCTGGCTTCACCCACACGCCTGTCGCCCGCTGATAAAAACCAAAATGGAGTTGTCATGTCCTGTTTCAAGAAAAGCCCGTTTGTCTCTGCCGCTGCCCTCGCTACGCTGTTGCTTGCCGGTGGTGCCGCCCAGGCCGCCGATTGGAGCGACACCTATCTGGGTTACCGCTACGGCAGCCAGTTCGCCGAGCCGTACAACCAGAAAGACATCAGCAAGAATATTTTTTCGCTGACCCATGCCAGTGGCTACAAATACGGCACCAACTTCCTCAATGTCGACGTGCTGCTATCGGACAGCAAGGATCCGGCCAAAGCAAGTACCTCCAGCGGTGCGCAGGAAATTTACGTGGTGTATCGCCACACGCTGGACATCGGCAAGCTGACCGGATCACCGATCGCTTTCGGCCTGGTACGCGGCGTTGGCATTACCGGCGGCTTTGATGTCAATTCCAAGAACGACGCTGGCTACGGTTCGAAAAAACGCATGCTGGTGCTCGGTCCGACGCTGATGATGGATGTCCCCGGCTACCTGAACCTGAGCGTGCTGATGCTCAAAGAAAGTAATCAGCCGTATTTCATCAACGATCGCTACACCTACAAGCTGCATCCGATGCTCAGCGCCGCCTGGGGTATCCCGCTACCGGTCAGCGCCGTACCGACCTCGTTCGAGGGCTATGCCAATTTCATCGCCGCCAAGGGCAAAGATGAAGTCGGTGCCGGCACGTCACCTGAAACCAATATCGACATGCAAGTGATGTTCGACGTCGGTTCGCTGTCCGGCATGGGCAAGAACACGTTCCGTCTGGGTGTCGAATATCAATACTGGAAGAACAAGTTCGGTGGATCGGCATCGATTGCCGGCACCAAGGCCAGCACGCCGATGATCCGGCTTGAATACCATTTTTAAATACCGCGTCTAAGTTCTGCATCACAAAAAAACCACCGCTTGGCGCTTGCCGGGCGGTGGTTTTTTTCATTACGCCTGCATTTATCGGTCAGGCAACGCCGTGCGTGGCGAACCACGCCAGACATTTTTTCCAGCCCTCCTTCGCATCGGTCTCCACATAACTGGCCCGATAGTCGGCATGAAACGCATGACCTGAGTTCGGAAACACGACAAATTCGGATTGGCTCTTTCCTTTGGCCAGCGCTTGTTTCATCGTCGCGATGCTGTCCTGCGAAATACCGGTGTCCTTGCCGCCGTACAGGCCCAGCACGGGCACGGTCAGCGTCGGTGCCAGTTCTGTTGCGGACATCGGATTGAGCGCCGACTTGTTGCCCTGCAGTTGGCCGTACCACGATACGCCAGCGCGTATTGCCGGATTGTGGGCCGCGTACAGCCAGGTAATCCGTCCGCCCCAGCAAAATCCGGTGATACCCATTCGCGTGGTATCACCGCCGTTGGCCTTGGCATAGGCGACGACCGCATCGAGGTCGGTCATCACTTGCGCATCGGGGACTTTCGCAACAACGTTCTTGATCAGCTCCGGGATCGAGATCGCCGCTTTGGCATCGCCCTGACGCAGAAACAGGTCCGGCGCCAGCGCCAGATAACCGAGCTTGGCAAAGCGCCGCGCCACATCAGCGATGTGTTCGTGTACGCCAAAAATTTCGGAAATCACGAGAATCACGGGCAGGTTGCTCTTGCCGGCCGGTTGTGCGCGATAGACCGGCACGTCCTGACCATTGACCGTCACGTTGATGGTGCCGGCGGTCAGACCGTCGGTGTCGGTCATGACCATGGTCTGCGCCGCAACCGGCATGACAGCCGCCGCAAAGCCGGTACCAATCGAGACCTTCATGAAAGTGCGACGGTCGAAGCCGTCAGGAAAGGCGCTGGCGCCGATCAGCGAAGCGGCGTCCTGTTTCTGGTGATCATCCATGGCTATCCTTAATCGAGGTGGTCAAACGGTCAACGAAAACTGCAGCAGCAATCATAGTCAATCCGGCACGATTGCGCTTCAGTGCGCCTTAGTGCGCCTCATCCCAGTTCTTGCCGATACCGACTTCTGCCGTCAGCGGCACCTTCAGGTCAGCCACACCTGCCATCAGCGCCGGCAGCTTCACCCGTACCAGTTCCAGCTCCTCCTGCGGCACTTCGAGCACCAGTTCATCGTGCACCTGCATCACCATCAGCGACTTCAAGCCATCGGTCTCGAGCCAGTTCTGCACCGCCACCATCGACAGCTTGATCAAATCGGCCGCCGTACCTTGCATCGGTGCATTGATCGCGGCGCGCTCGGCACCTTGCCGGCGCGGACCATTCGGCGAATTGATTTCAGGCAGCCACAAACGACGCCCGAACACGGTTTCAACATAGCCATGCGCCTTGGCTTTCAGGCGCGTCTCATCCATGAATTGCTTGACCCCGGAAAACCGTGCGAAATATTTGTCGATATAGCTCTGCGCCGCAGCGCGCTCAATACCGAGATTGCCGGCCAGTCCGAATGCGCTCATGCCGTAGATCAAACCGAAGTTGATGACCTTGGCATAACGGCGCTGTTCGGTCGTCACATCGGCGGCACTGGTCGAAAAAATTTCGGCGGCAGTGGCGCGATGGATATCGATGCCGTCGGCAAAGGCGCGCAACATGTTGGTATCGCCCGACAGGTGCGCCATGATGCGCAATTCGATCTGCGAATAATCGGCCGAGACAATCACGCTGCCGGCCGGTGCGACAAAGGCTTCGCGGATGCGCCGGCCTTCGGCGGTACGGATCGGGATGTTCTGCAGGTTCGGTTCGTTCGAGGCCAGCCGGCCGGTCACCGCCACCGTCTGCGCATAGTTGGTATGGACCCGACCGGTGGTCGGATCGATCATTTTCGGCAGCTTGTCGGTGTAGGTCGATTTCAGTTTTGCCAGGCTGCGGTATTCGAGCAAGACTTTCGGCAGCGGGTAATCTTCGGCCAGTTTGGCCAGCACTTCTTCATCGGTCGAGGGCGCGCCGGATGGAGTTTTCTTGACCACCGGCAGCTGCAATTTTTCAAAGAAAATTTCACCGATCTGTTTTGGCGAATTCAGGTTGAACGGCTGGCCGGCCAGCTCGTAAGCCGAGGTCTCGATCTCCAGCATGCGCTTGCCCAGTTCGTGCGACTGGATTTGCAAAATGCCGGTATCGATCAGCACGCCGTTGCGCTCGATTTTTTGCAGCACGACGGCAGTCGGCACTTCAATTTTTTCATAGACGAACAGCAGCGACGCGTCCTCCGCGACTTGCGGCAACATCGCCTGATGCAGTTGCAGCGTGATGTCGGCGTCTTCGGCAGCGTATTCGGTGGCGCGGGTAATCCCGACCTGATCGAAACAGATTTGCGACGCGCCCTTGCCGCAGATTTCCTGAAACGTGATCGTGGTGCGACCCAGATGGCGCAGCGCGAGGCTGTCCATGTCATGGCTGCGGTGGGATTCGAAGACATACGATTGCAGCATCGTGTCATGCGCAATACCGCGCAACACGATGCCGTGGTTGGCAAAAATATGGCTGTCGTATTTCAGGTTCTGGCCGACCTTGGGCTTGCTCGGGTCTTCCAGCCAGGCCTGCATTTTGCCGAGTACGAATTCACGTGACAACTGTGCCGGCGCATCCGGATAGCGATGTGCGACTGGAATATACGCCGCCACACCCGGCTCGCAACACAGCGAGATGCCAACCAGTTGCGCCTGCAGCGGCACCAGCGACGTGGTTTCGGTATCGAGCGAGGTCAGTGCGGCGGCATCGATTGTGACCATCCAGCGATCCAGATCGGCTTCGGTCAGGATGGTTTCATAACGCTGTTCTGCCGGGGCAGCAGGCGCGTCAAACAAACCGGTTTGTGCATCGGCCGGTGCCGCAGTCGCAGCGACCTCCTCCGCACTGGCCGCCGTAGCCTCGCGCAACCAGGTCTTGAAGCCGAAGCGCGCATACAGATCAATCATCTTCGCCGGGTCCTGCTCCTGCGCAAGCAGCGATTCCGGGATCGACACCATGTGGCCATCGAGGTCGCAATCGGTCTTCACGGTGATCAGCACTTTGGCTTGCGGCAGCCAGTCCAGCGCGTTACGCAAATTTTCACCAACCGCGCCACCGATGCTGGCCGCGTTTTCGACGATGCCGTCGAGTGTGCCGTATTGCGTGAGCCATTTGACGGCCGTCTTCGGGCCGACTTTGGACACACCCGGCACGTTGTCGACGGTATCGCCGATCAGGGTCAGGTAATCGACGATGCGCTCCGGTGGCACGCCAAACTTGGCCAGCACGCCGTCGCGATCAAGGCGCTCGTTACTCATCGTGTTAATCAGCATGACGTCGTCGTTGACCAGTTGCGCCAGATCCTTGTCGCCGGTCGAGATCACGGCCTTCATACCGTGCTTGACTGCCTCAACCGCCAGCGTGCCGATCACGTCATCGGCTTCGACGCCGTCAACCATGATCAGCGGCCAGCCCATCGCCCGTACCGCTTCGTGGATCGGCTCGACCTGACGGGCCAGGTCTTCCGGCATCGAGGCGCGCTGCGCCTTGTACTCGGCATACAGGTCATCACGGAAGGTCTTGCCCTTGGCATCGAAAACACAGGCGATATAGGCGGCCGGAAAATCGCTGCGCAAGCGACGCAGCATGTTGATGATGCCGTACAGCGCACCGGTGGGCGCACCTTCCTTGTTGCGCAGATCGGGCAGCGCATGGAAAGCGCGGTACAGGTAACTGGAACCATCGACTAACAACAGGGTATTTTTCATGGGGAGCGGACCGGAAATTGGTGGGTGTGGACGCTGTCAGGCAACGCCGTAGTGGCCCTGATTATCGCAGACTTGCCGCCCGGCTTAACACGATGGCACAGATGTTGCGGTACACAGATTGCATACCGGTTATCACCCGTCAGGAAGGGGCATCGCGCCAACAACGTGACGCTCTTTGGTGAGCCGCGCACCACCGGTCGCCGTGATGATGGTCTACAACGACACGCCGGCAGCCGTTTTTGCGCTCAAAAAATCCGGCATCAAGACACCCGCTGATCTCGCCGGCAAAAAACTCGGCGCACCGGTATTCGATGCCGGCCGTCGCGCCTATCCGGTCTTTGCCAGGGCCAACGGTCTCGACAACGCCAAGGCCAACTGGATCAGCATGGACCCTGCCCTGCGCGAAACCATGCTGGTACGCGGCGATGTCGATGCCATCACCGGCTTTTATTTCACGTCATTGCTGAACCTCAATGCGCGCGGCATCAAGGATGACGACGTGGTCGTACTGCGGTATCCGGACTATGGCGTGAAGTTGTACGGCAATGCGATCATCGCCTCCGACGCGATGATCCAGCAAAAACCCGAGGCCATCAAAGGCTTTCTGCGCGCTTTCGCCAAAGCCGCTAAGGACGTGATGGCTGCCCCCGACGGCGCTGCCAGAGTGATCAAGGAACGTGATGGTCTGGTCGATGAAAAGCTCGAAGCCCGTCGCCTGAAACTGGCCATTGCCAGCGCCATCGCCACCCCGAATGCGAAGGCCGAAGGCTTCGGACAAGTGTCAGCACCGCGCTTGTCGTTGATGGCGTCGCAAGTCTCGGACACCTACGCCACAAAAACCCGCGTCAACGCAGCGGCGGTCTGGAATGGCGCGTTCCTGCCATCGAAGGCCGCACTGAATGTGTTTCCTAAATGATTCCATCGTTTGTACAACCCATCGTTGCGCCGTTCGTCGATTTCAAGAATGTCTTCCTGGCCTATGACGGCACGTCCGACTTCGCCGTCGAAGACATATCGCTGCAAACCCGGGCTGGTGAATTCATCGCCATCGTCGGGCCTTCGGGCTGCGGCAAATCGACGTTCATGAAGCTGGCCACCGGCCTGAAAAAGCCAACCCGTGGCAGCATCCGCATTGATGGCGCGGACGTCACCGGTCCGCTGAAAATCGTCGGCATGGCGTTTCAGGCACCGACCTTGCTGCCGTGGCGCACGACGCTGGCTAATGTGCTGCTGCCACTCGAAATCGTCGAGCCGTACCGCAGCAATTTCAAGCGAGATAAAGCCATCAACATCGAACGCGCACTGACCTTGCTGAAGACCGTCGGCCTCGACGGCTATGCCGACAAATTTCCGTGGCAGCTTTCGGGCGGCATGCAGCAACGCGCATCGATCTGCCGCGCCCTGATCCATGAACCGAAGATGCTCTTGCTCGACGAACCATTCGGTGCGCTCGACGCCTTCACCCGCGAAGAATTGTGGTGCGTGTTGCGCGACCTGTGGACCGAGCGGCGCTTCAATGTGATTCTGGTCACGCATGATTTGCGCGAAGCGGCCTTCCTCGCCGACACGATTTACGTGATGAGCAAACGGCCGGGCCGCATTGTCGCCCGCAAGGAAAATCCGCTGCCGCGACCGCGTGAACTGGAACTGACCTACACCGAACCGTTCACGGCGCTGGTGCATGAATTGCGCGAGCACATCGGGCGCGTGCGTACCAGCTGATCGCTCTGATTCCACCCTGAAAGAACACCCAGATGACAACCCTGCGTCACACCGCCGAACGCTTCGCGCCCTGGCTTTTATTGTTGCTGATCGTGCTGCTGTGGCAAGCGGTTTGCAGCGGCTTCAAGGTTTCCGAATTCGTTTTCCCGAGTCCGCTCGCCATCGGTGACGCAATGATCGAGTATGCCGGCCCGATCGCCGGCCATGCATGGCGTACCTACTGGGTGACGATGGCCGGCTTCGGTATCGCGGTGGTCGTTGGCGTACTGCTCGGGTTTGCCATCGGCTCCTCAGCATTTTTGTATTCCGCCGCGTACCCGCTGATGACGGCTTTCAATGCGTTGCCGAAGGCGGCCTTCGTACCGATCCTTGTGGTGTGGTTCGGCATCGGTGCAGGACCGGCCATCCTGACGGCTTTCCTGATCGCGTTTTTTCCGATCATGGTCAATATTGCGACCGGACTGGCGACGATGGAACCGGAGATGGAAGACGTCTTGCGCGTACTCGGTGCGCGCCGCATTGACGTGCTGCTGAAGGTCGGCTTGCCACGCTCGATGCCGTTTTTTTTTGCCTCGTTGAAGGTTGCGATCACGCTGGCTTTTGTCGGCTCGACCGTCTCTGAAATGAATGCCTCGAACGAAGGTATCGGCTATCTGCTGGTATCGGCCGGTTCGTCAATGAAAATGCCGCTGGCGTTTGCCGGGCTGGTCGTGATCGGCGCGATGGCGATGGCGATGTATGAATTGTTTGCGGTGATCGAGCGACGTACGACGGGATGGGCGCATCGGGGCAGCAGTTCGAAGTAGGCGGCAGGCCGATCCGGGGGCAGCAAACTACTAACGCGAGTTCACGGGGTCAGAGTTTTTTTCGCAGGCCGTATCGCGAAAATTACTCTGACCCCGGGAACGGATTACGACGAGCAACCCGTCGCGCCGTGTTGTGCTCCGAATCCGCAATCAGGGTCAGAGTAATTTTCGCGGAAAAGCATCGCGAAAAAAAACTCCGACCCCGATTGCTGCCGATGTGGTGTGCGACGGTTGGAAAAATCGAAGCGCCATCGCGTAGGGTGCAAACTGCATCCAGCCGCCCGATCTTGAGGTGCCCCTCAAGAACTGCTACAACTTCATCCCGGCGATGCCGCGCCGGGGGCGCCTCCAGTCGCGCTACGCGCTCCTTGCGTCGCCCCCGGCGCAACACCGTCAGAACAACTTCAAAAACAATACAACTTCAAAACCAAGACAATTTTAAAACCAAGACAACTTAAAAACCATAATACAAGGGTGCAATAACCGAAGGGCATTGCACCAAATGCACCGATAACCGCCGCTAGCCCCAATCACTTTTCCCGCTTGCTATCGGCCAGCTCGTCCTTCCAGCGCACCTCCAGCTCACGCTCGCGCGCATCCACTAGCGCCTGATCATAAAACGTCGCATCCGGCGCTGTGCGGGCGATACGCAACTGGTCCATCGCCGCTTGCAAACTGCCATTGAGTGCATACGCTTCGGCCAAGGCCAGATGCTGCAGCACGCGCTTGCCCTGCACCGAATACGCCTTGGCCAATTGCTGCTGCAGTTGCGGGTCGCTCCGGTATAACTGCGCCTGGTCACGCAAATACGCCACCGCGTCGTCGCTACGCCCGGCCGCAATCAACACATCGGCATAGCGCCGCGCCAATCCGCGTGACAATGGAAAACGCCTGCGCGCAGCGTCGGCCAGACCGACCGCCTCGATATTTTTTCCAGAGGCCAGCAACAGGTCGATCTCCAGATAATCCAGCACGCTGCTGTTGCCACCATTGCGCGGCGCGCCGGTACGCAACGCGGTGCGGGCTTCCTGCAGCAATGTCTGCGCCTGTGAATAGTCGTTGCGCCGCAGTGCCACCAGCGCCAACCCGTATTTGCCGGCGACCGTTTGCGTGCGGGTTTTTTGCAGCAATTGCGCCGCAAAGATCTCGCTGGCATCACGCCAGCCTTGCGCACTGTCGTCCTGCAGCACGCGCATGCGCGCCCGGATCAGCTGGAAGTCCAGATTGTCGGCATGCTGGCGATACCGCAGATCACGCGTACGCGCTTCGATATCGGCGATCCGCTCGGTGGTCAGCGGATGCGAACGCAAATAGGCCGGCAGAAAATCCGAATACCCGTTCGATGCGCTTTGCATGCGCCCGAAAAAAGTCACCATGCCGGCCGTCTCGAACCCGGCGTCGCGCAAGATCTGCAAGCCGATGCGGTCGGCTTCGCGCTCGGCATCCCGGCTGAAATTAAGCTGACGCTGCAGTGCCACGCCTTGCGATCCGATCAGCAATGCCGCCGATGCATCCGTATTGGCGCGCGCCGCCAGCACCGCGAGGATCGCTCCGGCCAGCGGGATCAGCATGTCCTGTTTTTGCTGACCGAGCATGCGGGCGATGTGACGCTGCGCGACATGTCCGATCTCGTGCGCGACCACCGAGGCCAGTTCGGATTCGGTTTGCGCCGCCAGCAACAAGGCCGAATGCACGGCGATGAAACCACCCGGCAGCGCAAAGGCATTGAGCATCGGATCGCGTACCGCGAAAAAGAAAAAGTCGTAGCCCGCTTCGCCGCGCGCTTCCGGCCGCGCTGCCAGCAACTGGTTACCGAAATCATTGAGGTATTCGAGCGTGGGGGCATCGTCGAGATAATCCGGGTTATGCCGGATCTCGCGCATGATGTGCTCGCCCAGGTTGCGTTCGGTCAGCGGCGACAACGACTCGCGCTCGGAGTCCCCGAGGCTGGGCAAGCGCAAATTATCATTGAGATTTGCTTCGGCGCGAGCGGGCAAGTGCGGCAGCGCCACGCAGGTGATGGCGACCACCGCTGCCAGCGCACGGCAAACCACGGACAGACATAACAGGGACTTGGGCAGGTATCCGGAAAGTGATTTCACGGTGCTATGATACCCGCTCGCCGGCCACCCGCCACCCGCACCGCTCCTGTCCACCCTGCTTTTTCGACTTCTGATGACGATCAAAACTACCCCGCATGACGCTGTTTCAACTCCAGTACCCGTCCATGACGGCTTGACCCATTTCGATAGCGCCGGCCAGGCCCACATGGTCGACGTCGGCAGCAAGGCCGAAACCCACCGTGTCGCGATTGCCAGCGGCACGATCCGGATGAAGCCGGAAACGCTCGCGCTGATCCAGTCCGGCACCGCCAAAAAAGGCGACGTCCTCGGCATCGCCCGCATCGCAGCGATCATGGCGACCAAACGTACCAGCGAACTGGTGCCGTTGTGTCATCCGCTGGCGCTGACGCGGGTGGTGGTGGAGTTCAGTGTGGATGCGGGGTCAAACAGTATCGACTGTACGGCGCAGGTGGAGACGTTTGGTAAGACGGGTGTGGAGATCGAGGCGCTGTTTGCGGTACAGGTCGGGTTGCTGACTGTTTATGACATGTGCAAGGCGGTGGATAGGGGGATGGTGATTGAGGGGGTGAAGGTGATGGAGAAGCATGGGGGGCGGTCGGGGGATTGGGTGGTATAACAACAATACGAGCTTGAGGAAAACAAGAAGACCGCCGAGATACGAGCCCGGCGGCGACCAATGTATTCAATGCAAAACCATTTGTACCGCTTCGCAATGATTCACCGTTTCATACAACCAATCGTTATTGATGGCACACCGGTTAGAAATATTTTTAACTTATCTACCCAGAAGCGCACTACAAAAAATGACGCCCGCAGAGCGAGCGCCATCTTTCAAACACTAGAGTTGCTAGATTGACCCATCTTAATCCGTCGAGTTATCAAATATTAATCAGATTCAAACTAATTAAGTTGAATTCTTACAGCAGTGCAGCGGCAGTAGCTTGACGGCAATTGGCTGGAACATATTTAAAACCAGCAGCAGGAGTTGCCGAACAAGCCCATGTAATTTGGTTCGCAGGAGGGGTGCCTACTGCAAGTGCAGCTCCTGGCACGCCTGCTGCGCCTCCATCGAATGGCGTCATTACAATCGTCATAGCTCCGGCCCTAGTCGTAGTAACAACGGTAATCGCGCCAGTTAAAGCAGTAACCGCTGGAGCCGTCGCAATGTTCTGTGTCGTCGTACCAGCATTAAGGCCGAGTGCAAAAGCAGTGCCATTCGAAGCATTGTCGGCAACCGTTATTTTTACAGCATCAGCAGCAACGATGGCCTCTGATACCCGAGCCCGCACCGTGTAATCCTGATAAGCTGGCAACGCCACAGCAGCCAAAATACCAATAATCGCCACCACAATCATCAATTCAATCAGCGTGAAACCTGCTTGTGCTTTCTTAACCATTTTCATCGTTTTCATTTTGGGTATCCCTGTTGGTAGTAGACAGAGGTTTCTGCCATGGTTGCTTTACAGCAAGCGGCGTGCCAGCAAACTACGGGGAGGAATTAACCAAAAATCAGGCTTTCGGGTAGGTCGCGTGACCAGAATCATCACCACGGACTGACAATTTACGTCAGGCAGAATAAATTTTGTTACCTATGCGCAAGATCATTTTCACGCTCAGTCAGACCAACAAAAATTCCAACTCCGTGCCCGATAGATCAACCACTGATCCCGAGGTGATCGGATGCGCCGTATCACCGATCGAGACACCGTCGACCATTGGAAAGCACTCCCCTTCGACATGCGTGATCAGGAATCCCTGCGGCCGCCGGGTGATCATGGCAACCTGCACGCCGGGATTGCCTATCGTGGTCTCGGATTTACTGATCACCATTTCTTTACCCGCATTAGGCCCTGTGCGTATTCGCAATATGGCAACCGGGCCGGGCTGGCGCTGCATCGATGTGGCGACTTCCGTTTCGCCGCGGCCGGCAGCGATCGCCGAGTCGACGTGAAAAATGGTGCGTGGAAAGCCTAGCTCGCTGCTGGTAGCCCGCTCCGTAGCGCGCCGTGCAGCAGGATTGAAATAACGGATATCGTAATTGGCGACACGGATGACGTCATGGTTTTGCAGATAGTGCTTGCTGACTGGCTCACCGTTGACGAGGATGCCATTGGTACTGTTAAGGTCTTCGACAAACGAGTTGTGGCTGATCGTGACAATCGCCGCATGGGCGGCGCTGACCAGGAGGGTGTCGAGCACAATGTCGTTATGCGGACGCCGGCCAATGGTGATGCGTTCCTTGTCGAGCTTCACTTCCTGCAACAGTTGGCCATCCCAGGAGACAATAATTTTTGCCATGGTGGTCGTTCCTTTCCGTCGGGCGGTGTGCGCCTATTATTTGATCCAGCCCAGCAGTCTTCCAATAAGGCTATCTTTTTTAGTGTCGTGGTCCTGCACGTGAACAAGAATAACGGAAATATTGTCCCGTCCACCCTGTTCGTTGGCATTAGCTAACAAATTGGCAACAGCAATTTGCAGATCTTCCGCCGATTCCTGCAGGATGGCTTCAATATGCTGCGTGGTCAGCATGTCGGACAAACCATCCGAACAGAGCAAATAAAGGTCTCCCGGAAGCACCGCAAAATCATGCACCTCAACCTCGATGGCGTCTTCGATGCCAACTGCACGGGTGATCAGATTGCGATTCTGAGAAAACCAGGCCTCTTCCGTGCTCACTAGTCCGGCATCAATTTGTTCCTGCAGGTAAGAATGGTCCCGCGTCAGCTGCTCAAGTTGGCCGTCACGCTGCCGGTAGCAGCGCGAGTCGCCGACATGTGCCAGCGTTATCGTCTGTTGATGGAAAAGTGCCACCACCAACGTGGTGCCCATACCCGCGTAATCCGGCTCCAACAAGGCCGCCGTGAGGATAGCTGTATTCGCCTCGTTGACGGCATGACTCAGCAACGCCGACAGGTGGTCGAGTGCGTCAGCGGACGGCTCGGCGGCAATCGCCTGTAATTCCGTTTCCATTACTTGCCGTACTGTAGTGATAGCGATGTTGCTGGCAACTTCGCCGGCGTTATAACCGCCCATGCCATCGGCCAGAATGACCAACCCGAAGTCGGGACTGATCGCGATCGCATCTTCGTTATGGGGCCGCAATAAACCGGTGTCGGTCAATGCGGCAAATTCGAGTTGCAATGGGGTCGACATAGGCTGGTACAAAAAAATCAGTAGTGAAAAGACGACATAGTGCTGCGGAGTAGCCGGCATGTTCAGGTCCAACCGATCTGCACGGCCCTTGCGTGGTCATGACTACCCACTGTAAAAATTCGGTACTACATAAATGCAACGGGGAGCCGAAGCTCCCCGTTGGCCACCACCTCGGCGACCGGTTCCAGCGACGAACGATTACAACATGGATTTCAGCAAGCGCGCCATTTCGGACGGGTTCCTGGTGACCGTGATACCACAGGCTTCCATGATTTCCAGCTTGGCTTGTGCCGTATCGGCACCACCGGAGATCAGCGCGCCGGCATGGCCCATGCGCTTGCCCGGAGGAGCCGTCACGCCGGCGATGAAGCCGACGACGGGTTTTTTCATGTTGTCCTTGATCCAGTAAGCCGCGTTGGCTTCGTCCGGACCGCCAATTTCGCCGATCATGACGACGGCATCGGTATCAGGATCGTCATTGAACATGCGCATGATGTCGATATGCTTGAGACCGTTGATCGGGTCGCCACCAATACCGACGGCAGACGATTGGCCCAGACCCAGTGCGGTCAACTGGCCTACTGCTTCATAGGTCAGCGTACCGGAGCGTGACACCACGCCGATACGGCCGGCCTTGTGGATATGACCCGGCATGATGCCGATCTTGATCTGGTCGGGAGTGATCAGGCCGGGACAGTTTGGTCCGAGCAGCAAGGTCTTGCTGCCGGATTTAGCCATACGATCTTTCAGCGCCATCATGTCGCGCACAGGAATGCCTTCGGTGATGCAGATGGCGAGGTCGAGTTCGGCTTCGACCGCTTCCCAGATTGCGGCAGCAGCGCCGGCTGGCGGTACGTAAATAACCGATACGTTGACGCCGGTCTTGGCCTTGGCTTCAGCAACATTGGCAAAAATCGGAATGCCTTCGAAATCTTCGCCGGCTTTTTTCGGATTAACACCAGCAACGAAGCAATTCGCGCCGTTGGCATAATCGCGGCACATGCGCGTATGGAACTGACCGGTCTTGCCGGTAATTCCCTGGGTTACGACTTTGGTATCTTTATTGATCAGAATCGACATAGTTATTCCTAATGGCTCGTGGTGGGGCGCGCGGGTTAGTGTGCTTTGGCGGCAGCAACTACCTGGCGGGCGGCGTCTTCCATCGTGTCGGCGGCGATGATCGGCAGGCCGGACTCGGCGAGCATTTTCTTGCCCAGGTCTTCGTTGGTGCCCTTCATGCGCACAACCAGCGGTACGGTCAGCGAGACGGCCTTGGACGCGACGATCACGCCTTCAGCAATCACGTCACACTTCATGATGCCGCCGAAGATGTTGACCAGAATGGCTTTCAGGCCAGGATTCTTCAACATGATCTTAAAGGCTTCGGTGACTTTTTCAGCCGTGGCTCCGCCGCCGACATCCAGAAAGTTGGCTGGCTCGCCACCGAACAATTTGATGGTATCCATCGTGGCCATGGCCAGACCGGCACCGTTGACCAGGCAACCGATGTCGCCGTCGAGCGAGATGTAGGCCAGATCAAATTTCGAGGCTTCAACTTCGGCCGCGTCTTCTTCGTCCAGATCGCGGTACGCGACGATTTCCGGCTGGCGATACAACGCGTTGGCGTCGAAGTTGAACTTGGCGTCGAGCGCAATGACCTTGCCGGAACCGGTCAGGATCAACGGGTTGATTTCGGCCAGCGCCGCATCGGTTTCCCAGTAGGCTTTGTACAAACCTTGCAACTGAGTGCGGGCGTCAACGATCGAGGCAGCCGGAACGCCAATCTTGGCAGCAATACCGTCGGCTTCGGCATCGGTCAGGCCGACGGCCGGGTCGATGGCGATATGGTGCAGCAGTTCGGGATGGCTTTCGGCGACTTCTTCGATGTCCATGCCGCCTTCGCTCGACGCCATCAGCACCACGCGTTGCGTGACGCGATCCGTCACCAGGCTGACGTACAGTTCTTTGGCGATATCAGCGCCTTCTTCGATCAGCAGACGACGTACTTGCTGGCCTTCCGCGCTGGTCTGGTGCGTGACCAGTTGCATGCCGAGGATGGCAGTGGCGTATTCGCGCACTTGCTCGAGCGTCTTGGCAACCTTGACGCCGCCGCCTTTGCCGCGACCACCTGCATGAATCTGCGCCTTGACGACCCAGACCGGACCACCAAGTGTCTCGGCCGCCTTGACGGCATCCTCGACGGAATTACATGGAATACCGCGCGGGGTGGTGACGCCGTATTTGCGGAGGATTTCTTTACCCTGATACTCATGAATTTTCATGCGAGCTTCCCTTCAGACGCTGATCGTAAAAATGCTGGTTGACTAACTGGATTGAAACGGTTCCGCGGCCTTGAGATACCACCGCGGATAGTAAAGCGCGACCGCTGCGCCATCGGTGCGCAAGGCATGACAGCGGTCGAGTTGAAATGGTTGGTTTTGCTGATCGTTGGCAGCACTGCTGCCAACGCGTGGTTCGACGACTTCACCGTTGAGCGCCTGAATCGCGGCGGTCGGCAGTATCTGTGCCAGCTCGGTCAAATGGGTGCACCCGCCTGTTCCGCCGAGTCGCAGCGTCAGCTGACGCCGGAAATTTCGCAGCAGATTGAGACCAACCATCGCTTGGTAGGCGGGACTGATGGTGTCGCAATAGCCGGGGTATGGCACGGCATCCGAGGCCGCTTCAACAGCAAGAATATCCAGATTGAGATTGATGGTCAGGCGCAGCTTGAGGTCGTGAATTGGCGCGCCAGCGGGACGATCGCCGGATGCCAGCGGAGCCACGCGGGTCTTGATGTCGGTGATCTGTGCTTCGATGTCCCATAGATTGTCATCGCG
The DNA here is from genome assembly GCA_047621665.1 of Bradyrhizobium sp. Lineage (GTDB taxonomy): Bacteria > Pseudomonadota > Gammaproteobacteria > Burkholderiales > Burkholderiaceae_D > Actimicrobium. The sequence continues at coordinate 32,752 of JBLHMB010000008.1, read as the reverse complement.
TGCATATGCCTCGACCTTGAGGGTACGAATATGTTTGAGCGCAATACGGGAAACGGGTGGAGATAAGGGCATTCGGACCACTGCCATAAAAGAGCGACAACGAAAATAACTGCCGCATTTGCGTTCAGTGAAAGCAGATTCTGCGCTCACAACCGCTCATGCGGCACTGCAAAAAACGGAGAAAGTGTAGCACAGCTCAATTTGCCATTACCACCGGGTAGCGTGACACGTGCAATATTTGTCGTCGTACATTACCTGAGACGACTTGCTACTACCGCGTTACCGCCGGACTGCTGCCGGACTGCTTTAATCCGCGTCGTCCGCAAACCACGCATCGCTGTCACGCAGGCGCATCACCGACTCGATGGCCTTGTGCGAGAAGCCGCGTTGCTGCAAGAACCGCATTTGCTTGCCGCGCTCACTTGCATCAGCCGCCGGCGTACCGAATTTTTTAAGCCAGACATCCCGCGCGCGCTTCAGCTCGTCGATCTGCAGACGCGCTTTCAGTTCGCTGAGCGCCTCGCCTTGAATACCGTGGCTTTGCAATTCGGAAACGATACGACTGTTGCCGTACCGGGCGGCACGGCGATGAATCAGGGAATCGGAAAAGCGGGCTTGCGACAGAAACTTGGCGTTTTCGAGCCAGTCGAGGAGCGCCACGACATCGTCACCGTCCTGCACATGGCGCTGCAGTTTGCGCGCCAGTTCAAGCCGGCTGTGTTCGCGCATCGACAGGAAGCGCAAGGCCCGCGCCTTCAGGCTGACAACCGGCCTTGCCATCAGGCCGGCAAGACCGCTATCAGACCGTCAGCGCGGGCGGTGTCGTTCATTCGGCGACGACATCCTTGCCTTCGGCGGCGGATTTTTCAGCGGCCTTGTCGGACGCTTTTTTCTTGGCCGGTTCGGATGACTTCATCGCGCCGAGTTCAGGTACACCCAGCGAAGCGCGCACCTTGTTCTCGATTTCGCGTGCCAGCTCCGGACGTTCCTTCAGGAAGGTACGCGCATTGTCCTTGCCCTGGCCGATACGCTCGCCGTTGTAGCTGTACCAGGCACCGGCCTTTTCAACGATCTTGGCATCGGCACCCAGATCAAGGATTTCACCTTCACGCGATACGCCTTCGCCATACAGAATGTCGAAATGCGCTTCGCGAAATGGCGGCGCGATCTTGTTCTTGACGACCTTGACTTTGGTTTCGTTGCCGATGACTTCATCGCCGGACTTGATCGAACCGGTGCGGCGGATGTCGAGCCGTACCGATGCATAGAATTTCAACGCATTGCCGCCGGTGGTGGTTTCGGGATTACCGAACATGACACCGATTTTCATGCGGATCTGGTTAATGAAAATAACCAGTGTGTTGGTGCGGTTGATCGAGCCGGTCAGCTTGCGCAATGCTTGCGACATCAATCGAGCCTGCAGGCCCGGCAGCGAGTCACCCATGTCGCCTTCAATTTCGGCGCGTGGCGTCAATGCCGCGACCGAGTCGATGACGATCAGGTCGACGCCGCCCGAACGTACCAGTGCATCGGTAATTTCGAGGGCTTGTTCACCGGTGTCGGGCTGCGAGATCAGCAACTCGGACAGGTTGATACCCAGCTTCTGCGCGTAGCCGACATCGAGTGCATGTTCGGCGTCGATGAAGGCGCAAGTCCCGCCGAGCTTTTGCATTTCAGCGATAGTTTGCAGCGTTAGCGTGGTCTTGCCGGACGATTCGGGACCGTAGATCTCGACCACGCGGCCACGTGGCAAGCCACCGACGCCGAGTGCGATATCAAGACCGAGCGAGCCGGTCGAGACGACCTGGACTTCTTCGACGATCGCGCCGTCAGCCATGCGCATGACCGAACCTTTGCCGAACTGTTTTTCAATCTGGGCCAGCGCTGCCGCCAACGCCTTGCTTTTATCTGAACCGGTTACGGCTTTTTTGTCGTCCATGAATATTCTCTCAACGTTGGGGGTGCTGACCAGATGGCGCCAGCAAAATGAATCACAACCCGCACTGTATAAAAAAACAGTAGTTTATGCAAGCAGGGGTTTTTGCGGGAAATCAACAATCATGACCGAAGTCACTCGAACAAAGGGGACCGTTGCTCTCCCGACGAACTGAAGATACATGACGAAATAATTGTCTGCGCATCCAATGGTAACCTTCGCCCTGTTTGTCAGCTTGTAATAAGGGGATCGCTGCCTTGGCCCCCGCCCTGGCCCTTTACTTTACCGGATTCGCACCGCTCCTTGCCCTACGACACCTCAACACCCATCCAACCGCACCGGCGGCGCTCCGGCGACCGCATTGTGCCTGTCGCGCCGCCGCGCAGAAGGCCGGTGACGATGACGCTCGGGGTCATCATCATGCTGCTGTTGCACGCATTGGTGCTGTGGCTCATCATTTATCACCAGAGCGACTTGCCATTGCCGGTACAGGGCAGCCCGGAAGTCGAGACAACGCTGATGCTGATACCAAATACGCCCAAGCGCGCGGCCCGGCCAACGCGGCCGAGCGGCGTTGCCGAGCCCGCCAAGCCAGTCGTCAAGCCCGTCGCCAAACCTCAGCGACCGGCGCCGCAACGACAGGCCACAGCCCGTCCGAGCCGGCCAAAACCGGCCCCCGAACCGGCTATTACACTGCAACCGCTAATTCGCACCCTGCCCCCGCCGGAGCCCGCACAGCCTCCCGCGGACGATTTCTCGAGCCGGTTGGCGGCGCGTCAGCAGCAGCGCGCCGACGCCGAAGCGCAGGAACGCCAGACCCAGAGCGCGCGCGGCACGCCCGAGCAACAGGATAATGAGCGTGGCAAACAGGCCGCACTGGCCAACATTGCCTCAAGTCTGAAAGCTGCCGGGATTGAAAAAGAAAGCGGCGGCGGCCTGTTCCAGTTGCGCAGCGTCGGTGCGCACAATGCCGAGTTCCTGTTCCGCGGCTGGAAAAAGGAAGCCGGGCGTAACTGGAGTCAGGTACTCAGCGTTGAACAGGGCAGCGAGGAGGATGTGCGCATCGCCGTGGTCAAGAAGATGATCGAGATTATCCGCGAGCATACCCAGGACGATTTCACCTGGCAGTCGCAGCGTCTGGGTAAAACCATCACGCTCAGCGCCAAGCCGGCCGATGCGGCCGGACTGCAGCAGTTCCTGTTACGCGAATTTTTCCCGGATTACAGTCCACGCCGGCGCTAGCCGGGTTGCCGCCCACCTTGCCCGAACCCGACGAACACAATAGACTCTGCGCATTCCAACCCGGGCCAATAACGATGCGTATCCTGCTTGCCGAAGACGACAGTGTACTGGCCGATGGCTTGACGCGTTCGCTGCGCCAGTCCGGCTATGCGACCGATTGCGTGCACAACGGGGTCGAAGCCGACCTGGCCTTGTCGACCCAGGATTTTGATTTGCTGATCCTCGACCTGGGCTTGCCGCGCATGTCGGGGCTGGAAGTGCTGCGCAAACTGCGCGCCCGCAATTCCCATTTGCCGGTGCTGATCCTCACCGCCGCCGATTCGGTCGAGCAGCGCGTCAAAGGTCTCGATCTCGGTGCCGATGACTACATGGCCAAGCCGTTTGCACTGTCCGAACTGGAAGCACGGGTGCGCGCCCTGACCCGCCGTGGCGTCGGTGGCGGACCGAGCGTAGTGAGGCACGGGCCGCTATCCTACGATCAGGTCGGCCGCATTGCCTACCTCAACGAACAGATGCTGGACCTGTCAGCACGCGAACTCGGCTTGCTCGAAGTGCTGCTGCAACGCACCGGCCGGCTGGTATCGAAAGAACAGCTGGTCGATCACTTGTGCGAATGGGGCGAAGAAGTCAGCAACAACGCCATCGAAGTCTACGTCCACCGCTTGCGCAAGAAGATCGAATTCGGCGGCGTGCGGATCGTGACGGTACGCGGCCTCGGCTATTGCCTCGAAAAATATATCGACGTGCCGGCTGAGTCCTGAGATGGTGACGCGGGAAATGTCTGACCCGGCCGGCCAGTCCGGCATCGACGGCACTGACGAGCATATCCAGCGCTCGCTGTTCGGCGAAATCCTCGACTGGATGCTGGTGCCGCTACTGCTGCTGTGGCCGATGAGTATCGCGATCACCTATCTGGTCGCAAAATCGATTGCCAACCAGCCATTTGACCGCGCCCTCGACGACAGCGTGACGGTGCTGTCGCAGCAGGTCCGTGAGGTCGACGGCAAGGTGGTTGCACTCTTGCCGGGAGTCGCCCGCGACATCCTGCGGGCCGAAGAAGTCGATACCGTGTATTACCAGTTGCGCGGTGTCGATGGCGAGGTCATCGATGGCGATCACGACATGGCAGCGCCGGCCGAAGAAGACAGCACGCCCACCAGCACGGTGCAGTTCCGTGATGAGCGCATCCACGGTACCGAAATACGGATCGCCTATGTGCAAGTCGACTTGCGCTCGTCGCGCCTGGTCCGGGAACAGGCCAGCGATGCGCTCAGCGAACCACGCATGGCGCTGGTACAGGTCGGTGAAACCCTCGACAAACGGGCCCAACTGGCCAACGAGATCATCAAGGGCGTGATCCTGCCGCAATTTATTATTTTGCCGCTGGCACTGGCGCTGGTCTGGTTTGCGCTGGCGCGTGGTCTGGCACCGCTGGCCGAACTGCAACAGCGCATCCGTGCGCGCCGGCCGGACGACCTCAGTCCGATCGATTCTGGCCAGGTGCCGGAAGAAATCTCGCCGCTGGTGCGCTCGCTCAACGACATGCTCGAGCGCTTATCCAAAACCATCGATCTGCAAAAGCGCTTCATTGCCGATGCCGCGCATCAAATGAAGACACCGCTAGCCGGCATGCGCATGCAATCCGAACTGGCGTTGCGCCAGACCTCGCAGGACGAAATCCATCGCTCGCTTGAACAGCTGTCCAAAAGTTCCGAAGCAGCAACACGCCTGATCAATCAACTGCTGTCGCTGGCCCATGCCGAAAACCGCTCGGTGCGGGCGCGCGCTTTCGAGCCGATCGAACTGTCCGAACTGGCGCGCGACGTCGTACAGGAGTGGGTCCCGGCGGCCATCGCCCGACAGATCGATATCGGCTTCGAGCAACCAGGCCATCCGGTCATGACAAAAGGCAATGCAATGCTGCTGCGGGAGTTGTTAAGCAACCTGATCGACAATGCGCTGCGCTACACGCCGTCAAACGGCAGCGTCACCATCCGCGTGCGCACCGGCGACGACCACCAGCAGGCGATGCTGGAAATCGAAGACACCGGACCCGGCATCGCGGCCGCCGAGCGCAGTCACGTCTTCGAACGCTTTTACCGCATCCTGGGCACCAACACAGAAGGCAGCGGTCTGGGTCTGGCCATCGTGCGCGAAATCGCCTTGCAGCATGATGCCGAAGTCGATGTCTTCAGTAATCCGCACAGCCATGACCCGAAGAGTCCGGGCAGCCTGTTCCGCGTCACGCTGCCGATGGCGGGGCCGCTGGCGTTCATCGAGGATATCGGCTGATGCGTGAATTCCTGCCCGGTGCACCGCTCGACGCCGCTGCTCACTGGCGACTGACCCGGCGCTTGTCGCTGCAATTGCTGGCCGGCTGGTTCGTCATCACGGTCGTAATCATCTGGTTTGCACGCGAACTCGATAGGCTGGTCCTGTTTGGCTGGCCGCTCTCCTTTTACATGGCCGCGCAAGGCGCAACGCTGATCTATGTCGCCATGGTCGGCGCTTACGCGTGGCGCATGCGGTCCCTGGATCTCCGCTATGAGCCGGAGCAAGACGATGCGTGACAAGCTGTTCGCCAGTCGCCTGAAAACCTACTACGCGTGGTTTACCGTCTGCTTCGTGCTCTTTTTACTGACCCTGGCAATCCTCGAAAAGGAAGGCATGCCGCGCATCTGGATCGGTTACCTGTTCCTGTTCGCCACCATTGTCATGTACGCCGGTATCGGCGTCATCAGCCGCACGGCGGATGTCTCCGAATACTACGTCGCAGGACGGCGCGTGCCGGCCATCTTCAATGGCATGGCGACCGCAGCCGACTGGATGTCGGCGGCCAGTTTCCTGAGTCTGGCCGGCGGTCTTTACCTGCAAGGTTTCGATGGGCTGGCGTACGTGATGGGCTGGACCGGCGGCTTCGTGCTGGTGGCGTTACTGGTGGCACCGTACCTGCGCAAGTTCGGCCATTACACGGTGCCCGACTATCTGGCCGCGCGCTACGGTGGCCGCTACGGTAATGACATGGTGCGCACGCTGTCCGTGTTCGCCACGGTGATTGTGTCGTTCACGTACGTGGTCGCGCAGATTTACGGTGTCGGGCTCATTACATCCCGCTTTACCGGAGTCGATTTCTCGGTCGGAATTTTTCTCGGACTGGCCAGTATTCTGGTCTGCTCATTCCTCGGTGGCATGCGTGCGGTGACCTGGACCCAGGTCGCGCAGTACCTGATCATGCTCATTGCCTACATGCTTCCGGTGGTCTGGATGTCGGTCAAGCACACCAGCGTGCCGGTGCCTCAGGTGGCGTACGGGACCGCGCTGTCAGCTCTGAGCGAGCGCGAAAAAATCCTTAATGCCGATCCGAAGGAGCAGCAGGTGCGCGACGTGTTCCGGCAGCGCGCCGCCGAACTCGATGTGCGGCTCGGGAAACTGCCGGGATCGTGGTCGGAAGGCTTGCTCGATGCCAGGCGCCGGGTCGAACAGCTCAAGCGCGATAACGCCACACTGATCGACATCCGCAGCGCCAGCCGGATGCTGGCAGCGTATCCGAAAGATAGCGGCGAAGCGCAGCGCCTGTGGACCGGGTCGCGCAACAATTACCTGGCCCGCGCCGCGCCGATACTGCCGCACGCGACACCATTCCCGGCAGCCGACGCCGCGGCATCCGACGCCAAGCGCAACAACTTCCTGGCACTGGTGCTGTGCCTGATGATGGGGACGGCGGCGCTGCCGCATGTGCTGGTGCGCTTTTATACGACGCCGTCCGTGCATCAGGCCCGCAAGTCGGTGTTCTGGACGCTGTTTTTCATCATGCTGCTCTACATCACGATTCCGGCGCTGGCGGTACTGGTCAAGCTCGACATCTACAGCACGCTGGTCGGCTCCGAGTTCTCGCACTTGCCCGGCTGGGTCTCGTACTGGGCCAACCTCGACAAACTCCATCCACTGGTGAGCATCGTCGACATCAACCACGACGGTATCGTGCAACTGGCCGAGGTCGTGCTGGATGGCGATATCGTGGTGCTGGCCACGCCGGAAATCGCCGGTCTGCCTTACGTGATTTCGGGGCTGATCGCCGCCGGCGGGCTGGCAGCCGCCCTGTCGACCGCCGATGGCTTGCTGCTGACGATTGCCAGCGCGCTCTCACATGACGTCTACTACAAAAAAATCGACCCGACCGCCTCGACCCAGAAACGGGTGACCATTTCGAAGCTGCTGTTGCTGGTGGTGGCCCTGGTGGCCGCCTACGTCGCCTCGCTCAAGCCTGGCAACATTCTGTCGATGGTCGGTGCAGCATTTTCACTGGCGGCCTCGATGCTGTTCCCGGCACTGGCACTCGGCGTCTTCTGGAAACGCGCGAATCAGCCCGGCGCAATCGCCGGCATGCTGGCCGGACTGCTGGTGTGCGTGATTTACATGCTGCGCACCTATCCGGCGCTCGGCGGGTCCGTGGCGGGGCAGTGGTTCCAGATTGCACCAATATCAGCCGGCATCTTTGGCGTACCGGCCGGCTTTCTTGCGCTGGTCGTCGTCAGCCTGCTGACACCGGCACCGGATCAGCACACGCTCGCACTGATCGATCACTTGCGAAAACCGCAATAGTGACCTCGGTCGCTTAGGCGAGCGAATCGTCGTGTCGGCTGGCACATTTCTTGATACTCTGTCACACAGCCCGCTGCACGCATCGCGTCGCAGCGTCATCAGAAAAACTGCAATGGGACGAAAGCATGGCGAATTTTTTCGATGAGATGTATTCCAGTGATGCCACAGGCGTACGAGAGCACTATCAAGAGTTCCAGAACTGGCTCACAGAGCAGCCCGCCACAATCATCGCCCGCAAGCAAGCCGAAGCCGACCTGATTTTCCGCCGTGTCGGCATCACGTTTGCCGTATACGGCGACGACGGCGACGACGAGGCGGGTACCGAGCGACTGATTCCGTTCGATATCATTCCGCGCATCATCACCGCCGCCGAATGGGCCCATCTCGAGACCGGACTGGTGCAGCGTGTCAAAGCGCTCAACATGTTTCTGCACGATATTTATCACGACCAGAACATCATCAAGGCCGGCGTGATCCCGGCCGAGCAGATTTACAAGAACGCCCAGTACCGGCCGGAGATGCAAAACGTCTCGGTGGTCAACGACATCTATGCCCACATCGCCGGCGTCGATATCGTGCGCGCCGGAGCCGGCGAATTCTATGTGCTCGAAGATAATCTGCGGGTACCGTCCGGCGTGTCGTACATGCTGGAAAACCGCAAGATGATGATGCGGCTGTTCCCTGATTTGTTCGTGCGTCACCAGATCGCGCCGGTAGCGCATTACCCCGACATGTTGCTCGACAATCTGCGCTCGGTGGCACCGGTCGGTGTAATCGACCCGACCGTGGTGGTGATGTCGCCGGGGATGTACAACTCGGCTTATTTCGAACATGCGTTCCTGGCCCAGCAAATGGGTGTCGAACTCGTCGAAGGCAAGGACATGTTCGTCGACGAGAGTCTGGTCTACATGCGCACCACGCGCGGGCCGCAACGGGTCGACGTGATTTATCGCCGCCTTGATGACGACTTCCTCGATCCGAAGGCCTTCCGGCCCGACTCGGCGCTAGGCGTACCGGGCTTGCTCGAAGCCTATCGCGAAGGCGGCGTCACGCTGGCCAACGCAATCGGCACCGGCGTCGCCGACGACAAGTCGATCTATCCGTTTGTGCCGGACATGGTGCGCTTCTACCTGAGCGAAGAACCGATCCTCAACAACGTGCCGACCTTCCAGTGCAGAAAAAAAGAAGACCTCGCTTACACGCTAGCCCATCTGCCCGAACTGGTGGTCAAGGAAGTCCACGGTGCCGGCGGTTACGGCATGCTGGTCGGCCCGGCCGCTACGCAAGCCGAGATCGAGGATTTCCGCGCTCGCCTGATCGCCAAGCCCGAAGGCTATATTGCGCAGCCCACGCTGGCCCTGTCGGCCTGCCCGACTTACGTTAAGTCCGGCATCGCGCCGCGCCACATCGACCTGCGTCCGTTCGTATTGTCCGGAAAAACCGTCTCAATGGTGCCCGGCGGTCTCACGCGCGTGGCCCTCAAAGAAGGCTCCCTGGTAGTCAATTCCTCCCAGGGCGGCGGCACCAAAGACACCTGGATTCTGGAGAAATGACATGCTAAGCCGCACCGCTGACCACTTGTTCTGGATGGCCCGTTATACCGAACGCGCCGAAAATACCGCCCGCATGCTCGACGTCAATACCGAGACCGGCTTGCTGCCGCAATCGAAGGAAGCGGCCATGCGCGGCTGGCGCGCCCTGCTTGAAATCTCGGAACTGCAGGAGTTGTTCGACCAAAAATATCCGAAGCTCACGCCCAAGGATGTACTTAATTTTATGGTCAAGGACATGAGTAATCCATCCTCGATCGCCTCCTGCATGAAACGGGCGCGCGAAAATGCCCGCGCCGTGCGCGGTACGCTGACCACCGAAGTCTGGGAAACCCACAACGCCACCTGGCTCGAGTTGCAGGGAAAATTGCGCGACGGCGAACTGGAAGAAGATCCGATCAAGCTGTTCGAGTGGGTCAAATACCGCTCGCACCTGTCGCGCGGTGTCACTATCGGCACGACGCTCAAGGATGAAGCGTTCTACTTCATCCGCATCGGCACGTTCCTCGAACGGGCCGACAACACGGCCCGTATCCTCGATGTGAAATTCCATGGCACCGGCCCGAACCAGCCGCAACCGCACGAACAGCAGATCGACTTTTATTACTGGGCCGCGCTGCTGCGCTCGGTCTCGGCTTTCGAGATTTACCGCAAAGTCTACCGCGACGTCATCACTCCGGCGCGCGTGGCCGAGTTGTTGATCCTGCGCGAGAACATGCCACGTTCGCTGCTAGCCTGCATGACTGAGCTGGTCAGCAACCTGCGCTATGTCGGAACCGATTCATCGAGGGAAACCGAACGACTGGCCGGCATCATCCAGTCCGAGTTGCAATATGGCCGGATTGCCGATATCCAGGCCGCTGGTCTGGACAACTATCTGACCGGATTCCTCGAGCGGATCGGTGACCTCGGCGCCCGCGTCAGCCGCGACTTTCTGGTGCCGCTGGCAGCCTGAACGGGACTATTCGTCCTGCCCGATGTTCCCGGTGCAGGACGAAGGCCGTCGGTTAAATTCCCGTAGGAAATTTTGTATAACATTCGGTAGAATCGTTTACTTGATTTTTACAGGGCCACCCGATGACTTATTGCGTTGCCATGCGTCTCAACGCAGGCTTGGTTTTCCTCTCTGACTCGCGCACCAATGCCGGCGTCGACCATGTCGGCACGTTTCGCAAAATGAGCGTGTTCGAGATTCCCGGCGACCGGATGATGGTCATGATGACTGCCGGCAATCTGGCCATCTCGCAATCGGTGCGGCAACTGCTGACCGACCACAAGAACAAGGCCGGCCATACGCTCTGGACTGCCACGTCGATGTTCGAAGCGGCCCAGATCCTGGGCGATGCCATCCGCACCGTGCATGAGCGCGACTCGCAAGCACTCGACAAATTCGGTATCTCGTTTAACGCCAGCATGATTTTCGGCGGCCAGATCAAGGGCGAACGCTGCCGGCTGTTCCAGATTTACAGCGCCGGCAACTTTATCGAATCCCTGGATGAAAGCGTCTATCTGCAGATCGGCGAAGCCAAGTACGGCAAGCCGATCATCGACCGCGTGGTCAGCCTTGACACCTCACTCGACGAAGCCGCTAAATGCGCACTGATTTCGATGGATTCGACGCTGCGCTCGAACATCTCGGTCGGTTTGCCGCTCGACTTGCTGGTCTACGAAGCCGATCGCCTCGCCGTTACCCGCTTCGTTGCCATTGATGAAAAAAACCAATACTTCCGTATGATCCGTGACACCTGGGGCCAGCAATTAAAAAGCGTCTTCGACGGCATCGATAACCCGGTCTGGGACGCCGCTCCCGAAGTCATCGGTAACGTGCTGAGCCACACCACCATGCGCGGCAAACCGGTGCGGGTTCCAGTGCCACAAGAATTATCAAACGGAACCGAACCGGTGGTGTTGCAGGCGCTGGCTCAGGACGGGACGGGTGGAACACAGCAGTAGCCGGAGGATAGCAACGATCGTGCATTACCCGACGCGGGAACCGTACGCAGCCCTACAACACGTCTTGACCCACGTGAAAAAAACTTCTTTTGAGAATAGCGTATATTTGCCTTTCGGTAACTATTTTGGAGTAACCAATGAAAGGGATTGTTTTCAACCTTCTCGAGGAAACCGTCAGCAAGGAGTTCGGCGAAGCAACCTGGGACAAGCTGCTGGATGACGCGAATCTGACGGGAGCCTACACGTCCCTCGGCAACTACCCTGACGAGGAAGTCACCAAACTGGTCACGGTGGCATCAAAAGCATTGAATCTGCCCGCACAGGACATCCTGCGCTGGTTCGGCCAGCGCGCCATGCCGTTACTGATCGCCCGTTATCCCGAGTTTTTTCGCGACCATACCGATACGCGCAGCCTTCTGCTCGCCCTCAATAGCATTGTCCATCCCGAAGTGCACAAGTTGTATCCGGGGGCAATCACGCCAGTATTTGATTTCGGTGTGAGCGACGAAGGCGATCTTGTCATCGGCTACAGCTCTCCGCGAAAATTGTGCGCCCTGGCGGAGGGTTTCATGCTGGGTGCCGCCGGACACTTCCATGAGCAGGCCGACATCACACAGCTGCAGTGCATGCACGAAGGTGCTTCGAAGTGTTTGCTTCATGTCCACATCCGTTCATAACGCGGTGGAGCCAGGTACCGACGCCGAGATTGCGCGCCTGAACCGGCGCCTGCGTCGGGAAACCGCTGCGCGCCAGGAAGCGGAGGTGATCGCCGAACGCGGTCTGCGCGATCTGTTCCAGCGGCAGCAGGAAATTGCCCTGCTTGAAACGATAGCCACAGCAGCAAATGGGGCCGGCAGCGTGGAAGAGGCAATGCAGCACGCCGTCACTGCATTATGCAAGTTCGCCGACTGGCTGCTGGGCCACTTACTGCTGGTCGATGGCAGTATCGACTCTGCGCTCTACTCCACCGCCGTCTGGCATGACGAGAGTTGCGGCCGCTACGACGCATTGCGGGCAATGACCGGATCGATGCTATTCGGAACCGGCACCGAGCTACCGGGCAAGGTGTGCGCAAGTCGCGCGCCAGCCTGGATCAACGTCGGCAGTCCGGACGCCGGCATCTACCCGCGGCTGCCGGAAGCGCACCGCGCAGGTCTGCACTCGTTGTTTGCGTTTCCGGTCATGATCGGCATTGAAGTGGTGGCAGTGCTGGAATTCTTCAGCATGAAATACCAGGCTCCCGATGAAGCGCTGCTGCGTCTGATGGCCCAGATCGGCATCCAGCTCGGGCGCGTGGTCGAGCGCAAGCGCACCAGGAACAGGCTGATGCACGACGCGCTGCACGATCCGCTGACCCAACTGGGAAACCGCAAGCTGTTCCTCGACCGGCTTGAGCAGGCCCAACTGCGCGCGCGACGCATCCCGGGCTATCAGTTCAGTGTGCTGTTCATCGACCTGGACCGCTTCAAGCATATCAACGATGGACTGGGCCACCAGGCCGGCGACCAGCTGATCATCGCCACCGCCAAACGCTTGAGCGCATCGCTGCGCCAGACCGACATGGTCTCGCGCGGCGACGACAACCGTGATAACGATCTCCTCGCGCGCATGGGCGGCGACGAATTCACCATCTTGCTCGACAACATCTCCGACGAACAAGTCCCCGTGCGCGTAGCGGAACGGCTCATGAAGGCCATGGCCGACGCCTTTGTGCTGGGCGAGCAGCAGGTCATCGTCACGGCCAGCATCGGCATTTCACTGAGTACGAGTGGCTACGCCGACATGCAGGACATGCTGCGCGATGCGGATATCGCCATGTACCATGCCAAGCAGCAGGGCCGGTCGCGCTGGGTCATGTTCGACGCCGCGATGCAAGAAAAAGCCCAACGCCGCCTCCAGCTTGAATTGGAACTGCGTCAGGCGCAGGAGCGAGGCCAGTTATGGCTGGCTTACCAACCCATTGTCACTCCCCGCGACGGCATCATCCGCGGGTTCGAGGCGCTGCTGCGCTGGAATCATCCGGTGTACGGCGCGGTTGGCCCGGCCGAATTCATTCCACTCGCCGAAGAGATCGGCCTGATCGGCGAGATGGGGTGCTGGGTGCTAGGGCAGGCCTGCCGCCAGCTAAGCGTCTGGCAGCGCGAGAGCAATTATCCGATGACCATGAGCGTCAATCTGTCAGCCAGACAACTGTCCGGTATGGGCCTGGTCGCACTGGTCGAACAGACTCTGAGCGAGACCGGGATCCTCGCAGGCACTCTGAAACTGGAGCTCACCGAGAGCATGGTCATGACCGACCCCGAGCACGCACTGGTTATTTTTCAGCAGTTAAAGAACCTCAACGTCAAACTGGCTCTCGATGATTTCGGCACCGGCTACTCGTCGCTCAGCCAATTACGGCGCCTGCCTATCGACACCTTGAAAATCGACCGCGCCTTTGTCAGCCAGATGGATTACCAGGAGGATAAGCGCCAGATCGCCGCAGTGATCATGATGCTGGCGCACACGCTGGGCATGGACGTGGTGGCCGAAGGTGCCGAAACAGCCGCCGAAGTCCATCTGCTGCGGGAAATGAACGTCGATTTCATACAGGGTTACCACTTCTTCAAGCCGATGGCGGCCAATGCCGCCGGCGCTGCCTGGCGGGAACAAAACGCGCAACGGGCGCGGGAATGATCGCTGCGAGCGCGCCGTCGATGACCCCGGCATCGCATTCAATGCCACGACCAGTGATGCAGTGAGAGTGGCGGACGACGCAAACGCTGCGACCGTCAGCGCTTGAGCAACTAGCTCACGCCTCCATCAGCGTGCGCGCAAAAGCGATCAGCGACTGGTCACTGCCGGCCGGACCAATCACCGAAAAACCGAGCGGCGCACCCTCAATCGTCATCAGCGGCAACGAGATCTGCGGCAGTCCCGACAAGCCCGACAGACACAGCATGCGGATCGCCTGATTACGATAATTTTCAAGCGCGGCTTCGGACTCTGTCAGCAGCGGCGCGATGTCCGGCATGCTCGGCAGGACCATCACCTTGTCGCTGCCGAGCAAGGCAGCAAAGTGCGCGACGAAGCTGGCACGGATGGCTGAGTATTCCTGCATCTGCGCAATCGTCACGGTACGCGACCAGCTAAAGCGATCGGCCACGCCGGAACCGAGCTGCAAGCCATATTGTTCGATGCAGGCGCCATGTTGCTGCCAGGCCTGATAACCCTGGATATGCCGGAACGCCCGGTACAGTGCATCGAATGAGGGTGCTGCCGTAGTGACTTCGCGCAGCGTACCGAGTACCGGCGACAGGCGCTCCAGCGTCCCGGCAAAGACTTGTTGCACGCGCGGCGACAGCAGGTCGAGCACGTCGACCGCCAGCAGCACTTGCGGTGCGTCGGGCAAGGTGCAGGTATCCGCGCCGAGCAGCACGTCACCCACCCGCGCGAAAGTGACGATGTCGCGCGAAAACCAGCCGCAGGTATCGAAATCCGGCGCCAGATCCATCACGCCCTGCAGGCTGACGCGGGCATGGGTAGGACGCAAACCGACCAGGCCGCAATGGCTGGCCGGCGCCCGCACTGAGCCGCCGGTGTCGGTACCCAGCGCGATATCGGCCAGCCCGTTCGAGACTGCCGAGGCCGAGCCGGAACTCGATCCGCCGGGAATGCGATCCGGTGCGCCGCCATTGCGCGGCGTGCCGAAATGCGCGTTCCTGCCATTCATCGAAAACGCCAGTTCATCAGTGCAGGTCTTGCCGACAAACCTCGCACCGGCCTGCGCCAGCGCCTGCACGGCTACCGCCGATACCGGCTTGATGCCGGACAGCGCCAGCTTATGCGGATTACCGCAGCCGGTCGGATAACCGGCGACGTCGAAGATATCCTTGACCGCGAAGGTCAGGCCCGACAGCGGACCGCTGCCCGAGACCACTGGCACATCGGGATACGGGATGAAGCAATGGGCAGAGATGGTCATGTCAATTCCTCGTCGGTAATGTGCGGTGGCGTGCTGCCGATGGTAGCGCGTCGTGACATCAAGCGCTGTGCCGGGCGCATCAGCCGGCAATACGGTCACCGTGAAAGCGATGGCATTTTCCATCGTCTTGCGCAGCGCGACGAGGTCGCTCGAATAATCCATGTGATGATGTCGTGCGCACGCCTGAGCACTGGAAAAAATCCCGCCCAGGCACCTATCGGCACGACCAGCGGGCAAGAAAAACCAATATGACCATACATGACACACCATGGGCTTATCCCATTGCCTTTCATCACGACGCGACTATGCGCTCGCCGGACCAATTATTTTTTTCCCGAAAGCGAGCGCCATCGTGGACCGACTGACATCCTTGCTGGATCAGTTCTCGCTCCGCGCCGGCGTCTTCTATACCGGCAAGCTATGCGGCATCCACGACTTTGAGGAAGACGCCACGCATGGACATCTGCACCTGATCCGGCGCGGACCGGCGCAAGTAATCGGGGTCGCTAAAGAAGTCATCGACATCAGCGAACCCAGCATTCTTTTCCTGCCACGTCCGGAGCAACATCGTCTGGTGGCCGATGACGGGGCCGGCGCGGATGTGGTGTGCGGCACGGTCCTGTTCGGTATCGGCGGACGCAACCCCGTCACGGACTCGCTGCCGGGCGTCATTCTGGTCCCGCTGGCGATCCTGCCCGGCGTGGAAGCGCTGCTCGGGTTGATGTTCGACGAGGCGTTTTCCGGGCAGGCCGGCAGCCAGGCTGCGCTGGACCGCTTGTGCGAAGTGCTGATGATTCATTTGCTGCGGCACTGCCTCGATCAGGGTTTGACGCAAGGCGGCACCCTCGCCGGACTGGCTGACAACCGACTGGCCAAAGCGCTAATCGACATCCACGCCGACCCTGCCCGTGCCTGGCAGCTGGCGGATATGGCTGCCACCGCAGGCATGTCGCGCGCACGCTTCGCGGTCCGGTTCCGCGAGGTCACGGGCGGCACTCCGGCCGACTACCTCGCCACCTGGCGACTCATGAGCGCACAGCGCTTGCTCGAACAGGGCCAGCCACTCAAGCAGGTGGCCTGCGAAGTCGGCTATGGCAGTGCCAGCGCACTGAGCCGGGTCTTCGTGCGCAAACTGGGGTGCTCGCCGACCGACTGGCTCACTCACCGGAAATCAACGCCCGTCACCGCAACTTGAAACGCAGGGAAATCAGAACGAGACGCTCGGTTCACCGCACAGGAAATAGCGGCCCTAAAATGAAAGCTTGCCGGACGCCGTCACGTGAACTCACGCTGGCATGCCGTCCGGACTCACTTTCAGGAGAGTCAAGCATGTCAAAAACCATCCTTCACCCCATCCCGCCAGTCGATCACGCACACGCTACCGGGACGCGCCCTGCCCGGCGCACCTGCGCCAATGGATAATGGCAATTCATTCTTTCTGGAGGAACCATGACCACCACGATCAATCAAGTCACCCCATCGGCCACTGCGCCCGCATCCGACCTGGCGGTCATCCCGGCACTGAGCGGTATTGAAGTCTGTGTATTCGATGCCTACGGCACCCTGTTTGATGTCAGCAGCGTGGCGCGCGGCGCGCAAGATGCGCTCGGCGACCAATGGCAATCACTGTCCGACATGTGGCGCACCAAGCAATTGCAATACACATGGTTGCGCGGTCTGGCCGGGCACCATGCCGACTTCTGGCAAGTCACCGCCGAAGCACTCGACTTCGCGATGGCTACCCACGGCATCGACGATGCGGCGCTGCGTGATCGCCTGATGCAACTCTATCTGGAGCTGGCAGCTTATCCGGAAGTGCCGGACACGCTGCGGCGTTTGAAGGCCGACGGCATGCAGTTAGCGATCCTGTCCAACGGCACGCCGGAAATGCTGTCCTCGGCGATCAATAACGCCGGACTCGATGGCGCATTCGATGCGGTTCTGTCGGTCGAGGAAGCGGGCGTCTTCAAACCGCATCCGTCGGTGTATCAACTGGCGGTCGACCGCTTCGGTGTGCCCGCCGAAAAAATCTGCTTTCTTTCGTCGAATGGCTGGGATGCTTTTTCAGCCAAAGCGTTCGGTTTTCATGTGCTGTGGTGCAATCGCTTTGGCCAGGTACAGGAACGCATCCCGAGCGTACCGGATGGCGAGATCGTGGAGCTCTCAGTCTTGCCTGGCATTTTTGGCAAACAGAAAAATTAAGAAGGGTCCTAAATGGTAACAACCAATAAAAATTTGCCGCTCTCGCTGTTGGGCTTGCGCGTGGGTGTCTTTATCGTGATGTTGATGTGGACGCTGGACAAGTTCGTCAATCCCGGTCACAGCACGGCAATTCTTGAAAAGTTTTATTTTCTGGACGGTGTCGGGACACAGATTGTGTACCTGCTTGGCGCGCTGGAGATGTTGCTCATAGTGGGGTTTGTCATCGGCTACAAGAAACAATGGACTTACGGCATCGTTTTATTCCTGCATGCCAGTTCCACCTTGTCTGCCTTTAGCCAGTATCTCGATCCGTGGAAGCATCTGTTGTTCTTCGCTGCCTGGCCAATGCTGGCCGCATGCGTCGCGCTTTACCTGCTGCGTGATGACGATACCTTGCTCGCCGTCGACAAAAATTCGCTTGCAGACGTTCAGGCCTGACCAGGAGCCGGACTAAGCGACAGGCTCCCGGGAGCCTGTCGCTTGACGTCTAACCCTCCACCAGCTCCGCAATCAAGCCGACAATCTCGGCGCCGTAAGTCTCCAGCTTCTTTTCACCGACACCACTGACGCCGCGCAAATCGTCGAGCGAGCCCGGCCGTGCCTTGGCAATTTCGCGCATCGTCGCGTCGTGGAAAATCACGTAGGCCGGCACGTTGTGCTTGCGCGCGGTCTCGACCCGCCACCAGCGCAGCTTGTCGAAAATCACCTGATCGAGTCCGCTCAGTTCGTTCTCGACATAACCCTTCGGTGCCTTGCCGGAAGCGGCCCGCTTGGCCTTGACCGGTTTCTGGTATTCGCGCAGCTGGACCTGCTCGCCGCCACGCAAAACCGGCTTGGCGGCATCGGTCAGCTTGAGTGCGTTGTAGGACTCGTAATCGACCGCAACCAGACCCAGCGCAATCGACTGGCGCAAAATAGCCCGCCACTCGGCTTCGCTCAGGGCCGAGCCAATGCCGAAGACCGATAGCTGGTCGTGACGCCATTGCTTGATCTTGTCGGACTCGATGCCGCGCAACACATCGAGCACATGACCGGCACCAAAGCGCTGGTCGACCCGGTAAATGGCCGACAGCAGTTTTTGCACCGGCACCGTGGCATTGAACGAGACCGGCGGATTGAGGCAGGTATCGCAGTTGCCGCAGGGTCCGGAACTCTGGCCAAAATACTCCAGCAAATGGCGGCGCCGGCAACCCAGCGTTTCGCACAGTCCCAGCATCGCGTCGAGCTTGACACCGAGCACGCGCTTGAAGGTCTCGTCGGCTTCGGATTCATCGATCATGCGACGCTGCTGCACCACATCCTGCAAGCCATACGCCATCCACGCATTAGCGGGCTGGCCATCACGGCCGCCGCGACCGGTTTCCTGGTAGTAGCCTTCAATACTTTTGGGCAGGTCGAGATGCGCAACGAAACGCACGTCGGGCTTGTCGATACCCATGCCGAACGCAATCGTGGCCGTCATCACGATGCCTTCTTCGCGCAGGAAACGCGCCTGATTCCTGCTGCGTTCCTCGAACTTCATGCCGGCGTGATACGGCAGTGCACGGATGCCGCTGGCGTTGAGGAACTCGGCGGTCTCTTCGACTTTTTTGCGCGACAGGCAATACACGATGCCGGCGTCGCCCATATGTTCGGCTTGAATAAAATCGAGCAACTGCTTGCGACCGTTGGCTTTCTCGACGATCTGGTAGCGGATGTTCGGCCTGTCAAATGACGAGATGAACATCCTGGCGTCATCGAGCTGCAGACGATGGGCGATCTCGGTGCGGGTTTGCTGGTCGGCGGTAGCGGTCAGTGCGATGCGCGGCACGTCCGGAAAGCGTTCGTGCAGAATCGACAGCTTGATGTATTCGGGACGGAAATCATGGCCCCATTGCGACACGCAATGCGCTTCGTCGATGGCAAACAAGGCGATCTTCGAGGCCGCCAGCAAGTCGAGGCAGCGCGGCGTCATCAGCCGTTCCGGCGCGACGTAGACCAGATCGAGTTCGCCGGTACGCACCATGCGTTCAATGCGCGAGGCTTCTTCGTAGGTCTGGGTCGAGTTCAGGAACGCGGCCCGCACGCCGACTTCAGCCAGCGCGTCGACCTGATCCTGCATCAAGGCAATCAACGGTGAAATGACGACACCCACGCCATCGCGCAGCAGCGACGGAATCTGGTAACACAGCGACTTG
This sequence comes from Bradyrhizobium sp., assembly GCA_047621665.1. GTDB lineage: Bacteria > Pseudomonadota > Gammaproteobacteria > Burkholderiales > Burkholderiaceae_D > Actimicrobium. The sequence goes on along the minus strand of JBLHMB010000008.1, from coordinate 13,126 downwards.
CCGCCGCCGGTCGGCATCAGTACCAGTGCATCGCCGCCTTGCGCGATCAGGTCAACAATTTCGGCTTGCTGGCCGCGGAAAGAGGAATAACCAAAAACGGTTTCCAGCAAGTGCAATGCGCGTTCGGGGGTACTGGTGTCGGTCATTCCGTCTTCAAAAGTGGGTGTGCGGTGGAGTGCATTAAGGCTGATTCAGTTCAGTCAGCCCAGACAACCAGGCCACTGTAGGCGGTTGCAAGGATAACGAAACCAAACACGATGCGGTACCACGCAAAAATGGTGAAATCATGCGAGCTGATGTAACGCAGCAACCAGCGTACGCAAAAGAACGCCGAGATAAACGCCGCCAGCGTACCGATACCGAACAGTGGCAAGTCGTCGACCGACAGCAAAGCACGCGCCTTGTACAGCGAATAGACCGTCGCGCCAATCAGCGTCGGGATCGCCAGAAAAAACGAGAATTCGGTGGCCGCCTTGCGCGACAGGCCGAACAGCATGCCGCCAATGATGGTGGCGCCCGAGCGACTGGTACCGGGGATCAGCGCAAAGGCTTGTGCCAGACCGACTTTGAGTGCATCGAGCGCCGTCATCTGGTCGACCGAGTCGATGCGTGGCGGCACCGGGCTGCGCTTGTTGCGGCGCTCGACCCACAGGATGATCAGGCCACCGGCGATAAATGCCATCGCGACCGGTATCGGCGCAAACAGCTTGGCCTTGATGGCGCTGCTGAAGATCAATCCGAGCACGGCAGCCGGGATAAAGGCGATGAACAAATTGATGGCAAATTTCTGTGCACCACGGTCGCTGAACAAACCGGTACAGACATGCAGCAGGCGAGCCCGGTATTCCCAGACAATGGCCAGGATGGCACCGGCCTGAATGACGATCTCGAAGGTCTTGACCTTCTCGCCGGTAAAGTTAATCAGGCTGGCTGTGAGGATCAGATGACCGGTCGACGAGATTGGCAGAAATTCCGTCAAGCCTTCGACGATACCCATGATCAGGGCTTTGAGTGCGAGAACAATATCCATGGAGAAGGTGAGGTTTGCCAGCGGTGAAAAATCCCCGCGGAATACGATTCCTGCGAGCCGAAAATGTCAAAACCAGCTTATTTAGCCGGTGCGAAGGTTACCACGAGGGCTGCCGCCTGCGTCGTGATACTGATTGGTACAAACGTTGACCCGCCATAACGCAACTCTTCTGCCGCGAAGGAATAGAGCGGCATGTCTTGCAGGATATTGCCGGCCAGCGCACCGGCAGCCTGCGCCACTTGACGTGCCAGGACCGGGTCAATGCCATCGAGCGCGATGCGGTCAATGCGCGGCTGCACCACCACGACCGCCCGGTGCTGTGCATCGAGCTGCAACATTCCCGACAACACAAAGTCGCCTTCCCAGACACGCCGGGTAAACGCCGGTGCGACGCGGGCGTCGAGCGTGACGCTAATCCGGTTGTCCCCGGGATGCAGGGCCAGGCGCGGATTGCTCAGGCGGATATCGATCAGGTCCATCGGCCGCTGGCTCAGCGGGAACTTGCGCCCGGCGGCGCTTTGCAGACGTTCCAGCGGAATGACGACGTCGCGCGGACCAAGCAGGCTGACGCACCCGCCCAGTCCAAGCAAAACGACAAGCAACATGACGCAGCGCAAGCGATGAAATGACATGGGTTTCCTTTTTTTAATATTGGACGACGTCAGTAAGACTTCATGAGCAAACGCAAACCAGCCGCAATGACACCTTCTATAGTCCCGACAATGCGCGAGATTTTGCCACATCACGCATCCCTGTAAGTTCCCAACCACAGAAAGGAATTCTTATGAAAGCCTACGGAGCTGAATTTTTTGGAACATTCTGGCTGGTACTTGGCGGCTGCGGCAGCGCGGTGCTGGCAGCGGCATTTCCCGGACTGGGGATAGGTCTGCTCGGCGTCTCGCTGGCATTCGGCCTGACCGTCCTGACAATGGCGTTTGCCATCGGCCACCTGTCCGGTTGCCATCTCAACCCGGCGGTATCGATCGGCTTGTGGGCCGGCGGCCGCTTCCCGCGGGACCAGGTCGGACCCTACATCGTGGCCCAGGTACTGGGCGCGCTGGTCGGTGCCGGCGTGCTGTACCTGATCGCCAGCGGCAAAGCGGGCTTCGATGTCACGGCCGGCTTTGCCTCGAACGGGTATGGCGCGCAATCGCCGGGCGGCTATTCGCTGCTGGCGGCGGCGCTGTGCGAAGTCGTGATGACGATGATTTTCCTGATGGTGATACTGGGCAGCACCGATCGCCGGGCGCCACCGGGATTCGCGCCGCTGGCCATTGGTCTGTGCCTGACCCTGATTCACCTGATCAGTATCCCGGTCACCAATACCTCGGTCAATCCGGCGCGCAGTACCGGCGTCGCGCTGTTTGCCGGCGGCCCGTACCTGGTGCAACTCTGGTTATTCTGGATTGCGCCTATCGGCGGTGCACTGCTGGGCGCACTGGCCTACCGGTTGCTGGCCGAAACCACCACTAGCCCCGGGCGGCCGGCTGCACCAATATCCATGGCTTGACGATCACGCTCCACAGCAACGGGTCGGACTCGGTCCAGGTCGCGGCCAACCCGTCGCTGACCTTGCCGACCAGACCCTCCCCCATCCACGCGCTGACGGCGGCGGTATCGTCCTGCGATATGCGCACCGCCACATCAATCAGGTCCAGTGACGCATCCACCGCCACCATCACGCCCGAGGCAAAATGCGGCAGTAATTCATGCCATTGCAGCCGGGCAGTTTCTCCATTGAGGCGGGCATGGACGATCTGATAGGTATCAGGCTCGTTACCAGACGATGTGCTGGGCGGGTTATCGGACTCAGTCATGGGGTCTTCCGGATTCAATAATGCGGTGGCGGTTCGTGACGGGGACTACCCTCGCCGGCAGCATCACCGGCGCTCTGCAGATGCCGCGCCAGCGCAGCGCACAGCACTTCGAGCTCGGCGATCTGCTTTTGCTGGCGCACCACGACATCGTTGAGTGCGTCGACCAGATCTTCCTGGCGGGACAGTTTGATTTCAATATCGATCAGGCGGTCTTCGGTCATCGGGCGCGGTCAGGAAAATTTATTTCGGCGCGGATTGTCTCATGGACTTCCACCGCTGCGATGGCGGATCCGCCATCCTTGACGCTGCGCAACCTCCCCCGTATATTGCACGCTTGTTACTGACTCATCAGTTAGTTAATTTCACTCACCAGCGATGATCCCCTGCCCCGTCAAAGTTCCACCCCGCTGGACCCGCCGCAAAGAAGCCCGGCCACAGGAGCTACTCGATGCAGCGCTGGGGCTGTTCGTCGAACGCGGCTTTTCCGCGACCCGGCTTGATGATGTGGGCAAGCGCGCCGGCGTTTCCAAGGGCACGCTGTATCTGTATTACGCCAGCAAGGAAGAACTGTTCAAGGCGGTCGTGCGTGAAAACGTCGTGCCCTTGCTGGGCGAAGCCGAAGTAATGATCGGCGACCATGCCGGCAGCAGCGCGCTGCTGCTGCGCCTGATCCTGCTGGGCTGGTGGGAACGCATCGGCGAAACCCGTTTATCGGGCATTACCAAGCTGGTCATGGCCGAAGCCGGTAACTTTCCGGAACTGGCACGGTTCTATAACGAAGAAGTCATCTTGCGCGGCAATGCGATGCTGGAGCGGGTGCTGGAACGCGGCATTGCCAGTGGCGAATTCCGCCCGCTCGATACCGCCCGGACCACCAGCATTATCGCCGCGCCGATCATGATGATGATGATGTGGAAGCATTCGTTCGGTAGTCCCTGGGCGCTGCAGGCAATCACGCCACAAGCCTATTTGCACGGCGTCACCGATCTGCTGCTGCGCGGCTTGCTGCGCCACGATGACGGGCCGCAGGCGGAGGTGATTTGATAGAATGCGGCATCGGATGCAATAACGAATGCAGCACATTCACGGCCGCGCCGGCGCTGGCCCCACCCTTTCACGCACCTAGACCCCCACATGAATATCGAACAAGCCCGTTTCAACATGATCGAACAGCAAATTCGCACCTGGGATGTGCTCGACCAGGACGTCCTGGACCTGCTGATGGTGGTCAAGCGCGAAGCCTTTGTGCCGGCTGCCTACACCGCGCTGGCCTTCGTCGATACCGAAATCCCGCTGCCGTGCGGCCAGTCGATGCTGATGCCGAAATTCGAAGCGCGCATGTTGCAGGAAGCCGGCGTCAAGAAGCACGAAACCGTACTCGAAATCGGCACCGGATCCGGCTACATGGCCGCCCTGCTGTCGCACCGTGCGCGTCATGTGACTACCATCGAGATCGAAGCCGAGTTGCAGGCGCTGGCACAGGACAATCTGCAACGCTACGGCATCGACAATGTCGATGTCCTGCCTGGCGATGGTGCCCGCGGTTGGGCCGGGATGGCGCCGTATGACGTCATCGTGATTTCGGGTTCGCTGCCGGTTCTGCCGCAGGAATTTCTGACCCAGATCAAGATTGGCGGACGCATCCTGTGCGTGGTCGGCGATGCTCCGGCAATGTCGGCGCAAGTCATCACGCGCGTCTCCGAGCTGGGGTACGACACCATCAACCTGTTCGAGACCGTCATCAAACCGCTGCGCAATGCGGTCACGCCATCGCTGTTCAAGTTCTGAGGAAGACATCACCATGCGCCATCTGACCGCTCCCGAATTGCATGCCTGGCTGGCCGATGCCAGCCGGCCTGCGCCGCTCCTGCTCGATGTGCGCGAACCCTGGGAATTCGAAACCTGCCATCTGGCCGGTGCGGTACCGATGCCGATGCGCAGTATCCCGGCGCGACTGGCCGAGCTTGATGACGACACCCCTGTGATCTGCATCTGCCATCACGGCTCGCGCAGCATGCAGGTCGCCAACTTTCTGGAACAACAAGGTTTTACCGAAGTCACCAACCTGACCGGCGGCATGCATGCGTGGGCCGTACAGGTTGATCCGGCAGTACCGACTTACTAAGATTCACCCTGCACCTCGCTCTGCACCTCGCTCTGCACCACCCTATTCTGCAACCTCGATTCCACCGGAGAATCCATGCGTTATTTCGTCATCGTCCCGCTGCTAGCCTGTGCCTTGCTGTCCGCTCCGGTACAAGCGACCGACCTGCTGCAGGTCTATCGTGATGCGCTGATCAATGATGCCGTGATCACTAGTGCGCGCGCGGTGCGCGAGGCCGGTCAGGAACGCAGCGTGCAGGGACGGGCCGGCCTGCTGCCGGTACTGGGCATCGGTGGCAGTTACAACAAGGTTAATGCCGAAGCCGGCACGCGCAGCATCGACTACAACGCCAATACCTATGCGCTGACGCTGACACAACCGCTGCTGCGGATGGCTAACTGGGAAATCTACCAGCAAGGCAAGTTATCGGTCGCCATCAGCGATGCGGTGTATGCACAGGCGCAGCAAGACCTCATCGCGCGCGTCGCGCAAGCCTATTTCGACGTGCTGGCGGCGCAGGATAGTCTGGCCTTCCTGAAGGCGCAGGAAAACGCAATCAGCGAGCAATTGGCCTCGGCCAAGCGCAACTTCGAAGTCGGCACCGCCACCATCACCGACAGCAATGAAGCGCAAGCCCGCTACGATCTCGCCATCGCCCAGCAAATCGCGGCGCAAAACGATCTCGACGTCAAAACCGCCGCGCTCCAGCAGCTCATCGGCAAACCGGCCGGCACGCTGGCAACACTGCGCCCCGGCCTCAAGCTCAGTGCGCCGGAACCGGCACAGATCGAACCGTGGGTCAGCCGTGCCGAACAGGAAAATTTTGGTGTGATCGGCCAGCAACTGGCGCTCGACATCGCCCGTCGCGACATCAGCCGCAATCGTGCCGGTCATTTGCCGACGCTCGACCTGATCGCCAGCCGCGGCACCACCAATCAAAGCAGCGCCAGTCTGACCACGCAAAGTGGTTCGATCACTTCCAGTACGATCGGCGTGCAATGGCAAATCCCGCTGTATTCCGGATTCGCCGTCACCAGCAAGGTGCGCGAATCGATTGCCCTCGAAGACAAGGCGCGGGCCGATCTCGATAACTTCCGGCGCACTGCGGCGCAAGCGGCACGGCAATCCTTCTTCGGCGTCAACAGCGGCCTGGCGCAAGTCAGGGCTTACGAGGCAGCGGAAGTATCGAGCCTGTCAGCGCTCGAATCGAACCGGCTCGGATATCAGGTCGGCGTGCGCATCAACATCGACGTGCTCAATGCCCAGCAACAGCTGTTTTCAACCCGGCAATTACTGGCCAAAGCGCGCTATGACACGCTGATCGCCGGCTTGCGCTTGAAAGCGGCGGCAGGCACGCTCAAGGAAGACGACCTGGCGCTGATCAACGGGTTGCTGCAGAACTGAGCGCGGCCGGATCCGACTCATTCAAGGGTGCAATAACCGCAGGGTACTGCACCAAATGCACAGCCGACGATCGCCAGACCCAACGGCTATCGCATCCAAAAACCTTCTACCCTCCCCCCAAAAGCGCCCCAGCCCCGAGCGCTTTTGACGCGCCTCAACATGCGCTGAGATACCCAAACTCGATCTGATTGAACGACGTAAATTGTGAGTGCACCGTTGCCGATACATCATCCGGCAGCGGGTGAATTCATGCCCGGTTGCCATTGCTGCTCGATGCCGACTATGACGTTGCCACATCAAAGGGGATCGCAATGCCTGCCACCGCGCTTTCGCTGCTCGACCTGATTTCGCCTTACCAGTTACTCGGCACCACACTCGGCGACTGGCAGGTGGCGCTCGGTGCGATCTATGTTGACCACTACGAAGCGACCGGTTCGGCCGAAGGCAACACGCTGCGCGGTGTCGCCAAATTTGCCGTCTCGGCACGACCTGTGCTGGATCTGCCGAATGCCCGCTTCACCATCACCGCCACCGCCGGCGGCATTCACCCCCAGGACGATCCGACCAGGCGCGATCCCTGGATCGATATCCGCGATACGCATATTGACTTCGAATTTTTCGCACCACGCACCGGTTCGCCCCTCATCGCCGGCGCCACCGGCATCCCTGCTGCCACCGCCAATGTCTTCGACGTCATCGATGCGATGCCGATCGATGTACCGGTATCAGACTACCCCGGCGCGCAGTTCACGCTCAACATGTTGCTGACCACCGTGGTGCTGCGGCCGCCGATGCTCAAGGGCGCAAAACTGCGCGCCGATGGCTTGCTCGAACCCGATCCAGCCCATCCGGCGGTATCGTTCTCGCTACCCAAATTACGGATGCAACTGGCGCAGGATGCGACCGGCAACCTCAATTTCGACATCCTCAGCGTCGGTGCCGCCGGACTCGACGATGGCGGTGACCTGGCCAGCGCCGAACTGATCACGATGGACCCGCCGTATGCGTTCATTGGTGACTCCCGCGTGGTCGGCTTCGGTTTTCGCAGCGCCTTGCTCGACCTGTCCGATGGATACACGCCGCCCGACATCCTTGAGCAGTTCGGCTACGACGACAGCTGGACCGGTCTGTATTTGCCGGTCGTGCGTCTGTTCGTCGCGCCGCACGGCATGGACGATTTCGCCGTCTCGGCCGGCGCCAGCAATTTGCTGATCGGCCTGGGCAGCACACCCGGCATCACCGGCGACTTCGCCCTGTCGGTAATCAATCAAGGCAGTGCGCCCGGTGTCTCGGCGCGCTTCTACGGCCCCGGCAACCAGCCGTTCGGCATCACCCGCAGCGGCACCACGGCAACCGCGATGCTGCCGCGCAGCACCCGCATGGTGGTCGATGCCTCGGGTCGCCGGCCACCCTATACCTACACTGCCACGCTCGATGGTGCACCGCTGTCGCCGGTGGCCGGACAACCGAATATCTTTGATGTCGATCTTGGCAATGACAACGCCGGCGTCATCGCACTCAGTGTCACCGATGGCGGCACGCCAGCGACGCCAGCCACACTGACTATCAACGCCGGCCCGCGTCCCGGCAATGCGTTACCGGCACCGGCCACCGTGGCGCAGGCAAACTTCACCACCGACACCATCACGCGCGATGCGGTCGCGGTCGGCGCACCCTCGTTGCGCCTGCTCAGCCGTACCGACGCCACCATTTCACTGACACTCGATCCGCCCGATCCGCTCACTGCATGGGAAGTGCGCAAGCCGCCCGGCGGCGCGGTCGTCGCTTCCAGCGGAGTGAGCGTAACAATCCCGCTTGGGCCCAACGAAACCGCCTCGGTCAAGGCCACCACCGCCGCCGTTGGTGCCGGTCCGGAAACCGTCAGCGCCTATTTCCGCTTCGACCGCCCGACCAATACCCACCTGCCCGAACATGATCCCGGCACCACCATCGACCATGTCGCCGGCCTGCCCGGCACACTCGGCCCGATCGCCAATCCGTACGCACTCAATCCCGACAACTCCAGCAGTGGCCCGGCAGTCACCGCCGCGCCCGAAAGCCCGTTCACCGGCCAGCACGTGATCGACGCCTATAGCGCGCGCGTCAATGCGATTCCGGCCGGCGCGACGATTGCCATCACCGGCTGGGCCAGCAACGAAAACGATCCGGCCGACCTCGACTACAACTTCCTGCTCTCGCGCCGTCGCGCCGAAGCCTTTGGCCACATCCTGCGTTCGATCAACCCGGCCAGGAACTTCACGTTCACGCTGCTCGGCAAAGGCCCGACCGGCACCGCCGATCTGAACACGCGCCGCACCAACTGGCGCGCTGACGCCGTATTGCCCGCCGCACCGCTGGCCGGCACCATCACCACCGGCACCGTCACGCGCGGGCCGACCAGCACACCCGTCCAACCGCCGCAGACACCCGATCCGACACCGCCAAGCTGGTTCCGCTCGCTCGGTGCCAAGGTACGCATCGTCCGTGATGAATTCGTCGCCGTCGAAATTGATGGCGAGTTCGATATCAACACCCCGTCCGAACAGTTCATCCAGCAAAACGGTGGCAGCGCCGGAGCCGGACCAACACTGCGTGGCATGGGCAGCAATCCGGCCGATGGCGTCATCAAGGCGCGCATCGTATTCCAGATCGATAACGCCACCGGCGACTGGACCGCGCTGGCCTACCTGGGTGCCGACCCGGCCGACAAGGATGGTTTGCTGATGACCGGACAGCTGCCCGGACAACCGCTGCAAGGACCCGACTTCGGACGCAATCTGCTGGGCATGACCGCGCTATTCGCGCCGTTGCTCGATGCCACTGCGCCAGCCAATCCGGCCTCCGGCGACATGGTCCCGGCGGTACTGGCGGTGGGCGGTGTGGCACTCGCGACCGGGCTGGCGCAGGCGGGTTTTTTCAATGTCGAACGGGTCATCCTGTGGGGCGGCGAAATTACCGTGCGCAAACGCGCCAACGGTACCGAAGTGGCATTACTGGCCGATGTCGAAACCGCCCTCTCGGCCGACGTGCAGATCGGTGGCATCAGCCTGCTGACGATCCCGCGCAACGCTCCGCTGGTGGTGCGCTACAAGGCCATCGGTATGCGCTTCGGGAACAGTCCGGGCGAACGCAATTTCCAGTTCCGGCCGGTGTTCGATGCCTCGAAGGGTTACACAATCGACCTCTCCAGCCCCGGCGCGATCAGCGTGCCGGACCCGCTTGGTCAACTGATCCGTATCCTCGGCGCCCGCATCGCCCGTACCAATCCGCTGTCATTTGAAATCGACCTCGGCCTGAACCTCGACCTCGGTGTCATCTCGTTCGACCGCGCCCGCGTGCGCATCAAGTTCAGTGATCCGGTCGGGGTCGAACTGACGGCCTTTGGTGCCGGCGTCAACATCCCCGGCGTGCTGATCGGCAAGGGCAATTTCGAGCTCGGGGCAGAAATCGGCGGCAGCCTCGACCTGCAGCTGGTGCCGATCAATACCCGCGTGCGCGCCACACTAAAAATCGCCAATCTGCCCGGTGCAACCGGCGTGTACGTCGCGATGGATCTCGAACTGCCGGTCGCCATTCCATTGGGCGGATCGGGCCTGGGTATCTATGGCTTCCTTGGCATGTTCGCGATGAATTACGGCCGTGACGAAGCCGGCCTGAGTGGCCCGACCATCGCGCTTGACTGGCTCAAAAACCGTGCTGAGGGCGACCCGACCAAACCGTCCGCATGGACCCCGCAGATCGACCATTGGGCATTCGGCGTCGGCGCCACCGTCGGCACGATGGGCAGCAGCGTGCTCTTTAATCTCAAGGGCGTGCTACTGCTCGAACTACCCGGCCCGCGTATTTTGCTGATGATGAAAGCACGCCTGCTGCAACCGATGCCGGCACTCAAGAACAAAAATGCCGAAGGCAACCTGCTGGCCGTCATCGACCTCGACGCCGGACGCGGCACGCTGACCATCGGCATCGTGGCCGATTACACGGTCGACCCGCTGATCAAAATCCGCATCCCGGTCGAAGCCTTTTTCAATCTCAAGAAAGGCAGTGACTGGCACCTCTATCTGGGCCAGCGCAGCGACCCGATCCAGGCCATGATCCTCGGCGTCATCGATGCCTCGGGCTACCTGATGATTTCCGGCGACGGCTTGCCGGCCTTCCCCGAAGCGGGCCTGCCGCAAGTCTATGGCTTTGCCATCGGCACCGGTTTGCGCGCCGCTTTCGTGTGGGGCAACGTGTCGGTTCGGCTGTACTTGCGCATTAGCGCCGGCTTTGATGCGGTGGTTGGTTTCGAGCCATTCCGTCTCGCCGGCAAGCTGTTCATCCGCGGTGAACTGGTGCTGTTCATCATCAGCATCAGCGCCTATGCCGAACTGGTTGTCGATGTCGGTGAAGAGCTGTTGCCGGATGGCCGGCGCAAACGCATTTCCAGTATCGATGGCGAGATTTGCGGCGAAATCGACCTGTTCTTTTTCAGTATCGAAGGCTGCGTCAGCTTCCACCTCGGTGCCAGCAGCGTGCCGCAATTGCCGGCACCACCACTGGTGCGCGACCTGAAACTGATCTCGCGCTCACCCGCACTGGTGCTCGGTACGGGTACCGGGCGGCCGATTGATGGTGCCATCGGCACCGCACCGCAAAGTGCGGCCGGCGAGCTTCCGGTAGTACCGATCGATACGATACCGGTGCTGATGCTATCGGTGCCGCCTATCGATGACACGCTGACCTTTTTAGGGAAAGCCCCGCTCAATGATCCCGGCGCCCACGAGGGCGGCTGGCAACAGCAAGGCAAGAACTGGGTACGCTACGACCTCACCGCCGTCGAACTGATCGGTGCCATCGGTGCCGGTGACACGCCATCAGTCTGGTGGACACTCAAGGACCCGCTCGCCGAAAACATCGAAGTGCAACTGGCCTTGCTGTCCTGGATACCGACGGCCACACCGAAAGCCTTCACCCGCAGCAAGTTCCAGGAAGAGACCATCGAAGAACGCTGGGGCACTGTCTGCGACCAGGCCGCGCCGCCGACCTCGGTGCTATGGACTTTCCGCTTCGAGCCACTCGGCCCGTCGGCCGATGGCTGGCTACTCAACGGCGAAGCCTGGCCCGACCCGGCCGGCACGGTCCGTTCGCAACCACCCTCGACCACCTTGCGCGTGACGGAAGCATGGCGCTGTGGTGTCGACATCATCGACCGCAAGCGCGGCATTTATCCGGCCTTCGTCGACGGCGTCGCCGCGCCCTGCCCGCGCGACAACCGATCGACAGACAACACGGGGATAGCCGGACGCACGAGCCGGGTCGATGCGCCAGCAGCACCGGCAGCACCGATGACGACGACCGCGCCAGCAGCAAAACTCGATGCCGCCGCCGCGCGCCGCGCCGCCAGTCTCGACCAGCGCGAACTGGTACGCGAACAGGTCGACATGGTCGCCGGCCGCACGTTCCTCGACCCCATTCCCGACGTGCCGGCCAGCTGGTCATCGGCCACCGCCAGACTGCAATCCGGCATCGCTGTCAGCCGCGCCGAATTGCTGGTGGCAACGCTGTCCGATACCGCCGCCGGCATCAATACAGGCACCAGTACTGGCACTGGCACCGGGGCCAGCACCGAGCCGATACGTTGCGCAGCCAAGGCGCTGGCCAGCCCGATGCTCGACGATGGCCGCGTGATTGCCCTCGGCAACCCTGCCGATGGCAAGACCGTCGAGCAAGTCTGGAAAGCCCTCGGATTCCGGCCGCCTGACCTGTTCAATTCGGTCGTCCTGCACAGCGGCGATATCGTCGCCGGTCGCCTGCTGCTATTCGTCCTCAACACCCTGGTCAGCAAAAAAACCCTGCTGGTGCGGCAACGCGACAGCAAAGGCAATCTGCTCGACGAGCAAGCCGTCACGGTCGCTGACATCGTGCCAACCAAACCGATCCCGGCCGAATGGCTCAGCCTGTCCGGGCCATGGCACGACGATGTCCAGCTGGCGGCCGGATTCCTGGCCAGACTCGGTGGTATGCCAAGCGTCGCCGCCACGACCATCAAGGCCTACGTACCGGTCCTGGTCGAATTCAAGGGTCGCGCTGATGTCGCGACTATCGAGATCGGCCAGAGCCGCAAAGAGCCAATCAATACCGATCAGCAACGTTGGTTATTCCGGCCGTTTTACGTCGCGGCGATCGAACTGATGAGCGGGGCCGAAACCCGCCGGCACGACTGGGACGACAAGACCGTCAAGCGCAATCGCGGTGCCCTCGAGGCCGTCTTTGCCGAAGACAGTTCCGGCCATGCACTGCTGCAACCCGATACCGCCTATCAAGTCAAGGCGACCTGGTCCGTGCGGCAGTCGGCGCAAGATACGCGCCCGGGCGCATCAGAAACCGCCGCGATGACCGCCAGCACGGATAGCCGCACTTTCCACTTCCGCACCGATGCATTACCACCGCAAGCACTCGATCCATGGGTGCTGATCACCTTTCCCGAAGACGGTGAAAGCCATGTGTTCGGCAAGGAACGCCTGTCGTTTGTTTTTGCGACCAACGATGTCAGCGAGCTCTACAAAGCCTATGGCAAAAAGCTGCAAGTGCGCATCAAGGCCGCATCGTTCCGGCGGCCGGTCCCGACCCCGGCGGTACCGCATCCGTATCCGATCACCGAAGCGACGCTGGTCAAGCTACCCGGCAGTATTCTGTCGCCGTGGGAAGACAGCCTGCGCGACTTGCTCAAGGACAAACCCTGCGTGCCGGTCGATGCCAGCGTCACGCGCCACAGCAAGGTCGATATCC
>JBLHMB010000007.1:0-100957 GCA_047621665.1 Bradyrhizobium sp. | reverse complement strand
AGAAATAATTTACTCCTGAGCCAAAATCCACACGTTTTATCTCTTGTCTTGTGAAAGTTGAAGGGTCAGAGATAGGTATTGAGGGTGGAGTTGTAGGAGAAGAAGCAACTACAGGAACAGGAGCAGGGGGCGGCGTAATGGCAGGAGCAGTTGCCTTAGCAGGAGTCGGCGTAATGACAGGGGCAGTTGCCGTAGCGGGAGCAGGAGTCGGCGTAATGACGGGGGCAGTTGCCGTAGCGGGAGCAGTAGTCGGCGTAATGACAGGGGCAGTTGCCGTTGCAGGAGCAGTAATCGGCGTAATGACAGGGGCAGTTGCCGTTGCAGGAGCAGTAGTCGGCGCAATGACAGGGGCAGTTGCTATAGCGGGAGCAGTAGTCGGCGTAATGGCAGGAGCAGTTGCAGTTGCCGTTGCGGGAACAGGAGTCGGCGTAATGGCAGGAGCCGTTGCCGTTGCAAGAGCAGGAATCGCCGCGGAAGGTGTGGCGCCAGGAGCAGTCGACTCGCCGCCGCAAGCCGATATGCCTGAAGCGACTGCGAGCAAGATGACATTGAACAACGAATTTATCTTCATGTTTAGTCCCTGGTGTTTAGATAAACAGAGCTCGCAATCGCGGAAAGCAGGAGGACATTTTCAGGATCAAGTACGTTTGAATCTTATTGATACCAATAATATCTATGAGTTCAATATCTTTGGTAATTATTCTTTAAAGCAACTATTTCGCCAGCTCATACGTGCTTTAAAGCAACGCTCGTATCAACTTTCGAATAACTACGCGCGAGGTTGAGCCACACGTTTGTATTCCGTAGCAGCAGCGCAATGCTGCTCGATTGCCCTCATAAACGCGCGCGCCACTTCGGTAACATCCGGCGCAAGCTTCCCAGGACCTCTTTGTGGAAGCCGGTTTCGTTATGCTCAATTGTCGGTTGAGGAGTTGTCCGGTGGTGCTGCCAGCGATGTCGATCACGGGCTTTTCTCACGTGCTGGTGCACCCGGTTTACGGACCGAGATCGACGGGTTCGACAAGTGTCTGAAAATCAAGCGCTGCCAACAAGGCGCGCCGTTTGCCGCGTCGCGGTCGTTTGGTTGGAGGTGCCGGTTTCGAAGAAACCGCTGTGTCGGTTGATGTTGCTACACGCACGGAAACAGTGAACCAGCGTCGCCCTCACCGGGATAGAGACGATTCCGGCTGGACGGGTCTGTGTATTTTTTCTTCCGTTGATGGAACGCAATGAGTGCGGCGGATACTCAGAAATACGCTTTTGTGTTCGATTCACCATGTCAACTGTGCGGGTGATGTGGGGCTGCTTCATCGGCATAACGCAGTCCGTTATGCCTTACTTTTTTCGTGACCATGTGCTCACAACATCTCTTAGCGAGGGCAAACCATGCAAATAACTTTTCAAGCGACGCTCGTGTCAGCATTGGGCATGATTGGCGGATCCTATTCTGCATTCATGCCCCCGTCTGCCCAACAGTCCTCAGCGGGAGGTGGTGCAGATCGCCCGTTGGGTCGACGTTCTCCGGTTTTCCTGTTGCCTTCGGGACGGATCGCAAGAGTACTTTCTTCCCCGGCTCAACGCGAATTGATGCGCGCCATTCGTGCGCTGCCCGACGATACAGTACCGTCTAAAAATATCGAAGCGGCCAGGCTGGACCTCCTCGGAAGCATCGGTTGCATCAACGAACCAACCGAAAAAGTAACGCCTGAAACCATGGATTTGCTGGCGTTGTACACCGGAGCGAATGTTGCATTTTCAACGCAGGAGGCTCCGCCGAATATCTTCGCCGATTTTCCGAAGGAGATCACCAATGTCGTTCTCACCAGAAGCACTGGCACGTTAGGTGCCAGCGACACCGTTATCTTCCCGGATTGCAGCGATAAGAAAATAATGAGTGATGCGCCTTTTTTAAAAAAAAATGGTCGCGTCATTATTTCCGCCGGTGACATCGATAGCGCCCTAAAAAAAACGGCGCTGTTGCATGCAATCAGGCCTGATCTTGAGCTGTACGGACATGCAACTAATCAGGCCGTAGACAACGCAATGCCAACACCGGCAACACCGGTTGCCGCCTCCTACGCGGTTGCCGATATCCTGGTTGGTGAGCGTGCGGTCGTGGTGCGACCGCTTGGTGACAGCGATGCGAAATGGTTGAGCCGCTTGTCCGGTGTGACGATCAACCAGGGCACAGTCATCCTGGCCGGTTTTAATAGGGCAGGCACGATTGATCGTGTCGAATTTGAAACAATGTTTCGTGCCGGACCCAGCGGTCTGCGAGACCAATTGACGCAGGCGGTCGCGTTGAATCAACGTTGGATACGTGACATGGCCAGTCCGATTGACGACGCCCGGCTGGCAAGCGCAATCAAGGATCAGCTTGGCCGCCCGGCCCGGGTTCCTGGCGTGCTGGTGAACCGGCAGACCTCCCGCGAGCAGATCATGACGCTCGGTCCGACGGTGGTCTACGGCGCGAGTGGCAACATCGGCAATGCCATATCCAAGGCGTTGTGCGCCAATGGTGTGCAGGTGTGCGGCATCGCCCGTCAACCCGGTTCGGCCATGTTCGGTGTGTTTGCCGAACTGACCGACCCCAAACCTCTCGCCAGTGCCACTGTGCCGTCGGCGTTTGTGCCGGACACCGTGTTTCTGACCTCCTCGGCAGGCTGGCCAAAAGATGCCGATGGCAATATTGTTTTTGATCGTAGCAAGTTGCTTGAAGTAAACGTAAAAATTCTCGCGCCAATTTTCACGGAGCTGTCGTCTCAGGCCAGGATCATTGTCATTTCCAACCCCTGTTCTGAAATGGCTTATTTGGGTTGGTTGCTCAGGCCGGATCTGGCCGATAAAATTTTTTCGCATTCCGGCACGGATGTGACACGGCAACGCAACCGGGCACCGTTTCCGGAGGACTCATTTACGGTCGGTCCGCACAGCCCGGCGCAAGTCAACGTCAAACGTACCAGGCAGGGTGGCCTGGAAATAGACCGTGGTATTGCCCGCCTAGGTCAGCTGCATCAGGAGCGCTCCAGCGACGGTAACTCGGTCACTGTTCCGACCGCAACGGCGGCAATTTGGGAAGGAATTAGCATCGCCAATAACAAGGCGCAAAGTCTGGCATTGCCGTTGAGCGCTGAGGAGGCGCGTGCATTGACCGCATTCATGGTGCTGCACCAACAAGCGATCGAGGTCAGCGAGGGAATTGCCATCACGCTGCCGCGCGATGCGCGACGCCGGATCCGCTGGAACATGCTGACCGGGGCAGCCGGACAACTACCCGGGTTTTCAGAAAAATTCCGTCATGCGATCAGCGCGATGGAAGACGGCCGGATCGCACTGTTGCAATCGGTGGTGAATACGGTTAATTCCGGTCGTCCGGAAGAAGCCATGATCGACCGTCAGTGGGTGCTGGATAATCGCGGCATCGTGTTGGGTGATGCATTGCGGGAGGCTGGACAAAAAAAACGATAGGCGTGGAAAGGGGCCTCCAAATCCGGAAGGAGCCAGACCGCTTGGGATTTAAGACGCAGCACCTGCTCATCGACAGCGCCGGTCCCGGAATCTTCGGCGATGGTCAATGTCGTTTGTATGGGTGTTGCACAAAGTAGATACCTTGCTGCGACCGTTTTGAATGCGACGAAACACGATCATCAGCCAGCACGGCGGATCAGAACTGGCCGGGCTGACCCGGCAAAAGTAACAGCCGATATCACCACGCTAGCCGCCCGGCATTATTTAAAGCACCGGGCAATCTGCTTGAAATCAATAATCAGTTCGCATGAGAGGACGGCAAGTCAGCCATAACCTGCGCAGTCAACACCGTACTGCAAAATATTCCGTTGAGCGCCGCCATGAAAGTTGCCTGTACGGTCGCTGCCGGCACGGTCTGCATGCCAAACGTCAGATCTCTGGTCGCACAGGCGTCATGTACCACCTGGCAGACAAAGCCAAGATCCGAGGCAGCCCGTACGGTCGAGTCGACACACATGTGCGTCATCATCCCGACCACCACCAGGTGGGTGATTTCTGCCGCACGGAGGGATTCCAGTAGTGACGTCCCGTTAAAGCTGTTCGGGGAGCCTTTGATAATGACTGTTTCACCTGAAACCGGCAGCACGTTTGTGTGGATTTCAGCGCCGGCGGTATCGGGCCGGAAGAAGGTCGCTGAGGGTTGTGTTGCGATGTGCTGAATATGGAAAACCGGCAAGTTTTTCTCACGCCAGGCTGTCAGCAGAAGTTTCGCCTGCTGTGAGGCGGCGTCGCTCCCGACCAGTTCCATCGTACCTCCTGGAAAATAGTCGTTTTGAATATCGATGATGAGTAGGGCTGTATGCATGGCTGATTGCTCGCTGAAATGAGGGAATGGTTGGCTGATCGTAAGCCAATGAGCAGGGTAAGGCGGGTGGCGTCGGACGTTTCGCGGTGCACCCAAGTGTGGAATAGGCGCCCGGGTTAATCACCGTGGCGCCGACCTGAAATTTGCGACTCCCGATTATTCGTATCGAAATGACACTAACTGATTTTCATATTTCTGATTTAAGCACCATCCTGTTTTATCTTGACTGTCGAACTTGCCGCCGGCTTCACCGTAAATTGCCGGTGTGGCCCAGCGAGTACCGGCCAGGTTGTGGCCACACGGTCAATCCGTGTGGTTCCTGGCCGACTTTGACCTGATCCACATTGCCGTTGGCGGTATTAAACCGGTAGACCACGTCGTCGAAACGTCCGGACAGCCAGAGATATTTTCCATCGGCGCTGACATTGCCCATGTCGGGACTACCGCCACCCGGGACGGGCCAGTTGGCGACTACTTTGTCGGTGGCGAAATCGACCACGCTGACGCTGCCCTTGCCCTTGCGTTTGCCGTGGAGACGGTGGGTGCCGCGGTTAGCCACATACAGGCGCTTGCCGTCGCGGCTCGGATAGATGCCGTGCGTGCCAACGCCCGTCGGAATGAATCCGATCTCCTTGAACGCAGCGATGTCGACCACGTGCAAACCATCGGCTTCCATGTCGGCGATATAGAGCTTGCTGCCGTCCGGCGAGATGCGGATGTCTTGCGGCATCCCTTTGCTGCTGGTGCAGATTTCCGCTGCCGGACTGCCTACTGGCGTGGCCTCGGCGTAGCGCGTGGAGGGCATCTTGAGCTTCAGATAGCCTGCTACCTTGCGTCCGACCAGATCGATTTTAGCGATGGTGCCATCGAACTCGCACGTGAAGACCGCGGTGCGACCGTCGCTGGAAAAGTCGGCGTGGTTGATGCCGCCGCAGGATGGCGTATCGATCGAATACTGTATCGCCATTGTTTTGGGATCGCGAAAGTCGAGACGGTGCATTGCCTCAGCGACGACGATGGCGGATTTTCCGTCAGGGGTGAAATACATGTTGTAGGGATCGTCTACGGGTATCGACTTGCCCGGCTTGCCAGTGAGCGGGTCGATCGGCGTCAAGCTGCCCAGATTGGTCCGCTCGGCATTGTTGGCGACCCACAGCGTGCGCAAGTCATACGCCGGTACGACGTGTTGCGGCCCGAGGCCCACCTTGAACTTGTCGACGACTTTGAGCGTCTCCGGATCGATCACGGTGACATCGTTAGAACGCAGGTTAGGAACATAGATCCTTGACAAATGGTCCTTGACGACCGGGCTCATTTGGTCAGGCCCGATGTCGCCATAGACGTTTTTTGGGTCACGCAACGGCGGCATGCCAGGTAATGGGTTGGTCGTACCCGTCGCTTCCGCAGGGCGGGACGCGATAACTTCTTTGGCATTGGCGAGGTCAGCGGGCAGGGCGACGACCGAAAGCGTGAAGAGACCGGCGATAGCCAGGCGCTGAGTGCAACTTCCAAGTCGCATCGTGCTGCGGATATTTAAGGTTGATTTCATCGGGTTTATCACTTTATCCAAGAAGGCGTTTGCAGGATTGCTTGCTTAGCGCTGGTGTTCGTTGAGGAGGGCTTTGATGGCATTGACCGAAGTATCGATCTGGCGCTGTATGCCCAGTCGACCCAGTTCGGCCGTGGCGTGCGTGGCATCACCGCGCACGCCATCGTTGACGCCAGGTTTCAGGGCGTGCGCCATGACGTCGCTGCGGACCATCGATGGCGCCGTGGCGAGCATCAAAGACGCATCGGCCAGTCCGGCGTGCAGACCGATGTCGGCGCTGCTGATGCCACGTTTTTTCAGATCATCAATAAATGCGGTTTGAGTAATATCGTAGTATTCGAGCAGCGCATGGGCGCGGGCAGGGTCATCCTTGCCCCAGGCACGATTAAGCTTTTGCGCCACGCGAACCTCGTTTTGCTGATAGCCGCCATGGTCGCCGATGAAGATGATGTCGCGAAATCCGTGCTGACGAAAACTCGCCGCGGCCCCCTCGAGTAGTGCTTCGAAGGCCGCCGGCGGGATCGAAACGGTTCCGCTGAATCGCATGTGGCCGGTCGGTGGATTGACCGCGCCCTCCGGTACGTAGGACACCACTGGCGCGACCAGCGTATTGCCGAGTTTTTGCGCGATCATGGTAGCGATGATTCCTACCCGCACGTTGTGCTTGCCGAGCGCGATGAACGGGCCGCTCTGCTCCACGCCGCCGATGGGGATCAGGATGGTGGTCGTACCGTGCTCGATTCGGCTACGCAATTCGGTGCTGGTCAGTTCCTCCAGCATGACGCTGGAATTGTCCAGCGTTGCCGCGACGGTCAGGAGTGGAAGAGTGATGGTAAGGAGAGCTGCCAGGCTGCAGACGCGCTTGACCATCCGTTTTCGTGGTGTTGTATCAGTCAACGTATTCTTCACAACATTTCGCTCTGTAAAGTTAAACAATTTTAGCCAGGGAGGAATGGGGTAGGTAACAATTTTATGCGATTGCCGGACGGGACGGGGATGCATAAGCAGCGTCATCGAGGAAGCATATTGAAATGTTCAGGATAAAGCCGTTCTGGCGTCGGAATTCATTGATCGGAGATTTAATGCAGCAAGCCAGGTGGTCGTCGGCCGGACAATGCTACGACGTAGCGCTGCGCGCGCTGAAATTACTGTGTGTGATGGTTTTTGTCTGTTGTGTCACGCTACTCAGTTCGATGGCTGCCGCGTCGTCTCAGCGCGCCTACATCGGTGCCCGACAGCTCATCACGGTTGACGGTGCACGTCGCCTCAATCTGGTCTGCATGGGGCATGGTGAGCCGACCGTGGTGTTCGATAGCGGGCTATCGGACTGGAGTTTTACCTGGGCACTGGTGCAACCGGACATCGCCCGTGTGACGCGTGCTTGCGCCTATGATCGCGCTGGTCTGGGGGCCAGCGATCCGACCGGGCGGGCTGCCGATAGTGTCAACATGGTCGACGATTTGCACCAGCTGCTGCAAGGTGCCGGTATCGACGGTGCGGTCGTGTTGGCGGGCCATTCGATGGGGGCACTCAACGTGCGTTTATATGCCGCGCTTTATCCATCCCACGTGGTCGGCATGGTTCTGGTCGATCCATCGCACGAGGACGCATTCACGCGCATTGATGCGCATCGCGATCAGCAGGAAACCCGCCGCTATGCAGCGCAGCGTGCGCTGTCGGCGGCGTGCGTAAATGATTTTTTATCTCAGCACACGGGCAAAGGCTGGCGCGCGCGCTGCATCGAACCGGACGATCCGCGTTACGAGCGCGCACTCAATGCCGATCGACGCCAAGTGGCGGCACGCCTGACTTATCAGCGCGCCCAGCTTGACGAAATTACCCGCTACGCCGACGGCAGTAGCTTCGCGCAGGTGCGTCGCAGCCGGTACAGCTTGGGTACGATGCCCTTGATCGTTTTGACGGCGCAGCAAACTGTGCTGCGGGCAGGCGATGACTGGCTGGATTTGCATCGTGAACTGGCGGCTCTGTCAGCGCTCGGCCAGCAGCGCACGATAACTGCCACGGGACACTATATTCAACTTGACAGACCGGATGTGGTTATCGATGCGATCACCGAGGTGATCCGCGCGGCGGGAGCGCCGTTAGCGACGCCATGACTTGCCGCAAGCCGTCGTTCAACGCCGGCACGGAAATCGTAGGCGCTTAGAGCGTCACTACAGGGCTGGTTGTAGAGAGTCTTGGTTGTGGTGTTTGGTGTTAAAGTCGGTCAACGTCGTCGAACGTGATAGGATCGAGCCCTAACAACAATAAAACTGAAAGAATATCCATTCTTTCGACTCCGCCGGAGTACACCGTTCTGGTGATCCGGCTACGCTGCTGTGCTGGCCAACTCTACTGGCCGACCATCCGCAGTCACTTGCCAGCCATTGGCATTTGATCATTCTTTATTCGCGCTCGGGAATAGTTTTTCCCCAAGCGTCCACCGCTGTGAAATCGTGACACCGGGGGTAGGCAACGTCGCCCTTGAGTATACCGTCCGGCCGCGATTCCGATCGCCGACCGCTCGCTAGCGCGCTCATGATTCACAGCGATATCAACAAGAAAAGGACACACCATGAAATTACGAGTTGCCATTCTAGGAGCGGGTCCAAGCGGCCTTGCCCAGTTACGCGCCTTTCAATCCGCCCGCCAAGCCGGTGCTGATATTCCCGAGATCGTCTGCTACGAAAAACAAAGCAATTGGGGCGGTCTGTGGAATTACACCTGGCGCACCGGGCTCGATGCCCACGGCGAACCGGTGCACGGCAGCATGTACCGCTATCTCTGGTCGAACGGTCCGAAAGAATGTCTTGAGTTTGCCGATTACAGTTTCGAGGAACATTTCGGCCGGCCGATTCCGTCTTATCCGCCGCGTGCCGTGCTGCATGACTACATCATGGGTCGGGTAGAAAAAAGTGACGTGCGCCAATACATTCGTTTCAACACGGCAGTGCACCAGGTCCTCTACAACGAAGAAGCCGCGACCTTTTCAGTGACCGTGCGTGACCTTGAAAAAAACGAACTGAGCACTGCAGAGTTCGATCACGTCATCGTCGCAACCGGTCATTTCTCGACGCCCAACATGCCGTATTTCGAGGGCCTCGAGCTGTTTCCAGGTCGCGTGCTGCATGCCCATGATTTCCGCGATGCGTGCGAATTCGAAGGCAAGAATCTGTTGATGATCGGCAGCAGCTATTCAGCCGAAGATATCGGTACCCAATGCCATAAATACGGCGCCAAGTCCGTCACCTTCAGCTATCGCTCCAACCCAATGGGTTTCGACTGGCCGGAATCTTTTGCCGAAGTGCCGTTGTTGACCAAGCTCGACGGCAAGACCGCACACTTCAAGGACGGTACCAGCAAGGAAGTCGACGCGATCATCATGTGTACCGGTTATCAGCATCATTTCCCGTTCCTGTCGGACGATCTGAAGCTGAAGACGCACAACCGGCTGTATCCGGAGGGTCTGTACAAGGGTATTTTCTCGCTGGCCAATCCCAAGCTGATTTTCCTCGGCATGCAGGATCAGTACTACACGTTCAACATGTTTGATGCGCAAGCCTGGTATGCCCGCGATGTCATGCTGGGTCGTATCGCTTTGCCGGATGCCGACGCCATGGCTGCGGATAGCCGTGACTGGGTTGCCCGCGAAGAAGCGGTTACCGGTCCGATTGAGGAAATCGACTTCCAGGCCGCCTACATTCTGGATCTGGTGCAGCCGACCGATTACCCGCCGTTTGACGTGACCGGCGTGGCGACTATTTTCAAGGAGTGGGAACACCACAAGGAAGCCGACATCCTCGGTTACCGGAACAAGAGCTACCGTTCAACGCTGACCGGTACCTTGGCACCGGTCCATCACACGCCGTGGATGGAAGCGCTGGATGATTCGCTGGAGACATTTCTGAATGACGCGCCGCAAGACGAACGGAACGTCGCATGACGTCTGCGAGCCTGACTCAGGCCCGTGCGCGCTTTACTTCCAGCAGCATTCGCTGGGGCTTTATGTGGGCCCTGTGGGCTGCTGTGCTGTGGGGCGCCTGGTATGTGCCCGGTTCGGCAGTCTGGTTCGAAGCGCCGTATGTCAACTTGAGCTACGACACCAACGCCGAGTTTTTGCTGGCAGCAGCGGTGCTGACCACGTTCAATGCGGTCGCGGTGCTGTTCTTCCTGTTCGTCTGGACCGGTGTCCTTGGCAAATGGGGTGAATTCGGGCGCACGATCCGGCAGATGCGCAATATTTCCAAATGGTTTTTCATCGGTGCCATTTTTGGCGGCCCGATTGCGATCTTCGGATCCTATCTGGCGATGGGCTACATCGGTGGGGCTTTTGCTGCCATTTCCGCATTGATGTATCCGATTATTGGCGCGACACTTGCCCGGCTGTGGTACCAGGAAAAAATTACCAAGCGTGCCGCCATCGGTATCTTCATCATTCTTGCTGGTGGTGTGACCGTGTATGCGCCAGGCATCATCGCCGAATTCACTGGCACCGGCGACAGTGGCTGGCTCGGTTATCTGGGCGGTGCAATGGCGGCACTGGGCTGGGGAATCGAAGGCGCGATTGCCGGACGCGGCCTCGATGTGGCCGATCCGGATGTCGGTATCACGGTGCGCTTCACCGCCGAAGTGATTTATTGGGTGGCGTTGATCTTGCCGGGCATTTATTTGTTCACCGATCAGCCGGTCGTGGAACTGGTCGTGGCGACATTCAACTGGGCTGCGATGGGCTGGCTGTCATTGGCGGGTGTGAGCTTCGCCTTCTGTTATGTCTCCTGGTACAAGTCCTTCCCGTTGATCGGTGTCGGGCGCGGGCAGGCGATTGCGGCACTGTACGGTCTGTTTGCCGTGATTTTTCTGGGTATCTTCACGTTCACACTTCCCGCTTGGAACTTCCTTGCTGGTCTGGTGCTTTTCGTGCTGGGCGGATTCGTGATGTACACCGAAAGCGACGAAGTGCTGGAAGTCGTGCGTGCCGTATCGAAAAACAAGGCAAAAGCCAGCGCTGACGCGCCGGCTCAACCCTGATTACCGGAGATCACAGCATGAAAAAATTACACATGAAAGGTCGACTTCTCCAGCTGATCAATGACAGTAAAGATGACGGACTCTGGGATTGGCAAGTCACCGATCTCATCATGGCCGAGTATGGTCTGGAGGGGCCGTATTGGCGCGGCAACACGCGCGTCACGCTGGCCGATCTGTTTTCCAGCGGCATCATTGAAAGTGTTGAAGAGAAAATTGATGATGACGGTTACTTCGGCGTTGGCCGGATTCTTTTCAAATTCCGTCTCAACGACTTCGGCCGTCAGCGCATGCTTGATACCGAACTGGCCTGAGTCATCGCAAACCGCCCTGCAGCAAAGGGGCGTCTTCCATCCATTTAATTTAACAAGGAGATTCCATGTCCGAATTCTGGGGCTTTCCGGGAGCCGATATTCTCGCCGTTGTCGTCATCGTTATTCTCAGCGGGCTCGCGCTGTATCAGGCGCGCACCTTTGTGACCAAGCTTTAATGTGTCTATCGGCTGGGTCGCGGTAACGCGTTAGCCGGTTCAGACAACAAAAGAGGCATGCAGCCAAGCTGCATGCCTCTTTTATTTTGTCCTCGCCGGACGCTGGTCAGCCGGGCCGGCCGCGCCCCGACAACTGGTTAGTAGGCACCCGAGAGCAGCGCGCCGGCGCCCGGTACCCGGGTCTCCAGATTCAGTTGCTTGAGCATCGCATAAGTGGTGGCGACCGCAGCCGTAATGACCGGCTTGCCGGTCAGCGCTTCGACCTGCGCTATGACCGGCAAGGACGGCATCTGCACGCAAGCCGACAGCACGATGGCGTCCACATTGCTGGTATCCATTTGTGCGACGATGGCAGGCAGCAGGGCAGGGTCATGACGGCCGACTTCAAGATTGTCCGGAATTTCCAGCGCACGATAATCAACAACTTCAAAACCTTCGTTGCGGATGTAGTCAACCACCAGTTCGGTCAGTGGCTTCATGTACGGCGCGACGACGACGATGCGTTTTGCACCGATCACCTTCAAGGCATCAATCAGTGCACCCGCACTGGTCACGACCGGCGCATCCGCACCGTTTGCGGCGGTATGTGCCTTGAGGCGTGCTTCCGACTTGCGATGATAACCATGGCCCATCGCCATGATGGCCACCAGACACGCATAACCAAGCACATCGACACGGGCATCACTCAATTCGAGTGCGCAGCGATCGGATTCACCATCCATGGCCGCCAGCTCTTCCTTGACCACGTTTTTCATTCGCATCCGGCTGGAATGGAAAGTAAAACGCTCGGGCAAGATGGCTTGTCGCGCCATCAGCATTGCGGGTATTTCGGTCTCCATGGTCGTATTTGAACTGGGTACGATTTGACCGATACGATAGAGCTTTTGCATGGATGACTCCTGGGTAGTGATGCACAACAAGGAGTGGTGTGCTTCAGAATGAATTCCGGTCTGATGACGTGCGCCGGATTTTTTTATGCTGTTTTTTTGTCCGATAGCTTCGGCAGTGCGGCAATCAAGTCCGCGAATCGCTCGCCTTGAACCGTGATGTGCTGTCGCAGCAATTCAACGGTCAGTTCGCTGTTGCCGGCAATGATGGCCTGCACGATTTTTTCGTGTTCATCATAAGAAACCGTGGTGCGATTACGCACGCGCAATTGCAAGCGGCGATAGGGCCGCAAGCGGCGATGCAAGGCTCTGGCCTGCTCGGCCAGAAACGCGTTGCGACTGCCCGCGTAGATGTGCTCGTGAAACGCTTCATTACGAAAAAAGTAGGTATCCGGATCCGCGTTGTCACGCGCTTCCTTGCATGCTTCGTGCGCCGCCAGCAGCGCGCTGTGTTCAACAGCGGACATGCGCCGCGCCGCCAATCGGCCACACATCGCTTCAAACTCTGCCATGACTTCGAACATCTCGATCAACTGCTGCGGACCGATGTCGGCGACCACTGCGCCACGTCGTGGGCGCATGACGATGATGCCCATTGACATCAATTGGTTGAGGGCTTCCCGGACCGGGGTGCGTGAAACACCGAAGCGCGTCGCCAATTCGGTTTCATCTAAATGTTGTCCTGGAAGAAATTGACCTATTGCAATCATTTCTTCTATGGCTTCGCGCAATGTTACAGTTCGATTTTTCATGAGGGCGAGTTTTATTATTAATAGGTGTACTTTTAATGATTATAAAGTCAAACTAAACCTCGTCATGTATTAATTACAGGCGTTGTTGTACACAAGAAGGCCGACAAGAAGCCTTCAATAACGTATCCCGAGAAATATCACGGTGATATCCAAAACATGATTAGGAGACATACAGCATGAAGAAGCCATTTTTGAAGTGTACTTTCACGATGATGTTGAGTGGCGCCGTCGCGCTCGGCGCCCTGAGCGTGATGCCTGCTGCGTTGGCAGCGACCAAGGTCATCAAGGTTTCCCACCAATTCACCGGCGGCGAAGGTCCCGAAGCGGATTTCCGCCACCGTCTGATTGTCAAGTTCGCGCAGGAAGTCGAAAAGCGGACCAATGGCGAATTGAAATTCCAAATTTTCCCGTCCTCTTCGCTGATCAAGCCCAAGGGTCAATTTTCGGCGATGCAGACTGGTGCGCTCGATATGACGCTGCTGCCGCTTGCCTATGAAGGCGGCAAGATTCCTGAAGTCAATCTTGGCCTGATGCCTGCGCTGGTCACCAGCTACGAGCAAGGACTGCGCTGGAAAACAGCGCCCATCGGCAAGGAAATGACCCGCATCATCGATGGCAAAGGCGTCAAAATCCTGACCTGGATCTGGCAGGCCGGCGGTATTGCCACCAAAGATAAACCGGTCGTCAATCCGGAGGATGCGGTCGGCCTGAAAATGCGCGGCGCCGGCAAGTCACTCGACTTGATGCTCAAAGCAGCCGGCAGCTCGATTACCAACATGCCTTCTTCCGATGTCTACAACGCGATGCAGACAGGTGTGCTCGACGGCGCCGTCACCTCCAGCGCCTCGCTGTTGGGATTTCGCCTGTATGAAGTCTCGAAGTTCGTCACCACGCCGCGCAAAAATACGTTCTGGTTCATGTTCGAGCCGCTGCTGATGGCAAAGAGCACCTATGACCGGTTGACCCCAGCCCAGCAAAAAATCGTCATGGAAGTCGGCGCCAGCATGGAGCAGTTTGCGATCGACGAGTCCAAGAAAGACGATGTGCGTTTGGCGGAAGTCTTCACCAAGGCCGGTGCCAAAGCCGAAGACATGGACGATGCGAGTTTTGCCAAATGGCGTGAACTGGCTAAAAAGACCGCCTGGAAAGACTTCGCCGAGAACACCAAAAATGGCCAGAAGTTGCTCGATATGGCTCTTGACGTCAAATAAACACGTTCTGACTGCTTCTTAACCTTTACCCGTGATGCCGCCACCGTCTGTTGCAGACGGTGCGCGGTCACCTGCGTCGTCGACCTGTGGTGTCCGGGTAATTCTGACAAGAAACTACCAATGAATTTATTTGCCAAATCAATTGGAAGTGGCCTGCGCCACTTCAATCGCTGGATGGCCATTTTCTCGGCTTTTCTGATTTTTGCGGCCACGCTGATTCTGGTGTACGCCGTCATCACGCGGTATTTCTTTTTTGTTTCCAACGATTGGGTCATTGAGCTGTGCATCTTTTTACTGATAGGCGCGACCTTTCTGGCGGCTGCGCACACGCAATCCGAGCGCGGTCATGTCGGTATCGAAGTCATGGATGAGGTGATGCCACCCCGCTGGAATCGTATTCGCCATCTGATGGGCGATTTTTTTTCGCTGATTGTGGTGGCTTTCATCGCCAGCAATTCATGGGAGTTCACGTACAACGCCTACGACCAGGGCTGGCGGACCGATTCAACATGGGGACCGGCGCTCTGGATTCCGTACTCGTTGATGGCGTTTGGTCTGTCCACACTGGCGCTGCAGATGGTTGTACAAATTGTGGAAGGCATTACAACGCCGGCTGCCAGGCATCAACAGAATTTGACAGGAGCTTGAGATGGGGCCACTAGAAATCGGATTGCTGTACGCCGGGGCGACGTTGATCATGCTGTTCTCGGGCATGCCGATCGCGTTCGCGCTGGGTGCCACGGCGCTAGGCTTCATGTATATGTTCATGCCACACATGAATCTGGAAATCGTTGCCGAAACACTGTTCGGCGAACTGGACAACTTCACGTTACTGACAATCCCGCTGTTCATTTTCATGGGAGCCGCGATTGGCAAGACCCGGGCCGCAGTGGATTTGTACGAATCGGCGTACCGCTGGATGTACAAACTGCCCGGTTCGCTGGGCGTTGCCAACATCATCGGCTGCACCGTTTTTGCGGCGTTGTGCGGTTCCAGTCCGGCCACTTGCGCTGCCATTGGCGGCATGGGTATTCCGGAAATGCGCAAGCGCGGTTACTCGCCGGCGCTGGCCACTGGCCTGATTGCGGCTGGCGGCACGCTCGGCATTCTGATCCCGCCCTCGATCACGCTGATTATTTACGGCCTGATTACCGAACAATCAATCGGCAAGCTATTCCTCGCCGGCGTGATTCCGGGTTTGCTGCTGGCATTTTTCTTTTCGGTCTATGTGGTCTATCGCGTCAAAAAAGATGTCCGCATCAGTGCGCTGGCGATCGCAGAACAAGCCGCCGCAACGGGCATTGCCGCACCGGTGGTGGTGCCTGAATACTTCAGCTGGCGTGAGCGGCTGGAAGTATTGCCGCGTCTGTTGCCGTTCATCGTTCTGATCTGCGTCATCATGTTCGCGATGTACGGCGGACTCGGAACGCCTTCCGAAATCGCTGGCGTCGGTGCTTTCGGTGCGATGTTCCTGGTGGTGGCGCTGTACAAATGCTACCGGTGGGTCGACATTCGTTCCATCTTCCTGGGTACCGCCAAAGAATCCTGCATGATCATGATGATCATTGCGATGGCCTTCCTGTTCACCTACGTGATGAGCTATCTGCGCATTACCCAGAGCGCTGCCGAATGGCTGACCGCGATGGAATTGTCGAAATGGGCTTACCTGTTCTGGGTCAACGTATTGCTGCTGGTGCTGGGCTGCTTCCTGCCGCCGGTCGCGATCATCCTGATGGTCACGCCGGTCATCATGCCCGGCATTATTGACAATGGCTTTGACCCGATCTGGTTCGGCATCATCCTGACCATCAACATGGAGCTGGGATTGATTACCCCGCCAGTCGGTCTGAACCTGTTCGTCATCAACGGCATTGCGCCGGATATCAGTCCGAAAGATATCGCCAAAGGCGTGCTGCCGTTCATTTTGATCATGATTGCCGATATCGCCTTGTTGTCCGTGTTTCCACAAATAGTGATGTTTTTGCCAAACTTTCTAGGATAGTTATGAAGCAGTGGAACACGATGGCGGTGAGCCGCCGCAAGCGTCTCGATCGGGGTTTGCTTGTCACGGGTCGGATTGCCGATCCGTCAAAAATGACCGCCTTGCTGGAGGCCGTGATCGAACCCGGCGATCGTGTCTGCATCGAAGGCAACAACCAGAAGCAAGCGGACTTTCTGGCGCGCGCCCTGGTGCAGGCCAATCCGGCGGTGCTGCACGATCTGCACATCCTGCAGTCCGTGCTGGCACTGCCGGAACATCTGGATATCTTCGAGAAAGGGATCGCTTCCAAACTCGATTTCTCGTTTTCCGGTCCGCAAGCAGTCCGCCTGGCGCGCTTGATGCAGTCAGGCCAGATCGAGGTCGGCGCGATCCACACCTATCTGGAACTGTACGGTCGCTATTTTGTGGACCTCACGCCGCGCGTCTCGCTGATCGCCGCCGAGGCGGCCGACCGCCACGGCAATCTCTACACCGGACCCAACACCGAAGACACGCCGGCCATCGTCGAAGCCACCGCGTTCAGGAATGGCATCGTGATTGCCCAGGTCAATGAAATTGTCGACGTGTTGCCGCGCATCGATATCCCTGCCGACTGGGTCGACTTCGTGGTGCCGGCACCGACGCCGTATTACATCGAACCGCTGTTCACCCGTGACCCGGCGCAGATTTCGGAAATCCAGGTGCTGATGGCGATGATGGCGATCAAGGGCATCTACGCCGAATACGGCGTGCAGCGACTCAACCACGGTATCGGTTTTGATACCGCCGCGATCGAACTGCTGTTGCCGACCTATGCCGAGTCACTCGGCCTGAAAGGCAAAATTTGCCAGCACTGGGCGCTCAATCCGCATCCGGCACTGATCCCGGCGATTGAAGCCGGCTTTGTCGAATCGGTCTATTCGTTTGGCTCCGAATTAGGCATGGAGGATTACATCCGCGCGCGCCCGGACGTTTTCTTTACCGGCGCAGACGGCGCGATGCGCAGCAACCGCGCGCTGTGTCAGGCCGCCGGTCATTACGCGTGCGACATGTTCATCGGTTCGACCTTGCAGATCGATTTGCAGGGCAACTCGTCGACTGCCACGCTTGGCCGCATTTCCGGTTTCGGTGGTGCGCCCAACATGGGTGCCGATGCGCGCGGCCGGCGTCATGCCAGTCCCGGCTGGCTCAAGGCCGGACAGCAGGCTCGGGCCGGCAAAAATACGATACCGCGCGGCCAGAAGCTGGTGGTACAGATCGTCGAAACCTTCCGCGAGCACATGCAACCGGCTTTTGTCGATCGGCTCGATGCCTGGGAACTGGGCGAGCAGGCCGGCATGGCGATTCCACCGGTGATGATTTATGGCGACGATGTCACCCACATCCTGACCGAAGAAGGCATCGCCAATCTGCTGCTGTGCCGGTCTGACGAAGAGCGCGAACAAGCGATCCGTGGCGTGGCCGGTTACACCCCGGTCGGCATGGCACGCGACCGTCGCATGGTAGAAAACCTGCGTGATCGCGGCATCATCGTGCGGCCGGAAGATATCGGCATCGACAAGCGACTGGCGACCAGAGATCTGCTGGCAGCCAAGACAATGAAGGATCTGGTGCGGGCGTCTGGCGGTTTGTACAACCCACCCAAGCGATTCAGAAACTGGTGAAGGATTAGGCAAAATATGGAAACCCTCAAATATCGTTTTGAACAGGGTCAGCGCCGCATCCCGGCCCGGCCCGAACTGGTCGGCGTAGTCGGTTCCGGCAATCTGGAAGTGCTGATCGAACCGGCCGAGCAAGGCGGTGCCTGCACGGTAGAAATCAGTACTGCCGCACGCGGCTTTGGCGCGATCTGGGAAGCGGTCATCACCGATTTCCAGCAGCGCTGGCAACTGGCCGACACACGTATCTCGATCAATGACATGGGTGCCACGCCGGCGGTAGTCAGCTTGCGGCTGGATCAGGCGGTCGAAGCCTTGCTGGAGCAAAGCCGATGAGCAGCTATCTGGAAGCCACCGCGCGCGAGCGCATCGGGCGTCTGCTGGATCAGCGCTCGTTCGAAGAGTTTTTGCCGCCATCGCAGCGCGTCGTCAGCCCGCATCTGGCGCAACTTGATGCGCCGGTCGCGTTCGACGACGGCGTCGTGATCGGGCAGGGCTTGCTCAACGGTCAGCGTGTCTTTGCTGCCGCGCAGGAAGGTGGATTCATGGGCGGCGCGGTCGGAGAAGTGCATGGCGCGAAACTGGTCGGCCTGTTGCAACGCGCCGTAGTCGAACGTGTGGATGCCGTGATCCTGTTGCTGGAAACCGGTGGTGTGCGTCTGCACGAAGCCAACGCCGGCCTGATTGCCGTCTCCGAAGTGATGCGTGCGGTGCTGCAAACGCGCGCCGAAGGCATCCCGGTCATCGTCCTTGTCGGCGGCTCGAACGGCTGTTTTGGCGGCATGGGCATCGTTGCGCGCTGTGCCAATTTTATCGTGATGTCCGAAGAAGGACGGCTGGCGATGTCGGGACCGGAGGTGATCGAAACGGCCAGCGGCGTCGAAGAATTCGACTCGCGCGACCGTGCGCTGGTGTGGCGCACCACCGGTGGCAAGCACAGGTACTTGCTTGGCGATTGCCAGGCCCTCGTGACCGATGACATCGACGCGTTCCGGCAAGCGGCGACCGAGGCGGTGCATACCTGTCGTCAGGGCAGCGCGGCATTGACACTGGCGGCGCTGGAAACCGAGCAGGCGATGCTGGCAGCCCGGATTCAGGATTTCGGCACGCAATCGGAGCCGATGGACATCTGGCGCGGTCTTGGCATCGACAATCCGGCGCTGGTACCGATGCTGGAAGCGACTGAATTTACGACACTAGTCGAGCGCAGCGTCGCACGCATCGCCTCGCAACAGGGAGCCAAATAATGGAATGGCAACAGCTCGCGCAACAATTATTTCCGGCCGGTCAGTCGATCACTGAGACCGATCATTTCCTGTCTGGTAGCGCAGAAGTTGACGGTCACACTATCGCGGTAATCGGCACCACCAACCATGCACCGATCGGTATCGAGATCGCGCTCGCACAGGCGCAAGCTGTCTTGAACGTCGTGCGCGCGCATCCGCAACGCGCGATCCTGCTGCTGGTCGATACCCAGGGCCAGCGCTTGCGCCATCGCGACGAAATGCTCGGTATCAACAGCTACATGGCGCATCTCGGTAAATGCATCGAACTGGCGCGGCGCAGCGGTCACAAGGTCATTGCGTTGGTCTACGATCAGGCATTGTCGGGTGGCTTCATCACCAGCGGCATGATGGCTGATGCGTGCTACGCGTTACCGGAATCGACGATCCGGGTGATGGGGTTGCCAGCGATGGCACGCATTACCAAGGTGCCGCTGGAACGCCTGACCGAACTGGCCAAGGACAATCCGGTGTTTGCGCCGGGGCCCGACAATTACCTGCGCATGGGTGGCATCGAAGCGATCTGGGAAGGCGATCTGGCGACCCAGCTGGCGACTGCGCTGCGCGACGCGGATCCGGTCGATCGGCGGGCGGCACTCGGTCTGGCGCGCGGCGGACGCAAGCTCTCGCACGCGGTCGTGCAGCAGGTACTGTCGGGGATCGATGTTCGCCCGGCATGACCTGATCTGGCTGTCTGCCCAAGGCTGGCAACGTTGCCGCGACGATGTCGGCAACAAGCCCGGGCCGGCCGGCCAAGCCGCGCTGGCACGCTGGCAGCAAGCCGACTGGCCGGCAATCGTGCGGCGCGCCGACGTCGACATGCCGGACGGGGAAGTCTGTCTCGGCATTGCGCTGCCGCCTGATCCGGTCAGCGGAGACAAATTACGTATCGCGTTGCGTGTGCCAGTTTCGGCGGTGGGCGCGGTGTGTGCACCGCTCACCGTTGATGCCGTACTGCCGAGTGTGCCTCCATGCTGGCGCGTTGCGCTGCCAGTGCTGGCTGCCGACATCGCACGCAGCGACCTGACGTTTGGTGTGTATGGCTCGCTGGCAATGCAGACGCTGACCGCCACAACGTATGTCACCGCCAAGTCTGATATCGACTTGCTGTTTTCACCGATAACATCAGCGCAGCTGGAGCGGGGCATCGCGCTGCTGCGACGGCATGCGCAAGCCTTGCCGCTGGATGGCGAAATCCGCTTTCCGTCGGGTCAAGCGGTGGCGTGGAAAGAGTGGGTACAGGCCAGCGGCAATGGGTCGCGCGTGCTGGTAAAAGATGCGCGCAGCGTGCATTTGTCGACGACGG
The DNA here is from genome assembly GCA_047621665.1 of Bradyrhizobium sp. Classification (GTDB taxonomy): domain Bacteria; phylum Pseudomonadota; class Gammaproteobacteria; order Burkholderiales; family Burkholderiaceae_D; genus Actimicrobium. The sequence continues at coordinate 80,482 of JBLHMB010000007.1, read as the reverse complement.
CGGCGCTGCTGGCGACATTTTCAGAGTGACAGAACGGAGCACAGTGCATGCATGAAGCGATCGTGGTGACATCAATGAAGCCGGATTTCAATCCGGCTTGCGCAGCGTTGCCCGCCTCGTTTAGCGCACACATTGGCCGCCACGCGGTGCGCAGTCTGTACACGGAACTGGCCCTGTATCCGAAGCCGGGCCTGGTCTCGCTGGTCGACAACGGCAGTCATGACGACATGACGGCAACGACTTTTCTGCGCAGTCTTTTTGCGCTGCGTCACTACTTCATTCGCATCACCGATGCCGGCATGGCCGCTGCGCCGTTCAGTACATTGCAGCAGCTCGGCGTCGCCGCCGAAGCGCGCATGCTCAAGGCCACCGGTGGCATCAATACCCATCGCGGCGCGATCTTTTGCGTCGGCATGTTGTGCGCGGCGATCGGTGCTTGCCGTGCGCGCCGTATCGCGTTGTCGGCCGAGTCGATACGGTCGATTTTATGCGCGCAGTGGGGCGAGGCGCTGGCCGCGCACAGCCATGTTGTCGCTACCCATCCGGGTTATCAGCCGTCACACGGCATGCAGGCAGCGGCGCAACATGCCGCTAGCGGTGCCAGGGAAGAAGCGGCGCTCGGTCTGCCATCGTTGTTCGAGGTGGCGTTGCCGGCGCTGCAGCGCACGCTGGCCGCTGGCCGTAGCCTGCACTGTGCGCGGGTCGATGCCTTCTTTTCGCTGATGGCCCACATCAGTGACACCAACGTATTTCACCGCGGCGGAACGGCCGGTGCGGCGACGGTCAAACAGCTGGCGCAGGATTTTCTGGCGCGCGGCGGCAGCGCGCATCCGCACTGGAAAGATCACGCGCTGGCCTGTCATCAGACGCTAGTGCAGCACCGCCTGTCGCCCGGAGGCGCGGCCGATCTGCTGGCGGCAACCTGTCTGGTGCAGGCGGTCGTTTCGCGTGATCCGCTGTCACACCGCAATCAGTCAGGACGCCAACCATGAGGCAACGCCTTGCCATCCTGTGCCCCGGTCAGGGCGCGCAACACCCGCAACTGTTCGATCTGGCCAACACGGATCCCCGCGTCGCCAGCCTGCTGGCGCAATGGCCGGTGGCAGCTGCTTGCGGCGTGCCGCTCGCGGACGCACTGACCGATCCGGCCCTGCTGTATGCCAACCGGATCGCGCAACCGCTGATCGTTGCGTCAACACTGGCCATGTGGGAAGCGCTTCAATCCCGCATCCCCGTGCCAACGCTGGTGGCCGGCTACAGTATCGGCGAACTCAGCGCTTACGGTATTGCCGGCACCTTACCGGCCGAAGAATTGATCGCGTTGGCAGCAACGCGCGCGCGGGCGATGGATGCCTGCACCAATCCGTCGGCCCGGCAAACGCTGCTGGCGGTTTCCGGCCTGACTGCGCCGGCAGTGCAGGCCTTGCTGGAACAGCACCACCTGGCCATTGCGATTCAAAATGGCGATGACAGTCTGATCGTCGGCGGCATGCATGACGACTTGTGCGCTGCTGAAATGCGCTTGCAACAACTGGACGCGCAACTGACGCCGATTCAGGTCGAGGTGGCTTCGCATACCTGTCTCATGCAGGACGCAGTGGAGCCGTTTCGCACGGTGCTGCAGCAGTGCCAATTTGCGTCTTTCAAGATGCCGGTACTGGCCGGTATTTCTGCGGACCCGGTGTCCGACAAAGCGACGGCGGTGTCGCTGTTGTCGCGCCAGATCGCCGAAACAATCCGCTGGGATCTCTGCATGGACGCCTGTGCCGAAGCCGGCATCACGGTCGCACTGGAACTCTGCCCCGGCGGCGCGCTGTCACGCATGTTGCGGGCAAGGCATCCGGGGATTGAATGCCGCTCGGTGGTTGATTTTCGTTCGCTGGCAGGCATCGTCACATGGCTGGAGCGGCAGTTCGATTGAATTGATATTGGCAAGGGTGAGAATCATCCGAGCGGATCAACCCCTTACTGAACAGGTCGCAGTAGAGCGCCCGGCCAAGACGGCGCAGTTTGCCAGACCACTGATGTGGTAAAAGAATGAAGGCGTAGCGATTCTCGAAAATAGGTCTTGAAATGTTCTCCTCACATGCCTACTGTTCTGATGAGTTTCGATAGAAAGGATACCGATGCGACCGTCCGTTGTACTTGATTTGAAACGCAGTGCAGTGCGCGAGGCGGTGGCCCGTTTTCGTACGGCGAATCCGCGCGTTTTCGGGTCTGTGCTGCATGGTACCGACCGTGACGGTAGCGACCTTGATTTGTTGGTTGACGCGCTACCCGGAGCGACATTGCTGGACTTGGGTGATCTGGAGGACGAATTGAAAGTGCTGTTAGGTGTTAACGTTGATTTGCTGACACCCGGCGATTTACCGCCGAAGTTCCGGGCCAAGGTACTCGCAGAGGCACAACCGGTATGAGCGAGAATCGACTGCCCGACTATCTGGATCACATACAGCAGGCAGCAGTCGATGCACGCAGCTTCGTGGAAGGGTTGGCGAAAGACGATTTTTTGGCCGATAAGCGCACCCAGCAGGCCGTCATCATGAGCTTGATTATTATCGGTGAGGCGGCCACGAAAGTGATGGATGGCTACGCTGAGTTCACTCAGGTGCATTCCGAAGTGCCGTGGCGCAGCATGCGCAATATGCGCAATCGCATGGCCCACGGCTATTTGACATCAACCTTGATGTGGTGTGGGAGACCGCGCAAGAATGGTTGCTGGCGTTGCTTAAACAACTGCCTGCCGTCAGGCGGGCCGCCGAAGACCAAAGTGACGAAGGAACTAAACCATGATCAACATGGAGAACGATAACGGCCATATCGCCGCAGGAAAAGTTCTCAACCCTCAATAGTCCAGCCCACTGAAATAGCATGTGCCGCGTACGCCGATGACGAATGAGCGCGTCCGCAAGGCAACGTTTCGACGTGCTGTACAATCCCGTCGCATGACGCGCATCCTGCTAATTTTCCTGCTGACCATGCTGCCACTCCAGATGACCTGGGCTGTGGCCGCAGTGTATTGCGTGCATGAAAGCAGCGTGTCGGTAACCCATGTCGGTCATCATGAACACGAGCATGAAGCAAGCAGTGACGACAAGTCGACACCGACCTTATTGCTCGCAGCCGATGCCGATTGCGGCGTGTGCCAGCTAGGCCATGTCGGCGTTCTCCAGGCCCCTCCCGATCTGATGCCGCTGAGTGCTTTTGCACCTGACTATGCGCGCAGCAATACCGATCTGCTTTCTTCTGTTCGTCCCGAACGCCCCGAGCGTCCCAAGTGGGCACCTGCCGTCTGATCCGGCAGGTCGCTTCCGCTTTTCTTTTCTGCTTGCTGTTCCAAGGTAGACCCTAGCGCGTCTTGCCGGATTCCCCTGTTTGTTTCACTTGGAGAATTCGATGCAAAAATTGTTCTTGCCGCTTGTGCTGGCGGTGTCCGTGCACGTCCCTGTCTTTGCCCAAACTTCGTTCTTCATTGAAGATCGCGCTGGCACAGCCATGTCGCCAGCTAGTCCGTCCGAACCCGGCGGTCCACTCACGCTGAGCGCTGCACTGGCACTCGCTGCCAGCGCCAACCCCGGCATCGCCGTTGCCTCCCGCGAAATTGATGCGATGGACGGTGCCGTGCAACAGGCCGCCACACGACCCAATCCTGAGCTGTCAACCAGCCTCGAAGATACCCAGCAGGCCACCCGTATCACAACCCTGCAACTGAATCAGCCGATCGAACTCGGCGGCAAGCGGCGCGCGCGCATGACGGCGGCCGATCGTAATCGCGATGCGGCAGTGGCCGATCTGGCCATCGCGCGGGCCGCTTTGCGCGCCACCGTGATGACGGCTTTTTATGACGTATTGACTGCGCAGGAGCGCCATCAACTGGCGCTGGCCTCGGTCGAACTGGCACAGCGCGCCACCGGCATTGCTGCCAAACGCGTCGTTGCCGGCAAGGCCTCGCCGGTTGATGAAACCAGAGCGCGGGTGGCGCAAGCCGGTGTCCACATCGAACTGGCGCAAGCGGCGAGTGAGCTGTCGATGACGCGCCAACGCCTCGCCGCCACATGGGGAAAATCGCAACCGCGTTTCGAGCAGGTTGACGGCGACCTCGCCATCCTGCCGCCGCTGCCGTCATTGGACGCGTTACTGCAACGCTTGCAGCAATCGCCCGGGCTGGCCCGTTCGCGTCTGGAAGTGCGCCGTCGTCAGGCCTTGGCGCAAGTCGAACGCGCGCGTCAGGTGCCGGATCTGACCGTGAGTATCGGTGCCAAACGTGACGAACAGCTTGGGCGCAATCAAGCTATTTTCGGCGTATCGATTCCGCTGCCGTTGTTCGATCGCAATCAGGGCAATTTGCTCGAATCGCTGCGGCTTACCGACAAGGCCCGCGCCGCGTTGACGGCCAGCGAAATCCAAAGCGCCAGTGAACTTGTGCAAGCGCATGAACAACTCGATAGCGCCCGTCAGCAAGCCGAACTGTTACAGCAACAAATCGTGCCGGGAGCGCAAAGCGCCTATGACGCAGCGACCACCGGTTTCGCTTTCGGCAAGTTCAGTTTTCTCGATGTGCTCGATGCGCAGCGCACGTTATTGCACGCCAAATCCCAGACATTACAGACGCTGGCCAGCGCCCATCGGGCGGCCGCTGACATCGAACGTCTCGTTGGCATAGCCGACATGTCCCTTATTAGCCAGCTACAGGAATCACCATGACAGTCAATCTCAACAAAAAACAAGGCATCGCCATCCTGATGGTGCTCGCCATTGGCGCATTGCTGGCCTTCCTGATTCTGGGTCTCAACAGCAGCGCGGTGAGCGCTGACACCCACGGCACTGACAGCCACGCAGAAGCCGGTGGTCACGATGATGACAAGGCGCATGCAGAAGAAGGTCATGAAGAACCAGATCATGAAGAAGCAAGCGTGACGATGAGCGAGCAGCAAATGAAACAGAATGGCGTCGAGCTGGGTACGGCCGGACCGGCACGACTCAACAGCACGCTGCAATTGATCGGTGCCATTCACGTCAATGAAGACCGCATGGTGCACATCGTGCCGCGTCTGAGCGGGATCGTCGAATCGGTGTCGGCCAATGCCGGTGACACGGTGCGCAAGGGTCAGGTACTGGCCGTGATCTCCAGCCATGCGCTGGCAGACCAGCGCAGCGAATCGATTGCCGCACAACAGCGGCTGGCGCTGGCACGCACGACCTTCGCGCACGAGAAGAGCTTGTGGGAAGAAAAAATCTCGGCCGAGCAAGACTATCTGCAAGCCCGTAACGCACTGCAGGAAGCCGACATCGCGGCCCAAAGTGCACGCCAAAAACTGGCGGCGCTCGGGGCGAATGCGAGCACAACCGTCAACCTGACCCGTTACGAAATCCGCTCCCCGATAAACGGTACCGTGACTGACAAGCGCATCGCCATCGGTGCTTCGCTCAAGGACGACACAACGATTTTCATCGTCGCCGATTTGTCCACCGTCTGGGCCGACATCGTCGTGCCGGCGAAAGACCTCAATGCGGTCAGCACCGGCCAGCAAGCGACGGTCGAGGCGATCGCCTTTGCACATGAAGCGACCGGCACACTGTCGTATGTTGGCGCGGTAGTCGGCACACAAACCCGCACGGCGAGCGCACGCATTGTCTTGCCGAATCCGAAAGGAGTGTGGCGTCCGGGCTTGCCGGTGACGGTCAGGCTGGTGTCTGCATCGGTCGATGTCGCTATCGCGGTACCGGTGACTGCGATCCAGACGATGAACGACGCACCGACCGTGTTCGGCCGTCATGGCGACAGTTTCGAAGCGCGACCGCTGACGCTGGGGCGCAGCGATGGCATGTTCACCGAAGTGCTCGAGGGCTTGCGTGCCGGCGAGCAGGTTGCAGTCCGCAACAGCTTCCTGATCAAGGCCGATCTCGGCAAATCGGGAGCCAGCCATGCGCACTGATCAACACCAACTCACATTGACGCCTTCCACCCGGCACCCCTTCGAAAGCGCGCGCCATGTTTGAAAAAATTATTCACTTTTCCATCGCCCAGCGCTGGATGGTCATGCTGCTCACGCTAGGCATGGCCGCCCTTGGCGTATTCAGTTATCAGCAATTGCCGATTGATGCGGTGCCCGACATCACCAACGTGCAAGTGCAGGTCAATACTGCGGCACCCGGCTATTCGCCGCTGGAAACCGAACAGCGCATCACCTATCCGATCGAAACCGTGATGGCCGGTTTGCCGCACCTGGAACAGACCCGTTCGCTGTCGCGCTACGGCTTGTCGCAAGTGACGGTCATCTTCGAGGAGGGCACCGATATTTTCTTTGCGCGCCAGCTCGTCAGCGAGCGCATCCAGCAAGCCAGAGAGCAGTTGCCGTCCGGATTGACGCCGAGCCTGGGACCGATTTCGACCGGCCTCGGCGAGATCGTCATGTGGACCGTCGAGACCCGTGACGGCGCAGTGAAGGCGGATGGGTCGCCGTACACGCAGACGGATTTGCGCGAGATTCAGGACTGGATCATCAAGCCGCAGTTGCGCAATGTGCCTGGTGTCGCCGAGATCAACACCATCGGCGGTTATGCCAAAGAGTTTCAGGTCGCACCGGACCCGGATCGATTGATCGCACATGGCCTGGCTCTGCAGGACATCGTCACTGCGCTAGAAAGCAATAACAGCAATGTCGGTGCCGGCTACATCGAGCGGCGCGGCGAACAGTTTCTGGTGCGCGCACCCGGACAAGTGAGCTCGATGGCCGACATCGGCAACATCCTGGTCGGCAGCCGGCAAGGCATACCGGTACGTATCCGCGATGTCGCTGACGTTGTCATCGGCAAGGAACTGCGCACCGGTGCGGCGACCGAGAACGGCCACGAAGTCGTGCTCGGCACGGTCTTCATGCTGATCGGTGAAAACAGCCGCACCGTCGCGCGCGCGGTCGCTGCCAAGCTCGACGCAATCAATCTCGGCTTGCCCGACGGCGTATTCGCCAACACGGTGTACGACCGGACCACACTGGTCGACAAGGCGATCAATACCGTCAGAAAAAATCTGATCGAAGGCGCGCTGCTGGTGATCGCCGTGCTGTTCCTGTTCCTCGGGAATTTGCGCGCGGCGCTGATCACGGCGATGGTGATTCCGCTGGCAATGCTGTTCACTTTTACCGGCATGGTTACCAACGCGGTTAGCGCCAATCTGATGAGTCTGGGGGCGCTTGACTTCGGCATCATCATCGACGGCGCGGTGGTGATCGTCGAAAACTGCGTGCGCCGTCTGGCCCATGCGCAAACCAAAGCCGGCCGGCCGCTGACCCGCAGCGAGCGCTTCGATGAAGTGTTCGCCGCCGCCCGCGAAGCACGCCGGCCGCTGCTGTACGGGCAGCTGATCATCATGGTCGTGTACCTGCCGATTTTTGCGCTCACTGGCGTCGAAGGGAAGATGTTCCATCCGATGGCCTTCACCGTCGTCGCGGCGCTGATCGGTGCGATGATCCTGTCGATCACGTTCATCCCGGCAGCGGTGGCGCTGTTCATCGGCAACAAGGTCAGCGAGAAAGAAAACCGGGTGATGAGCGCTGCCCGGCGTGCCTATGCACCGATGCTGCAATTTGCGATGAAGAACAAACCGCTGGTGCTGACAATCGCCGGTGTGGCCATCGTACTGAGCGGGTTGCTTGCCACACGCATGGGTAGCGAATTTGTCCCGAGTCTCGATGAAGGCGATATCGCGCTGCATGCGTTACGCATTCCCGGCACCAGCCTGACGCAAGCCATCGCGATGCAGGAAGAACTGGAGCGTACGATCAAACAATTCCCCGAGGTCGACAAAATTTTCGCCAAGATCGGCACGGCCGAAATTGCCAGCGATCCGATGCCGCCCAATGTGGCCGATAACTTCGTCATGCTCAAGCCGCGCTCGACATGGCCCGATCCAACCCGCAGCAAGGCAGATCTGGTGCAGGCAATGCAAGCGGCGGTTGCCAAGGTGCCCGGGAATAATTACGAGTTCACGCAGCCGATCCAGATGCGCTTCAATGAATTGATTTCCGGTGTGCGCAGTGATGTCGCCGTGAAGGTATTCGGTGACGACATGGATGTGATGAATCAGGCCGCAGCGGAAATCGCGGCCGTGCTCACGACTGTCGCCGGAGCCGCCGATGTCAAGGTCGAACAAACCACCGGCTTGCCGATGCTGACGATCCGGATCGACCGCGAAAAAACTGCCCGGCTGGGGTTGAACGTCAGCGCTGTCCAGCAAGTCATCCACATCGCCATCGGTGGTGCCGAAGCCGGCACGTTGTTCGAAGGCGACCGGCGTTTCGACATCATCGTGCGTCTGCCGGACGCACTGCGCTCCAGCACCGGGGCCATGCTGAGATTGCCGATCCGTTTGCCCGGTGGCGGGGCGGGCGGCCAGCCGTCCTATCTGACCTTGGGTGATGTCGCCAGCATCGACATGGCACCGGGTCCGAACCAGATCAGCCGCGAAAACGGCAAGCGACGCGTGGTCGTGACTGCCAACGTGCGGGGTCGCGATATCGGCTCGTTTGTCGCCGATGCCGAGCAGCAGATCCGCCGGCAGGTCAAGATTCCAAGTGGCTACTGGACCACCTGGGGCGGCACCTTCGAACAACTGCAATCGGCCACCAAGCGACTGCAGATCGTCGTGCCGGTGGCGTTGCTGCTGGTCTTCATGTTGCTGTTTGCGATGTTTAATAACATCAAGGATGGTTTGCTGGTTTTTACCGGCGTACCGTTTGCGCTGACCGGCGGCATCGTCGCACTGTGGTTGCGTGGCATTCCGTTGTCGATCTCGGCGGGTATCGGTTTCATTGCGCTGTCCGGCGTGGCGGTATTGAACGGACTGGTGATGATTGCGTACATCCGTTCGTTACGCGAGCAGGGCATGGCGCTTGATCAGGCCATCGAAGAAGGCGCGCTGACGCGCTTGCGGCCGGTGCTGATGACGGCACTGGTGGCGTCGCTGGGATTCGTGCCGATGGCCATTGCCATCGGGACCGGTGCCGAGGTACAGCGACCACTTGCCACGGTGGTCATCGGCGGCATCCTGTCCTCGACGGTGCTGACGTTGCTGGTGCTGCCGTTGTTGTACCGGCTGGCGTATCGCAAGCAATCAGGCTGATTTCAGCACCGGCAGAGGATGGCAAAGACGTTCCGGATGGGTGTAGACGACATGGCCGTGGCCACGCACGAACCCCACCAGCGTGATCCCTGTTTCGTCCGCCAGACGCCGCGCCAGCGCGGTCGGTGCGGATACTGCGGCCAGCAATCCGATGCCGGCCATCGCAGTTTTTTGCACCATTTCATAACTGGCGCGGCTGGTGATCAGCACCGCACCGGTGGCGAAGTCGGTGCTGCGGGAAGTCAGCGCGCCGATGAGTTTGTCGAGCGCATTGTGGCGACCGACATCTTCGCGTACGAGTGGCACCCGGCCATCGGCATCCAGCCAACCGGCGGCATGGGTCGATCCGGTCGCTTGTTGCAGTGTCTGTTGCTGCTCCATTTCCTGGAACGCCTGTTGCAGTCGGGCGGCGTCAATCCGTACCGTGCTGATAACCCGTCGCGGTGTGCGCACCACTTGCGCGAGCGTCTCGGCGCCGCATAGGCCGCAACCGGTACGTCCGCTCATGTTGCGGCGCTGGTCTTTCATCGCGGCGAAGCATGCGCCGGAAATCCGCATTGCAATGCGGATACCGTTGGGCTGTGCCAGTACTTCGCATTCGTACAGATCGGAGTGATGTCCGATCAAGCCTTCGCTCAGACTAAAGCCCAGCGCAAAATCGTCGAGGTCGGTGGGGGAGGCCAGCATCACCGCATGCGAAATGCCGTTGTATTCGAGCGCGACCGGTACTTCTTCGGCCAGCATGTCAGTGCCGCTGGTGACGCTGTTGCCGCGCCAGGTCGAGACGACTGCCGCGCTGAGCGGCGCGTGGTGCGGCTCGTCAACCAGGATCAAGTCGGCATCACTCATGACCATGCCTGCCATACAGGCAGCACCGTGTCATGGATCGGGAAGGTGGCGGGAGAGCGTGGGAGTCGAACCCACCTGGGATTGCTGGCAACCCCACCCGGATTTGAAGTCCGGTCGTTCCACCAGGAAGCGCAGCTCTCCCGGTAATCATGTCCTGCAAGATGGCCGTGCTGATGGTCATCCATGGAGGTAAAACGTAACGTCGGACGCATTATACGGAGCTTTCATTGTTGCCACATCGCTTGCTGGCGGATCAGATGCCGTTCATGAATGCGGCGCGTATAACCGACCCGATTGAAAAATTCGAGGATCTCGACGGCCAGCTTGCGGCCGGTTCCGATGCGGTCGCGAAACAGCGCAACCGAGGCTTCGCCGCCGGTATCGGCCAGCGTCTGCACGTGCGCAGCAAGGGTACGCACGGCGGTATCGAGAAAAAAATGATCATGCGCGATCCGGTAGGTGTAACCCAGTCGCGCGGCCTTGCTGAGCAGGCGGCGCATTTGTTCTTCGTCCTTGCCCAGCGATACTGCGAGTGGCCGCACGCGCGGCGGCTGGAACGCCTGTTCGGACAGCAGCGGAATAATTCTTTGCCAGAGCACTTGCTCGTCATCGGAAAACGCCACGGTATGCGATGGCAGCGCAATAAAGACATGGCTGATCGCGACGATATGCTGCTCTTGCAGCAGTGCGCGCAGCAGTTCGCGAAACACCGCAGGTGGCACGGTTGGCAGCGCAATCCGGCGCAAGCGTTCGCGTTCGACGCCGACATAATCCGGTTCGCGTGCATGCAGCGCGGCCAGCGTGGTCAGCACCGCTTGCTGCAACTGCTGCCAGCGATCGGCGGCAAACGCATGGTGTCCAGTGTCGGTGCTGACCGCCACCGCGCCGAGTTGCGCGAGCAGCGACTGCACGAACGGCACTGACAGGTTGCGATTGGCGGCAAACACGGCGACATCGAGTCCGCTCGCGTCCAGCACCAGCGTGCGGCGCAATGCATCGATTGCCAATGGTTCGCGCTGCGCGGCCAGCAGCGCCAGTCGGGTCGCCGAGCGTTTGCCGCGCACCGGCACGCAGGCGTCCAGCACGACACCACCGCCAATAGTTTGCTGAGCACTGGCGTCACGCAACACGACACGGTCGCCATGGCAGACATGCAGCGGCACATCGAGCGCGAGTTCGGCCAGCATGCCCGACCCCGGCAGCAGCAAATCGCCTTGCAGCAGCGCGACGCGCGCGGTGGCGTGGGCTGCGCCGACATGCACATGAACCGCGCTCCAATGGCGCAGCGGCTTGCTGTCGGCCAGCAGCGCCAGATCGACTACCAGGCGTTCGCTCAGGTGCGTGATGGTGTCGGCAACGATCCAGTCACCGCGATGCAGCGCGCTGCGTTCCAGTCCGACCAGATTCAATGAGACGCGCTGGCCGGCGCTGCATTGCTCGACCGTCTGGTTCATCGCATGCATGCCGCGCACCCGCGCCGTCAGCATCGGGCGATCGCGTTGTGAAGGCAGCACGTTGACGGTATCGCCGATCCGCAGCGTTCCGGCGTAGACGGTGCCGGTGACGATGGTGCCGCGACCGTCGAGCGAAAAGCAGCGGTCCAGCGCGAGCCGGAATTGGCCGTCTTGAACTTCGGCGGCGCAGTCCTGTGGCGGATGATCACCATGCCAGCGACGCGCGACATCGGCCAGGCAAGTCTTCAGGGCCGGCACGCCATCACCGCTGAGCGTACTGACCGCGAACACCGGCGCATCGTTCAAAAAAGTACCGGCCAGCAGATGCTGCAACTCGCCAGTCACTTGCGCAACCCGTGCGTTCGACACCAGATCGGTTTTCGTCAGTACTACCGCGCCGTGCCGCATCCCGAGCAATTGCAGGATGTGCAGATGCTCGCGGGTTTGCGGCATCACGCCATCGTCGGCGGCGATCACCAGCAGCGCGTAACTGATGCCGGTGGCACCGGCCAGCATCGTATGGATGAAGCGTTCATGGCCGGGCATGTCGACAAAGCCCAGCCGCGCACCAGCCGGATCAGCCGCATCGACCGGCTGGTAGGCATAGCCGAGTTCGATCGTGATGCCGCGTGCTTTTTCTTCGGCGAGACGGTCGGTTTCTATGCCGGTCAGCGCGCGCACCAGCGAGGTCTTGCCATGGTCGATGTGACCTGCGGTGCCGATAATCATGTGGTTGTCGTCATCTGCGCGAGCAGACCCAGCTGGGCCAGAAAGCCGCTTTCGTTTTCGAGCGTGCGCAAGTCCAGCCAGATCGCGCCATCCTTGATGCGACCGATGACCGGTGTTGGCAATTGCCGGAAAATGTCTTCGAGCGCCTGCACGGTGCGACCGCTGCGCTTGCCCAGCGGCGCGATCACCAGCGCCCAGCTGTCGAGTCGCTCGACCGGCAACGAGCCACTGCCGATCTGGCTTTGCGCTGGATGCAACGTGACCTCGGCCACGGCACGCAGCGCCGTTTGCACCGAAGCCAGTATGCGTTCGCCGACCTGCCGGATGTCGGCCGCGGGTCGGCTCAGCAAGCGCAGCACCGGCAAGTGCTGCGCCAGTTCCTGCGGATCGTCGAGGTGGTCGCGATAGGTGCGCAGCACACCTTCGAGTGCGCCGAGAATAATCTTGTCGCAGCGTAGCGCACGCTTGAGCGGATGACGGCGGATCTTCGCGATCAAGTCCTTGTTGCCGGTGATGATGCCGCTTTGCGGACCGCCCAGCAGCTTGTCGCCGGAGAAGGTCACGACATCGGCACCGGCCTTCATCGCTTCTTGCGGCAACGGTTCATGCGGCAAGCCGTAGCGTTCGAACGGCACCAGCGCACCGCTGCCCAGATCGACCATCAACGGGATGCCGTGCGCATGCGCCAGCGTGGCCAGATCGGCTTCGGACGGGCTGGCGGTAAAGCCGACCACTTCAAAATTGGACGTATGAATGCGCGCGACCAGACCGGTCTGGTCGGACAGCGCATTTTCGTAATCCTGCAGATGGGTACGGTTGGTGGTGCCGACTTCGACCAGCTTGCAACCGGCTGCCTGCATGATGTCGGGGATGCGGAACGAGCCGCCGATCTCGACCAGTTCGCCGCGCGAGACCGGTACTTCCTTGCCCTTGGCCAGCGCGCCCAATACCAGCAGCACGGCGGCGGCATTGTTGTTGACGATGGTGGCGGCTTCGGCACCGGTCAGTTCGCACAACAGACCTTCGGTGAGGTCATCGCGCTCGCCGCGACCGCCTTTGGCGAGATCGTATTCGATCGTCACCGCCGAGCGCGCCGCCAGCACCATCGCCGTGATCGCCGCTTCCGGCAACTGGCTGCGACCGAGATTGGTATGGATCACGGTGCCGGTCAGGTTGAATACCGCACGCAGATTCGAGCGCACCTCGGTCGCCAGTTTCTGTGCGATCGCCCGGTCCAGCTGATCGAGCGTGAACAGTTCGGCGGGCGAGGCGAGCAGGCGCTGACGGGTTGTCGTCAGCGTCGACTGGATCACCCGCTTGACCAGCGTGCGGCCATGCTGTTGCGCGGCTTGCTGCGCCGATGCGCTGCCCAGCAGACGGTCAACCGATGGCAGCGTTTTCAGTGTCAACGCGACTTCGGGCAACGTGTTGGCCGCAGCGGGCGGCACCGAATGGTCGTTCATTGCTTGCCTTGTCAGTGATCGGTCGTGTTGGTGAGCAGGGCGGTATCGTCCTGTTCGTCGGCTGCCACACCCGGAGCAAACAGCAGGTTCGGACCGCTGCGCAGATAGCCGGCTTCATCGACCAGCATGTCCAGCGCCAGCGTCGCGAGGTCGTCGGCCGTGGCTTCCATCAGCGGGTCTTTTTCGCGCGTGAAAATCTTCAGATAGCTGTGGCAGGTGTCGCAGGCTTCGGCCCGTGCGAAGGCGATCTTGCGCGACGGTCCGGCAGTGTCTTCGGCACCGGTCAGGCTGTAATACGCAATGCCTTTGGTCGACTCACAGGACGAACAAGTCACGCGCACCATGTGCCACTGGGTACTGCACAACGAGCAGTGCAGGTAGCGCAGGTTAGCTTGCGTCGCGCCGATTTCGACCACGCTGGCAACCGGTCGCGCTGCGCAGACCGGGCAAACTGATGAGCTGCCGACATGGCCGAGTTCGTCTTCGGCCAGCGTTGCGGCCTGACGTGTCCACCAGACTTGCAAGGCTGCGCCGATCAGCGGAGCGAGCAAGGCGTGACGCACGGGATCATCACCGGCAATGCCGCCATCGAGCACGGCATCGGCCAGCGCTTCGCGGCTATCGCTGTCCATCGCGGCCAGTGTCGCTGCTGCTTCGGCGAAGGCGGTGACGTTGTGACTGATCAGGTGGCTGGTAATGGCATCGAGGTCGGCTTGCCACTCCTGGTTGCGGGTGACGGACTGCCACGACAGCGGCGGCATGCCGTACAAGCGTGATTGCGTTAGCGTCGCGGCATCGACCGGCGTTGCGTTTTGTAGCGGCAATGCGGCGTGCTGCGCTTGCGCCAGTTGTCCCATCACGGACAGGAACGAGCCCATCGCGTGCTTCTGCGCGAGTTGATGAAAGCGGCGCGCACGTGCGTCAAACAGCGACGCATCGACCGGCAGTACGACTTGGGGAAACGGATCAACCTGGCCGATTTCGCCCGGTTCGAGAATTTTGGTAGCCATAGGTACTTCAGTATTAAGTTACGACGGTTGGACTACGGAACAACTTTAAAAAAGCCCGACGCGTCCGCTTCGACACGCCGGGATACGACTGTTTTAGTGCGGTGCTTGTGTCACTTTTTCCTGCGTCATTTCGCGATACCACTCCGGGTGATGGTGCTTGGCCCAGGCGGCATCGACATTACCGCGGGTCATCGCACGCAAGGTGCCCTTGACCCAGATCGCCGCGTACACATGGACGATCAGCGAGACGATGCCAATGAAGGCGGCCAGCATGTGAATGACCGCGCCCCAGCGCACCACGACGACCGGAAAGTAACCGGCAAACCAGGCGCGCCAGATCACGATGCCGGAGACCAGCAGGAAGCCAACGCTCCACACCATGCTCCAGAACATCAGCTTCTGACCGGCGTTGTACTTGCCGATCGGTAGCTTGTCCGGGCCGTCACCGTTGTTGATGACTTCGTCGATGCGCTTCAACCATTCGATGTCGACTGCCTTGAAGCGGTTGTCTTTCCAGACCCGTAACGACAGGCCTACAAAGGTCAGGAACAGCACGATGCCGATAAACGGATGCAGGATGCGGGCCCAGACCGGGCCGCCCAGTACACTCGAGAGGAAGAAGTACGACGGATGGAAAAACGCCAGTCCCGACAGCGACAGCACGATGAAACACATCGACACGATCCAGTGGTTGACCCGGTCGGAAGTGGCATAACGAGGGATGAACTTGACCATGATCAGCTCTCTTCCTTTTCCTCAGCCGGTTCCGCATGCACTTCTTTCGGACCGCGACTGATGTAGTGGAAGAAGCCACCAAGAATGGCCAGGCCAATCCCGAGCGACATGAACGGCTTGGTCACACCCTTCCATACCGACACCAGCGGACTGATGGTCGGATTGGCCGGCAGGTTGTGATATAGCCCCGGCTTGTCGGCGTGATGCAGCACATACATCACATGCGTGCCACCGACACCGGCCGGGTTGTACAAGCCGGCGTTGTCATAGCCCCGCTCCTTCAGATCGACGACACGCTCTTCGGCTTGCGTGATCATCGCTTCCTTGGTGCCGAACATGATCGAGCCGGTCGGGCAGGCTTTGACGCAGGCCGGTTCCTGGCCGACGGCCACGCGATCCGAGCACAACGAACACTTGTAAGCCTTGTCGTCGATCTTGGAAATACGTGGCACGTCGAACGGGCAACCGGCGATGCAGTAACCACAGCCGATGCACAGGTCCTGATTGAAGTCGACGATGCCGTTGGCGTACTGCACGATGGCGCCGGGTGCCGGGCAGGCTTTCAGGCAGCCCGGATCTTCGCAATGCATGCAGCCATCCTTGCGGATCAGCCATTCGAGCTTGCCGGCTTCCTCGACTTCCGAGAACCGCATCACGGTCCACGAACTGCCGGTCAGGTCGCGCGGATTGTCGTACACGCCGGAGTTGTCACCGACCTCGTCACGCAGGTCGTTCCATTCCATGCAGGCCGACTGGCAGGCCTTGCAGCCGATGCACTTGGAGACGTCGATCAGCTTGGCCAGTGGTACGGTGGCCGAGCGGGTTGATGCGGGTGTCGTCGTGGTAGCCGACTTTCTTACTATGTCTGAAGTCATCATGGGAGCTCCTAAGCTTTCTCGACGTCGACCAGGAACGCCTTGAATTCCGGCGTCTGGGTATTGGCATCACCGACACTCGGCGTCAGCACATTCATGATGTAACCGTTCTTGGTCTGTCCCTTGAAACCCCAGTGGTTCGGAATGCCGACCGTGTGGGTTTCTTTACCGTCGATCATCAGTGCGCGCAGACGCTTGGTGACGACTGCCTTCGCAATGAGTTCGCCGCGTTTGGAACGGACCTTGACGCGGTCGCCGTTGACGATGCCTTTCATCGCCGCGAGCTTGTCGCCAATCTCGACGAACTGTTCCGGCTGCAGCACGGCATTGATGCGCTGATGCTTGGTCCAGGTCGCGAAGTGCTCGGTGAGGCGATAGGTCGTCGCCACATAGGGAAACTCCTTGTTGCTGCCGAGTTGTTCGCGATCGCCCTTGAATATCCGTGCTGCCGGGTTGTTCAATGCGGCCGGATTGTTTGGCCACAGCAGGTTTTTATCCAGCGGTGACTCGAACGGCTCGTAGTGCTCCGGGAACGGACCTTCGGCCATCTTGTCGATCGCAAAGAAACGCGCCACACCTTCCGGATTCATGATGAACGGGCCGACGTGTTCTTCCGGCGCCGCATCGGGACGCATGTCGGGAATGTCGGACCCGGTCCACTTGGTGCCCTTCCATTCGACCAGCTTGCGCTTGCTGTCCCAGGCCTTGCCTTCGGGATTGGCAGCCGCCCGGTTGTACAGAATCCGCCGGTTGGCCGGCCATGCCCACGCCCAGTTCGGCGTATTGCCCAGACCGGTATCGGTGTTGTCGCGCCGTGCCATCTGGTTGCCGGCCTGCGTCCAGCATCCGGAAAAAATCCAGACGCCGCACGCAGTGGTGCCGTCGTCACGCAGTTGTGCAAACCCGGCCAGCTGCTCGCCGGCTTTGGCAATCACCTTGGTCGGATCTTTTGGATCGAACACATCCGATAAGGCCTTGCCATTGAATTCCCTGGCCAGTTCTTCGGAGGTCGGCACCAGCGGATTGCTATGATTCCAGGTCAGATCGCGGATCGGATCTGGGAAAGTACCGCCCTCTTTGGCATACAGCGCACGGATTTTCTGGAACAGCGTGCCGATGATTTCGAGGTCGCCCATCGCTTCTCCCGGTGACTCGGAACCTTTCCAGTGCCATTGCAAGACGCGGCTGGAACTGACCAGTGACCCGTCTTCTTCGGCAAACAGGCTGCAAGGCAAGCGGTACACGGCGGTCTGGATGGTGGCGGGATCAACCGGGTTGAATTCGCCGTAGTTCTTCCAGAATTCCGAGGTCTCGGTCGCCAGCGGATCGATCACCACCATGAACTTCAGCTTCGACAGCGCAGTATTGATCTTGGCCTTGTTCGGGAACGAGGCCAGCGGATTGAAACCCTGCACGATGTAACCGTTCATCTTGCCCTGGAACATGTTGTCGAACACACGGATGATGTCGTATTCCATGTCGACTTTCGGCAAGTAATCGAACGCCCAGTTGTTGTCCTTGGTTGCGGCATTGCCGTACCAGGCTTTCATCATGCTGACGTGGAATT
The DNA here is from genome assembly GCA_047621665.1 of Bradyrhizobium sp. GTDB lineage: Bacteria > Pseudomonadota > Gammaproteobacteria > Burkholderiales > Burkholderiaceae_D > Actimicrobium. Next base: position 62,679 of record JBLHMB010000007.1, on the reverse strand, counting down.
TCTCGTAGTTCTGCCAGTAGCTCATCTGGCCCGGACGCAATGGCTTGAGCGCGCGTTTGTCGATGTAGGCGCGGTAGTCGGTTTCCTTTTCGCCTGGCAAGGACATGTATCCCGGCAGCAGCGTCGACAACAGGCCGAGGTCGGTCAAACCCTGGATGTTCGAATGGCCACGCAGCGCATTCATGCCGCCGCCTGGTAATCCGATATTACCCAGCAACAGCTGCACCATCGCACCGGCCCGGATCATTTGCGCACCTTTGCTGTGATGGGTCCAGCCGAGCGCGTACAGAATCGTCATCACGCGATCGGTGGTCGAGGTGGTGGCGATCTGTTCGCAGACATTAAGGAATGCGTCTTTCGGCGTACCGCAAATCCGCTCGACCAGCTCCGGCGTGTAGCGGCTGTAATGGACTTTCATCAGATTGAAGACGCAGCGCGGATCTTGCAGCGTCGGATCGGTCTTGACGAAACCGTCTTCCCCTTTTTCGTAGCCCCAGCTGGTTTTGTCGTACTTGCGCTTGTCCAGGTCATAGCCGGTGAACAAGCCATCCTTGAGGCCGAAACCGGCATTGACGATAAAGCTGGCGTCGGTGTAATTCCTGACGTATTCGGCTTGGTATTTATTTTTGGTGATCAGGTAGTTAATCAAGCCACCGAGAAAAGCAATATCGCTTCCTGCGCGGATTGGCGCGTACGTATCGGCAACTGAAGCCGAGCGCGTATAACGCGGATCAACCACGATCAGCTTCGCCTTGTTATGTGCCTTGGCTTCGATCACCCATTTGAAACCGCATGGATGTGCTTCAGCCGGGTTGCCACCCATGACCAGAACCATGTCTGCATTCTTGATATCGACCCAATGATTCGTCATCGCGCCACGTCCAAACGTCGGGGCAAGACCTGCCACCGTCGGTGCGTGTCAAACGCGGGCCTGATTATCGATTGCGAGGATACCCAGCGAACGGACGAATTTCTGCGTCAGGTAGCCGGTTTCGTTGGAAGATGCCGAGGCGGCCAGCATGCCGGTCGACAACCAACGATTGACGGTCGCACCGTCGGCATTTTTGGAAATGAAATTGGCATCGCGGTCGGCCTTCATCAGCTTGGCGACTTCATCGAATGCCTGATCCCAGGCAATCGGCTCCCATTTGTCGGAACCCGGACGGCGTACTTCCGGATGCTTCAGACGGGTCGGGCTGTGGATCATGTCCAGCAGCGCCGCACCCTTCGGGCACAACGTGCCGCGATTAACCGGATGGTCCGAATCACCTTCGATGTGGAACACTTCCGACTTGACGTTCTTGGCCTTGTCACCGGTGCTGTACATCAGGATGCCGCAGCCGACCGAACAGTACGCGCACGTATTGCGGGTTTCGGTCGCACGGTCCAGCTTGTAAATACGCATTTCGGCGTGCGCAATGGAGGGCATGACGCCCAGCGCTGCGAGGGTCGAGGTACCGACCGTTGCTGCGCAAATTCTAAAAAATTGCCGTCGATTCACTGGCTTGTTCATCACCATTCCTTCTTTCTTCTCAGTCAACATAAATCATTTTATTCGGGAAAAAAATTGCTCTTAGTTAATGCTAAAAACTCTACAGCACTTGATTAAAAAACGTTTTATACCAACAAGGTGGAATTCATTTCTGCGAAGGCCTCCTCCACACGCAAGACAGACCCCGTATCGCTGACGTCATAGCCCGGCAGGTTGTTGACGGTTGTCCGGAATTCGCTGGACTGCAGAATGTCGAGAATCGTCACGAAACGGGTATCGGCTAACAACGTGTGATCGCACGCAAGAAAGTACTGTTCGGTTAGCAAAGGGACGAAGTCGAGGTCAAAATGGCGGGCAGCGGTTTCCACGCCAATCCCGGCATCGGCTTTGCCGCACAAGATGTAGGCGGCGACGGCGGCGTGGGTCAATTCGGTGTTTTCGTAGCCATTGATGTCGGCACCGTTTTTGCCTTCCTGTTGCAGCAGCAAATCGAACATCAGGCGTGTTCCCGAACCTTGCTGGCGATTGACGAACAGCACATCCGGTCGCGCCAGGTCGGCAACGGTCCAGACGTTTTTGGGGTTGCCCTTGGCGACCATGATTCCCTGGCGACGGTTGGCCAGTTTGATCAAGCGGTGATGCGGTTTGAGCAGCGGCTTGAAGTGCTGCAGAATCGCCGCTTCGCAAGCGCCCACCGGTACGTGGAATCCGGCGATGTGACAACTGCCGCGATGCAAGGCGCTGACAGCTTCCAGGCTGCCGCGATAACTCAAGTCCGGCGGCAACGGTTGTTTTTGCAAGCTACGGTTCAGGGCTTCAATCGCAAAGCCGTGGCTGGCGACAATTTTCAGGACATCGCCCGACGCGGAGATGGCATTGCGTATATCGGCTTCAATTTCGCTCGCCATACTATCGAGTAAAGGATCCATACGGGCATGTATCAGCCGGTCGGCGGCAACCAGACGCCGTCCCAGCACCGTCAGCTCGGAGCCGCGACCACGCGACATGACGACGACCGGTGCACCCAGTACCCGTTCCATCTCGGCCAGCGCATCCCAGGCATTGCGGTAGGACATTGCCAGCGTTTTGCTGGCAACTTGCAAGCTGCCGTTTTTTTCGATTGCAGCCAGCAAGCTCATCCCCTTGGCCAGAGAAAAAGGTTTGTCGCTGCTGTTAAGCAGAAACGGCATGGGTCGGATTTCTATTTTCATATATGCGGAAAGTTGCTTATTAAATTTACCTGATCCTGCCACTGCAATACGGCTTCCGAGCTATGACTGTATTGACTTGCAGGGGCGTAATACTAACAAAAAAAACGAAATCAAATATATAAGTGATTGCTTATTAAAAAGTGGAAAAAAGAGGGGGAAAGCAGGTTGTCTTCGCCAGAGAATGCGTCGCTACGGCGTGCGTTAACAACCGTGGTCGCACAGGACGAGCGCGCCCGATTGGCTGACTGCGCAAGGGGCGTGGTGGGCGGTGACGAGAATGGATGCCGGTATGACTTCGGCCTTGCGGATGCCATCGACGGCATCCGCGCAAAGAATTACCTCAACAGCAGGATTGGGATCCGTGTTGTGCGCAGCAGCGTGGTGGTAGTGCTGCCGACGATCAATTGCCGCAGGCGTGAATGGCCGTAAGCACCCATGACCAGCAGGTCGATGGCGTTGGCGCGGACATAGTCGGCGAGGACATGATCGGCGTCACCTTCAAGCAGGGCAACCGTCACAACCAGACCATTGTCGGCCAGCTTCTGACGGGCTTTTTCGAGCGCGTCGCGATGACTGCCGGATTCGGTACCGACCATCACGACGTGACACGGCAGTCCGCGAAACAACGGACTGGTCGCCAGCAGCGCGATGCCTTTGTCGGCGGTTTCACTGGCATCGAAGGCAATCATGATCTTGCCGGGAGCCGCAAAGACAGACGGCACCACCAGAATCGGACGGTGCAGCGCCCGCACCACGCGCTCCAGGTTGCTGCCCAGATGGCGCGCGGCCTGGTCCGCCGCGTCGCCGCGCTGGCCGAGCACGAACAGCCTGACATCGTGTTCCAGATCAAGCAGGGTATCGACCAGTTCGCCGTGCCATTGGTGGCCTTCCGATGTGGCGATGCCGGCTTCGCGGGCGCGTTCTCTGGCGGCGTCGAGCAGCAGGCGGCCGCCTTCCTGCGCGACTTTGCCGCGCTGCTCATCGAGGGCTGCGAGTTGAACCAGCAAGTCTTCGCGCGCGCCCAGTCCGATATTGCCGCTCAGGTCGTTTCTGCGAGCCGGCTGCGCTGCGCGGTCCAGCACGTGGGCAAATTCGAGTGGTGCGTCAAGTCGTTGTGCCGCCCACGTCGCGTAATCGGTGACGGTGGTGCTGTAGCTGGATTGATCGATGCATGCCACGACTTTGTTGTTCATGGGCTGGCTCCTTGGTCTTAGTGAGTGAGGGATTGTTCGAGTGCGTCCGCTTTGTCGTGCACGCCAAACTGATCGACGATGGTGGCGCTGGCTTCGTTCAGGCCGACCAGTTCGACCACGGTGCCCTGGCGACGGAATTTGATGACCACCTTGTCGAGTGCGCCGACGGCGGTGATGTCCCAGAAATGCGCTTTGCTGACGTCGATACGGACCTGTTCGATGGCTTCCTTGAAATCGAAAGCCGCATTGAATTTTTCGGACGAGGCAAAAAATACCTGGCCGATGACGGTGTACTCGCGGGTGCGGCCATCGCCGGACATCAGCGAGGTCGTGCTCAGCAAACGTCCCACCTTGGTCGCAAAGAACAGCGCACTGAGCAGCACGCCGACAAAGACGCCTTTGGCCAGATCGTGGGTTGCGACGACCACCACCACGGTTGCCACCATCACGATGCTGGAGCTGAGCGGATTTTTTGGCAGGTTGCGCAGCGAGTCCCAGCTAAACGTACCGATCGACACCATGATCATCACGGCCACCAGTGCCGCCATCGGAATCTGGCCGACCAACGGTCCCATGAACACCACCATGATCAGCAGCACCACACCGGCCGCCAGGGTCGACAGTCGTCCGCGTCCGCCGGATTTGATGTTGATCACCGATTGACCGATCATCGCGCAACCGGCCATGCCGCCGAGCAGGCCGGAGGCGATGTTGGCCACACCTTGGCCGGCGCATTCGCGGCTCTTGTTGCTGGGGGTGTCGGTCAGGTCGTCAATAATGGTCGCCGTCATCATCGATTCGAGCAAGCCGACGATGGCCAGTGTCAGTGCGTACGGGAAAATGATGGTCAGGGTTTCCAGCGTTAGCGGGACGTCGGGAAACAGGAATAGTGGCAGGCTATCGGGCAGTTGGCCCATGTCCTTGACGGTGCGGATATCGAGTCCCAGCCACAGCGACAGCGCGGTCAGCACGACGATGCACACCAGTGGTGACGGGATCGCTTTGGTGAGGTACGGGAACAGATAAATCAAGCCCAGTCCACCGGCCACCATCGCGTAGACCACCCAGGTGACATTGATCAGTTCGGGCAATTGCGCCATGAAAATCAGGATCGCCAGCGCGTTGACGAATCCGGTCACGACCGAGCGCGAGACAAAGCGCATCAGTGTGCCGAGCCGCAGTGCGCCAGCGACGATTTGCAGCACGCCGGTCAGCAAGGTCGCCGCCAGCAAATATTGCAGACCGTGGTCCTTGACCAGGCTGACCATCACCAGCGCCATCGCGCCAGTGGCCGCTGAGATCATGCCGGGACGACCACCGACAAAGGCAATCACTACTGAAATGCAGAACGACGCGTACAGGCCAACTTTGGGATCGACCCCGGCGATGATGGAAAAGGCAATGGCCTCGGGGATGAGGGCCAGCGCGACGACGATGCCGGCGAGTACATCGCCGCGAATATTCGATAGCCAGTCCAGCCGGAGTTGTTTTAGTAATGACATGGGATTCCGTTTTAAATGAACAAGGCAACAGGCCTCGAAGGATTGAATACCTGATGGTACCGTTCGATCTTTTGCGGTATTTTACATGCCTGATTCCGGTATGCCGGATGCAACGCCTCGTAGGTTGGGCACAGGTTCATCGTGCCCACGCGAGCGCACTGCAAAAAGGTCGGAATTGACCGGCATTGCCGGTGCGCGCGCGTGGGCACAAAGATCCGTGCCCACCTTACGGCGTGTGCGACACTGCGCTCCCCGTCTGAAATGAAAATCGATTATGTGGAATGGCGTGTTGTGCGGCCTGTTGGCCGGAGCGTTGTGGGGCATGGTGTTCATCGTGCCCGAAATACTGGCGGCGTTTTCGCCGCTGGAACTGGCGGTCGGCCGCTACACCGCCTATGGCGTGATCGCTATCGTGCTGCTGTTTCCGCGCTTGCGCGGCATGTTGCATCGGCTTGAACGCAGCGATTACTCGGCGCTGCTGCGTCAGGCACTGACCGGCAACATCCTTTACTACATGCTGCTCGCGCTGGGGGTGAAGCTGGCCGGCGTGGCACCGACTTCGCTGATCATCGGCTTGTTGCCGATTTCGGTCACGCTGATCGGGCACAAGGATCAGGGTGCGGTGCCGCTGCGTCGGCTGACGCTGCCATTGCTGGTGGTCGCGGCCGGTATTGCCTGCATCAACATCGACCTGTTCAGTCACACCAGCGCCTCCGGTGTCGATGTCGCCCGCACGCTGCTCGGCGTGCTGGCGGCAACCGGCGCGCTGTTGTGCTGGACCTCGTACGCGATCGATAACGCACGCTATCTGAAGCGCAATCCGCATTTCAGCAATGCCGAATGGTCGGCGCTATACGGTATCTCCAGCGGGATGATGGCCTTGCTGATCGGTACGGTGGCGTTCGCTATCTGGCATGACGACGTGACCGGCGTTGCCGGTGTACTCAGCGGTCGTGACTGGACGCTGTTCTGGATTGCCAACAGCCTGCTCGCGCTGGGGGCCTCGGTGATCGGTAACCAGTTGTGGAATGTCGCCAGTCGCAGCGTGCCGATGACGCTGTCCGGACAATTGATCCTGTTCGAGACGTTGTTCGCTTTACTGTACGGCTTCATTTATCAGCAGCGTATGCCGCGACTGCTGGAGAGCGCCGCCATCGTGCTGCTGATTGCCGGCGTGCTGTGGTCGGTGCGTGTTCATGCGGTGCAAAAAAAGCTTGCTCCTGTTCCTGCTTGAAGCGACTCCCGTGCGGCTGATTTTCAGCTGCCACCAAACCAGTTGTATCCCTGATCTTCCCAGTAGCCGCCAGGATACGTATTCGTGACGAACATCGCCTGAATGTGCTTGGGATTTTTGTAGCCCAGCTTGGTCGGCATGCGCAGCTTCATCGGAAAGCCGTAACGCGGCGGTAGCTCCTTGCCATCGTAGGTCAGGGCCATCAGGGTTTGCGGATGCAGGGCGGTTGCCATGTCGATGCTGGTGAAGTAGTCGTCGCTGCATTTGAAGCCGACATACTTTGCCGTCAGATCGGCACCGACGCGGCGCAGAAAAGAGGAGAACGGCACGCCGCCCCACTTGCCGATCGCGCTCCAGCCCTCAACGCAAATATGCCGCGTGACCTGATCGGTTTGCGGCAAGCCGCGCAAGCGCGCCAATGACCAGGGCTGGCGGTCGGCGATCAGGCCACTGAGCTCGAGCCGCCAGGTCTCGCCGTCGACCTGCGTGATCTCGTCTTCGCCATAAAACGCATTGAACGGAAACGGCCGCGTGATCATCGATTCGGGATAGGTCGGTGCCAGCTTGGTCGGGTCGAACAACAAGCCTTGTACCTTGTCATTGAAGCGCGACATGCCGGCTAACGCGGTGTCGATGCTGCTCGCCTCGCTGGTCGAACAACCGGTCAGTAGCGCCAGCCCGCCCAAACTCAGACTACGCTGCAAAAATGCGCGACGTGATGGCGCACTGACCTGACGGATGGCATCGGCCAGCATTGCGGCACCGTCGGTATTGATCACGATGGATTTTATTTTGCTCATGGCTTTCTCCTGACTCTGGTCTTTGTTATTGGTTAGCGGCCGCGCAGCATGGTCAGCAAGGTGCGCGGTACCAGCGCGACCATTGCCAGATGCACGGCGATAAATCCGGTCAGCGCCGCCATCGCAAAAAAATGGACCCGCCGTGCCGATTCATAACCGCCCATCAGTTCGCGCAGCAGCTCAAACTGGACTGATTTCCACAGCACCAGACCGGACAGCACGATCAGGATAATGTCGAGCATCACGAACAGATACGCGACCCGTTGCACCGTGTTGTAGTGACGCGGATCGGCATGGGCCAGTTTGCCTTTGAGTGCAGCACCGAGGTCGTATAGAAACTGGCGCGGCGACAGCGGAAAGAACTGGCGTCGCAAACGCCCGGAAAACAGATTGATCGCCAGATAGACAAGGCCATTGACTGCCAGCAGCCACATCGCCGCAAAATGCCATTGCAGCGCACCGCCCAGCCAGCCGCCCAGCGTCAGCTGTGCCGGAATCCTGAAGTCGAAGAAGGGCGAGGCGTTATAAATGCGCAGACCGCTGGCGATCATCAGCACCACTGCGCCGGCATTGAGCCAGTGCGTCGCGCGTAGCCATAACGGATGAATGATGGCGGATTTTTTCGTGTCGTTGAGTCGCATGGTAGTCCTCATGAAAGTCCCAGTGCCGGCTTGCATTGCGCCGTGCTGACGGCTTGCAGAACGTCGCCCTGCTCCTGTACAAAAGCAACCGCTTGCAGATTCTGCCGGTTCCAGCCATCCGGTAAAGTGATTTGCTGGCGCAACTGCGCACGTCCTTTTTCCAGCGGAATCGGACCGAACCACAGGCGCGCGGTATGGTCGTGCTTGAGCGTCGTGCCGCTGTTTTCACCGCGTGTTACTTGCGATACCAGCGCGCTTTCGCTCACCGCCAGATACAGCGCGCCAGCAAGATGCGGATCAGGCGCAACGGCATTGGCTTCCAGTGTCACGCTGGCTGTGGCGATCGGTGACGATGTCAGCGTGATACTCAGCGGTGCTACCTTGGCATTGATTTGTCGAACGGTCGTTGGAAGATCGTTACGCCATCCGCGCAGTTCTTCGCCATTGACAAAAAACTGCGGTGTGTAAGCGACCCGATTTTTCCGGAAGGACAGCAGCGCCGATTGGCGGGCGTCGAAACGGGTTTGCGCGAAGACGTCTTTCCAGCCGATCCGGTCCCAGTAACTGACATGCAGTGCCAGCGGCACGACGACCGCGCCGGCATCGAGCACCTGATGCAACTGGCGCAATTGCAAATCGGCCGGCGGACAGCTCGAACAGCCTTCGCTGGTATACAGTTCGACCAGCGCGGCAGTCGCAACGCCGCTTTTGACGGCACAGGCAGTGCCGGCAGTCGACGGCAGTGTCACGCAGCAGGCACAAATTAAGACAGTCGCGGTGAGGGGGTTCATGTTGTTATCCCGTTTCAAGGAGGGTGTGCAAGGTAGTTCGCCGCCACGATGGCATTGGTTACAGTGTCCTGAAAATATGTCTGTGCGTGGTGGTTGATGGCGATTTATTTTTCGAATGTTGTTACGAATGTTGTTACCTAAGGCACCGATGGAGCGAATACAAAAGGCAGACGTGCTGCGCACGACAGAGTCGCGCCTGCACGCGTTACTGCAGCAAGGCATGGGCGGCGATGCCTTGGCCTACCGCGATTTTTTGCAAGCGACCTCGATGCACCTGCGCGCATTTTTACGTCATCGACTGAGTCGCTGGCCAGACGAGGTCGAAGATCTGGTGCAGGAATCGCTGCTGGCGATACATAACCAGCGCATGACCTATGACGTCAGTGTGCCGCTGACGTCATGGATGTTTGCGATTGCGAAATACAAGCTGATCGACTGGTTGCGCCGTCACGCGCGCCGTGAACTTCGTAACGATCCGATCGGCGATGAACATGAACTTTTTTCGAGCGCCGACGAAGAGGCGCGCGAGGCGCAACGCGATCTGACGGTATTGCTGGCACGCTTGCCGGAGCAGCAGCAACTGGCTATCCGGCACACCAAGCTCGATGGCTGGTCGGTGCGTGAAACCGCTGCGGCGTTGGGTATATCGGAAGCATCCGTCAAGGTCGCCGTGCATCGCGGCTTGAAAACACTGGCATTCAATTTACGGGAGACACCATGAAAACCGAGGCGTTAATCAAGCTACTGGCCGCAGGGCCGGAAGTGAGCGTGCCGGCACCGCCGGTGTGGCGCAATACGCTATTGATAGGCGGCGCCGTGTTGGTCAGCACCATGTTGATGATGGCGTTGCTGGGGCTGCGGCAGGACTTGCTCGTGGTCGCTACGCTGCCGACATTTGTGCTGAAAGTCGTCTTTGTTGCGGCGCTGGTCCTGTCCGGAAAAATCGCCATTACCCGTCTGTCGCGGCCTGGCGCGTCGCTCGGGATGCTACCCGTGTTGATCGCCACACCGTTACTCATCATGGCAGGCATGGCACTGCTGACACTGGCAGAGGCAGCGCCGGCACAGCGCGCGGCACTTTTCTGGGGCGATACCTGGCAGTCCTGTGCGTTCATTATTGCCGAGCTATCGTTACCGATTTTTGCGGCCATCCTGATCGTCATGCGCGATCTCGCACCGACCCGCCTGCGTCTGGCCGGCGCCGCCGCCGGCTTCACGGCCGGTGCCGCCGCAGCGGTGGTCTACTGCCTGCATTGCCCTGAAATTGCAGCGCCGTTCGTCGCGTTCTGGTACGTGCTGGGCATGGTGATTCCGGCCGGCCTGGGCGCGTTGCTCGGACCGCGGGTTTTGCGTTGGTAGGTGCGGGCAATCCGGCCCGCCGCGCAAGTTGCAACGGGCCGGGACCGGTTTTTCGCGGGCCTGATTTAGTGACATAGTGTCATGCTTACTGTGGCATGATCATCCCCGGAATTCATGAAAGGAGCCACCATGTCCAGCATCGTCCCCGACACCATCGCTGCCTATACCGCGACCCATTATCGTGTCGATGCACCGACGCCGTTCGTGCTCGAAATAGGCAACGACAACCCCGCGTTGAAGGCGTTACTGCGTCAGGCCAAAACCGATTGCTGCGCATTCATCACTGCCTGCAACCCGTTGGGTGAGGCACAGACCGATGTGCAAAACGCCGCGTTGCAGACCAGGTTGGCGCTGACCTTGCGTCAGCGCAGTCTGGTATTTTTTGATGGCATTGGCCGGCATCCGACCGACGCCTGGCCCGGCGAGCCGAGTTTCCTGGTGCTCGACCTGTCGCTCGCTTCAGCACGCGCACTCGGCCAGACGCTGGCGCAAAACGCAATCGTCTGGTGCAGCGCGGATGCGGTGCCGCAGCTGGTGTTGTTGCGCTAGGCGCGGGCGTTTTCACCCGGACCTGCTTGATTTGCCCGACCTTGTCGCACCTGTATATCCATTTGATCCCGCGCTACGACGGTAACCGGGACGATCCGCGGGGCGGCAGGCGGGTTGGCATGGGCGAGGGCAGACGGTGCTGATTTCGGCGGACTGGATGCAGATGTTCGGTCAAAGTAGATGCTATTTCGACGGATACAATCTCCCCCCCCCAATCCTCAACCATTCTCCGGAGACCTCTCGTGAATAAACGCCACTTCCTCGCCGCTGCCGGACTTGGTCTTGTCACCGCGCGCAGCTTCGCCGCGCCACTGAAAACACCCGCGACGATTACCGGCCCGACCTTGCTGACCTTGACCGGAACCATCGGTGCCGGTAATCGTGGTGCGCTCGATCCGGCACTCGACCATTTGATGAACAAGCAGGGCGTGTCGTTTGAGCGTGCTTATACCTTTGACTTCGCTGCGCTGCGCGCTTTACCGGAAATCACAATCCATCCAACGCTGGAATATGACGGCAAAATCCATGCGTTGGGCGGACCGCTGATGACCGATGTGCTCAATGCGGCGGGTGCTAAAGCCAGTGATCAAGGTCGCGTCTTGCTGCGGGCAATTGACGGTTATGTGGTGGCCGTCTCTTTCGCCGACCTAGTCAAATACCGCTTCATCGTGGCGACCACACTGGATGAAAAAGCGCTGCCATTGGGCGGTCTCGGACCGCTCTGGGCGGTGTATGACGCCGACCGTTTTCCGGACAAGGCAGCAAGGCCGCTGGCCGAACGGTTTGTGTTGTGTCCGTGGGCGGTGTATCACATCGCCGTGCAGGGAGCGTGATGTCGTGATCCGGTGAGAGCTGGTGATACACGCCGTCCTCGTACTCTTTCAAGACCCGATGTGCGGCGCAGAGGAGGCTGGGTTTATTCCCGCTGCGACCATTGATGTCAACGGTAGGCAGACCATGCGCTAGCGGAGCAGACAGGCGATGCCTTGCCTTGCACCAATGCAAAACGACCCGGTTGCATGCGCAACCGGGTCGTCAGGGCAAGCTCAGATCAGGAATTAGAACTGGTTCATCGTGTTGTCTTTACCCGATGCCTTCAGGGCTGCTTCGCCGCTGAAGTATTCTTTGTGATCGTCGCCGATGTCCGAACCGGACATGTTCTGATGCTTGACGCAAGCGATACCCTGACGGATTTCCTTGCGCTGAACACCAGCCACATAACCCAGCATGCCCTGCTCACCGAAGTAATCCTTGGCCAGGTTGTCGGTCGACAAGGCGGCTGTGTGGTACGTCGGCAGTGTGATCAGGTGATGGAAAATACCAGCTTCGCGGGCTGAGTCCGCCTGGAAAGTACGGATTTTTTCATCGGCAGCCAGCGCCAGTTCAGTGGTGTCGTAATCGATGCTCATCAGTCTGGCGCGATCGTACGTGGAGACATCTTTGCCGGCAGCTTTCATGCTGTCGAAAATTTGCTGGCGGAAGTTCAGTGTCCAGTTGAACGACGGGCTGTTGTTGTAGACCAGCTTGGCGTTCGGAATCACTTTGCGAATCGCGCTGACCATGCCGCCGATCTGGGCGATATGCGGCTTTTCGGTTTCGATCCAGAGCAGGTCGGCACCGTTTTGCAGGGCCGTCACGCAATCGAGTACGCACCGTTCTTCACCGGTGTCGGCGCGGAACTGGAACAAGTTGCTTGGCAAACGCTTAGGACGCACCAGCTTGCCGTCACGCTTGATCACCAGGTCGCCATTGTTCATTGCGTCAATCGACACTTCGTCAGCATCAAGAAATGAGTTGTACTGGTCACCAAGATCACCCGGCTCGCGGGTCACTGCGATTTGCTTGGTCAGGCCGGCGCCGAGCGAGTCGGTACGGGCAACGATGATACCGTCGTCGATACCCAGCTCAAGGAACGCATAACGCACTGCGCGGATTTTCGCGAGGAAGTCTTCGTGCGGAACGGTGACCTTGCCATCTTGATGGCCGCACTGCTTTTCATCGGATACCTGGTTTTCGATCTGGATACAGCAGGCACCGGCCTCGATCAACTGCTTGGCCATCAGGTAGGTTGCTTCAGCATTGCCGAAGCCGGCATCGATGTCGGCAATGATTGGCACGACGTGGGTGATGAAGTTGTCGATCTGGCTCTGGATCGCTTGCTTGGCGGCGCCTTCGGCACTGTCGAGCTGGCGGAACAGGCCGCCCAGTTCACGTGCATCGGCCTGGCGTAGGAAGGTGTAGAGCTCGCGGATCAGGTCGGCCACGGCGGTTTTCTCATGCATCGACTGGTCCGGCAACGGGCCGAACTCGGAGCGCAGTGCGGCAATCATCCAGCCCGACAGGTACAGATAGCGACGCTCGGTGCTGTTGAAGTGCTTCTTGATCGAAATCATTTTCTGTTGACCGATAAAGCCGTGCCAGCATCCCAGCGACTGGGTGTACTTGGACGTATCGGCATCGTAGGCAGCCATGTCATCGCGCATGATCTTGGCGGTGTACTTGGCAATGTCCAGACCGGTCTTGAAGCGGTTCTGGGACCGCATGCGTGCAGCGGACTCAGGGTTGATCGCATTCCAGGCACTACCTTCTTTATCTTTCAGGCCGGCAATGATCTTGATGTCGTCTTGGTACTGTGACATGGCATATCCTAAATAATGAAAAATGAGATTGAGAAAACAGGTCCGAACGTCAATGCTTCCGATCCGGTTGCTCCGGAGAGCGCTGCCATGATGTCGAAGCGCGACTGCATGGGAAGAATCATAACGACTTTTTTTCAAATCGACTAGGTCTTATATAAGACAGATGACTTAAATTAATCTTATTATTTACAATGACTTATGTTGCAGATTTTGTAATGTGGGATTAATTTTCAATAAATGAAATGAATGGCGTGATTTAATTTAGCGGGCATCGCGCAATATGAAAATCGCTTTTCGTATTGTGGGAAATGCACGCGTCAATGAAAGAGCACCTGCGCACCCGCGTCGATTCGTCTGCAGGATCACGGCGGCTGGCGCTGTCGTCGTGATTTCGTGCCAGTGGCAGCGGCATGTTTGCTATGCTTCTGTTTGTCACCGGTCGTCGGATTCACGCGGGCCGGCTTACCACTTACTTATGGATCAGCAGATATGGCCTCGTTGCAAGAACAGTTTTTGAAAGCCGGTCTGGTCGACAAGAACAAAGCCAAACTGGCTAACCAGGACAAAAACAAACAGAAGAAGGTTGAGCGTCGCACCGGCACGCAGAGCGTCGATGAGGCGCGCGTTGCCGCCCTCGAGACACAACGCAAGAATGCCGAACGGGCGCGCGAACTCAATGCGCAGCGTGACGCGGCTGCAAAGCAAAAGGCGATCGTGGCGCAAATTGCCCAGATGGTACAAAAAAATCGCCAGAGCAAGGGTGCCGGGGACATTGCCTATAATTTTACTCACGGCAACAAGATCGAACGGCTCTACGTGTCAGCGGTGGTTCAGTCGCATTTGATGGCCGGACGGCTGGTGATCGTTTGTCAGGGAACAGTCGTTGAATTGGTTCCGCGGATTATTGCCGATAAAATCGCGGAGCGGGATGCCTCGCTGGTCGTGCGGGTGAGCAAGGCCAGCACAGAAATCGACGCGGATGATCCGTATGCGGCATTCCAGATTCCCGACGACTTGATGTGGTAATACCGGCGACGATAGTACCCGCTCCACAGGCCTGCCTAAAAATCAGGCAGTCCTGCAAGTACCGGTAAATCGTGGCGTGCGGAGGTATTCCACACGGTTATGCACAATGTTGTTCACATAAAGCGGGCATAAGTCCGGGCAGGGTTCGCACCAGCTTTGCCCGCGTGGAATCCGCTGTCAGGCTGGTGCGCTGAGCAGGTTCGTTCTTCCCAGTCTGAAAGCGCCGGTCACCGTGGTCAGATTGCCAGCCTGTTCATGCAGCGCTTCAGCGGCAGCGGCGGCTTCTTCTACCAGGGCAGCATTTTCCTGCGTGCTCCGGTCCATGTCGACGATGGCCAGATTGATATGTTCGATGCCGGTTGCCTGTTCGATGCTCGATTGGGTGATCCGGCCAATGACTTCGGTGACGCGCTGTACGCTTTCGACGATTTCCTGCATCGTATCGCCGGTCTGGTTGACCAGCCGCGAGCCGCGTTCGACCTGACTGACCGCGTCACCAATCAGTCTCTTGATTTCTCTGGCTGCCGATGCCGAGCGTTGCGCAAGGTTGCGCACTTCGGTGGCGACAACGGCAAAACCGCGTCCCTGTTCGCCGGCACGGGCCGCCTCGACAGCGGCATTGAGCGCCAGAATATTAGTCTGAAATGCGATGCTGTCTATGGTGCCGATGATGTCGGCAATGCGGTGCGATGCAACGCTGATGGCCTCCATGGTGTGCACTACGTCGATAATCATCGTGCCGCCTTTCGAGGCGATCGTTGATGCCGAACTGGCCAGCGTGCTGGCCGCGCGTGAATTATCGGCGTTCAGGCGTACCGTACTGGTGAGCTGCTGCATGGCTGAGGCGGTTTCTTCCAGTGCGCCGGCTTGTGCTTCGGTTCGGGCCGACAGGTTGAGATTGCCGCTGGCGATTTGTGATGAGCCGGTACTGATCGAGTCGACCGCCTGCTTAATATCGCCGACCACGCCCGACAGAACGTCTTGCATCGTCTTCATCGCAAACAGCATGCTCGACTGATCGCCGTGTTTCAGTGCAATGTGCATCGACAGGTCGCCGCTGGCGATCCGGTTGCTGATGTCGGCTGCGTAGTCCGGCTCGCCGCCCATGCTTTTCATCAGGCTGCGCAGGGTACCAATGGCGATAATGATACTGGTCGTCAGTGCCAGCGCCAGGATCGCCATCAGCCACATGGTCGCGCTGTGGATCTGGGCGGCAGCTCCGGCTTCATCGGCCTGGCCTTGTTTAGTGGCCAGTTGCACAATCTGGTCGATGGCCTGACGATGGATTTCGTAGAGGTGTTTCATGCGCTGCAGCGCAGCTGCTGCGGCGGCCGCATCTTTTTTCTGCAGCGCCGGTATATAGGCATCAAAGGCAATTTTGTAGAATGCTTCGGCCGGTTCATGTGCCTGTTTCAGCAGGAGCGCGGCGATCTCCCGGTCGAGTGATTGGCCGGCCCAGAACGTATGACGGGTCTGGTAATCCGTCTGTAGTACTTTCAGTCGCGCAGTGAGCGCCGCCTGATCGGCGTCGGTCAGGGCGCTGCCGATCTGCAGGCAGACCAGATACGATTCGATGATGTATTCGGGAGGGGGCAAAATGTCGGCGATCAGATCCTTGCCTTGCACAATACGCTCGTACAACTTGCCATTGACCTTGAGCTCGTCAAGGGTGTGGAAGGACCACCCGCCATACACCAGGAAACCCAGTGCAAATACGCCGATGAGGATAAGGAAGCGGCTTGATAGTGTCAGTCGATGAGTCAGGGATGCGGGCATGAATTCTCCGATAACGTGCCGGCCGTAACTTATCTGCTCGCTGTCCGGCCGTTAAGTCGCGTGGACTGATAACAGGTAGAGCAGGAGCAGGCGCCGCCTGTTGTCAATTACTACTATCGGTTATAAATCAGATAGTACTTTTAGGCAATAATTTTGTGCGAGGTGTTTGCAGAAATGGACAACAGCAGGCAACGGTCAAGCAAGTCGAGGATCAGAGCGGGTTCCGCATCGGGCATGGCTGTCAGCAGTTACGCCGATAACAAGGGGCATTGTCATGCCCGCCTGATGGTCGATTGGTGAAATAACGCTGCGTCCCACTCACCGGATAACGAGCGGGTTATTCGCCGGCCAGTTCACCCTTGAAGCGTGCAATCCAGTCCACCAGTTCCGCAGCCGGCATCGGCTTTGCATATACGTAACCCTGGATCTGGTCGCAACCCATTTGTGCCAGCGAGTCCAGCGTAGGCCAATCTTCGACCCCTTCGGCAATCACTTTCAATTTGAAGTTGTGGGCCAGGTCGATGATGGTCCGTACCAGCTGCGTATCCGTTGCGGAGCTGCTCATGTGCTTGACGAATAGTTTGTCGATTTTCAGTTCGCTGATCGGAAAACGGCGCAAATACGCCAGTGACGAATAACCGGTACCGAAGTCGTCGATGGCTAGTTCGAAGCCGCGACCAGTCAGTGCATGCATCATTTCGATGGATTGCTCGATATCGGCGATGACCGCGCTTTCGGTGATTTCAAGACCAATTACGCTAGCATGGGTCGCCCAGATGTCGAGGCCCTGCTGCAGGAATTCCGGCAGGTGCGGATCGGCCAGCATGCCGGCAGACAGGTTGATCCAGATGCGTGGCAAGCCGGTCGCTGCCAGCAGCGTCGTGTATTCGCGCAGTACCGAATGCAGCACATGGCGTGTCAGTTCCTCGATCATGCCGAAGCGCTCGGCAATCTCGACGACCACCATCGGACTCATGGCCGGTAACAGATCGGCTGGCCAGCGGATCAATGCTTCGACACTGACCACCCGTTGCGTTGCCACGTCGACCTTGGGCTGGTACGCCATGGTCAACCGGTTTTGTACCAGTGCGCCGGCTACGGCGCTAATTAAATCTTTGCTGTGCAGGTCGACACCTTCGGTCTCAGTGGCAACAAAAAACAGGCGACTGAGGCTGCGCGCCCGCTTGCGTGCCTCGCTGGCGGCTTGCAGCAAACCCAGCGGTGTGCTCTCCAGCATGGACGTGACGGCAATGCCGATGCAGGGATTGACCGTGACGGTCAGTGTCCCGGCTTGCAACGGGGCTTCCAGCGCGCGACCGATATGCGTTGCTGCCAGATGGGCGACGGTCGCCGAGGCCAGCGCCGGCAGCACGATCCAGATTTCATCAGGCGTGGACAGCGCCAGATAGTCATCGGCGCGCAAGGTGCTGCCGATGCGTTCCAGCAGGACGGTATTGATCAGCATTGACGCGGGCAATTCCAGCGTCGCACCGATGGCGTCGCTGCGCGACAGCGACAGGATCAGTACCGCCAGCGTGGTTGTTCCGCGCGGGTCTTGCAGATTGTGTTCGAGCCGGCGCAGCAGCGTCCGGGTGCGCACGAGTGACCGGCTACCGAACAGGCGGGCAGCGAAGCTGCCGGCAGCCATCAGGCCTGCCCAAGGTAAAAATCCTGCATGGCGATATCGTGGGCGCCGTCGGGCAGGCCGCTGGCGATGCGCAGTACATCTGGCGCCACGCTGAAATTATGTTTCAGCATGTCCAGTTCACGCGGTGCCGGCAACTTGGCCTTGGTGCTGTCGGTCAGGATCAGGATCAGCGGTTCGAGCCGGCGATACGGATTGTGCTGAATGACGATTGCTACTTCGCCGCTGGACAATTCCACCAGCGAGCCGACCGGGAAGATGCCGATAGCCTGAACAAATTGCTCGACAAGCGGGGCAAACCAGCGCGATTCGCTTTCGGCAAACAGCTGTTTCATCGCTGCGTACGGGGAAAAAGCGGGTGCATACGGACGCGGATTGACCATGGCGGCATACGCATCAGCAATCGCGGCCATTTTGCCGAAAATACTCAACGAGCCGCCCTGAATACGCTCCGGGTAACCGTTACCGTCAATGCGCTCATGATGTTCTGCAATCGCACTCAGGATCAGGCTGGACGTCACACCGGTGGCCATCAGCATTTCGATGCCGCGCTGAACATGGGTCTGCATGATGAGTATTTCAACATCATCGAGTTTGCCGGGTTTGTCCAGCAGTGCATGATCGAGTTCTATTTTGCCGAGGTCGAGCAGCAAACCGACGGTGGCAAGATCAGCCAGTTGTTCATGCTGGAAACCAAGTTGCCGGCCCAGCGCGGTGAGGTAAATTGCCACCGATAAACCGTGGTGATAGATGCCGTTATTTTTATCGCGCATCTTGGCTGCCCAGATCATCGTGCCGGGACGACGGATCATGTTTTCGGCGAGCGTATCGGAGGCCGCTTGCAGCGCATCCATGTCGGTATCGCGATGGGCAATCAAGTCCTGGGCGATGCGTTCCAGTGCCGCTTCCCCTTGTGCGCACGCTGCGATGGCTTGCGGCATTGCCGTGTTGGTCGCTTCCGGCAGCGGATACATGACCAGAACCATATCGTCCGGTATGTAATCCGGGCGTTGTGCAGCGGGTAACCGGCGCACTTCCGGGCGACCGAAAAGACGGGCCATCCAGTTCGACAGCGCCCGCCGCAGTGTACGCCAGCCGTGCGCCAGGCGGCCGCTGCGGCTGACATGATCGCCATCGTTATGCCGGACCCGTTCCCGGTAGTGCTGCAGGCGCTGGTTGGCTGGTTTTTCCTTTATGCTGGCGTTAGCGTTAGCGCTGGCGTCAGCGTTAGCGCTGGCGTCAGCGTTAGCGCTGGCGTCAGCGTTGGTATCGTAGAGGGTCGCCTGGTCCAGTTCCTTAAGTGCCGCGAACAGGCTGCGACTTGGATCAATCGTGACCAGTTGCGCCAGTAGGGCGATTGTGC
Organism: Bradyrhizobium sp.; assembly: GCA_047621665.1. Taxonomy (GTDB): domain Bacteria; phylum Pseudomonadota; class Gammaproteobacteria; order Burkholderiales; family Burkholderiaceae_D; genus Actimicrobium. The sequence continues at coordinate 43,458 of JBLHMB010000007.1, read as the reverse complement.
AGATGTCTTCCGGATCTTCAAGTAGCAGGCCTTCCAGCAGGAATGGCGTGGCAGCCCAGCCGCAATCAAGGCCCGCCACGTACATTCCGGTACGCAGTGCATCGACTGGCAGAGCCAGTTCAGACTTGAGCAGACTGGTGACGGGAGAAATCGGGCTGGAAAGGTCGTTCAAGATCGGCATGCCTTCTTTGTCAGTGCGTGAGGTGGTCAGCTAACACGATCGGAGGTTTTCAATAGATGGTCCCGGATTTTAATGCTGGATGGTTGCGTTTAATGGATTTATTTTTTTGCCATCACTTCTCATCACGAATACACGGTGTCATTCGCTTCTTTGGAAAAACTCCGTGCTGCAGGATAATCTTTTTTTAATTTGATTGTCAGGCACCATGTTCGATCACTCGCTCTACAACACGCCGGAAATCCTCGACCTGCTCGCGCTCGTTCCTATCGGCACCGATCGTTATCTCGGCCAGAGTCACTTCATGGGCAGTCCGAACGTGTTCGGCGGCCAGGTGCTCGGTCAGGCCTTTCATGCGGCGGCAAAGACCGTACCGCAGCGCCGTCCGCATTCGCTGCATTCTTTATTTATCCTGCCTGGAAATCACCGGTTGCCGATTGAATTTGAGGTCGAACGCGTGCGCGACGGCGGCAGTTTCAGTACCCGTCGCGTGGTCGCATTCCAGGACGGCAAGCGCATCTTTGTCATGTCGGCGTCATTCCAGGATGAGGAAGTGGGGTTGTCACACCAGAAACCGATGCCGGAGGCACCCGATCCGGAAACACTGTCCTCGGCAATCGCCGGGTGGAAAGAACGGGCCATGGCAAGTGGCCGCGAGTTCGTGCCGGTACCGGCGGAGTTCCGCATGGTTGGTGGTGCTGATCTGTACGGCAATCCCTCGCGCGAAACCGGCAAACAGGTCTGGGTGCGCGCACCGGTGGCGTTGCCCGATGAGGCGCTGGTGCACGAGTCCTTGTTTGCCTATCTGTCCGATTACAGTTTTCTGGTAACCGCTTTGCAGCCGCATGGCGTGACGCTGGGTGACCCGCGCTTGCAAATCGCCAGCCTCGACCACACGATGTGGTTTCATCGGCCATTCCGGATGGACGAATGGTTGCTAATTTGCATGGATAGTCCGAATGCGTCGGGCGGACGCGGGCTGGTACTGGCGTCAGTCTATGACCAGCAGGGCCGGTTGGTAGTGACGATGGCACAAGAAGGCTTAATGCGAATGCGCGAGAAAAAATGAGCGTGCAGGGCACGGTGAGTCCGTGCCCTGTCCACCGGATATTTAGTCACAACCCGTCGGCATCAGGGACCGTGCCCGGTAAGCTTCAATGAAATCATCGAAGCTGCCGCTTTGCTCGTTTTCCATGCGGGTCTGTTCGTCGATCGAATGACGGGCCTGCTCGCGGTAGGCCTCGAGCTGGGTTGGCGTCAACGGCCGCGCCCGGAATTGCGTGGCATGCGCCTGGCTTTGTGCCAGCGAAAACTTCATGAACGAGTTGTCATGCGCACGCAGTGCGTCGAGAACGCGAGCCGAAGGGGTGCAGTCCGGGTCGCGCAACTTGGCGCGCTGCTTCTCGAGCGACGCACGATGTGCGCCATCGTCACGCTGGGCATCGAGCAGCGTGACGACGGCGTCGATCCGGTCCAGCAGTTCGAGACCCCAGTCCTGCAGTGTCACTGCCGTGCCATCGCGCTGCAGGGTCAGGCCGGGCAGGCGACCCCGCTTGACGGTGTCGGCAAAATTGGCCGTGTTTTCCTGGCCCTCGGACGCGCTGGTCAGCGGGCTGTCGTCGAGCGCACAAAACAGCAGGAAGGCATCCATGAAGCGGCCCGTGTCGAGGTTCAGCCCCATCGCTTCGAACGGATCGACATCGAGGCAGCGTACTTCAATGTATTGCACGCCGCGTGCACACAGTGCTTCGACCGGGCGTTCGCCGCTGTTGATGACGCGCTTCGGCCGGATGGTCGAGTAATACTCGTTTTCAATCTGCAGCACATTGGTGCTGATCTGAATCCACTCACCATCGCCATCGCGTCGGGTGCCCAGCGCAACATAGTCCGGGAAGGGCTGTTTGACTGCCTGCACCAGATTCTGCATGTAACTGGCCAGATCGTTATACGGAGGGATCAGCCCTGCCTGTGCGTCGTTCTGGTAACCGAGGTCGCTCATGCGCAGGCTGGTCGCATGCGGCAGATAGAGTGTGTCGCCGGACAGCACGTCGAGCTGGTGCGGCTCGCCACGCAGGAAGTCGCTGGCGAGTGCCGGCGAGGCACCGAACAGGTACATCAGCAGCCAGCTGTAGCGCCGGAAATTACGAATCAGGGCAATGTAGCTTTCGGACTGATATTCGGTGGCCGTACCCGATGTGTGTTCGGCTGCCTGCAACAGCGGCCAGATCGATTCAGACAAAGAAAAATTGTAATGGATGCCGGCGATACACTGCATCGGTTTGCCATATCGCAGCGCTAATCCGCGCCGGTACACATGCTTGAGCATGCCGATGTGCGAGGTGCCGTACCAGGCGATCGGTATCGTTGCTTCGTCGGGAAGAAGACATGGCATCGACTCGCTCCACAGCAGCTCATCAGTATTGACGGCATAAAAATAGCGGTGCGATGCATCGAGCCCGGCGAGCGCATCGGCGATGTCATGTTCGGCGGGCGTGATGAATTCCAGCAGTGATTCGGAATAATCAGTGGTAATAGTCGGATGGGTCAGTGCCGCGCCGAGGACGATCGGGTGCGGTGTCAAAGCCAGCTTGCCCGTCACGTCTACCCGCAAGGTTTCCCGTTCTATGCCGCGCCGGCCCTGTGACAGCAATGCGCGATGCGCATCGGTCGACAGCAATGCCAGCCGTTGGTGAAAAAGATCGCTCAATTGGGTTTCCTTAAAATCGTAGGCGCTGCCGATCCGGCCCGCCGTGGTCGCAGAGAATAACCGATATCAGGGTCTCAGGTTTTGGCTGCCGTTCACGAAGTATCAAAAAAAAGCCCGCACACCAGATGGTGTACGGGCAAAACCCTAGGAAACGCGAACCGGAGTATGAGGCGCGAGGATGACCGGTTAATGACATCGGCCGTGCAGGCTTGAGCTACACTCTCCACTCGGAAAAATTCTGCTGCGATCTCCCGGGATGCCAGATATCAACTCATCATTGCCTTCCCCCTGCCGCGCCGAGGAGACGGATCTGGTCCGGTTGCTGGTCGCCGCAGCGGACGAACAGGCGCTCATTACCCTCGATGCCGGCGGCCGCATTGTCAGCTGGAACCGTGGTGCCGAGCTGCTCACCGGTTATTGCGAGGGCGACATTCTGGGGCGCCATGTCAGTTGCCTGTATCCGCCGCGGCAGATCGCTGACGGCGCTCCCGAATTTGATCTCAAGCAAGCCTGCTGTAGAAAAAAAATCTGCTACCAGGGCTGGTGAATGGGCAAAAACGGTTCGCCGGTACGCGTCAGCATGACGTTGCGCAGACTGCTCAATCCCCGCCGCGAAGTTCTTGGTTACGGTCTGATTCTGCGTGACGGTGCCGGCGAAGCAGGCGCGCTCCCTGCGCAGGTCGCCGCTGCCGGTACGACCAGTGAACTGGTGCAGGCGATTACGATGCTGCAATCGGAAGTGACCGAGCGGCGTCGCGTCGAGCATGAACTACTGCAGTTACAGAGCTTGTTGCGTGAGCTGGCCGCGCATCAGGATCAGATCAAGGAAGACGAGCGCAAGCGCATCGCCCGTGAAATCCATGACGAACTGGGTCAGAACCTGCTGGCCTTGCGGCTCGATGTATCGATGCTGATGGCGCGTTGCGCCAGCCGTCATCCGCGCCTGGGTCAGAAAGCCGTTGCTGCGCTGGGTCAGATCGACGCGATCATGAGCTCGGTGCGCGCCATCATCAACAATCTGCGGCCGGGGGTGCTTGATTTCGGCTTGCATGCAGCGATCGAATGGCAGGTCAGGGAGTTCCAGCGCCGCAGTCTGGTGGTATGTGACCTGCATTTTGACCATGCCGAATTTAAACTGGGGGATCATCGCGCCACGGCGTTATTCCGTATCCTGCAAGAATCGCTGACCAATATCAATCGGCACGCAAAAGCCAGCCGGGTCAGCATCGCACTCATACGCAGTGGCAATCGCCTGTCATTATCGATTGCCGACAACGGTATCGGTATGCTTCCCGGTTGCCGGCGCAAGTCCAACTCGTTCGGTCTGGTCGGCATTACCGAGCGCATCCACTACCTCAATGGCGAACTGACTATCGATAGCGCGCGCGGGCGCGGCACGACGTTGCGGATGACCATCCCGATCCTGCCCGAGGAGGATTGACAGGCAGTCCATACCGTCGATATTGATCTGCATCATGTCGACACCACCAGCCGGATGTTACATACGATAAGTACGATGTTGTTCTGTCGTTATCTGGAAGGGAGTGGCATGCCTGATGGGACCGACACCGGCACCGGACTGAGCGGCGAAATTGCACAGCAGCGCCTGCGCGATGACGGTTACAACGAGCTACCTACCGCGCGACCGCGCTCAGTGCTGGCGATTGCCTGGACGATTTTGCGTGAACCGATGTTTTTGTTGCTGGTGGCCTGCGGCGGCATTTACTTGCTGCTGGGCGAGCGCGATGACGCGGCCATTTTGCTGGGAGCAGTCCTGATCATCATGTCGATGAGCTTCGTGCAGGAGCGCAAAAGCGAACGGGCCATCGAGGCGCTGCGCGACTTGTCCAGTCCGCGCGCGCTGGTGCTGCGCGAGGGCCGGCAACAGCGTATTGCCGGGCACGACGTGGTATGTGGCGACATCCTGCTGCTCGCCGAAGGAGACCGGATACCGGCCGATGCGCAGCTGTTTGCCGGACAAGGATTGGGCGTTGACGAATCACTGCTCAGCGGCGAATCGGTCGCCGTGCGCAAAGTGCCGTGTGCCGAACCGGCCACGCAGATGGGTCTGCCCGGTGGCGATGGCCAGCCCTTTCTGTATTCCGGGACGCTGGTGGTACAGGGCACTGGTCGGGCTTGCGTGCTGGCTACGGGTAGCGCCACGGCGCTCGGGCGCATCGGTCAGGCGCTGTTGTCACTGGACGATGAGCGCAGCCAATTGCAGCGCGAAACCGTACAAGCCGTGCGCGTGGTGGCCCTGTCCAGTCTGGTGCTGGTAGTGCTGCTGACCAGCTGGTACGGCATCACGCGAGGTGACTGGCTCAATGGCATCCTGGTCGGACTGACGCTGGCAATGGCGTTGTTGCCGGCGGAGCTGCCGCTGATCCTGACGATTTTTCTCGGACTCGGTGCCTGGCGCATTGCGCGCCAGCAAGTGCTGACAAGGCGGATTTCAGCCATCGAGATGCTGGGGGCAGCAACCGTGCTGTGTGTCGACAAGACCGGTACGCTGACGCAAAACCGGATGGCCGTGGTGCAGGTTATTGTGGCCGGGGCGATCCATGTAGTCGGCGAGGCCGCAACGGCGACACAGGATGGTTTTCCGGAAGCCTTCCATGGCACGCTCGAATATGCAGTACTGGCCAGTCATCGCGAACCGTTCGATCCGATGGAAAAGGCCATCCGCGAAATCGGGCTGGCAGCGCTCGATGGCACCGGACATTTACATGATGGCTGGACCCTTGTCGACGAGTATCCGCTGTCACCGGCGTTGCTGGCGATGTCGCGGGTATGGCAATCACCCGACTGCGCAGAGTATGTGATTGCGGCCAAGGGCGCGCCGGAAGCCATCATCGATCTATGCCATTTATCCGCCGGGGCAGCACAGCGCATCACGGCTCAGGTCAACCGTGCCGCTGCCGGCGGCTTGCGTTTGCTGGCCGTGGCGCGAGCCTCGTTTAGCCGGCACGACCTGCCGCCGTTACAGCATGATTTCGATTTCGAATTCCTCGGCTTGCTGGCGCTGGCCGATCCGTTGCGTCCGACAGTGCGTCCGGCAATTGCGCAATGCCAGGCGGCCGGTATCCGGATCGTAATGATCACCGGCGATTATCCGGCCACCGCGCTAAGTATTGCGGCGCAAAGCGGGCTGGAGGCATCGGCGGGCGTGCTGACCGGCGCTGAACTCGATGGCCTTGATGACAGTCAGTTATCGGCGCGGCTAGCGCAAGTGAACGTGTTTTGCCGGGTCCGGCCGGAACAGAAATTGCAGCTGGTGCGCGCCCTGCGGCAACGCGGCGAGATCGTCGCCATGACCGGGGATGGCGTCAACGATGCGCCGGCTCTGAAAGCAGCGCACATCGGCATTGCGATGGGTACACGCGGTACCGATGTCGCGCGCGAATCGGCCACGCTGGTGCTGCTCGATGACGATTTCGGTGCCATCGTCGCTGCTGTGCGGCTGGGGCGACGCATCGTCGACAATATCCGCAAGGCCGTAGTGTTCATCATCGCCGCGCATGTGCCGATCGCCGGCTTGTCGTTGGTGCCGGTGATGCTGGGCTGGCCTCTGTTGCTGCTGCCGGTGCACATCGTGTTTTTCGAGTTGCTCATTGATCCGACCTGCTCGATTGTCTTCGAGGCCGAACCCGACGAAGCCAACGTGATGCAGCGTCCGCCGCGCTGCGCCAACGCGCGACTCTTCGACCGCTCGCTGTTGATGCGCGGACTGGCACAAGGACTGGGGTTGCTGACGGTATTGATGCTGGTCTACCTGCTGGCCGGTGCAGCGGGTCTCACAGAAGGGCAAATCCGTGCGGTGACTTTTGCGTCGATGATTGTGGGCGATATCGGCTTGATATTTTTGAACCGCTCGGCGTCATTGCCATTGTCAGCGGCAGTGCGCCTTCCCAATCCGGCGCTGTGGCGGGTCGTGGCGGGGGCGCTGTTCATGCTGGTGCTGGCGCTGACGGTGCCGGGGTTGCGGGGACTTTTTCATTTCGGCGCATCGATATCATGAGAAAGGCGTGACAGTTGCTGTGATAAACGCGTAATGTCTTTGTCGTTACGTATTATGATCGTGGTCATACTAGGAGCAATCATGACGACATTAAACGACCCACCGAATAAACGTGAATCGTTGAATATTCGTATCAAACCGGAAGAGCGCAGCCTGATCGATCGTGCTGCGACGGCTCGCGGAAAAAACCGTACGGATTTTATTTTGGATGCTGCAAGACTAGCGGCTGAAGAGGTATTGATCGGGCAGGTATTGATTCTCGCGAGCCCTGCAGCGCATGCGGAATTCCTGACCAGGCTGGACAGTCCGCCTAACCCCAATGCACGCTTGCGTAAAACCTTGCAAACATTGCCTCCATGGGAACATTCGTGACGTTGTCCGCTCCAGAGCCTCTGGCAGCCCGTCATGACCTGAGCGGTTTTGGATCGGGTGTTGAAAGTCTCGATGCATGGCTGAAAACAAAAGCAATGAAAAACCAGTTGAATGGTGCTTCCCGAACTTTTGTCTTATGTGAGGGCGATCGGGTCCTGGCCTACTATGCGTTGGCATCAAGTTCCGTTGCTGCAGGGGACGCGTCCGGCCGGTTTCGCCGCAACATGCCCGATCCGATCTCTGTCGTGGTGCTTGGTCGACTAGCCGTTGACCAATCGCTGCACGGTAAAGGGATTGGGCGTGCCTTGATACGCGACGCTGCACAGCGCATTATTCAGGCTGCCGATACGATCGGCATCCGCGGCGTGCTCGTACATGCGTTATCGACTGACGCCAAAGTTTTTTACGAACGAATCGGTTTTGATCCCTCGCCGCTGGATCCGATGATTCTGATGGTGACACTCAGCGATCTGATAGCTGGCTTCTAATCTGCTGCCTGTCATCCTGATTCTTATTTTTCAGTCATCCTCGCACCGCGCACCATCACCCGCTCCATCAGATCAAACACCCCTTGCGTCAACAACGCCAGCACCGCCGCTGGGATTGCGCCGGCCAGCATCATCTCGTTATCGTTGAGTGCCAGGCCGATGGCAATGCGTTCGCCGTAACCGCCGGCACCGATGAAGGCGGCGATGGTGGCGGTGCCGACGCTCATCACGGCAGCGGTTTTCAGGCCGGCCAGGATTACCGGCAAGGCCAGCGGCAAGTCGATGTGCAGCAAGCGGTCGCGCCGCGACAGGCCCAGTGCCAGCGCCGCCATACGCAAACCGGCAGGTACTTGCAGCACGCCGGTACAGGTATTGCGCACGATCGGTAGCAGCGCGTACAGAAACAGTGCAATCAGTGCCGGTACCGTGCCGATGCGACCGAGCAGCGGAATGAGCATCGCCAGCAAGGCCAGCGCCGGGATTGTCTGCAACACGCCAACCAGCGCCATCACCGCTTGCCGCAAGCGTGGCACGAACGCGGCCAGGACACCGAGCGGAATGCCGATCAGGCTGGCGCAGACGATGGCCACCGCCACCAGCACCACATGCTGGCGCGTCAGCCGCCAGAAATTTTCCCCGAACATCTTGTCGAGAAAGCCGTCACGTGCAGCCGGCGCCCCTGCCGAGGGTGTCACAAATTGCGTGGCCACGGCGGCGAACGACTGGCCATCGATTTCGACGGCCGCATTCATCGCAATCATGTGCGGGTTGTCGATGCGTCCTGCGAGTGTGCTGATGGCCGACCAGGCTGCCGGGAAGCGCTGCGGCGCATCGAGCCGGTACAGCAGCACCGCTTCATAGCTCGGAAAAAAATGGCGGTCATCCTCCAGCACGCGCAAACCCAGTTTGCCGATCTTGGCATCGGTCGAATAAATATCGATGACATCGACCTGTTTCGCCATCAGCGCTTCATAGGCAATGCCGTGGTCCAGCCCGGTCGGCTGTTGCGGCAGGCGGTAATGCTGCGCCAGTCCGGGCCAGCCATCGACCCGACCGAGGAATTCATGCGACAGACCCGGTCGTAGTTGCGGCAACGCCGCCAGATCGGTTAGCGTCACCGGGCCGCCGGCCGGTGTACCACGCATCGCCAGTGCATAAGTATTATTAAAGCCAAGCGGCACGCCGACGCCGAGGCCCAGCGGCGCCAGTTCGGCGCGGATCTGTTCCAGCGAGGAGGGCGTGTCGTGCTTGAGGATTTCGCTGTTGATGGTACCGAGGTATTCGGGATAGACGTCGATGCTGCCGTTCTTGAGCGCATTGAAGACGATGGCGGTATTGCCCAACCCTTGCTGATGGCGTGCCGGACCGGCGACTGCGGCGGTGCGGGTGATGATTTCGCCCAGCACATACGACTCGGTGAAACGCTTCGAGCCGACTTGCAAAACCGGATCGGCAGCGTGTGCCTGAAGGCAGGCGATCAGCAGAACAAAGGGTAGAACAAAGGACCGGCCAAGACCGCGCAGGGATGATTTCAGAGGGGGCATCGACAGGACTCTCGCAACAAGGGAGCCCTATTGTAGTGGTGCTGACGAAAGACGTACCGATGTCACACCGCTGGAAAATTTTTATTGAACGGTCGTGCTATTCTTCTCGCAATCCGTGCATCATGACGCACGCCCGAAACAACAGGAGGAGACAGCATGGACTTGACTTACACCACCGACGACGAAGCGTTCCGTCTGATGGTCCGCAGTTATCTGGAGCAGAGCCTGCCAGCCGATTTACAGCACAAGGTGCTCAATCACAAGCGCCTGTCGAAAGACGATCTGGTGCGCTGGCACAAGATCGTTGCGCAGCAGGGCTGGGTCGGCACCGGTTGGCCGGTCGAGTTCGGCGGTACGGGCTGGAGTCCGGTCCAGCGCCATATCTGGGAGGAGGAATGTGCCCACGCCGGCACCCCGCCGATACTGCCGTTTGGTGTGAACATGGTGGCGCCAGTCATCATGGCCTTCGGCAACGCCGCGCAAAAAGCTCACTACTTGCCGCGTATTCTCAGTTGCGAAGACTGGTGGTGCCAGGGTTATTCGGAGCCCGGTTCCGGCTCTGACCTGGCCTCGCTGAAAACCCGTGCCGAGCGCGACGGTGATAACTACATCGTCAATGGCCAGAAAACCTGGACCACGCTGGGTCAGTACGCCGACATGATTTTCTGTCTGGTGCGCACCGATAGCAGCGGACGCAAACAGGAAGGCATTTCATTTTTGCTGATCGACATGAAGTCCCCCGGCATCACGGTGCGGCCTATCATCACTCTTGATGAAGATCATGAAGTCAATGAAGTGTTCTTCGACAATGTCTCGGTGCCAGTACAAAACCTGATTGGCGAAGAGAACAAGGGCTGGACCTATGCCAAGTATTTGCTGGGTCACGAGCGCACCAACATCGCGGCGGTTGGCCGCGCCAAGCGCGAACTGGAATTCCTCAAGCGGGTCGCACTGGACCAGCAAAAAAATGGTGCGCCGCTGCTCGACGACGCCGTGTTTGCCGCCAAGGTGGCCTCGCTGGAAATCGAACTGATGGCGCTGGAAGTCACCGTGTTGCGCGTCATTTCGCTCGACAATGCCAAGCGCGGACCCGGCCCGGAAGCCTCGATGCTGAAGATCAAGGGCACCGAAGTCCAGCAGGCACTGACCGAACTGATGCTCGAAGCCATCGGGCCGTACGGCTTGCCGTTCGATACCGACTTCCTCGAAGGCAGCAGCGAGCGAAGCCTGGCCGGGGATGACGATGCGGCACCGCTGGCGTCGTATTACTTTAACTACCGCAAGACCTCGATCTACGGTGGGTCAAACGAAATTCAGAAAAACATCATCACCCAGATGATTCTGGGACTGTGAGGACGACATGGACTTTACCTTTACGCAAGAACAGCAGCAATTCTCCGATGCCCTGCGCCGTTGGGTCGACAAGGACTACACGTTCGACCAGCGCAAGAAAATCGTTCTGTCTGACAGTGGCACTTCCGACATCGCCTGGACCACACTGACCGAACTGGGTGTGACCGCTTTGCCGGTTGCAGAAGAGCAGGGCGGCTTCAACGGATCCGCCATCGACATGCAAGTGGTGATGCATGAAATCGGTCGCGGACTGGTGATCGAACCGTACTGGTCGACCATGTTGGGGACCCAATTTCTGGCACTGGCCGGCGGGCACGACGAGCTGCTCGAACAGGTCGCCGGTGGCGCCCTGAAACTGGCGTGTGCGCTGGGCGAGAAGCAGTCCCGTTACGATCTGTTCGACATCGCCACGACGGCCACCGCGCAAGACGGCGGCTTTGTTCTCAATGGTACCAAGACGGTGGTGATCCACGGTGCACAGGCAGGTATGCTGATTGTCTCGGCACGCAGCAGTGGCACCCGGCGCGACACGGCAGGGATCTCCTTGTTCGTGCTGCCTGCCACCACACCCGGCGTCGCGCTGCGCGACTACCGCACCATCGATTGCCAGCGCGCTGCCGACATCACGTTTACCGATGTCGCACTACCAGCCAGTGCGCTGCTCGGCGCTCCCGGTGAGGGCTGGGACATCCTCGATGCAGCAAGCGATTACGGTATCACGTTGTTGTGTGCCGAAGCCGTCGGCGTGATGGAGTCACTGAATCAGGCTACGCTGGAATATATGAAAACCCGTCAGCAGTTCGGTGTACCTATCGGTAAATTCCAGACCTTGCAGCATCGCATGGCCGACATGTTCATGCATCTCGAACAGGCCCGTTCGATGGCAACGCTGGCGGCGGTCAAAGTGACATCGGCGGATCCGGTTGAACGCCGCCGAATGGTCTCGGCAGCCAAGGCACGCATCGGCCAGGCCATGAAATACGTTGGTCAGCAAGCTGTTCAACTGCACGGCGGTATGGGTGTGACCAACGAACTGCCGGCTGCGCATCACTTTAAGCGCCTGACCATCATCGAGCTGACGCTGGGGGATACCGACCATCATCTGGCACGGTTTGTGGCACAGCCGGGGTTCCGGCAGGCGGCGTGAGGTAGTGGCGAACCAGGCGGTGCATACCCTGTGGTTACTGCACCGCAAGTACCATTCATCCAAGTAAAGGCCCCCATGACCCACCCCACCTGGTGCTTTGAAGACTTCACCGCAGGTCACTGTTTTGAAGTCGGCAGCGTCACCGTTGATGCCGCCGAAGTCCATGACTTCGCTACCCGCTACGACCCGCAACCATTCCATGTCGATCCGGACGCCGCCGAAAAATCCATCTTCGGCGGCGTCATCGCCAGCGGCTGGCACACTTGCAGCATGATGATGCGGCTGGTGGTCGATGGCTATCTGCGCGACTCCTCCAGCATGGGCTCACCCGGCATCGATGAAGTGCGCTGGCTTAAGCCGGTACGTCCGGGCGACGTACTCCGGGTCACCAGCAGCGTACTCGACGTCGTGCCTTCTAAAAGCAAACCCGATCGCGGCGTTGTCAACTCGTTCTGGGAAGCACACAACCAGCATGACGAACTGGTCGCCACCATCAAGGGACGTGGCTTGTTCATGCGTCGACCCACCTGAAATTTTTTTGAAAGAAATGTTATGCGCACTATCGCCACACTTGCAGAACTCAAGACCCTGGTTGGTCAGGAAATTGCCGTGTCTGACTGGATCGGTATCCCGCAAGAAAAGGTGCAGCAGTTTGCCGATGTCACCGGCGACCAGCAATGGATACACACCGATGTCGAGCGCAGTCATGCCGAATCGCCGTTTGGCGGCACCGTCGCGCACGGCTTTTTGACGCTCGCGCTATTGCCGACCATGATGGAAAGTGCCGTCACGATGAGCGATGTCAAGATGGCCGTAAATTATGGCCTTAACAAAGTACGCTTCCCGGCACCGGTACCGGTTGGTAGCTGGTTGCGCGGACGCATCAATTTACTCGCCATCGACGAGATTCCGGACGGCGCACAGATAACCTGGCAGATCAGCGTCGAGCGCAGCGGTAGCGACAAGCCAGTCTGCGTGGCCGAGCTGATTTCCCGTCGTTACAGTTGAGGCGCTTTGCGTGAGGTACTCCATTTTTCGATGATGGCGCTTAGCTGCGCGGCTGAAAAAGGTTTGGCGAGGTAATCGTCCATGCCGGCGTTGAGGCAGCGTTCGCGGTCGCCATCGATGGCGCTCGCAGTCAGAGCAATGACCGGTGTGCGCCGCGCGCCGGACCCGGCTTCGCGTGCACGCAGGATGCGCGTCGCTTCGTAGCCATCCATCACCGGCATCATGCAATCCATCAGGATCAGGTCGTACTGCTTTCGCGCCAGCATCTCGACTGCGCGTTCGCCATTGACAGCTTCTTCGACGATGCAGCCGCGTTTTCCGAGCAGGATGCGGACCAGTTGCCGGTTCATTTCAGTATCCTCGACCACTAGCACCTGCAACGCCTGCACGGAGGTGCCTTGTGGCGAAGCTGGTACCGGTGCGATGATGACGTCGACGATCGCCGGCGCAACCACCGCCGGCTGCCCGGCAACGCGGGCCGGAACATGAAATGAAAAGCGGGTACCGGAGCCGATCTCGCTGCGGCAGGTAATTTCGCCGTGCATCAGTTCAACCAGCCGCTTGCAAATGGCCAGACCAAGTCCTGTACCACCATATTTCCGGCCTATCGTATTGTCGGCCTGGACGAACGGTTCGAACAGACGCTGCTGTGCCATAGCACTGATACCGATACCGCTGTCTGCGATACTGTAATCAAGCCGGATCAGCATCGGATCGACGGGATCAGGCAGCGCCTGAAAGCTGACCGTGACGGACCCGGCCGGAGTGAACTTGATCGCGTTGTTGATCAGGTTACTCAGCACCTGGCGGATCCTGCTGGCATCTGCGATGGCCAGCAACAGATCCGCTGTGCCGATCTCCGTCTTGATCTGTAATTGTTTTGCGTTCGCATCGGCGCGGTGCAGGTCGATGACCTCGTTGATCAGCAGGACCGGATTAAACGCGGTCAGATCGATTTCCATGTGACCCGCCTCGACCTTCGAAAAATCGAGGATCTCGTTGATGATTCTCATCAGATGGTGCACACCGTTGTGGACATTGTTGGCGTACGAGCGCTGACCGGTATCGAGCCGGGTTTCAAGCAGGAGTTCCGACATGCCGAGTATGCCGTTCATTGGTGTGCGGATCTCATGACTCATCATTGCCAGGAAACGGGATTTGGCGGCATTGGCTTCATCGGCCTCCTGTTTCAGCGCGAGTGACTGCTCGGCGTCCTGTTCGCGTCGTTTCAGCAGGCGTGCCATCAGGACGAATGCTGTACTCAGCGCCAGCAGACTGGCCAGCCCGATGCCACCCAGAAGCCGCACCGTGCTGTGCCAGCCGCTCAGATATAAATCTTCAGTAATTGTGACGGTAACGGCCAATGGATAGCCGCGCATAACGCGTACGGCCGCCATGCGTGACGTCTTGCGCAGATCATCGAACGGACGTGGCAATGCGGTCAGGATGACGTCGTGAGTTTTTCCGGTCGACAACACCTCATGGGTTGCACCGAGCAGACTTTTCGTTGCCATTAGCTTGTCGGCATTGGGCCAGCGCGCCAGTAATGTGTAATCCTGCCGGAAAAGTGACACGGAGGCCTGCTCACCCAAACTGACATTCTTGAAGAAATCGCCAAAAAAGTCGGAAGAAATACCCACCAGTATCATGCCCAGGAAGTGGCCATCGCTGCTGTTGATGCGCCGGCTGATATAAAACGTCCATTTGCCATTGCCCTTGTTTTTGACTGGTGCACTAAGGAAAACGGCCGGATCAACGTTGTCGCGGTGGTGCACAAAGTAATCCCGCTCGGCGAGGTTGATTGCCGGTGCGGGAAAGGCCCGCGTGAAGTTGATCACGTCACCGTTTGCAGCGACGATGCTGACCACGTCGATTTGCGGTAATCCACTTATCCGGTCGCGCATGATCTGGTGTGTTGCCATGTTGCGGAAATTTTTGATCAGGCCGGGCTGATCGGTCGTCTCGGCGTTCTCGATCATTTCGCCGATACTGTCGAGCACCATATAGGCCGAGGCCATTGTCTGTGCGGTATTTTCGGCCAGTACCAGCGACAAGTTGCCAAGGTTCCGGCGCCAGTCTTCGATGGCGCGGTCACGCAGTATCCAGCTCGATGCGATGGTCGCAGCGATCAGCAGGACAATCATCAGGCTGCCGATGAGGGTGGTCGCGCTCCTGGCTCCGGAACGCTTGCGGTGAACCAAAGAGGGTGCCATCAACGAACGACCTTTCCGGAATTGGTGTCCGGTTGTCCGTCGAAATGCGTAATGCTGAAGCGGACTTCCTCAATGGTCAGATCAAACAGTCGTTTGAGTTCCGGCAGGCAGGGCAAGACCAGATCGTTGCGTTCGCAGCGTGCGTGGTGTTCGATCCCGTCGAGCAGTGCGCTGAGTTCTGCCGCACCGACCAGCGCGGTGCTGCCTTTGAGCGAATGACTTTCGAAATGGATCGCTTTATCGTTGCCATCCCGGATGGCCAGTTCAAGTCGTGCGTGGACTGGCCCGGCCAGCCGGACGAACATCGACGACAGTTCTCTGAACAGTTCCAGATCGTCTCCTGCGCTCTCCAGTAAAAAGTGCGGATCGATCGCGCAGTAGCGGTGGTTTTGCATCGGCAATCCTTTTGTAGCGATTTAGTTACTTTTTAATATTATTGCCGGATGGTAACTGAGAATTTCGCACCTTGTCCCGTGAAAGATTCCAGAGTTAGGGTGCCGCCCATCAGTTCCACAAGGTGCCGGGCAATCGGCAGGCCAAGGCCGGCACCGTCGTTGCGGCGAGACGGTGAATCATCCGCTTGTGAAAACCGCTCGAAAATCTGTTCCTGCAAATGCGCCGGAACGCCGCTCCCGCTGTCGCTGACCGCCAATTCCAGTGCGCCCGGCGTCGGGCGGGCGTTAACATGGATGGCACCGGCACCGGTATGCCGTACTGCATTGTCGAGCAGAATATCGAGCACCCGGAGCAAGCGCAGTTTGTCACAGAGTAGCGTTGCCGGCGTTGCCGGATCGATACTAATGTTGAGTGTGACCTGTTTGGCGGATGCTGTTGGCTGGTGGCGCGCGATAGCATCCTGCAGCAGCAAGGCCAGGTTCTCCGGTTGCTGTACCAGTGCGATTGTCCCTGACTCGAGTGCGCTTAGTTCCAGTGTCGCCTCGACCAGCGTTAGCAGGCGGGTGCCGCTTTCATGGATAATCCGGGCAAAGCCGCCATGGGTCGACTGGCTGCCCAGTTCTTCGGCGATTAACTGGGAAAAGCCGAGAATCCCATTGAGCGGCGTGCGCAACTCATGCGACATGTTGGACAGGAAGCGCGATTTGGCCTGGCTGGCCGCAATAGCCCGTTCCCGGCTGGCGATCAGACGACCGACCAGGATGATGATGCTGGCCGTGAACAGCAGGATCACCGCACTGATCAACCCGGCGATCAGCAAGGACTGGTTGCGGTCGACGTAATACGGTGCCAGTCGTTCTTCGATATCCACGCCTACTGCCACCATCATCGGATAATTTTGCAGTTTTTCGAAAGCCAGAATGCGCTCGCGGCCATCAATCCCGCTGTTTGACGTGAAGACACCATGAGGGCTGGCCTGCATCGTCTTGAAGGTCTGGTTGCCCGAGACATCCATGCCCATTAAAATCCGGCCGCCAACCCGGCGCACCCGGACCACGCCGTCGGCACCGACCAGCGTGATGACGCCATACTTGCCGACATCGATGTCGTTATACAGCTGCGTAAAATATTGCGGGTCCATCGATACCACCACCACGCCCTTGAAACGGCCATCCGGATAACTGATGCGGCGGGTCATCTGGATCGACCATTTTTTCGAGACGCGGCCGAGTACCGGGCGACTGATGAACAGCGTGTCATCGCCGGTGCCGGCATGCACTTTGATGTGCTCGCGATCGGACAGATTCATTGATTTAAATGGCTGGCTCGACAACACGACGTCGCCATGTTCATCAACGATCGAAAACAGGTTGTAGATCTTGTCCGGGTTGAGTCCAACCTTGAGGTCACGGGTAATGTCGAGGTCCTTACCCAGCGTGTTGTAGCGAAAGCGCAAATAGGTGACGGCCTGATCGGCCGACTCGATGGTCCGGTTGGCATGTTCGTTGAACAGGCGCGCCAGACTGCGCACGTCGCGTTGGGTATTTTCGATGATGACTTGCCTGGTCGAATGCAACTGCAGAATAGTCCGGGTCCACAACCCTGCCACCAGAGCCGCAGCGAAGACACAAAGCAAAAGACGTGCATCGATTTTTTTTAACATGATGGAGCGATGTTTTTTCAGTAGGCAACCGGTAAATTGCGATGCTGCTGCGCGCAACAGGCGCGCAGATAACCACGCAGTTCGTCGTAATTGATCGGTTTGCTGAAGTACACGACGCCGTTCGGAATGCCGCCACGCTCGCTCAGTTCGGCTTCGTTCAGACTCGACAGAATGGCGATATGGATGTCCGACAGGTCCGGATAGCCCAGGATGGTGGTCACTACTTCGTAGCCATCGATGCCGTCCATGATGACATCGGCCAGCAGCACGTTGGGTTTATTGCGGGAGACTTCGATCAATGCCTGGTAGCCGTTTTCGCAGAAGGTCAGCGTCGCGTCAAGGTTCCATGAGGCAATCTGCTTCTGGTAAATTTCGCGTTGCATCAGATTGTCCTCGATGATCACAATGGACGGTTTTCTGCCCGGTATGGCGCGCGAACCATTATGGTCCGACATCGTTGTCTGCGAGGCTTTGTAGGCCTGGATGGCATGCAGCGGGATGCGACGATGACCGCCCTTGGTCTTCCACGCCTCGATGACGCCGGCTTCTACCAGTTGCTGCACAGACGTGACGGAAATGCCCAGCAGACGCGCTGCATTCTGGGTCGTACAAATTTCAGTCGCAGACATGTTGCCTTCCTTCAATTATTGTAAAAATCAATTTTAACTAATTTAAACAGTTTAACCAAAGGAGATTTTTAATCAATTGTTCTGCCATTCGACTTGGCACGGGTATTTTTTGAGGTGATGTGTTGTTTTGGCCCTTATTCATACGCGCTGATCTGACCTGAGATGATTTTTTGACGGTAATTTAATGCGTTATAAATAACAGAATCAACACATCAAGCGGACGCGCCAACATGGTCGTCCGCGCACTCGATTACCGGTAGCAAACTGATGGCCAGCGCTGCAAAGTCCAGGGCGCCGCGGCAGCCCGGCGCGTAATACCGTACCGGCTTGCCCATCGCGAATGCTTCGGCCAGCTTGATGTCGTTACGGATGCCACCCAACACCCGGTGGGCGCCGAACTGGCGTGAGATATCGGCGCTGATGCTGCGATGCTGGCGGATATGTTCGGCTGCCGTCATCGGCAGAAACCCGAGGATTTTCAACCCGGGATTTTGTACCGACATGACCTTGAACAGGACGCGCATCAGTTGCCTGACACCTTCAAACGAGAGCGGATGCGGGATGTATGGCACCAGCACCCAGTGTGCGGCCGACAGCGCATTGAGCAGCAGGATGTCGAGCGAGGGCGGGGTGTCGAGGATCACCAGATCGAACCGGTCCGCCAGCGCTGTATCGGCTAGCGCCCGGGCCAGCCGTAACGGATCGCGCGTACCGCTACCATGTTCGAACAGCTGGTCAGCCGGTGCCAGCCAGAGCCGCTCGATGCAGCTCGCCCGGGCTACCTCCATGAGCCCGATGCCGGCACCCGTTGTGCCGAACAGTGCATGCACAGTAGCGCTGCCCGGTGCGATCCTGAGTCCCAGCCCGACCGCACAATGTCCTTGCGAATCGAGGTCGACCAACAGTACGCGCTGGCCCAGCGCTGCCAGTTCGGACGCCAGGTTGACGGCGGTCGTCGTCTTGCCGGCGCCGCCCTTGCGGTTACACACAGCAATAACTCGCGGCGACCTCATGGCAGCATTGCACCGATCACGCGGCGCAGATCGGCATGTGAAAACGGCTTTGTCAGCACTGCCTTGACGCCCAGTAGCGAGGCCGATTCGAGATTGAATTGTGAACTGATGGCACGGCGCCCGCCGGACATCGCGATGATCGGAATGGTATTGCTGCGCTGGGACAAGGCCAGAATGACTTCCACCCCATCCATCAGCGGCATCAGAATGTCGGTCAGGATGAGATCCGGTTGCAGTTTTTCCAGAAATTGCATCGCCTCCGTGCCGTCCGAGGCCAGCGTGATCTGGTGGCTATCTTTGACCAGCATATGAACCAGCATTTGACGGAACTGGAGATCGTCTTCGACGACCAGAATATGTGCCATGACGGATTTCCTTTACTGTGGTTGGTTGTCAGGGGGGAGGGGCGAAGGAAGTCGGCGCCGGCAAGACTCGCGCCTGACTGACTAACGGCAGGACCACCCGGAAACTGCTACCCATGCCGACTTCGCTATGGATAACAAGCTGGCCGCCGAGGTCGGTGACGATGCCGTACACCACCGACAGCCCGAGTCCGCTGCCCTTGCCGGGCTCCTTGGTGGTGTAAAACGGATCCAGTGCGCGTTGTTGTACTTCGGCCGGCATACCGCAACCGTCGTCATCGACCATCAGCATGAAGCAAGGGGCAGTGGTTCCATCCGCGCGCAGCAATGGCGGTGCCGGTGCGATGTGCAGATCAAGCTTGCCGGCGCCGTCCATCGCATCGGCGGCATTGATGCACAGATTCATGATGACCTGCTCAATTTGAAGCGGGTCGGCGATGGTGTAAGCGACCTCCAGCTCGGGTTCAAACGTGACCTTGATTGCCTGTGGCAGTGTCATGCGAATCATCTTCAGGACGTTACGCACCAGCTTCACGGCATCGACCGTGGAGGGGGTGATCGGGCTCTCCCGGGCAAATGCCAGCATGCGCATCACCAGATCGCGCGCGCGCAGACTGGCGGTGACAATTTGCTGGGTGTATTCCATCGTATTGCTGTTATCCGGATAATCCTCGATCAGTAGTTCGGCGTAACCGTTGACGATGCCGATGATGGTATTGAAATCATGGGCAATTCCTGCTGCCATGGTGCCGATCGCTTCAAGCCGGCCGGCGCGTGCCAGTTGGTGTTGCAGCGCCTCTTTCGCTTCGCGTTGTTTGCGAAAGGCAAAACTGAATGCCATCGTCGCTTCCATCAAGGGCGCCATCATCGGCGCAGCCACCTGCTGCAGCGTCAGTGCGGGATGATCGGTAGCCATGCGCAAGACAGCTTTCTGGTGGATTTCAATCAGCCCTTCCGGTGTGATGCCATGTTTCATCAGATCGCGGCCAAAGTCGGCTGCCGCGATCAGCGCCTCTTCCGGATCCGCTTTGAAGACGGCTTCGTTGAATAGCGCGTAATAGGTGTCATGCATGTCGCTCATTGCGCACTCCCTGAGACACCATGCCGGTAGACCAGCACCGCCGCATCGTCATCTTTCCTCGCCCAGCCGCGCACAACCTCGTCGGCAATCTGCTGCGAGGTCATGTTCTTGCGCTCCATGGCGGTTCGGGCACCCGCCGATTCGTCGATTCCGTCAGTGCTCATGACCAGACGGTCACCTTGTTCAAGGTGCATCCGGTCCGGTTCCGGCAGCGCATGACCGGCACCGACAAAGCCACGCCCGGCACCCAGCCAGACGGCACTGTTCACGCCGAATAGCCGCACTCTGATATTGCCAGTCACGCCCAGCGTCAGCAGATTGCTGTCGAGATCAATGATGGCAATGGCCAGCACAGCACCACGGGTGTCGAGCAAGCGTTCATTACAAGCGGCGAACATCGCTTCGCAACTATCGTCAAGATGGACGGCGATGCACTGCATGGCCTTGCTGGCAGCATGATGGGCCGCTGTGCCGTGGCCGAGGCCGTCGGCCAGCGCGAGTACGTGCCGTTGCGTGCCGTGCCACCATTGGCCGACATCGCCGCAGTGCGGCTCCGTGCGATAGGCGCGTTCTGCATAGCCGAAGGTCATAACCATTTGGAAGCCCGTACCGTAGTACCGCGCCCGGCATCGCTTTCGATGACAACTTCATCCATCAAGCGTTCGACACCGGGTAAGCCGCAACCCAGGCTGCCGGTGGTGCTGTAACCGTCCTGGATGGCCAGTGCCAGATCGACGATGCCCGGTCCCCTGTCGACAGCCAGTAATTCAATGCCGCTGCGATCGGTCACTGCGCGCACCGTGACCATGCCACCGCCGCCGTGGACCAGTACGTTGCAAGCCAGTTCTGATGCGGCAGTCGCAATCTGGTAGCTGCGGGTGCGATCAAAGCCGGTCTGCTCAGCGACTTGCCGGGCCGCGCGGCAGGCCGTCGCAACGTCGGCCATGATCGCAATGCGGATCGATTCAGTGTGGCTCATGGCGGATCCTTGCGGATCGACATACTGATTGTCACGCGGGTCAGGCCGGGGCGTGACTCGATCATAAAACTATGCACCAGCCGACGCGTACCGGGCAGGCCGGCGCCGAGGCTGCCACCGGTGCTGTAACCGTCCTGCATCGCCTGCGCGACATTGGCAATGCCCGGACCGTGGTCTTCGACCACCACCTTGATGCAGTTGAAGGCCTCGTCGGAGGCATCCGAAATACGGCACTCGCCGTGCTTGGCATATTCGATCACGTTACGCGTCAGCTCGGACACGGCGGTGGCCATCCGGGTCTGGTCGGCACTGCCGAAACCGAGGCAGGCCGCGAGCTGGCGCGTGAGCCGTCGCGCCACCACAATATCGGCGGTGGTGCAAATTGCGATGAGGGCATCAGCTTCAAATGACGAGGTCATCATGTTCATTCGGTAGACTGTAATCGCCGCGCGAGGCGATCCGTGATTGCAGCGTTTTCAGGCCCTGCTCCAGATTGAACGTGCAATCGGCGCTGAGCAGACCGCGTCCCATTTCAACCAGCGTGAAGGCGACGAACGGCTGAATGCCGCAGACAATGACTTCGGCGCCAAGCAGGCGCGCCATGCTGGCTGTGTCGTTGATGACCCGTGCCATGAACGAGTCCACCACGTCGAGCGCCGAAATATCGACCACCACGCCGAGCGCTTCGATCTCGGCAATCGTGCCCAACAAATTTGACTGAAAAGCCAGTGCCTCGTCATCGCTGAGGTCTTGCTGGATCGCCACCAGCAGGATGCGTCCCAGACGCGGGATGGCGATCTTCATGAGCGGCTCGAGGCGACCGGCACGATGCGCCGGTTAATCAGCGACAGCGCTTCGGCCACGCCTGAACGCAGGGTCGCGCGGGTGATCACGTTGGGCAAACTGATACCGAGCTTGGTCAGGGTCAGCGCACCGTCGGGATTAAGACCGGTCATCACGACGCGGGTACCGAGCAGCTGGGCGGCGTCGACGGTTTTCATCAGGTGACGCGCCACCGAGATATCGAAGATCGGCACGCCGGTCACATCAATGACCGTAACGCTGGCCTCATAGCGGGTAATCGCTTCGAGCAGATTTTCAGTAAATTTGCGCGCGCGGGCAGTGTCAATGACACCGACTAACGGCAGCAACAGCACATGGTCCCAAAGCCGGATCACCGGCGTCGACAGTTCGACCAGCGACGCGCTCTGTTGCAGAATCACGCGCTCGCGGGTTTCGACAAAGGCCGAAAAAGTCACCAGCGTGAGCCGGCCGATGACGTCTTCGACAGCGGCCAGATTGACCTTCATCTCGACCGGTGAGCTCATCAGTTCATGGATCAGTGCCAGCGTCAGCACGCTTTTCAGGCACATCACGTATTGCGCGGTTTCGGTCGGTGTGAAGCCGGACATCGCGCGGCTGGCGCTGAACTCGCTCATCGCCCGCACCAGCGGATGGGTTTCGCCGAACTCCCACAGGCCGGACTCCGGATAAGCAGAAAAAATCTTCGCGATCTCTTCCAGCAGATGCGCGGTGTGCTGGCGCATCTCGTCGACGTTAAACGTGTTGGGCAACAGCGAGGACCAGCTGGTGAGAATTTCGGCGACCCATTTTTCATGCAGGACGGTGCGTTGCTCGGAGAGTAACCGGTCGAGCGCTGCGAGGTGATGAAGGTTCATGATGCGTTCTTTCGGTGGTGATGCGATCTGTTTGTTTCGGGAAGGACACGGTCTTTCTGGTTCGCTGGTGTCTTGACTTGCTGCTCCGTTTTCTCAAAAACCGGTGGGTGCAATGCCCTGCGGTTAGTGCACCGCAGGGCGTTGTACCGGATGTACTGCGCAGGTAACGTCATGCCCACCTCAACGTCCCCTTCAAAACAATTCAATTTTCGACTCACTGGTGTCATCGGCACGGTGCCGTCCCGAGTGCTTGTGCTTTTCTTCTTCGCTGACGTAACGATCGGTCACGGCGTCGAGTTCCGCCGGCAGATGCGCCAGGCCCGCTGCGTCCAGAGCGAACTGTTCGACCGCAGTGACAAAAATGGCATTGCGTTCGGCACCGGCAAATTGCAGTCGTTCGATCGCCTGGCGGACCACGTCCTGATACTGGATCTGGCCCAGTACCTCGGCGATTTCGCGCGCCAGGTCTTCGTTGTATTTGGTCACCACGACAAAACGGGTCTTGTAGTACTGCGTCATGTCTTCGAAGTTTTCCTGCAGCTTCAGGATCGATACCGCCGCCAGCGAGACTTCAGTGAGCCGTTGCGACGAGTCGGCAATGCTGGCGGCCATGCCGTCTTCGACGACAAAACGGGCGCGTACCAGACCCTTGCTGATCTGGTCGGCGATCGTGCCGGAATTCGATGCCAGCGTGCGCATTTCTTCGGCGATGATCTTGAAGGCCGCACCGGATGAACCGGCGCGGGTGGCTTCAATCGCCGCATTGATCGCCAACAGATGTGATTGCATGCTCAGCGCATGCACCGCGGCGACCAGCCCGCCCATTGCACGGATTTCTTTGGCAACCTCTTCGACACTGGCCAGATCGCGTGCCATCGTGACCGGTAACTGTTCGATGAAGGTGCCGATCCCGATCAGGAAATCGACACTGGCGGTAATTTCATTGCCAATGTCGTTGGCCTTGATGCTCGATCCATCCAGATAGGCCACCAGCGTACTGGCCGAGTCGTACAGGCGACGTACGTTCTGGATGATGGTGAGTGCCGAACCTTCGGTATCGCTGACGATCTCGGCGAGCTTGTCATTGATGGTCCGGTCCAGCCGCAAATGGGCCGCCAGTGTGGCCTGTGCCGACTGCGCATGTTCATCGCGATCAAGATCGGCGAACAGTTGCTGCGAGTGCGATCGCCAGGCCAGCAGGCACCCCGCCGTCAGTACCAGCGCGACCAGCAACAGCAAGCTGTCGCCGGGCCGGCCAAGCCAGCGATCGCCGGCTTGCAGCGTGTCGGCCGGCAGCAAGCGGCCCAGCAGAAGCGTTGCCAGCGCGAGCGCGATTGCGCCCCACACCGGCGCCACCGCACCGGTGCGACCGCGGCACCAGTGCCACGCGTGCGAGGCGTACTGTGCCGATGCTTGCAGAGTGGTGGCCGGAGCTGCCATGGTCATGCTCCGGGCAAGACCTGCTTGATGATCTTGATCAGGTCAGTGCCGCCGACGGGCTTGACCAGCCAGCCGGTGGCACCGAGCTTCTTGGCTTCGTCGCGCCGGGCCTGCTGGCTCTCGGTGGTCAGCGCCAGAATCGGAATGAAGCGATAGCCGGGCAATGCCCGGGCCTTGCCGATGAATTCGATGCCGCCCATGTTGGGCATGTTGATGTCGGTAATGATCAGGTCGGGTTTGCCGCCTTTTTGCAATTTGTCGAGTGCGATGACGCCATCGGCGGCAGTGATCACGGTGAAGCCGCTGATCTCCAGGCTGTTTTTCAGACTCATCAGCATCGTTGCCGAATCATCGACGACCAGTATGGTTTTTGCCATGGTTGTTTCTTGCTTCCTGTGAGTTGTTCAGGCGTCCATGGCTGCGTGCAGCCAGGTCGCCAGGGGTTGGTCTTGCGGCCATGCGGAGACCGCCACGCCAGCAGCCATCAGCACTTGCAGGTTGGCGGCGTGCAGGTGCAGACAGGTCGAGAAATCGGCTTTCGCTTTGGGGTTTTTCTGGCACCACTGCAGCAGGTCTTCGGCGTCTTCAACCGAGACCACGTCATCAAAGACGACCAGATTTTTTTTGTAGTGAACAGGCATCAGACCAGCTCCTTGAGGTTAAGCACCATCAGCACCGAGCCATCACCTAGCAAGGCCGAACCGGTGTAGCCGGACATGCCGCCGAGGATGCCGCCCATCGGTTTAAGGATGATGTCGGCCACTTCCCGGAAGTCATCGACGACGATGCCGACATGCTCGCCATGGAGTCGCACCACCAGCGTGGCCAGTTCGTCTTCTTCGTTGGCGCGTTGTTCTTCATTCGTCGCCAGCAAGGAATTGAGCGAGCGCAGCGGCACTACGCGCCCGCGCAAGACGGCAGTCTGGTGGTTCTTGATCGCATGGATTTCGCTACGCGGCACGCGCACAGTTTCGACCACCATGTCCATCGGCACGCCAAAAATTTGCCGGTTCGATTCGATGATCATCACGTTGGTCACCGCAATCGACAACGGCAGCGACAGGCGCAAGCGCGTCCCTTCGCCGACCTTGCTTTCGAGCGTGACGATGCCGTTGACCTGTTCCACCGCCGCACGCACGACATCCATGCCGACACCCCGACCGGACAGGTCCGACACCACCTCGGCGGTCGAGAAGCCGGCCGCAAATACCAGATTGATGGCTTCCTGATCGCTGATGCGTTCCAGCGTGGCTTCGTCGATCAAGCCTTTTTCGTAGGCTTTGCGCTTGATGATGACCGGGTCGATGCCCTTGCCGTCATCGATGATGTCGATGATCACGCGACCGGCTTCCTGCGTGGCGCGGATTTCCAGTTTGCCTTCGGCCGGCTTGCCGGCGGCGCGTCGTACTTCAGGCGCTTCGAGGCCGTGATCGAGACTGTTGCGCACGATATGGATCAGCGGATCGGCCAGTGCTTCGATGATGTTCTTGTCGGCTTCGGTGTCTTCGCCGATCAGCACCAGATTGACTTCCTTGCCGAGCTTGCGCGAGATATCGCGCACCAGTCGCGGAAAGCGCTGGAACACGAACGATACCGGCATCATCCGCACCTGCATGATGGCGCCCTGCATTTCTTCGGCGATGCGGTTGATCACCGCGTACTGGGCCTTGATTTCACGCGACAGTTCGCGTACGCCAAAAACACTTTCGGCGCGACCCGCCAGATACGGCAAGCCATTTTTGGCGACCACCATTTCGCCGATCAGGTTCATCAGACGGTCGATTTTTTCCTGGTCGACGCGCAGGGTTTTGGCGCTGACAACGCTGCTGTCGTCGGCGCGCCGGTTGAACTTGATGTCGCCGTCGGCAACGGGCACAACCGCGTTCCCGGGTACGTCGATTTCCTTCGCCGCTACGGCAACGTCAAGTGCCGCCCCGGGTGTCGTGTCAGCCACGGCCGCCGGTGCTTCGGTTGCTGCGACCAGCCAGTCGAGCAATACCGCCGAGGCCGATTGCGCCATCGCGGTGGCCAGCGCGGCATCGAGTCCGGGCAGCAGGTCGGATCGGCCGATGCTGGCAAAGCAGGCAGCCAGCGTCGAGCCGACTGATTTCAGTCGTCCCGGCAACCAGTTCACCTGGTCCGGCATGCGCAGAATCATCAGCTGGTTGGCGATGACGGTGGCGGCGATATCGTGTGCTGGGGAGTTCGCCGGTGCTGGTGCGGGTGCCGAACCAGTCGCCGCGTCGGCAGTTGCGTCGGCAAGTTCTGCCGACAGCCGTGGCGCAGCAAACGTGCGCAACGAGACAATGACCGCATGCAGCGCCGCGCGGTTGGCCGGTTCGGTGTCAAGGATCACCAACAGCCAGCGCAAGGCCGAGGCCAGCCACAATCCGGCGGCCGATAATTCCAGCATCGAGCGCGCGGCGCGCTCCAGCGTGGCGAGGTCGCCGCGATCCAGATGGGCCAGTGCGGCCAGTACGAAATCTTCGTAGACCGGACCGCCGTTTTCATCGCCTTGCGGCAGCACTAACGCAAGTGTCGAAAAGGACGTGATCGTGACCTGTTCCGGTACGTAGCGAAAATGTTCGTCCAGCTCGGCCCGGCTGGCGCTACTGACCAGCTCAAGGTGCAGGTTGCTGTGATACGCATCAAGTTCGGTCAGTACCGGCCAGGCGCTGGCGGCACTGACGCGCTGCCAACTAATCGCCGGCACATTGCGCGCCAGGAAGAACGGATCTTCGCCTTTGAAAAAGCATTCGGCTTCGGGCACGTAGCTGATCCACAGCAGCGTGGTACCAGCCCGGTACCACTCCATGCGCAAGGCTTCCGGCACCTGCTGTAGCGGCAGTCCGGCCGCACCGTCCGGCGTGCCCGCCGCCCCGGTAATGTCGCCGGTGCCGGCATCCGGCTTGGCGATCAGCTGGCGCAAGGCTGCCGCCATCGCTACGGCGGCCGGCGCATGGGCGGCAGCGTTGTCGTTGCCGGCGTCGATCCCGTCGAGCAGCAGGCTGACAAAATCCATTGCATCGAGCAGCCGGTCGGCTAGTTGCTGGCTATAGGGCAGGTCTCCTTCGCGCACCACCACCATCAAGTCTTCGGCGGCGTGCAGCACGCGCAGCATTTCCGGATAGTCGAACAGGCCGCAATTGCCCTTGAGCGTGTGCACCAGCCGGAACAGCTCGCCCATCAGCGCGCCATCGTCGGGCGTGTTTTCAAGCTGCATCAACTTCTCGCTAATGCCTTGCAAGAATTCGCGCGCCTCCGACAGGAACTGCTGCAGTAACGGCGTCATGTGCTGCTGTCACCAAGCAGCAAGCGCACATGCGCTACCAGCAGATCCGGGCGGGTCGGTTTGATGATGTACATATTGGCACCCGCTTCGAAGGCTTTGGTCTGGTCGCTGTTCTTGGCTTCGGTCGAGATCATCACCGCTGGTGCTTGCGGTATGGTCGAGTGGCCGCGCAGTTCGCGCACGAACGAGTAGCCGTCCAGCTTGGGCATATTGACATCGACCAGATACAGGTCGTAAGTCGCGTTCAAGGCTTTCTCGAGTGCTTCGATGCCATTGATGGCTTCGTCCACGGTATAGCCTGCGGCTTCCAGAATGCTGCGGTGGTACATGCGTACGGTGGCCGCGTCATCGACAATCAGGATGCGTTTCATTTTCGATCCCCGGGTTTTTGATACACGATTGCCTCTGGAAACTTGCGGATCTTGTAGAGGGAAGAAATGCGACTCATCGATTCCGAATGGCCGAGGCAAATAAAGCCACCCGGATGCAGCGCGTCATAAAACGTTTCGGCAGCCTGCTTGCGCGAAATGTCATCAAAATAAATCAGCAGGTTGCGACAAAAAATCACGTCGAAATTGCGATAGCTGCGCACGTCGGCCGCTTCCATCAGATTCACGCGGGTGAACTCGACGGTGCCGCGCAAGTCGTCGTTGAGCTGGAACCCGGCTGAGGTTTCGCGAAAATATTTTTGCAGGTAATTGCGCGGTACATGCTTGACCGAGCGTTCCGAATACACACCCGCGCGGGCCTGATTGAGGATTTTGGTATCGATGTCCGACGAGATAATTTCGACGTCCCAGTCGTTGATGGCGGACCAGCGTTCGATCAGGCACATCGCGATTGAATAGGCTTCTTCACCCGACGACGACGGAATCACCCAGATGCGGATCGGCGACTTGTCTTTTTTGCGCGCCGCCAGATCGGGCAGGATGGAATCGACCAGGCAACGAAACTGGTATTCCTCGCGAAAGAAATAAGTTTCGTTGATCGTCATCAGGTTCACCAGCGCCTGCAACTCGTTGCCCGAGGTCTGAAAACGCAGCATCGTAAAATAGCCGCGAAAGCTGTCGTTGTCGGTGGCAGCGATGCGTTCGATCAGGCGCTTGTCGACGAAGTAGCGCTTCGACGTTTCAAACTGGATACCGGTCTTGCGATAAAAGAACTCCTGAAATTTCAGAAAATCGTCGTCGCTGATGGTGATTTTAGGCATGGCAGGCTCAAGCCTCCCCGATGCGTTTTAATGCCAGATCGGTGGCAAAACGGATATACGGTTCGTCGGCAAACCGTTCGCGCAGTCGCAGCAGCGGTGTGCGTGCCGCCGCTGAGCCGACTTCGCCCAGCAAGTCGACGGCGGTGCCGCAGACATTGATGACGCTATCGTTGTCGATGACGTTGATGAGCCATTCCTCGACATGCGGATGGCGTAATGATTCGAGCACATTGACCGCCATGATGCGCACGTCCGGATCGGCATCGGCCAGCAGGCCACCCATGATCGGTGCGACCTCATCGGGCAAGGCTTTCATTGCTTCGATGGCTTCGTTGCGCATGACGGCGTCTTCGCTGCGCAGCCATTCGACCAGACCCGCCACGGCGATCTCGTCACCGAGCCGGGTCAGGCTGGTCAGGATGAATTCGCGGACCGAGCGGTCGTCTTCGCGTTTCAGGCGCGCTACCAGCGCGCCCGTCGAGGCCGGAAAAGCCAGCAAGTCGCGCGCAGCCCAGCGTCGGGTGGCCGGGTCGGCATCGTCGAGCTGGTCGATCAGTCCGGCGAAATCACGTTCTGCTGCACGGTGCGAGTCGTTCGCATCTGCCGGTGCGGTTTCGGCGAGTGCCGCATCAGGAGATTTTTTGATGAAGGCCATATTGGTTCCTTGGTCAGCAGCCTAGCCAGGCATTAAGCTGGCGGGCGATTTTTTCTGCAGGCAGGGTGACCGACGCACCACCTAGCTTGATTAGTTCGGCGGGCATGCCGAACACCACGGCGGACTCTTTGGATTCGGCAATGGTGCGTCCGCCACGTCGTTTGACTTCGGTAAAAGCGGCTGCGCCGTCGTTACCCATACCGGTCAGCATGACCGCCATGACTTGCCTGGCATCGAGTTGTTCCAGCACCGAACGCGCCATCAGATCAACTGACGGATGCCACAGGTGTTCACTGCTCTCGGGTTTCGCAATCGCAGTGAGCTTGCCGACGCGGCGTACCACTTGCAGGTCGGCGCCGCCCTTGGCGACGTAAATCGTGCCGGGTTCGAGTGCCATCGGTTTGCTGACCTCGACCACTTGCATTGCACACAATTCATTCATGCGCTGGGCAAATGACAACGTAAAACTGGCCGGCATGTGCTGCGCCACCAGCACCGGATACGGGAATTGCGCCGGCAGATGCGGCAGCACCAGTTCCAGCGTGCTCGGCCCGCCGGTCGAGACGCCGATCATGACTAGCCCTTCGCCGATCTTGCTCACGGGTGCGACAGTCGCCTTGATCGGCGCTGGCAGTTTGTCAGCGGATTTGCGCGGCAGCCGCATGCGTGCTCTGGCTGCCGTGCGTACCTTGGCAATAATGGCGTCGCGGATCACGTCGAGCGAGAGCGAAATCGTACCGCCCGGCTTGACGATGTAATCGACCGCACCCAGGTTGAGCGCCTCGAAAGTGGCCAGCGCGCCTTTTTCCGTCAGTGACGAAATCATCACCACCGGCACCGGCCGGCCGGCCATGATCAGCGACAACGCGGTGAGGCCATCCATTTCCGGCATGTTGATATCGAGGGTAATGACATCCGGCTCGAAAGCGATGTTTTCGTTGACTGCTTCATTGCCATTGCGTGCCAGTCGAATCGTGAAATCCCCTTCGGCCTCGAACAGCGACGACAGCTGTCGCCGCATCAGGGCCGAGTCATCGACGATAAGCAATTTGATCATCACTGTGCTCCGTGGTGATTTACGCAGCAGCCAGTTGTGCCAATGCCTGCAGTTCCTGCTTTTCGATCAGATAGGTCGGATCAAGCAGTTGCACCATGCGCTTTTGTTTTTCCAGATTGGCCATGCGTGCCAGCAGCATCGACTGTTCACCGGACAGGTGCGGTGCGGCTTCGATGGTGTTCTTGTGGACCTTGAGCACTTCGACCACCGAATCGACGATGAAACCGGTGCGCACGCCATCAATGAGAAACACCATGATGCGCTGGCGATCGCTGCGCTCGATCTGTTCGAGGCCGAGGCGACGACGCAAGTCCATCACCGGCAGTACCGCGCCGCGCAAGTTGATGACGCCTTCGACTGCCGGTGGTGCCTTCGGTACGCGTGTCATCGCTTCGGCGACACGGACGATTTCCTGCACGCTGTCGATTGGTACGCCGAATTCTTCCTTGCCCAGCACGAATACCACGACCTGTTCTTCATCATCACTGCGGTCATCGTCGCTGCGGGTGACGCGGCTGGTGCCGTCATTATCATCGAGCCCGTTTTTGTCGGCCATATTGTCCACCGTAGTCAGTGCTTCCTTGATGGCGGCGTGGCGAAACATGTTGCCCACCGAGAGAATCGAGACCAGGCGCTTGCCGCTGTCGAGCCGGCAAATTTGCGAGATGTCCGACAGATTGCCTTCCTTCGACAGCATGGCCGGCATCGGATCAACCTCGGTGCGGGCTACCCGCAGCACTTCATTGACGCTATCCATCACGACGCCGACCGAGGCCGCACCCAGCGAGACGACCACGATGCGGCTGTTTTCGTCGGCATCACGGGTCGGCAACCCGAACATGCGGCGCAGCGATACCAGCGGCAGCAACCGGTTACGCAAGGTCATCACGCCCAGCACATGCGATTCCGAATGCGGGACGTGGATGATCAGTTCCGGTACCTGTACGGTCTCTTGCACATCGTCGATGACGATCGCGTATTCCTGGTCCGCGACTTCAAAGTTGACCAGATGCAGTTCGTCATTGATCTTGTCCTGCAGCGCGTCCGGGCGTTGTACTGCTTGCGTGGCGATCTCGGTGTGGTTGCCGGCCTTGACTGCAATGTCGGCGAATTCAGCGGCGATCAGCTTGCCAAAATCGAGCACCATAATCATCGGGTAACCGCCGACATCCTTGAGCAGGCCCGACACCAGTTCGGTGTTGACCGTCGAACTGATGGCGGCCGTGCCTTCGATATGGCGCGGATCGACCCCGACCACGCTGACTACCCGGTCCACCACGAAGCCCAGTGGCTGGCGGCCCTGGTCGATCACGATGGCGCGGCTGGCATCGTCGGCGACGCGTTCGTCAAATCCGAAGATGCGCCGCAAGCTGATGATGGGCAGTACCTTGCCGCGCAAATTGGCCAGGCCGTCCAGCGTGCGCGGTGCCAGCGGCACCTTGACCACGTCCGGCACTCGGATAATTTCCTGCACCGGCGCCATGTCGACGGCGAATACTTCGTCGCCGACGATAAAGGTGACGAACTGACGGATATCCGTGGTGGCTTCGACTTCGGCTCTGGTTGCTTCCTGCAAAGCGGCCGCGTTGGAATCGTTCTTTTCAGCAGTCATCACGGTCTCCGTCAGGCGCTTTGAAGTTCGTCAGCCAGCGAGGCAATTTCCTCGACCGCCGACGACAGTTGTTCGGCCGCTTTCGATTGCTGCTGGGCCACGGTGGCGGCTTCGTTGGCGGCCTTGTCGGCTTGCTGGGCAGCGGGAGAAATCTGGTCGACGCCGGTTTTGACCTGCGCGATGGCGTTGGCGATTTCGTTGGCGGCGACCAGAATTTCACGGGTGCCGGTGTCGACAGCGAGGATGTCCGTTTCGATCGAGACCAGGCTTGAGGTAATCGTCTTGGCCTTATCGGCAGCACCGGAAGCGGTCGCCATGATTTCATCGAGATCACGACCAACGATACCGATCTGGTCCTGTACCGCACGCACCAGGTCCTTGATGCGGTCGGCATTTTCAGCCGAGTCATGCGCCAGATTGCGGATATCGGTGGCGACCACGACAAAGCCCTTGCCGAATTCGCCGGCGCGCGCGGCTTCTATCGAACCATTCACGGCCAGCATGTTGGTCTGGATCGAGACGGTCGTGATCGCATCGACGATCTTGTCGATCCGGCGCGAGACCAGTTCGAGTTCCTTGATCTGCTTGAGACTGCCGCGCGACGCATCGACCGAGGACGAGATCCCGGTGATCAAGCCATCGATGCTGGTCTTGTTGACGTCGAGCAGGCTCTTGATGGCGACGACTTTTTCGCCGCTGGCCTTGCCGCGTACTTGCGCGACTTCGACCCCTTTTTCAATTTGTGAAATCGCTGCCGCGACTTCTTCGGTACCGGCCGATTGCACTTGCGCACCTTTCAGGATCTGCTCAAGTGCGGCCATGATTTGCGTGCCGGACTGGCTGATTTCCTGCACAGCCGACGACAGTTGTTCGGCTGCAGCCGCGACTTCTTCGGCGCTCTTGGCCACATCGGTCGAGTTTTTCAGGTCTTCGGCCAGTTCGGCCAGCGTTTGCGATGTCTGCTCGCATTCGGTCAACGCCTGGCTCTGCTGCGC
This sequence comes from Bradyrhizobium sp., assembly GCA_047621665.1. GTDB lineage: Bacteria > Pseudomonadota > Gammaproteobacteria > Burkholderiales > Burkholderiaceae_D > Actimicrobium. Next base: position 10,367 of record JBLHMB010000007.1, on the reverse strand, counting down.
GACGGTCTTGGCGCCTTGTTCGGCGGCGGCGGATTGCTCTTCGGCGGCAGCGGCGATGTCTTCGGAACCTTTCAGCGATTGCTTGGCCGCGTTGGTCGATTGCAAAGCGCCAGTAGCAATTTCACGGATACCGCTGACGATTTCGATCGAGTCGATGCGGATCTGTTCAAGTTGCTCGGTAATGCGCTTGCCGTTTTCGACTTCGCTGAGCACACGTTCGACCGATGACCCCATGCCGTCGGCGATGACTTTGACTTCCTGCTGGATTTGTCCGACCAGATCCTGAATTTGCTTGGCACTTTTTTCCGAGGTTTCCGCCAGCGTACGTACTTCATCGGCGACGACTGCAAAACCCTTGCCGTGCTGGCCGGCGCGGGCGGCTTCGATGGCGGCGTTCAATGCCAGCAAGTTGGTCTGGTCGGCGATGCGGGCCACCGCCTTGACGATGTCGCCAATGTTGGCGGCTTGCTTTTCGAGTTCGACGACCATCGTCACGGACGCACCCTGACGGTCGGCGGCGACGCTGATGTTGGCAATGAGCATGGTGACTTCGCCGTTGATCTGCGATACCAGCGTTTGCACCGCCTCTGCCTTGGTCTGGCTGATATCGGCATTTTGCAATTGGCGGGCAATCGCGCCTTCGACTTGCTGCAGCGCGGCCAGTGATTCTTGCGCAGCGCCGGAGGCTTCTTCGGCGCCGGTAGCGATCTGGTCGGCTGCCCGTTTCAATAATTCTGCTGCAGAAGAGGCTTCGTTAATACCGGAGGACAGTTGGGCGGTGGCGGCGGCAATCCGCTCGGCGGCTTGCTGCTGCTTGGCCAGCGTGCGCGCTTTTTTGCGCTGGGCTTCGGCGTCGCGTCCGGAGGCGGCGGAGACCTTGCTGCTTTCAGCTCCGGTGGTGGTCGTTGCGGAGGAAAACTTTTTGACAAGCGCCATCGTGCGCTCCTTTTAAGTGAATTAGCCAACCGGACCCGACAGCCGTCATTGGCTGAATGAGCAGAACCTTGATGAGAACACGCACTAGGCGCCTTTTTCCATCAATTACACAGATTAAATTGTGTAAAAAAACAAATTTAGAATATCAGCATTAAAATAAATGTGGCCATATTTTACTAAACATGTCCGAAAATTTATTGTTATCGTCAGCAATTGGTAACTTAAGGTTCAATAATAGGCTATAAAAATAGTTCCCTGGGGAAATTTTTTCCAACAATGATTGCTGGTATAGAGTTTCAGCCAATAGTTAGTTTGTTGTCTGAATTTTATGGTTGGAATAATACGTAAATTTATTCCGAAAATTTTGTTTATAACAAATAAAACAAATCAGCATGAAGGAACAGATTTGTTAGAATGATGTTTGCAAGAATCTCTGGATCAAATTTGATCCGCTTGCAACTACGCGATGTGTCGTGCCGGCTCTCACGGTGATACATGGCGGGGCACTGCAGACCTTGTCTTTTATGACAGCAGCGCGCTTTTTCTTATAACTAAGTGACTATGGCTAGCGAACTCAATTTTCTTGTTGTTGATGATTTTTCCACGATGCGACGCATCATTTCGGGCCTCCTCAAAGAGATCGGCTACGCAAAGATTCACGAAGCAGAGGAGGGTGCTGCCGGATTGCGGCTGTTGAAGTCGAGCCTGTCAAACGGTGTGCCAATTGACTTCGTTATTACTGACTGGAACATGCCAGTCATGGACGGTCTGGAATTTCTCAAGCAGATCCGGCTCGATCCGGTATTGAGTAATTTGCCGGTGCTGATGGTGACGGCCGAGGCAAAAAAGGAGAACATCATCGCAGCGGCCCAGGCCGGTGCCGACGGCTACATCGTCAAGCCATTCACAGCGGCAACATTGAAAGAGAAGCTCGACAAAATCATGATCAAAAAAGGGGTGCTGTTATGACGACCTCGATTGACAGGTTGCCGGTGGTGCGGCCGGATTCGTTACAGTTGCCCGCTGCAGACAGTGCCATTCCTGTGTTCGAGCGGCTCGGTATGATCGTGCGGGCGCTGCACGACACGCTGGCCGAGCTGGGTGCTGATGGCGTGCTGGAAAGCGCTGCGAGCGAATTTCCGTCAGCCCGCGAACGCCTGGTGCACATCGCCAATCTGACTGAAAATGCAGCCAATATCGTGCTGCTCAAGGTCGAAGAAAATATTCCTGTGCAAGAGCAGTTGCGGCGCGAGGCGGCGACGCTGGAGCAGTCGTGGGCGGCGGCTGATGACGGCGCTAATGATTTTTCCAGCGAGGCGGCTCAAAACAGGCAGGCCGAACTGGTCGCGACGACCCGACAATTTCTGGCGCAGGTACAAAGCGGTTGTGGTGGCACCCGCACGGCGCTGTCGGACATCATGATGGCGCAGGATTTTCAGGATTTAACCGGACAGCTGATCAAGAAAGTCGTCACGCTGATGGAGCGCACCGAAAATGATTTGCTCCGGCTGCTCATCGATGCAGCGCCGCCCGGAACGGTAGTTCAGGTACAGCGTGTCGAGGTGACTGCGGGGCCGGGCGTGCCGGGTAGCACCGCGCTGGATCAGTCCAGTGTCGATGACTTGCTGGCCGATCTTGGTTTTTGAGACATGGTCCGGTATTGTGTCCGACGCGTTAGTTCTAAAAATTAATCGTGCTTTGCTTTCCAAGGATTTCATGATGGCACTTCGCGCAGTGTGGTTAGTGGCGTTAGCGACCTTTTTTGCGGTCGTTGCATCGGTCCCGGCTCCGGCGGTTGCCGGCACTGCCGAGCTGGAACGTTTGCAGCGTGTGCTTGATGCCGGCGAATTGCGCGTTTGTGTGTGGCCGGCCTATTACGGCATTACCTATCGCAATCCCAAGACCGGCCAGCTCAGCGGGATCGACATCGATATCGCCACCGCGTTGGGCAAGGAGTTAGGCGTGCGGGTGCGCTTTGTTGACAGTTCGTTCCCTCTGCTGGTTGACAAGTTACTCACCGATCAGTGCGATATTGCGATGCACGCGGTGGGCATCACGCCGGCCCGCAGCGCCCGGCTGGCATTCACGCAACCACATTTGCGCAGCGATATCTATGCGGTCACCGCCGTGAGCAACAAGACAATAGCGAGCTGGGCGGATCTCGATCAACCCGGCCGCGTGATCGCAGTGCAAGCCGGTACCGTGATGGAGCCGATCATGAAGGATACGTTACGCCAGGCCACGTTGTTGGTCATCAAGGCGCCGATGTCGCGTGAAAATGAAGTCGAGTCCGGTCGTGCCGACGCCTTCATGACTGATTTTCCGTACGGCCAGCGCATGCTCGACCTGACCAACTGGGCCCGCGTGATTGCCTCGCCACAGCCGTTCCATCTGACTGATTACGCCTATGCGCTCGCCCCGGGCGACCCTTCGTTGCTGTTGCGGGTAGACCGCTTCATGCAAGTCATCCGCGCTGACAAGCGCCTGCTGCAGTTCGCACGCAAATACCGTCTCGACGCAATCCTCCTGGCCGACGGCGAGCGACCTGCACCAGCCCTGCCGGGGAACTGAGTCGCTATGCGCTCGTCGTTTCATCAAACTGCGTGGTTGAAAAAAATCCTGCCTGGTTGGAATGCCCGTTATTTTTTCATGGGTTCGGGCTTGCTGTTTGCCTGCCTTATTCTGTTTGGTATGACCGTGTTCGCACAACATGCGCGCGAACAGGCACTGGAAGCCGAAGCCGAGCATGGCCGGCTGTATGCCAATGCACTCGAAAATCATGTTTCCGAAACGCTGACGGCAATTGATGGTGCACTCTGGGCATTGGCATTGTTAATCAACCAGCAGGATCCGGCTGCCAGTGCGGTCCAGACCACGGCGCTGATCGATACGGCACTGCAAAGCTCTACCCGGTTACGATCGATCTCACTATTGGACCCGGCCGGCAAAGTGCTGTTCAGTTCAAATCGCTTGCTGGACGGACGCCAGTTTGACCTGGCACAGCTCGGTTTCAATGGCCAGGCGGGTGACATGATGATTCCCGGACGGCCACAATTCGTGCGGGACTTCAACGAGATCGGTGGTGCCTTGCCTAATGCCGGTACCGGCGTTGAGTCAAGTTACGTGATTCCGTTCTTGCGCAGCGTATCGGTGCACGGCACGCCGGTATCGCTGTTGGTGTCGGTCAATCCGGGCGCGCTGTTTCCGCATTACCGGGCGGTGTTGGGTGCCGACGTCAGTAATGCGACGCTATTCGATTATCAGGGCAACGTGCTGGCCGCAACTGCCGCGAGCGGTCTCGTCGTGAACCGGAACTACGCCCGGCTACCGCTGTTTGCTGATCTGATGCGCAATATCGAGCATGGCCGGTTCCGTCACATTTTGAAGGAGGGGGGGCGTGATGAGGATGCCTTTATCTTCAATTTTCAGGCTGCGCGCAAATTTCCGGTGGTCGCGCTGGTCGGTTTATCCGAGGCCCATGCGATGCAGCGCTGGTCGGCCGGTGCCGGCAACCTCAATTGGCTGGGTGCCTTGATTGCCGCTGTGGTCCTTCTCTACACGGCGGTGTTGTGGCAGGTGATGCGTCACCGCGAAGAGGTGGAAGTCGAGCTCAAAAAAGCAAAAGTCGCCGCCGAGCAAGCCAATGCCGCACGCGGTGCGTTTTTGTCCACCGTCAGCCACGAGATCCGTACGCCAATGAATGCCGTGATCGGGATGGCCGGCCTGTTGCGCGAAACGCCACTCGATGCACAACAGGAAGAGTTCGCTACGGCGATCGAGTCGTCGGCAGATGCGCTGATGGTCATCATCGACGAGATCCTTGATTTTTCATGCATCGATGCCGGCAAGATGACGATCGAGGCGGTCGACTGTCATTTGCTGGCGCTGGTCGAAGGCAGTGTCGACGTGCTGACGTTGAAGACACGCGAAAAAGGTTTGCGCCTGCTGTGCTTCGTCGAACCCGGCTTGCCGGACACGATGCTGGTCGATGCCGGACGCTTGCGCCAGGTGCTGCTCAATCTGATCGGCAATGCAGTCAAGTTCACGTCGTCCGGCGAAGTCCGGGTCCGCGTAGGGCAGGTCAACCGGCAGCAGGATATTTGTACAGTACGGTTCGAGGTCGAGGACACCGGCATCGGTATCGCTGCGCCGGTCATTGCGGGGTTGTTCATGCCGTTTATTCAGGGTGATGGTTCGGTGACACGCAAATATGGCGGTACCGGTTTAGGATTGTCGATCTGCAAGCGTCTGGTGGAACTGATGGGCGGACATATCGGCGTGAGTAGTAAACCCGGCGTCGGGTCGACCTTCTGGTTCGAATTACCGATGGCCGTACCGGCCGGCAGCGTTGCGCCGGTGGCGACGCCGGAGCGTGCCGGTATCGCCGTGCTGGTGGTGCAACCGCACCGGATTCAGGCCCACATCCTGCGCGCCTACATCAAGTCCTGGGGCATGCCGGTGCTTGTGGTCGATACCGCCGCGCGCGCGTTGGCACAACAGCAGCGGCATTTTTCGGGCAGCCTCAAACAAGTGGTGCTGATCGATTCGACAGTGCCGGACATGACGGTTGAAACACTGCGCAAGGCGCTGTTCGCCGCGGCACCGGAGAGTCGCTTCATTTTGCTGGCTGACAGCATTGCGGCGTATGACGAGGCCGGCATCCACGGGTTTCATGCCAGCTTGCAGCAGCCGCTGCGCCAGTCAACGCTGTTTGATGCACTCAGTGATGCGCTGGAGCGGCGTCGCGCGGAGCTGCCGGTCGAAGTGGAGCGGCGCCTGGTGCCGGCTGCGGCCGGCCTCGACGACGCATCGCACGACCACCGTCTGGTCTTGCTGGTGGAAGACAATCTGATTAACCAGAAGCTGGCGGTGCATCAGCTCACTCAGATGGGTTATGCGGTCGACGTGGCGGCCAACGGGCATGAAGCGCTCGATGCGCTTGCTACCGTATCGTACGCATTGGTACTGATGGATTGCCAGATGCCGCTGATGGACGGGTTCGAGGCGACCCGCCGGATCCGCCGGAATGAGCAGGTCGCTGGCGGCCATATCCAGATCGTTGCGATGACCGCCAATGCGATGCAGGGTGACCGCGAGCGCTGTCTGGAAGCCGGTATGGACGACTATCTGGCCAAGCCGATCCGGCGTGAGCTGCTCGCCATGATGATGACTCAGCGTTTGCCGGTTGCCCTATCGGGCGCGCCGGCGTCTGCGGCGGAGACGCCGGTCGTCAGTTTCAGTGCGCCGTTGTTGCTCGACATGCACCGCCTTCATGACATGTTCGAAGATGACATCGCGGCGCAGCACGGCATGCTTGATCTGTTTGCATCGACGACGCCGCCGATTTTCGAGGAGCTCGGCAGCGTCATTGCCAGCGCCAATTTCACACGGGCGGCGGCGCTGTGCCACCGGCTGGTGGGGTCCAGTGCGACGTTGGGGATGGATGAGCTGGCCGGCCTGGCACGCAGCGCCGATCGTGCCAGTCATGCGGGCGACTTACCAAAACTGACCCAATTGTATGAAGCGATGCAGTCGACCTTTGCCCGCCTGGTTGATCTGATTCAACGAATGAAAGACACGCCATGATTATCCTGATCGTTGATGACGACGTCACCAACCTTGCCTTGTTTGCCCACATGTTGCAGGTGATACCGGATGTCACGCCAATCAGGATGGTCGACCCGGTCGAGGCATTGGCCTGGTGCCGTCACAATTCACCCGATCTGGTCGTAGTCGATTACATGATGCCGCAGATGGACGGTCTTGAATTTCTGCAGGCATGCCGGCTCCTGCCCGGCAAGATCGACGTACCGATCGTGATGGTGACGGCCGACGTGCAGACAGAGGTGCGGCACACGGCGCTGCAACTGGGTGCCAACGATTTTCTGACCAAGCCGGTCAACAAGACCGAATTGCGCGCCCGCATTACCAATTTGCTGGCTTTGCGCGTCGCCCAGAAACAGTTGGCCAGTCGCGCCGAGTGGCTGGCCGAAGAGGTCGCCAAGGCAACGCGTGAAATCGTTGCGCGTGAGCGCGAAGCGATCTTCCGTCTATCGCGCGCGGCCGAATACCGTGACCCGGAAACCGGCGCGCATTTACTGCGCCTGACCAAGTATGCGCGGCTGCTCGCCGCTAATCTCGGACTGGGACCTGCCGAGCTGGATTTGCTGGGAGATGCCGCGCCGATGCACGATATCGGCAAGGTCGGTATTCCTGACAACATCCTGCTCAAGCCGGGCCGGCTCGACGTCGCCGAAATGGAGATCATGCGCACCCATGCCCAGATCGGTGCCGATATCCTGCATGGAAGCGTATCGCCGCTGCTGCAGGTCGCCGCATCGATAGCGCTGACGCATCATGAAAAATTCGACGGCAGCGGTTATCCGAACGGGCTCAAGGGCGAACAGATTCCGCTGTATGGCCGGATCATCGCGGTGGTCGACGTGTTCGATGCGCTGACTTCATCGCGCCCGTACAAGCCGGCCTGGGAGATCGGCCGCGCTGTGGACTTGATCCTCGAAGGCGCGGGCAGCCATTTCGATCCGGCCTGTGTGGATGCCTTTTTTCAGGACTGGGACAAGGTCATGGAGATCTATCACGGCAACCGTGACGGTGACTGACCATGAGCGAACTTATTGCGTTTCAGGAACTTAAAACCAGCAACAAGCTGCCTTCGCCGCAAGGCGTGATGCTCAACGTGATCCGGTTGTGCCAGCGCGAACAAGTCGCCTTGCCCGAACTGGTGCGCCAGATTCAGGTCGATCCGGTGCTGACCGGACGCCTCATCAAGATTGCCAACGTCGTTAATCCGATCAAGTCGCGCAAAATTGCATCGGTCAGCACGGATGTCCTGATTCTGGTCGGTGTCCATACGGTGCGCCAGTTGGCGCTGGGGATTTCACTGGTTACGACTTACCAGAGCGGGGCGTGCGCCGGTTTCAATTACGGTCAGTTCTGGTCGCGTTCGCTGGCGATGGCCTGCGCCGCGCAAGCGCTGGCCGAACGGATCCGGATTGCACCGGTCGCCGAAGTGTTTACCTGTGGCTTGCTGGCCGGTATCGGTCAGCTATCGCTGGCGATGGCGCGGCCCGAGCCGTATTCCAGTCTGCTCGCCCTGCATCGTGCAACGCCGCCGGAAAGCCGGATGCAGGCCGAAGTAGCGCTGTTCGGTATCAACCACTTGCATCTGGCGGCGCTGATGATGGCGGACTGGGGCATTCCGCGTCTGTTCGGCGAGACCGTACGGTTCCACGAAACACCTGATAGTTCCGGCTTTGCCGAAGATAGCCGGCAGCAGCGTCTGGTGCAGTTGTTGCACGTTGCGGCCCGGATTGCCGACCTATGCATTGCCGGCGATGCGCAGCGCGAGGCCGGTATCGCCGTGCTGCTCGACAATGCCGTCCGGATTGATTTGTCACGCAACGCGCTGGCGGCAGCAATCAATCAGACCTCGCGCGAGTGGGGCGACAGCGGTGCGGGGCTGCAGGTGACGACACGGCCCTTGCCGTTACTGGCTGAAGAAGAGTGATGTAAACGGAGTCCACCATCTGTTTTGCGCTGGTTTGTCGATGGCGGCGACCGACCGCTACGACCGTTCCGGTGCTGCCTAAATAAAAGGCAGAGGCTTCAGCCCAGGCTGGAACTGGTCTGCGACGGTGTTCAGACCGGTTATGCACAAAGTTATTCACAAAATGCGGGTATAAGTTGGCGACCCGCTGCGGCTGTGTGCGCCGGCTCTGCTCTGCCATTGGATCGGCGAAGCCACTCGCGGCACGGTATAATCTGACCTTTCCGATTCAACCCGTGGCACCGACTTCGGCGTCACACCAACCTTCCTCTCGCCATGTTGATTTTGCCGGGCTCCAACGCGCTCTCTGCTTTTCGTTCCCAACGCCTGTTAGCGCAATTGCAGAAAGTCGATCATGCGATCATTTCGGTCACGGGTCGCTACCTCCATTTTGTGGATGCCAGTGCACCGTTATCCCAGTCCGAGCAGGACCGGCTCGGTGGCTTGCTGACTTACGGCGAACCGTTTTCCGGTGCGGCCGACGGCGATGAGTTTGTCGTCATTCCGCGTTTTGGTACGATCTCGCCATGGGCCAGCAAGGCCACCGACATCGCTCACAATTGCGGCATGAGCACGATCCACCGGATCGAGCGCGGCATCGTTTATCACGTCCGGGTCAAGGCCGGCTTGCTGCGCGGTGTCAAGCATCTGGCCGATACCAGCGTGCGCGGCGTGGCCGATACGTTGCATGACCGGATGACCGAGATGGTCTTGCGCCAGGCTGAGGATGCTGCTGCACTGTTCCGTGAACTCGACGCCAAGCCGCTCGCCACAATCGACTTGACCGGTGGTGGCAAGGCCGCGCTGGTGGCCGCCAATACCGAACTCGGGCTGGCCCTGTCTGGCGATGAAATCGATTATCTGGCTGAGGCATTCACGCAAGCCGGACGCAATCCGACCGACGTCGAATTGATGATGTTCGCGCAAGCCAATTCCGAACATTGCCGCCACAAGATTTTCAATGCCGACTGGACCATCGATGGCGTCGCGCAAGACATGACGCTGTTCGGCATGATCCGCAACACCCACGAACTGCACCCGCAAGGCACCATCGTTGCCTACAGTGATAACTCGTCGATTATCGAAGGCGCCAGCGTGATGCGGTTTTATCCGCGCGGTGCGGCTGGCGACACGCTGTCAGCAAATGAATACGCCGCCTCGCAGGAACTGACCCACATCCTGATGAAGGTCGAGACGCATAATCATCCGACCGCGATCGCGCCGTTCCAGGGTGCGGCGACCGGTGCCGGTGGCGAGATCCGCGATGAAGGTGCGACCGGTCGTGGTGCTAAACCGAAAGCCGGCCTCAGTGGATTCACCGTGTCGAACCTGATGTTGCCGGGTGCCGTACATGGCTGGGAAAATGCCCACGATGTCACGACTCCGGTTGCGGACCCGAAAGTTCCCGGTCCGGTCTACGGCAAACCCGAGCGCATTGCCTCGGCCCTGCAGATCATGATCGACGGTCCGATCGGTGCGGCGGCATTCAACAATGAATTCGGCCGGCCTATTTTGAGCGGTTATTTCCGCACGTACGAACAGCATGTCAGCGGCACCGTGTTCGGTTACCACAAGCCGATCATGATCGCCGGTGGTATCGGTAGTATCGCCGACCAGCACACCAAAAAGAATGACTTGCCGGTAGGCAGCTTGCTGATCCAGTTGGGCGGTCCGGGCATGCGGATCGGCATGGGCGGCAGTGCGGCCTCGTCGATGGCCACCGGTTCGAACACGGCCGACCTCGATTTCGATTCGGTCCAGCGCGGCAATCCCGAGATGGAGCGACGGGCCCAGGAAGTCATCAACTGCTGCTGGCAGCTCGGTGCCGAAAATCCGGTCCTGTCGATCCACGATGTCGGTGCCG
>JBLHMB010000006.1:0-105002 GCA_047621665.1 Bradyrhizobium sp. | reverse complement strand
CATCAAGTATTCCGGGGTTGTCCGGAGTCGAAGGACGGTCAAAAGTATCGGTCGTTCTGGCACCTACCGGTGCCGCGCCCCAAGGAGTCGAATGGGAGTCGGTCGGTCCGTTTCTGGTACAAAGCGAATCTTCCTCCAGCCTGATGTGGACGCTGACCGTGCTGACGGCGACGAGTCTGGCAGGCGTGGTCGCCATTTTATGGCTTGCTCTGACCAGCACCGGACTTGGCAAAGCCATTAGCGACCGCAGGTCATCAAAAATCCCGGGTAAATCGACCGCCACGTAACGTTGCCGGAGATATTTATGTTGTCGGAGACATTTATCGACTGGTGGTTCAATCCGTGGAGCATCGGCACCGGCACCGCCTCCGATACAAGAGAGAACAGTCTGATCGGACGACGCGACAGGTACCGGATATGGTGTGCCAGCGCCAAAGTGCCTGGTGACTTGCCCCGGCACTTTGATCCGGCCTGGAGCAGCATCGCGATAATGGACCGACAGGTGCTGCAGTATGCAGCGGGCCTGTTCATGGGCCTGATTACCGCCCGCCAATCCGATCAGGAAGCATTACGGGCACTGCCCCTGAGTGATCAAAAATGGTGTCGGGCCATTGCGGCCACCCAGCCGTTGCATGCCTATGTCGTAGCGCATCCCGAGAGTACCGACACGCTCGATATCTGCGGACTGGCGGAAATCGCCATTCGACTCGAACAAGGCTTCCCTGGTCTCTGGTCACGTCTGCAGTTGCACTTGCCCGCACAGAGCCAAGTCAGCATCAAGTTACGCAAGCAGAACAATTGGGCCACACCGGAGGACATTCTCCGGTCATCAACGCGCTCACAACGTTGCTGGCGCCTGTGTCAACAACGCAGCGAGGAAAATCCATGACGTTTTGTATCGATTCCATCCAGTGCGATGCGGCCTTGCGCCCCGATCATGGCATTTTGCGTCTTTCGGCACTCACAATCACGACCGATGCACAAGCCAATGCCCAACGCATCCTTGATGATGCCCGCGACGACGCCGATCAGTTACTGGATCAAGCCCGCCAGCAAGCCAGGCAGATTCTCAACGAGGCAGAGCAGCAGTCCGTAAAACGCCTGCGTGGCTACCTCGCGGCTTTCGATGCCCAATATGCCGCGTTCTCCGGGCGGTCCCGGGAGCTCGTCATCCGCCTGGCGTTGGACTTATTCGATCGAATGATTCTGTCGATTTCTGATCGCGAACGCATCGAATCGTTAGTCAAGCGGCTCTCGCTCGAAGCCCCGGGCAAACTCAGCGAGGCATTGCTTCATCTGCATCCGTCAGACCTGGCACACCTTCCCGCGTCTGAATGGCCAGTCAAGGCCGATCCTGACCTGCGACCCGGAACGGCCTTGCTGGTCGCTACGAGCGGTGAATGGCGCATGGAGTTCGATATCGCCATCGAGGCACTGAAGGCCACTCTGACGAAACAGATCACGCCGCACTCAGTCAGCTGAGCCAACGGAGGTCAGCGCCATTCGGCAATGCCCGGTGGTAGAGTAAGCCTGCTCGCAATCCGCGAACTGCATTCCGGATCGGCTTATTTGAGGAGTTCGACGCGATGGACAAGATCATCGACCTGGCCGCACAGGCTGGCCAGGCCCTGCAACAACGCGGCTTGTTACTAACGACCGCAGAATCCTGCACCGGCGGCGGCGTGGCCCACGCCATTACCGATATCGCCGGCTGTTCCGGATGGTTCGATTGCGGTTTCGTGACTTATTCGAACGCCTCCAAGACCACATTACTCGATGTTCCCGACGCCTTGATTGCCCGGCATGGTGCCGTCAGCGAAGAAGTTGCTGCAGCGATGGCAGCAGGGGCATTAGCAAACAGCAACGCCCATGTCGCACTGTCGACCACCGGTATCGCGGGTCCCGGCGGTGCCATGCCGGGCAAGCCCGTCGGCACCGTCTGTTTTGGCTGGACGATGAACTCGACCAGCATCACCGAGCGCAAAGTATTTGACGGTGATCGACACAGCGTACGGGAACAAACCGTCACCCATGCACTGCAGGGTTTGCTGCGCTTACTCGGCAACAGCTGATGCTCCGCAATTTCAGCACCGCACGGTGCGACGTCAACGGCGTCACGATTCATTACCGCCACGGCGGCACCGGTCCGCCGCTGCTCTTACTGCATGGGTTCCCTCAGACGCATTTGATCTGGCACAAAGTTGCCGACCGTCTGGCAGAGCACTACACACTGATCATGCCGGACCTGCGCGGATATGGGGATTCGTCGAAACCGCCGGGGGAAACCGATCATGCCAATTATTCGAAGCGGGTAATGGCCCGGGACATGGTTGAGCTGATGGCCGCGCTCGGCCATCAGCAATTCCGCGTGTGCGCCCATGACCGCGGAGCACGCGTGGCGCATCGCCTGGCACTCGATCATCCGCAAGCGGTGCGTAAGCTGATGCTGATCGATATTGCACCGACCCTGACGATGTACGACGCCACCGATCAGGCCTTCGCGACCCTGTATTACCACTGGTTCATGCTGATACAGCCAGCACCCTTGCCTGAAACGCTCATTGGCAATAGTGCCGAATTTTTTCTTGAATTCACGCTCGGTGGCTGGGGGTCACACGGCACGGCCTTCATCGATGCGGATGTCATGGCCGAATACCGGCGCTGCTTTTGCAATCCCGCCGCGATCCATGCCGCCTGCGAGGATTACCGCGCTTCAGCCGGGATCGACCTGGAGCATGATCGCTCAACGGAAAAAATCGCCTGCCCGCTCCATCTGATCTGGGGCGAGCATGGCGTGGTCGGTCGACTATTTCAGCCGCTGGCGAACTGGCAGGAAAAATGTAGCGCAACCGTCAGCGGTAGCGCCTTTGCAGCGGGCCATTTCATCCCGGAACAATCGCCCGAGCTGTTGTTAGCAGAGATGCTGGATTTTTTCAGCCGGCCCGGTAGCGATTGATCTCGACCCGGGTTGCCTCGGCAACCCGCGATGCGGCCTGGGCGAAATCTTCGTGCTGAAACGACGTTGCATACAGAATGGCGCGCGACGAGTTGATCATCATGCCGGTACCGTCGGCAGTCCGGCCCGCGGCTACGGTAGCGGCAACATCCCCGCCTTGGGCACCGATGCCGGGCACCAGCAACGGCATCGTGCCAACAATGGCGCGCACTTGTGCCAACTCATGCGGAAACGTCGCACCGACCACCAGACAGCACTGACCGTTGCTATTCCATTTATCGGCGACCAGCCGGGCTACCAGCTGGTACAGCGGTGTACCGTCAACCTCAAGAAATTGCAAGTCGGATCCACCGGGATTGGAGGTCCGGCACAGCACGATCACGCCACGATCCTTCCATTCCAGATAGGGCGCGATCGAATCATGTCCCATGTAAGGATTGACCGTGACCGCATCGGCACCATAGCGCTCAAATGCTTCGCGGGCATACTGCTCGGCGGTGGCACCGATATCGCCCCGTTTGGCATCAAGAATGATCGGCAGATGCGGATAGGTTGTGCGGACGTAATGGCAAATCGCTTCGAGCTGGTCTTCCGCACGCAACGCCGCAAAGTAGGCAATTTGGGGCTTGAAGGCGCAGGCAGTAGCGGCGGTGGCATCAATGATGGCAGTGCAAAATTTCAGGATAGCATCAGGCTGATCACGCAAATGCAACGGGAATTTAGCTGTATCCGGATCGAGACCGACACACAGCAGCGTATCGTTGGTGCGCCAGGCGGCAGCAAGTTTTTCTGTAAAAGTCACGGCAATATCCGAGAGTTGCAAACTCGCGCATTGTAGCGTGACAGACCCTTGAATCTGAACCGAATCAGCCCAAGGTAAGCGACGGATTAGGCGTGATAGTTTGTTCCTTTGCTTTTTTTGCACTGAACCGCAAGAGTATTTCCATGCAAAAAGCCTTGAAATGGATATTGGCCGGACTATTCGTCCCGCCGCCCGGGCGCGTTCCATGGCGACCGGTTTCCAGATCACCCCTGAAGATCAGGCCGAGATCATCGCCGACAGAGCTGTTGATCGGGCTTTGAGACCTGACAAGTGGCGCGAAATCTGCGGTCTGATGACGAGAGGATTTCTACAAAGCATTTTCCACGACAGTATGGTCCATGCAGTATCCGCGCTGAATCACAAGCCGCAACAGCGCTTTCCGGGTACCGGCGAAAACCGCAACCAGCGTCCCGATACACCATTGATTCTGTGACCTGTTACGCTTGCCAAGTTACACGGTGCGGCAATACGAGAAGTAGTGAAATCTTTCACGAAAAACTCTTTACAATTCCTCATTTAATCATTGGCCAAACCGTGGTGTAACCGTTTTTCTTTGAGCAACATAACCTCCAATGCCGGTACTTTCCCTCCGGCTGCACTTAGCCAACTATGATAAGAATCCTGGTAGTAGATGATCACGCGGTTGTTCGCGCAGGCGTTCATTACTTCATTGATAACATCCCCGACATGGAGATTGGCGGCGAAGCCGGTACCGCTGAAGAAGCCATCCGCTTGATCCGTGCCGAGGACTGGGACATCGTCGTTCTCGACATCGCAATGCCGGACAAGAGCGGAGTCGAAGTCCTGAAACAGATCAAGCGTGAAAAACCGGAGTTGCCGGTCCTGATACTGAGCATGCACCCGGAAAACCGCTACGCGGTCCAGATCCTGCGCAGCGGTGCCAGTGGCTATGTGCAGAAAGAAGCACTGGCGACCGAACTGGTCAATGCGATTCAAACCATCATGCGCGGTCACAAGTACATCAGCTACGCCGTGGCTGAATTGCTGACGATGGATCCGGATACAAATACAGACAAACCCCTGCACGAAACCCTTTCAGCGCGGGAATATGAGATCTTCTACAAGCTCAGTCAAGGCGAAGGCGTCACCAAAATCGCCGATGAACTGTGCCTGAGCGTCAAGACCGTCAGTACCTACCGCGCGCGCGTGCTGCAAAAAATGAGCATGGCCAGTAATGCGGACATCATTTATTACGCGATCAAGCAAAACCTGATCGATTGAGCCACGAGCAAGGACAACCCATTGAATGATCCGCTAGCGCAGCCATTGCAGGTGTTCCTGATTGAAGATTCCAGCCTGGTACGCGAACTGCTCATCGAAAGTTTTGCCGACATACCCGGCATTACGCTAGTCGGTCATGCCGATTCCGAAGATGAAGCCCTTGACCAGTTGGCGCTGCATCCCTGCGATATCCTGATCCTTGACATCCAGCTCAGGCAAGGCAACGGTATCAGTCTGTTACGCCGTTTAAGCAGCGAGCCACAGTACAACCAGCAAATCCGCATCATCTTCAGCAACAACGTCAGCAAGGGCTATCACCGGTTGGCCGAACAACTGGGTGTCCAGTATTTTTTCGACAAGACATCCGAATTCACCGACATGCGCGAGCTGCTCGAACAGCTGGGCAGTCGCGCGGCTCCCGCTCGTACACCCACTGCAAAATAATTCGGCAACACTACTCTTGTCAGCGTAATCCCACACGGGAATAGGTGGTGCGCTGATTAAAAAAGTGCGCCTCCTCTGCAATCATGGATCCATCGAAATTCTCACCACTAAGAGGAGATACGCATGGAACAGGGATTGAACGTCTGCGAGACCACACCAAATAACGCCAGCGGTGCTACACGCAACACCGGCAGCCTGAAATCATCCAGTCGCGAAACCCGCCTGCCGGCAGGTCGCGTATCCGCTGCAGTACGCATCGCCGGCCTGTATGGCCACAACCCGAAACAAAATAACTTACTCGCAGGTCTTCCCGTCGAAGACTACGAGCGCATCCTGCCGCACCTTGAGTTAGTGCCGATGCCGCTGGGCATGGCCGTCTGCGAAGCCGGTGTCGAAATGGAACACGTCTACTTTCTGACCAGCAGCATCGTTTCCCAACTTTACGAGTCACGTGATGGCACCGCCACCGAGACCGCCGTGATTGGTCACGAAGGCGTCGTCGGCGTCACTCTGTTCATGGGTGGCGGTACGTCACTTAATCGGGCCGTGGTAAAAAGCGCGGGCTACGGATTCCGCCTGAAAGCGTCGCGACTCAAGGAAGAGTTCTATCGTGGCGGCGCACTCCAGTCCCTGCTGTTGCGCTATACCCAGGCCCTGTTGACGCAGATGTCGCAGACTGCGGTCTGCAATCGCCATCACAGCGTGGTCCAGCAACTGTGCCGCTGGTTACTGCTGAGTCTGGACCGGTTGCCATCGAATGAAATGAGCATGACCCAGGAGCTGATCGGCAACATGCTGGGAGTCCGCCGTGAAAGCGTTGCTGATGCCGCCGGAAAATTGCAGGACGAGGGCTTGATCCAGTACACCCGCGGACACATCACAGTACTCAACCGGCCAGGTCTTGAAGCTCGCGTTTGTGAGTGCTATGCCAGCGTCAAGGCCGAATATGACCGGCTGCTACCCGCCCCGCTGCAGCGCTGACCCTCTGCAAGTAACCATATAGCGAAACCTTGAGCTATCCCAAAGGACAAGCACGCACATCAGCTAATGATGGAGGTTGAGGACCGGGCCAAGTTGACCCTGCCTCACGTGTGCAACCGTGAAGGAGAACTCGATGAATTTCATTATCTGGATCATCGCCGGCGGGATAGCGGGCTGGCTGGCCGGTATCATCATGAAAACCAATGAGCAACAAGGTACGCTACTCAACGTGGTGGCTGGCGTCGCCGGCGCAGTCATCGGAGGCGGCCTGATCGCACCGCTGTTCGGTTCGCTCACCATCAACCAGAGCGACCTCAGCATCAGTGCATTGTTCATATCTTTGCTAGGCGCCCTGATACTGCTGACCGTCGTCCATCTATTGTGGCGGGAAAAAAGCCGATAGCGAGGAACTGCAACCCGGTGGCTCTTACGGACTCCAACACGCCGTCTGTGCGACCGCGTTGCTGTCCACCGCCTGCTTCTGATTGGCCTGATCCACACTGATTACTGCACACAGCGTATCGCTGACTTGGCTACCGACTGGCGTAGCTGTGAGCGCGTACGTCGTCGCGGTTTGGTTCGACATCCTAATGCTGTAATAGCCACGCTCGGAAGCAACCGGGAAAACCGGCAACCCGGCACATACCGCGCTATACGAAAAGCTTTGCGCATAGCAGCGCTCCAGCATGACCTGACTTTGCGACAACGCGGTCAACGCGTCCGCCCTTCGTGACTTGAGCACATAGCTGCGATAAGACGGAATGGCAATCGCCACCAGAATGCCGACAACAGCCACGACGACCATCACCTCGATCAGCGTAAACCCAAGTTCAACGCGCCGCCGTACAGAAAAATGTTCCATGCTGTTCCTGTCTATTGAAGCTGCCACCACGTAAGCCGGCGCGGCGTATTGTTCGGATCGATGATGGTGACTTGCTGGCCGCCGGACTTCGTAATCAGCTTGCCGATCTTGCCGGGCGCGCCGGTGGTTTTTAGCAGAGTTGCCGCACTACCATAACCTGTCCCCAGCACCACGCCCACCGGGAAGGTGCCATTGACCGTATCCCTCGCATCAATCACCTTGTCGCCATTGATATCAAGTTGCGGCTGCTCGAATGCACCGCCCGTCTTGAAATTCACCTCAAGCAGCGACGCATTGAATGCCGCGTTACATACGCCACCCGGCGGCGTATTCAGGGTTGCCAGGAACGCTCCATTCAATAACTGCGGCGCATTGATAACGCGTTCGCCGATACCGACCAGGTCGTCATACCAGCCCAGCTTTGTGGTCCAGTTAATGGACGTATTGGTCGCCGTCAGGACATCCTGCGGCAGTCCGGATACCCCCGCCGAAACCAATGTCAATGTTTGTGCCTGCAGGTTGGCCCGGGTCGGCACGCTGGTATTACCGGGCTTGTCCCATATGCCATAAACCGATTGCTTGAGCTGCGAAGACAAGTCAGCGGCGGTCAAGAGTTGCCCGGTACCAAACAGAACAAACTGACCCGTTAAGCGCGGGTAATTCGGGTGCAATGTGACCACCGGCGGCGTTGTGATCGGCTGCACATTACCGCTGGCATCACGGGCCTTGAACAGCAAACGCGCAGCCCATTTGGCCGGGTCGACGTCAGCGACATCGATTGCCCACAGGTTACCTTGCAAGTCTCCGGCATAAATCCGCGTCATCGCCACCCCCTGCAAACCATCCGGGTGACCTTGCGCCACGGTCGACAAGCCCTGCGGCAGGTTGATGTCACAGGCACCCGGCACTGCTGCACACAAATCAATTTTTCGAAGAAGCTGGCCGGTCTTCGGATTGACCGCATACAACACCGATTTATTGTTGGGACTGTTGTACCCGTTACCAAAAAAGACCGCAAACCCGGGTGTCGCAACAATCGGCGTGATCTGTGGCTCACTGTACGACAAGCCCATATCGGCATCGACGAACTCCCACAACACGGCACTGGAGACGGCGGCTTCGCTGGTCAGGGTTTGCGGGTTAGTGACATCCATCGCATAAATACTTTTGCCGCCGCCGCATTCCCCGCCGACCAGCAAGGTATGCCAGCTGGCATCGGCAAACTGGACGTCGCCTGCCTGTGGCGATCCGTCGACGTAGAAAAGATGGCTCTGGTTATAGAGCGGCTCGGTCAACTTCTTCAGGTTGGCCACCACCTCATCGGGAATGAAGGCAAACTGCTCGATACCCGTCGTGGCATTAATTGCATGCAACATGCCGTCATTAGCCCCGACATACAGCATCGGTTGACGGTTTGCCTTCGCCCTGGCAAAGGCCCGGTAGCTGTCTGAAAAATACGCAGCCGATGGAGCGCCCACGTACGCCGACTGACTGTTGGCAATATTCCCGAGCAGATGGGAGCGATTGCGGAACGCACCGCCATTGCGTTTTTCTAGCAGTGTATCGCCACGCAGATAATCGACGCGCGCCGAACCGAGCGCATCGGAAGGTTGCAACAACGCCTGCTGCGCAGTACTGAGCGCACTCCACCGTAACGGCACTGCAGCACCGGTCCCGCCATTGAGCGCAGGATTCCAGATCGCGATGAGCCGGGCTGACGACCAGCCCGACCCGCTTGCCTTGGCGTCTAGCAATGTTTGTGCTGACCACAGCGTCGCGCCGCCCGGGAGGCCGGTCTCCAGGTTGATGGCTTTTTCAAAAATATCACCGGTCCAGTCCTGGTAAGGCGTGTCGGTCGAATTGAAACTGGCCTGGTATTCGACACTGCCCGCTTGCAACCGGGATGAATTGACGGCTGCCGCGGTGGTGGACAACGCGCCACTCTGTACTGAAACAAGAATGCTGTTGAGGCCATCAACCAGTGCTGCCGGGCTGCTGGCCGGATAGTAATTGGCCGTGCCGCCGGCAATTGCCATCGCCTGCAAGGTCGCTGCAGCCTGTGGATTAGCACTGGGGTCGACACCGGCACCAAGGCCGATCACATAGGTGTTGATCCCGGCCGACTTGAGTTTGGCCAGATTGGTGATCGTGTCGGTGAGTGCGGTGTCGTTGGTGACATTGAGCGAACCATCCGCCTTGAAACTCGCGGTCAGGCCATACCCGGCCGCAGCGGCACTACCTAATGGTGGCCAGTATTTGCCGGCAAGGTCCTGGGTCGGCAAGCCATCCGAAATCAGCACGACATATTGTTTCGGGGCGCAATTGCCGGTGTTGAGGACGGACGCCAGATAGCTCTGCGCCCTGGCCAGCAATCCGGCGGTCGGTGCTTGTCCGGCGACAGCCTTGATTTCAGTACTCTGCAAGGTATTGGTTTCGGGTGCCAGCGGGGCCAGGAAGGCATTGACGGCGGTCGTCACCGAACTGGCAGTCGGGACCGTGCCGGCAGAAGTCATCGGCACCAGCACATTGCCGGAACCGGCTGCTTGGTTGCCACCGTAACCGAAGCCGCGCTGCGCGTACATGACTTGCGGCGAATAGGGAACGTAACCGGCGTTGGTCGGACCGGTTGCCCGGTTGGCGCTAGGCACACTGCTCGGATAGGTGATCAGGATCGATCCGTTGTTGTAATTGGCCAGCGAATAACCCGGCGGATACGGTGTGGCCGGACTGGTATTGCCATAGTTGATATAAACGCCTGGCTGGCCGCTGGCGTACAGCACATCGTTGATATTGGCATCATCGCTGGATGCGCCTATCTGCAGATAAGCCGACCCCGATACAGCCAGCGCCGCATACAGGCCCTTGCCGGCAATCTCGGTGCAATTGGCCTTGATCGTGCTGGTGGCCAGTGCATAGCTCAAGCAAGGATTGGCCACGTAGCGGCTGCCGGCCAGCTTGCTACTGGTGAAGACAAACCCGCTAGCAGCCGGCGACATGTAATACACCCAGGTTGTGTAAAGGCTGGTGCCACTGGTGCTGTAGGTTTCCAGCGAGAAGTCGGTATTTTGCATATAGGCCTGCACAATTGCCTTGATACCCGCCTTGGCCACGTTGAGCCGACTGGCGCCATTGTCGAACAGCGTGCCGTTGCTGCTGACGGTGTATGGCGCATTGCCTGATGCATCTGCCGCCTGCAACGGCGGCACAAAACCGGCGGGCACCGCATAGCTTGCCGGCGAGCTTGAGGCACTCAGCGAGCCAACCCCGCTGGCCAGCACACCCGACCCGGTCATGATGGCGCCACTGAGCGTGCCATCCATTGATTCCGCATTTCCTAACGCGATGAGAACCTGCGGATGGACCGGACTGGCTACTGTCAGCGGCACTTGAGAAATCGCCAGCATCACGCCCGATCCGGCTCGCGCCGACTGCGGAATGGTGGTCGAGGAAGTCGCCAGCACGACCAGGGCCGCGCCAATGGCGACAGTGCGAACACGAGTGAAATTCATGATGGGCTTTCGGTGGTCGTTTGATGGCTGTCCATTACCCCGCCGTTACTCTTGTAATTGCACGGTGCTTTGCAGCAGTACCGGAGCACCGCCACCGGGTCCGACCGCGCGTGCCGTGACGCGGAATACCCGGGTCATCCTTTTCAGGCTCTGTCCCGGCCGGACGAACGACGGCAGCAATTCGATGATGTACGCCCCCGGCATAGACGATTTACCCTGAAAACCAGAGATCGCCACGCTGGCGTTGCTCCAGTCGATGGTGGTCCAGACCGGCGCTACGGCCGGGTCGAACAGATACAGCCCGTTATCACCTGCAACAAAGTTTGCATAGGCGTAATCGCCGGCGATCAGTTTGCTCTGTGCCTGATTGAGCACGCCTTCGGCCGTCTGGAACGACATCTGCGCATCCGCGCTGTTGGTCGCAATACGTGTTTGGGTAGTGTTCAACGACACCGTACCCAGTCCCAGGATGGTCAGCAGCAACACCAGGATGACCGTGATAATCAGCACCGAGCCACGCTGCTGGCGACGCAACCGCAGGGCTGCTGACGGCAGCGGATTCATGCGGCATTCCTCAGGTTGATGGTCATCTCGAAGACATGGCGCAAGCGGCCATCTGACGGCACCGTGATCGTGGTACCCAACACACTGAACTGAGACAATGCGGTGGAACCCGACGGGCCGGAGCCAACCTGCCCCTGCACCAGAAAGCCAAGCCGTACCGCGACAATGTGTGACCAGTCGGTTACCGCACCGGCCGCGACATAGCGATTGACAATGCCGCCGGTACCAAGACCGTACAGCACCTGCATCGATTCGACGCCCGGCACCAGCGGTTGCACGTTCCACACGCCGGCGCTGAAGATCGCGCGCATCAAGACACTTTGATCGCCCGGCCCCTGCGCGACATAAAAAGCCGTTTGTTGCAGCGGGACGAATTGCGCACCTACCGGGTAATTTACCGCCAGCGCATCGGCGCTATTGGCGAGAGCTCCGCTGCCCTGCGTATGACTGATGGTGCCGGGACTACCCTGGCTCACCACCGTCAGCTGGAAAATGCTCGCCTTCAGGCAATCCGACACAATGCCGTACTGGCCGGCAACCAGCCCGGTGGTACTTTGCAGCGTAATCGTCGTGCTGCCAGAAGGAATGCTGATTACTCCTACCGGGCTGCTGTTCGGTGTCGCACCCAGCATGACCAGCACATCGCTGCCGGTCGATACCTTGCCGGCCAGCGTAGATTCGAGTGATGGCGACCAGTCGCCGACGCTGGAGTCATTGGCCGCATTGGCTTGCGCGATCGTCAATGCACTACCGCTGCCGGCCGTACCGGCGGCATCGTAGCCAACAATCATGCTGGCCAGGGCACCTTGCGTTCCCAGCGGCGCCGGGCCGCCGTCATTCAGATGCGACAGCGCTTGCGTTAGCGTCGAGCAACCGTTGAAGCCGGTCGAGCGCACCACCGGCGTGACCAATGCAGAAATCGCATTTTCCGCATTCTGGATGGCGGCCTGCGAGGTTGTCGAGGTGTAGCTGCGCGATTGCGCCAGATAGACACTGAGCACGGCTCCGGACAGGAACAGACCAATTCCCATGGCCACCATCAGCTCGACCAGGGAGAATCCCTGCGGGGGATTGCAGCCGGTTTTCATAGCAGTGTCTGCACTGTGAATTGCGCCAGATTTGACCCGGCAGCACTGGTTTGGCTGGACGCTCCTAACGTGCCCTGCGCCGGACTATCGTCCCACTGCACGATCACGGTCACCAGCGTGTTGCTGCCAGTGGGTGCCGCACTGGTGACAATCGAACCGCTGCCATTGGGCAATTGCGCCAGATCACGAGCCAGCCAGTACCACAGGTCGTAGGCCGCCAGTTGCGTCACCGTACAAACCGCTGCACTGCAATCGGGTGACGCCGTCGCAGGCAATAGCGGTGCCCCGCTGGTCGTCAGGTTGTTGACCGAATAACTGCCATCGATGGCAGCCTGGCTGTTGGCACGCACCCGATCGACGATGTCATAGGCCGACTGTATCGCCTGCTGCTTGAGATAACTCGAGCTATTGGACTTGTGCGCCATCAACAGCATGCCGGCAATCCCCATCATGCCGAATGCCAGCACGACAAAAGCAATCAGTACCTCCAGCAAAGCAAATCCGGCACCAGAGCGAAACGGCGCGTCATCCACAAAGCGAAGCAGGTTCGGTTTCATCGGAGGCTCTTTCATGGACAAGTCAGGGTGCTACCCCAGAGCGCGAGACCGGGCGTGGCGCCAAGCTGGGCATAGCCGGTTGCGAGTACTTGCAATGAGCGCGCGAAGGCACTGCCACGGGCGTCGCACAAGATGAAATTGGATTGGGTCGCGGCCAGTCCGCGCGCATCAAACACAACGCTCGCCGGCGTCACGCCCTGGATGGCGACCGGCGACAGCACCGGGTCGCGCGGACCGGACTGCTGGCTTTGCAACAACACCCGTGCACCCGTCGCAGGCAGCGTCGTAACGATCCAGCCGGCACGCCAGTCGGTACCACAGACGGTTGAACCGACCGCGCCTAACGGGCAAAGCTGCGTGGCATTGTTTTGCGTGAGGGCGTTCGAGCGGGTGAAGTTCAGCGCCGCGAGCAGGGCATTTGCCGTCGCCGTCAGCCGGTTGTTACCGAGCATCGTGCTAAACGATGGAATCGCGATCGCCAGCAAAATCATCGCAATGGCAATCGTCATCATCAGTTCAATGAGCGTGAACGCGGCGTCGCGTCGACCTCGAAAGTCAGAGCGTTTCATGATGGCGGCCCTCCGGGTTAAGAAAACATCGGGCGATGTTGACATCGCTCTCTATGCTGTTTTAGTTTCCCAGGGAGAATATATGGCCGACTCAGGTTGCACCATTGCCGCAATGACGAGCGGCAATTTTCACAAGACTAACGGCTTGCAGACTAGCGGTACGTCACTGCGGCGACGCCGCCGGATTCCAGATGCGCAAAATTATTCAGGTAACTCATGCTGACCCGGTCGCCGCTATAGAGCAGTTTGGTCACGCCGGCATTGGCCAGCGTCCAGTTAAGTTCCAGTACCTTGCTATCGGGCATGCCCAGCACATGCTGGCACAGGGTCGCAATCGTCCCGCCTGACGTAAAGATGATGACCGATTGCGCGCTACCTGGCGACATCAGCACGCGCTGCAGCGCAGCGATACAGCGCGCCTGAAAGACCGGCCATGTTTCGGTGTAATCGCTGTCATTGTCGCCCGCCATCCAGCGTGCGGTTGCCGCCTGAAACAATTGCTGAAACGCCTGATGCGGTTGCGCGCTTTCGCTCAGGAAGCGGTTCAGGTACTCCGGGTCGCTAAGTTCAGGCCGGTAGCGCTTGAAAATCTCTTCGTGGTCATATTCGGCAAAACCGGCATCCGTTTCCCAATCGCCCTCCTTGCGCAAGTTGCGCGGCAGCGCACCGAGACAGGCGACTGCCGTTTGCCGGTGCCGGTTCATGCCGCCGGTCAGCACGCGGCTGAAACCCTGGCGCTTCTCCGCATACCACTCGCCCAGCAAGCGGGCCTGCTGCACACCGAGGTCCGAAAGTCGATCGTAGTTGGCGCTGCCAAAAGAAGCTTGACCGTGCCGTACCAAATAAATTTGTCCCATGATTCTGAAATATCCCCTTTAAGCGTCTGGCTTAGTCATCTGCCGTGGCTGCACCCAGCGCGCGAAATCGTCGGCATTGACATAACCCAGTGCGATGCCGGCCTGTTCAAGGCTGCTGCCGTCAACATGCGCGCGCTTGGCAATCTGCGCCGCGCGATCATAGCCGATGTGCGGTGTCAGTGCGGTAACTAACATAAGCGAACGTGCCAGCAATTCATCAATGCGTGCGTCGTTGGGCACGATGCCCCGGACGCAATGCGTAGTAAAACTGGCCATGCCGTCGGCCAATAACCGTACGCTTTGTAAGAACGCATGTGCGATCAGTGGCTTGAACACATTGAGTTCGAAGTTTCCCGACGCGCCGCCGATGGTAATCGCGACATCGTTGCCAAACACCTGACAGCACAGCATCGTCAGTGCTTCGCACTGGGTCGGATTGACCTTGCCCGGCATGATGGAGCTGCCCGGTTCGTTGGCCGGAATACTGATCTCACCGAGGCCTGAGCGCGGACCGGATGCCAGCCAGCGGACGTCATTGGCAATTTTCATCAGCGCTGTAGCGAGCGTCTTGAGCGCACCGTGGGCAGCGACCATCGGCTCGTGACCGGCCAGCGCGGCAAACTTGTTCGTAGCGCTGGTGTAAGGCAGCCCTTGCGCACGCGCCAGTTCGGCGGCAACAAGTTCACCAAAACCCGCCGGGGCATTGAGTCCGGTACCGACGGCCGTACCGCCGGCTGCGAGCGCCTGCAATCCGGCCAAAGATGACACGATCGCCGATTCGGCCAACTCAAGCTGGGCCACATAGCCGGAAAATTCCTGGCCCAGCGTCAGCGGCGTGGCGTCCTGTAAATGCGTACGGCCTATCTTGACGATATCGCTAAACGCGGTCGATTTCAGTTGCAAAGACTCGCGTAATGCCCGCAACGCAGGCAGCAATTGCTGCGTTATCGCGCCACTGGCAGCGACATGCATCGCACTCGGAAAAATATCATTGGACGACTGGCCAAGATTGACCTCGTCGTTCGGGTGCAGCAAGCGCCCTGCCCCGCGTGCACCGCCCAGCAACTCGGACGCCCGGTTGGCCAGCACTTCATTCATGTTCATGTTGGTTTGTGTACCGGAACCGGTCTGCCAGACCGCCAGCGGAAATTCGGTAGCATGCTGGCCGGCGATGACTTCGTCGGCTGCCTGCACGATCGCCTGCACCTTAGCGGCTGGTAATTTACCAAGTTCGCCATTGACGCGCGCACAAGCGCGCTTGACGGCGGCGAGTGCCACGATGAGTGCATCGGGTATGCGCTCGGTCGAGATACGGAAAAATTCCAGCGAGCGTTGAGTCTGGGCACCCCAGAGGCGGGCAGCGGGAACCGCGATGGGACCGAAGCTATCGGTTTCTATGCGGGTTTCGGACATGGACAGCTTTCGAAAACAACAAGGCCAACATCATGCCTCAATCACGCAGGCGCAGGGTGCCTGGTCAAGTTCCGCCGCGATTTCGATCAATCAAAAACAGCACCAGCACCAGACCCGCGGTAGCACCAACAAAAAAGAAACTGCCAAACAGCCAGAAAGCCAGTGGTATTGCGCCAAATAACGCGCGCAGACCGATGCTGTAAAAACTTCCGGCACGGTTGAGCCGGCGCGCCACGCAGGCAGGAGCAAGCGTACCAACCGCAGCGCAGGCGGGCAGGTTCACCATGAACATCACATGGTTGAGCATGCGAATTGTCATCGCAAACGAAAAGAAAGCCACGATCAGCGTTGTCAGCAGACACAGTATCTTGAACGTCCACCAGCCCGGTAGCGATGCGACACCCGGGCTCAACGCATGCCAAGCGTGACCGAGATTTTCCGATTGACCCGACAGCGTCAGAGTACCGAGGATGAGTAAGGCCGCCGAGGAACCCTTGAAAGTCGCTGCCATGGAAAGGTTACGCAGGGTTTGGATGGCAAGTATTTCAAGCCCGGGCGTCGCCATGACATGCCGGATCCATAATCCTCTGGCGGTTTGATTGACCCGATGAACGCTGTAGTCGGGACTGCGCCGCACTTGCCAGAACAACCACGCATAGTAGGCCAGCAGCAAGACGGCGCTACACAGCAGTGCCAGCACATCAGGACTGATCCACGGCACCATGTTCGCTCCGGTAAATGTTGAGGTACATCAGAACGGGTTACTTGAGTGCGCAGACATGACTCAATGACTGACACTGGATCTGGATTGTCGTGTGCACAATCCGGAAGCGCTCAGTCAACTGATGCGACGCATCGGCCATGAACGCATCGCCAGGATGACCGTCGTGCATGACCAGATGGACGGTCAGCGCCGCCTCAGTGGTACTCATGCCCCATATGTGCAGATCCTGTACGGCCGTGACCCCTGGCAAAGCCTGCAGGAAGTGTTCGACCGCGTCGAGGTCGATATTGGCTGGTACTGCACTGAGAGCTAAGCGTATTGCTTCACGCAGAAGACTCCAGGTTCCAAACAAGATAACTGCAACAATCACCAGGCTCAGCAACGCATCGATCAGATACCAATTCGTGAAGAACATCACTGCCGCACCGATTACCACTGCCAGCGAGACCAGCGCATCCGCGGCCATATGCAAAAACGCACCGCGGATATTCAAGTCGTCCTTGCTGCCGGCGACAAACAACCAGGCGGACAACCCATTGATGAGGATGCCGATGCCGGCAACCACCATGACCGTGATACTGGCCACCGGTGCCGGCTCGGCAAACCGGCCGACCGCCTCCCAGGCGATCGCTGCGCAGGCAATCAGCAGCAACAGTGCATTGGCAAGCGCGGCCAGAATGGAACTGCTACGCAAACCATAGGTGTAACGTCCGCTCGGTTGCTTGCGTGCGAGGAGCGCTGCACCCCAAGCTAGCAGCAAGCCCAACACGTCCGAGAGGTTATGGCCAGCGTCAGCCAGCAGCGCGGTCGATTGTGCGATAAATCCATAGGCGAATTCAACGACAACAAATCCTACGTTGAGCGCAATCGCGATCGCAAACGCGGCGTTGTGATTTGTTGGCAACGCATGATGATGACCATGGTGGCCGTGGCCGTGCTCGTGACCGTCATGGTCATGGTCATGGTGGTGTGCACTCACTGGGGCAGTTCCTTGATTCGGGTCAATCTGACTGGAAAAATAAAATCAGCGGTCAATCGGTGCCCGGCGCACTTTCGGGATCGGGGAGCAGGCAGGCATCGATGACTTGCAAGTCATTGTCGCGGGCAAAATCCATCACGAAGTGAAAGGCGAGCGGTTCGATCAGTCGCAGCGCTTCGTCGACCACTACCGATTTGACGCCGTTGAGTACGGACGGACGGACGTACGGGGAATACTTCAAATGGGCGTTGCGCCCACCCGATCCCTCCGGCCTGAAACAGGACATGGCACCGCACAGCCGCTCTGTCCAGTCGCTGGGACGGAATTGTTTTCCAGCACTGGTTAATCCCAGTATGAAGAACTCGTTCGCAATTATTGGTGATTTTTTTTCTGGGTCGGCCATGGGTAAGGCTGGTTTCGATAATGAAGACGGCGGGTTGGCCCGGGGTCACAGCAGCCCCTTGAATTCATACAAATTATATCTTATAGAAGACATGAACAAAAACCGCATCTCATATTCCGGAACCGGAGGGGTTATCGGCCTCCGTTAGTCACCTAGCCAAGCCAAACCGCAACGGACAACAACAGCAATAACAGCATCCACAATAACAAGGCTCGCCACACCAGGCCAACCGTGCTCTGCAGCGCGCGGGCGGTTGGCTCTTCGCCTGGGGCCGCATCAGACTCCAGATCGGTCGATTCGAGATTGGTAGGGTCGGCAGGCATCACGTTGGCAGCACCCTGCAACGGCGTACCGAGCCGGACACCCAGCGCTCCGCCTCCGGCAGCCAGGATAATGCCGACGGCTTCCTCTTGCCAGCGACTGGCAAAATTACGCCATGCATAAATTGCGTCTTCGAAATTACCGACAATAGCAAAGGCAATCGCGGTCAGGCGGGCTGGTATCCAGTCAATCCAGTAGAACGCACGCGCTGCAAACTTGCCGAAGGCTTCGTTCTTCATATGTTCGGGTTCGTTCCAGGCACGCGCCAGGTATTCGGCGACCCGGTACATGATTGCGCAAGCCGGGCCGACCGGCATCAGGAACCAGAAAAAAACGCCAAAGACATTGCGATGCGTCGTTACCAGTGCTTTCTCCACCGCGATGCGGGCAATTTCGCCGGACTCCATCGTACTGGTGTCCTGCCTGGTCCACTCGGCCAGCAACAGGCGCGCGTTGGCATCATCGCCACTGTTGAGCGCGAGTTGTATCGAGGAGTAGTAGTGACTGTAGTGACGAAATCCGAGCGTCAGATAAACAATCAGGATATTCCAGGCCAGTGCGGCAAAAGGACTCAGGCGCAAAGCCAGCCAGTAAATCACTGCAGTCGGTACCATCAACGCAGCCATGACAAGAAACCAGCCGAGCTTTCCGTGGTGCGCATGGCCGGCATTGAACCAGAGTTCCATGCGCGCCGCCAACAGCTTGATGGCACCGTAAATCGGATTGTCCGCTCGTAACGGCTTGAGTTGCTCGATCAGTAGTGCGCACAAAATGGAAAGAAATGTCATCAGGACGCCTTAAATTACTTGATACCCACACCATAACGCAGCACAGGCCTGGAATCAAACCAGACAAAACAGAGCAAACGACATCTGGTGCCGTTCAAGCCCGTAGAAAATGGAACAAATTGCGCAAGATACCGGCAGTTGCACCCCAAATGAAGAAGCGCTCATAAGGCATCGCGTAAAAAGTACGGTGTCCGGCACCATTTGGCAGCTCGAGCGCGCGGCGCTGATGATGCATGCCATCCATCAAAAAAGCGAGCGGCACTTCGAATATCTCCTCGACTTCCCCTGGCTCGGCGCGCAAGTCAAAGGGCGGACGAATCAGCGCGACCACTGGCGTGATCTGGTAGCCCGTCAACGTGAAGTAGTCGGGTAGCGTGCCGATGACATCGATGTGACGACGTAACAGGCCGATCTCCTCTTCCGTTTCACGCAGCGCCGTGTCGATCGCAGAATGGTCGCCCGCGTCGGCACGACCGCCTGGAAACGCGATCTGACCGGGGTGATTAGTCAGGTTGGGGCTACGCTGCGTCAACAGCATTGTCAGGCCATGACTACGCTCAACGATGGGCAACAGTACCGAGGCGGGTATCGGCGCGCGTGCCGGAGACAGTACGGATCGCTCGTCATTGAGCTCTTGCGTCCAGTCTTCGGGGGCAGCAAAACGCTGACGCAGCCAGATCCCGTTGAGTCTCGCATCGATGACAGACTGCTCGCCAGCTACCGAATCGACGGGAATACCTTGCGGATCGAATAGAAGTCTGGACACGGCAGCAACCCTGAAAAGGATAAATGGGACGCACAAGGTACCACTTTGTATCGAATCACCATGTATGAGCAGCAAAGCAAAAAAAGGGGCGCCATGAGGCACCCCTTTGAGACTTTACTTGCTGCGCAAATTAAGCGGCTGCTTTTTTCGAAGCAACGCGACGGTTTGGCAGTTTTTCTTTGATACGCGCCGATTTACCGGAACGCTCACGCAAGTAATACAGTTTGGCGCGACGGACATCACCACGACGCTTGACTTCGATCGAAGCGATCAGCGGCGAATACAACTGGAATGTACGCTCTACGCCTTCACCCGACGAGATCTTGCGAACAATAAAGTTCGAGTTCAGGCCGCGGTTACGACGGGAAATCACGACGCCTTCATACGCCTGGGCACGCTTGCGGGTACCTTCGACGACGTTGACACTCACGATGACGGTGTCGCCAGGTGCGAAATCAGGGATGCTCTTGCCCAAACGGGCAATTTCTTCTTGCTCAAGTTGCTGGATCAGATCCATTTGAAACTCCTTGTGCCATCTTGCTGACGCCGGGTGTTTGCACACCTTATGGCCCGGTAGAGGATGGGATTAAACATACGGATCGACAAAAAAGTCATCCGTGCGATACAACCTACTGCAAACCACTTAAAAATTGTTCATCCTTGCGACTCAGTGCACCAGCAGCACGGGCCGTGACAATCAAGTCCGGACGCTTCCTGAAAGTTGCCATGAGCGATTGCTCGCGCCGCCAGATCAGGATGTCGGCATGATTGCCGCCCATCAGGACGGACGGCACCGATGCGCCTTCAGACAGCTCAGGCCGCGTGTAATGCGGGCAGTCCAGCAAGCCGTTGACAAAACTGTCTTCGACAGCAGACGCATCATCGTGCAATGCGCCCGGCAGTTGTCGGATCACCGCATCCATCAGTGCCATTGCCGGCAGCTCGCCACCTGACAGCACAAAGTCTCCGAGGCTGATTTCCTCGTCCACAGAGCGATCTATCAGGCGCTGGTCGACCGCTTCATAGCGGCCGCACAACAGAACCAGTCCGGGCTCAAGCGCCATTTGCATGACGCGGGAGTGCGTTAGCGCCCGACCTTGCGGAGACAAGTAAACTACCCGCGGAGCCGCCAGACCGAGTTGCTCCTGGCGCGCCTTCGAAGCGGCGATCGCAGCGTCTAGCGGCTTGGCTAACATCACCATACCAGGACCACCGCCATAGGGCCGGTCATCCACAGTACGATGGTTGTCGCTGGTGAAATCGCGAGGATTCCAGAGAGACAACCCCCACTTGTTCTGCTCAAAGGCCCGCCGCGTAATTCCTGACTGTGTCAGTGCGGTGAACATTTCAGGAAAAAGCGTGATGACGTCAAACTGCATCGATACCTCCGACCTGCAGCTGGTATTCCGGAGCACTAATAATCCAGACCCCAGTCAACGGTAATTTTTCCGGCCTTCTGATCGACTGTCCTGATGAATTGTCCGACGAACGGAATCAAAATTTCATCCGGCTTGCCGGCATCGGCACTGGCAACCGCCTCTACCCGCAAAATCGGATGCGCGCCGTTATCCATCATGTCATGGACCACGCCGATTCGTTCACCTTGCAGGTTTTCAACCGACAACCCGATCAAATCAACCCAGTAAAATTCTCCATCGGGCAAAGGCGGGAAATGACTACGCGGGATCTGTACCGAAGTACCTTTCAGCGCTTCCGCCGCATCTCGCCCTGAGACACCGACTAATTGCGCAACGACGTCGCCGCTGTGCATCTTTGACTGCATGACATCGACGTCACGCAAAGCTGGCTTGTCCAACCACCAGACTTTTGCATTGAGCAACGCCTCTCCGGTCGACGAAAAGGGTTTTATCCTCACCCAGCCGTTGAGGCCGTAAGCACCGGATACATACCCTACCTGAACCAGATCAGCGGGGATAACGACTCCCGAGCTGGTATTAAGTGGCGAATTAACTGTCAAACCTGAAACTTAAGCTGCTTTTTTGGCAACCTGGGCGACCAGACGAGCGACTGTCGGAGACAGTTGGGCGCCAACACCTTCCCAGTATGTCAAACGATCCTGAGCAATCCGGACCGACTCTTCGGCACCAGAAGCAACCGGATTGTAAAATCCGATGCGCTCGATGAACCGACCATCGCGACGATTGCGCGAATCAGTTGCAACGATGTTGAAGAAAGGACGCTTCTTTGCGCCTCCACGAGCTAAACGAATAACGACCATAATATTTCCAATAAGTGTTTCAAACACGGAAAAAGCCGCGAATTATAGCCTGAAGCAGGGACTGGTCGCAATACCTAAACCATCCCTGAATCGAATGTCCGGAAATTACCAGCATTGCGGGGACTCCTGAGCTAGTGCACACTGCGGCTCGACCCTGATCCAGACTTCGCGTCTGCCTTGATACCCTTCAATTTCATTTTTCTTACTGCGGTACTTTTCATGCCATCCAGACACAAGAACAAAACCTTCGCCACCCTGTTAGCCAGCGTCACCGGGGGCATCGGTTTGCACCGTTTCTATTTGCGTGGCCCGACCGACCAGTGGGGCTGGTTGCACGTGGCCAGCATACCGGTCACGCTGCTGATACTTTGGCTGGGCCTCGGCAAGCACGGCCTGTTCCAGGCTGCCGCACTAGTGCTTTCAGTCCTGATCGGTTTTCTGGAAGCACTGGTACTGGGACTGATCCCGGATGACAAATGGGATCAGCAATTCAATCCGGACTCGGGCAAACAGAGCGCCTCGCGCTGGTGGCTGGCGTTGCTGCTGGTGATCACGCTGGCCATGGGCGCCACCGGCCTGATCGCGACACTGGCGCGCGGCTTTGACCTGCTCTTCACCGGCGGCGCATTCGGCTGAATGCGGCCACCGGCTGGTCCAATCAGAACTGGTCTTCGGTCAATGCCATGACACCGGCGCTGCCCTCGACGATCGCAGCGCGATAGCCGCCGGCTTGCGCCAGGAAATGATCGGCAAAGAAACGTGCGGTACCGATCTTGGCACGGTAAAAACTCGCATCGCCTTCGCCAGCTTGCAGCTTTTGCTCTGCAATCAAAGCGGCGCGTGCCATTTGCCAGCCGCCAAAAACGATGCCAGCGAGCTTCAGGTACAGCACGCTGCCGGAAAAAACACCTTTGATGTCCGACTTGGCGTTTGCGGCGATGTAACTGACCACGTCTTCCAGTGCCTGGGCCGCGTCGTTCAACCGGATCCGGATTGCCGCAAAATCAGCCGAGTCGGAACCGGCAAGTGCTTCAGCGCTGTGTCGAACCTGCGCAATGATGGCTTTGGCGTTCGCACCGCCATCGCGCACCGTCTTGCGCCCGATCAGGTCGTTAGCCTGAATGGCGGTCGTACCTTCGTAAATCGTCAGGATGCGGGCATCGCGATAATGTTGCGCTGCGCCGGTTTCCTCGATAAAACCCATGCCGCCATGAATTTGCACGCCGGTCGACGCGACATCAATCGACAATTCGGTTGACCAGCCCTTGACGATCGGCACCATGAACTCATAGAACAAATTATTGGCTTTGCGTGTCGCTTCATCCGTATGGTGATGGGCGGCGTCATGCGCCGCAGCCGTCACATAAGACAACGCACGCGACGCCTCGATCTGCGCACGCATCGTCATCAGCATGCGCCGCACATCGGGCTGATGAATAATCGACACCGGGCCTGCCGAGCCAGCCAGATCACGCGACTGCACGCGATCTTTGGCGTAATGAACAGCTTTCTGATATGCACGCTCGGCCACACCAATCCCCTGCAAGCCAACAGCGAAACGCGCCGCATTCATCATCACAAACATGTATTCAAGGCCGCGATTTTCTTCGCCGACCAGCGTGCCGATGGCACCGCCGTTATCCCCGAATTGCAGCACCGCGGTCGGACTGGCCTTGATGCCAAGCTTGTGCTCGATGGATACGCAATGCACGTCGTTACGCGCCCCCAGCGAGCCGTCTGCGTTGACCAGGAACTTCGGCACCACGAACAGCGAAATGCCTTTGATTCCCTCCGGCGCAGTCGGCGTGCGCGCCAGCACCAGATGGATGATGTTCCCGGCCATGTCGTGCTCGCCGTAGGTGATGTAGATCTTGGTACCAAACACCTTGAACGATCCATCGTCCTGCGGCACTGCGCGTGATCGCACCATTGCCAGATCCGAACCGGCTTGCGGCTCGGTCAGATTCATCGTTCCGGTCCACTTACCGGAAATCAGGTTACTCAGGTAAGTCGCCTTCTGCTCATCGGAACCGGCCGTCATCAATGCTTCAATGGCGCCATCGGTGAGCATCGGGCAGAGCGCAAACGACACATTGGCCGCGTTCACCATTTCTATGCACGGTGTCGCCACCAGCTTGGGCAGACCCTGACCACCGAATTCGGCCGGATGCTGCACGCCTTGCCAGCCGGCCTCACCAAACGACTTGAAGGCTTCCTTGAAGCCCTTGGTGGTCGTGACATGACCGTCATGCCAGGAGCTCGGAGACTTGTCGCCCTCCCAGTTCAAGGGAGCAACCACTTCGCCGCAGAACTTGGCGTTTTCTTCCAGAATTGCTTCAACTGTTTCCGGAGTCGCGTCCTCGCAACCGGGTAACGCATTCACCTCAGACAAACCGGCCAGCTCATTCATGACGAACAGCATGTCTTTTAACGGGGCGACGTAACTCATGTATTACTCCCTAGAATTTGGGCATGTGACGTTCCGGGCAATGCACTCCTATCCTGCACCGCAGCCGTCACGCTAGGCCATTTATAATTAAAAAATCAACCCAGCTCGGTCACCAAATGCGGCACGACGTCGAACAAGTCCCCCACCAGACCATAATCGGCAACCGAAAAAATCGGCGCTTCCGGGTCCTTGTTGATCGCCACAATCGTCTTCGAATCCTTCATGCCTGCCAGATGTTGAATCGCGCCGGAAATACCGACGGCGATATACAACTGCGGCGCGACAATTTTTCCAGTCTGACCGACCTGCCAGTCGTTCGGTACATAACCGGCGTCAACTGCCGCACGGGATGCCCCCATGGCGGCGCCGAGGCGGTCAGCCAGTGGCTCGAGAATCTTGAAGTTATCGCCGGAACCCAGTCCGCGACCGCCTGATACGATCACTTTGGCTGCGGTCAACTCGGGACGATCCGACTTGGCCAGCTCGCGCGACATGAAAACTGACTTGCCGGAATCAGCGACCGCAACCAGATTTTCGATGACTGCCGAGCCACCGGCTGGCGCTGCATCGAAACCGGTCGTGCGTACCGTGATGACCTTGATTGCATCTTGCGACTGCACAGTGGCAATCGCGTTGCCGGCGTAAATTGGTCGCTCGAACGTATCCGGCGCATCGACCTTGATGATCTCCGAAATTTGGCCGACGTCCAGCCGTGCTGCCACGCGTGGCGCAATATTCTTGCCGTAGGCCGTTGCCGGCGCGAGGATATGGCTGTATGCCGATGCCAGTGCCAGCACTTGCTCGGCAATGTTTTCTGCCAGGCCGTTGCCGAAAGGCTCGCCGTCGGCAACCAGGACCTTGGTAACGCCAGTGATTTTTGCAGCGGCCCCGGCGGCAGCGCTACAGTTGTGCCCTGCAACCAGGACGTGGACATCACCGCCGCATAACAGGGCAGCTGCGATGGTGTTAAGAGTGCTTGCTTTCAATGAAGCGTTGTCGTGTTCAGCAATGACAAGTGCGGCCATGATGGATTCCCGGTTGGATAGCCGCGGCGCAGTACGCCAGCGGCGGTGATTTATTGGATGACTTTGGCTTCGTTCTTCAGTTTCGCGACCAGCGTTGCGACATCGGGCACCTTGATGCCTGCCGAGCGTTTTGGTGGCTCGGAGACTTTCAGCGTTTTCAGGCGCGGAGTGACATCGACACCGAGATCGGCCGGCTTGATAATTTCCAGCGTTTTTTTCTTGGCCTTCATGATATTCGGCAAGGTCACGTAACGTGGTTCATTCAAGCGCAGGTCGGTCGTGATAATGGCCGGCAGTGTCAACGACAGCGTTTCAAGTCCGCCGTCGACTTCACGCGTCACGGCAACCTTGTCGCCATCCACCACGACTTTAAAAGCGAACGTCGCTTGCGGCCAACCCAGCAACGCAGCCAGCATCTGGCCGGTTTGATTGCAGTCGTCATCAATAGCCTGCTTGCCCAGTATGATCAATTGCGGTTGTTCCTTGTCTGCCAGTGCCTTGATCAATTTGGCCACGGCCAACGGCTGCAGTTCGACATCCGTCTCGACCAGTACGGCGCGATCGGCACCGATGGCCATCGCCGTACGCAGGGTTTCCTGGCATTGCACTACACCGCACGATACGACGACGACTTCCGTTGCCTTACCTGCTTCTTTGAGCCGCATGGCTTCTTCGACAGCAATTTCATCGAATGGATTCATGGACATTTTTACATTGGCGATATCGACGCCGGTGCCGTCGGATTTGACCCGCACCTTGACGTTGTAATCCACCACACGCTTGACTGGAACCAGGATTTTCATAGGTCTGCCTTTAAGAAAGTCGAATTGACGTAAACGTAGACTGACGCGAATTATAAGAGAAAAATCAATCCGGCAGCAAAATTAAGCACGATCGTACTATTGTACGATTAAAAAAAATTTTTGTTTTCCGGGGAGCCGGAAATCATTTGTTTGCTTCTGCCATTCCGTAGCGCGCGGAACAGGTACACATTTTGGCAAGCAACTCAGTTATTTGCGCTTCATGAAAAATACGAATTCTTTGTTCTCATCGGTTAGCGCAAGCAATTCGTTCCCGGTTTGCTTGGCAAACGCCTGAAAATCGCGAATGGAACCTGGGTCGGTCGCCGTGACCCGCAATACTTGACCGCTCGTCATGTCGGCGAGCGCTTTCTTGGTCTTGAGGATTGGCAGTGGACAATTGAGGCCGCGTGCATCGAGTTCTTTGTGAAAATCCATGGCCTTGCTCATCGAGTTATTTTTACATTACCAAATTCTACCGGAAAACCACTACGCGTTGACGGAACACAATGGCACCGGCACCGCTTCCACGTAGCGCGTCGTTGCACGCCATCCTCTGCCAAAATCAGCCAGAGCATGGCTGTGCATCACAATTTGCCGTCGACCCATCCGGGAACACCTTGCAACGCAGCAAGAAGCCCACTTGGATCCGTACCGCCGGCTTGCGCCATGTCTGGTCGTCCGCCACCTTTGCCGCCCACTTGTAACGCGACGAAATTCACCAGATCACCTGCTTTGATACGCGATGTGGCATCTGCCGTCACACCGGCAATCAGGCTGACCTTGCCATCATTGACGGCTGCCAGAACGATCGCAGCGGTCTTGAGCTTGTCCTTGATTTTATCCATCGTGACACGCAAGGCCGCCACGTCAGCACCCGCCAGAACGGCCGCCAGCACCTTGATTCCCTTGACATCGACCGCTTGACCAAGCAACTCGTCACCCTGATTTGCTGCCAACCGGGCCTTCAGTGAAGACAAATCTTTCTCCAGCGAACGGACCTGATCCTGAACTTGCACGATGCGCTGTGTGAGCTCTTCCGGTTGCACCTTGAGAACGGCCGCGGCGTCATGCATTTGCCGGCTGAGTCCTTGCACCAGCGCCAGCGCGCCTTCTCCGGTGACCGCTTCAACCCGTCGAATCCCCGCGGCCACGCCGCTTTCCGCAGTAATCTTGAACAACCCGATATCACCGGTACGCGAGACATGGACACCACCGCATAGTTCTTTTGAAGAACCGATGGCCAGTACGCGGACTTCGTCACCATATTTTTCGCCGAACAACGCCATCGCACCAAATTTAACCGCGTCGTCGTAGGCCATCACGCGCGCTTCAGTAGCGACGTTAGCAAGAATTTCATGATTGACGATCAATTCGACCTGACGGATTTCTTCGGCCGTCAGCGCCCCGTTATGACTAAAATCGAAGCGGGTTTTGTCGGCATCGACCAGTGAGCCTTTTTGCGAGACGTGGGTGCCCAGCACCTCACGCAGCGCCTTGTGCATCAGATGCGTCGCCGAATGATTACGTATCGTGCGGCCACGGGCGACCGGATTGACGCTGGCGGCAACCTTATCACCCACGCTCAGCGCGCCACCGGCCAGTATGCCGTGGTGACCGAATACCTCGGACTGAATCCTCAACGTATCGGCCACGTGGAATTGAACTGCCGTACCAGTGAGTATCCCGGTGTCGCCAACCTGCCCGCCCGACTCCGCATAAAACGGCGTGACATCAAGTACGACGATGCCCTCCTGGCCCGCCGTCATACGCGCAACTGCAGCACCATTGACATACAAGGCAGTCACGCTGGCGTTTTGTTCCAGCGCGTCGTAGCCAACAAAGCGGGTCTTGTCGCCGCTGTATTCAACCGCCGCCGCCATCTTGAATTTACCGGCGGCACGCGCCGTGGTGCGCTGCTGCTCCATGGCTACATTGAAACCAGCTTCATCGAGTGCAACCTTGCGTTCGCGACAAATATCCGCAGTCAGATCAAGCGGGAAGCCAAAGGTATCGTATAGCGTAAAGGCAGTCTGACCATCGAGCTGGGTCGGTGTTGCAGCGAGGGCGGCTTCCAGGATTTTCATGCCGTGTTCAAGCGTTTCACCAAAGCGCTCTTCTTCTTGCCGGAGTACTTGCTCGACACGCGTCGCTGCGTCGACCAGCTCGGGATAAGCCTCACCCATCTCGACAACCAGATCCTTGACCAGCAGATAGAAAAAAGGTTTGGTCTGGCCCAGCTTGTGACCATGGCGCAAAGCGCGGCGAATAATCCGGCGCAATACATAGCCATGCCCTTCGCTGGCGGGAATGATGCCGTCAACAATGAGGAAAGCGCAGGCACGAATGTGGTCAGCAATGACCTTGAGCGAATTATCGCCCAGGTCAACCGTGCCGGTTTCGCGCGCCGCAGCTTTGATCAGATTCTGGAACAGATCGATTTCATAATTGCTGTGCACGTGTTGCAGCACCGCCGCCAGACGCTCCATACCCATGCCGGTATCGACACACGGTTTCGGCAGGCGCGGCATGTTGCCTTGCTCGTCACGATTGAACTGCATGAACACCAGATTCCAGATTTCAATGAAGCGGTCGCCATCTTCTTCTGCACTGCCCGGCGGACCACCCCAGATTTCAGGACCATGATCATAGAAAATCTCACTGCACGGACCGCATGGCCCCGTATCGGCCATCTGCCAGAAATTGTCCGAGGCGTAACGCGCGCCCTTGTTGTCGCCGATACGGATGATGCGTTCGGTCGGAATGCCGATGTCATTGGCCCAGATGTCATAGGCTTCGTCGTCTTCGTGGTAGACCGTCACCCAGAGTTTTTCCTTGGGCAGCAGGTACACGCTGGTCAGCAACTCCCACGCATAGTGAATCGCATCACGCTTGAAGTAATCGCCGAAACTGAAATTACCAAGCATTTCGAAGAACGTATGGTGGCGCGCGGTGTAACCGACATTTTCCAGGTCATTGTGCTTGCCGCCGGCACGCACGCAGCGCTGCACGGAGGTTGCGCGGGAATACGATCGCTGATCAGTGCCAAGGAAGACATCCTTGAACTGCACCATGCCGCTGTTTGTCAGCAACATGGTTGGATCGTTACCGGGAATCAGCGGACTGGAACGCACGATCGTGTGCCCCTTGGATTCGAAAAATGACAGGAACTTGGCGCGGATTTCGGTAGATTTCATGGTGTCGTCGTAAGGAAGAATGCGGTTCAGCGAGCGCCCGATTATACGTGATCCGTTCGGCCGCAATCCTCCCTGCAGCACTCCGTCAGGCAAAGCCCGGACCAATCAGGTCAATCCGGTCGGTACAAAAACCGTCCACACCCCAGTCCAGCAGTTCGCGCGCACGCCCGGCAGTATTCACGGTGTAGCAAAACAGGCCAAAACCTGCGTCCTTGACGGCCGCTGCATCGGTTGCCATGAGATGTGTTTGGTCGACATGGAGTGACACCGCATCAAGCTCAAGCAACTGCACTTTCCAGTCCGCAGGGAGGTGTTCGACCAATAATCCACGGGGAATGCCGGGCGCTACAAGCTTGGCCGCCATCAGTGCCTCGAACGAAAAAGAAGAGAGCAGCGGGATCGGCTGATCGGCGTCCAGCGTGGCCAGCGTCAGTGCCGCAACGACCGTTCCGGTTGCTTGCTCGACACCACGGGCCGGTTTGATTTCGACATTCATCCAGATGCGATGCCGCTGGCAAAATTCGATCACTTGCCGATAGGTCGGAATCTGTTCCCCGGCAAACGCCGGTCCGAACCAACGTCCCGCATCCATGCTGGTCAGCACGCTCGCGTTGGTCGTTGACACTGCGCCGGTGCCTGCGACAGTGCGACCGAACTGCTCGTCATGCATCAGAATCGGCACGCCGTCCTGCGATAACATCACATCAAATTCAACGGCTCGAAAGCCGTACGTCAGTCCGCACTGCATTGCAGCCAACGTATTTTCGGGACCTAGCGACCCGCCACCACGGTGCGCAACAACACGAGGAAACGGCCATGCGGTTTTCATCTGTATTCTCCGGTAATCGTAGTGAGTGTAATTGGTCTGCCGACCCCAACCTGACTTTCCGGAAGCGAGCTCGCCCATGCCCAACAATTCCATGCCTTCAGCGCTCTCCCATTTGCGCATACTCGACCTGACACGCGTCCTGGCCGGTCCGTGGTGCGGACAAACTTTTGCCGATCTGGGTGCCGATGTCATCAAAATTGAACGACCTGGCAGCGGCGACGACACCCGTGCCTGGGGTCCTCCTTACCTGCGCGATGCCGACGGTAACAACACTACCGAAGCCGCTTATTACCTCGCCGCCAATCGTGGCAAACGCTCCGTAACGGTCGACATCACAACGGCTGAAGGACAGCAAATTATCCGGCAACTGACAGCACAATCGGACGTCGTGCTGGAAAACTACAAGGTCGGTCAACTGGAAAAATATGGCCTGGACTACGCGTCCCTGAAACAGGTCAAGCCCGATCTGATCTATTGCTCGATCACCGGCTTCGGCCAGACCGGGCCGTACGCGCACCGTCCGGGTTACGATTTTATTATTCAGGGCATGGGTGGGTTCATGTCGGTCACGGGCGAGCGCGACGCGCTGCCCGGCGGCGGACCGCAAAAAGCAGGCATCGCCATTACCGACCTGATGACGGGCATGTATGCCAGCGTGGCGGTACTGGCTGCGTTGAGTCACCGCGACCGCACCGGAGAAGGTCAGGCCATTGACCTGGCGTTACTCGATGTGCAGGTCGCCATGATGGCAAATATGGGCACCAATTATCTGGCTAGCGGCGACATCCCGCAGCGCTGGGGCAATGCCCATCCAAACATCGTGCCTTACCAGACCTTCGCCACCTCCGATGGTCATCTGATCGTCGCCGCCGGCAATGACCGCCAATACCGCAAATTTGTCACTGCCGGCGAGTGCCCGTGGCTCGCCGACGATCCGCGCTTTGCCACCAATCCGCTGCGCGTCCAGAATAGAGTAGCGCTGGTGCCATTACTGGCAGACATGGTGACCAAGTACACCAAGGAAGAATGGCTGGGCCTGCTTGATGAAGCCGGCGTACCGTGCGGCCCGATCAACAATCTGCAAGAGGTATTCGATAATCCGCAAGTCGTAGCACGCGGTTTGCAAGTCGATTTGCCGCATCCTGCCGGAGCCAGCGCCAGATTGATCGGCAGTCCGATACGGATGTCACAGACACCCCCTGCCTGTCGTTCTGCCCCTCCCTTGCTGGGACAACACACGGACGAAGTACTCAGCAGTTTACTGGGCTATTCGGAAACACAACTGGCGCAATTGCGTGAACGGGATGTGTTGTAAATGAGGTTCTCACCATGCTAATGTGCCTCTCCTGACACCTCACTCGTTGCCATCATGACAAAAATCCTCGGTATCGTCGCTCTGCTCATTATTCTTGTCCTGCCGCTGGGATTGCTGGCAGCCGGGCAACTGGGGCTGTTGAGTGGCAAGCGGCCGACAGACCTGGGCTTGCACGGAGGGATGCTCAAGCCGCCGGTGTTGACTTCATCGAATGTGGTGTCGAGTTATGCCGGTTTACAGCCACACACTGACTATCACGTCATTGCTCCGATCCAGTACACGGGCGATGGCAAAACAGCGTTCCGCAAGCTCACTGACCTCATCGCAAAAATGGACG
The DNA here is from genome assembly GCA_047621665.1 of Bradyrhizobium sp. GTDB lineage: Bacteria > Pseudomonadota > Gammaproteobacteria > Burkholderiales > Burkholderiaceae_D > Actimicrobium. The sequence continues at coordinate 72,965 of JBLHMB010000006.1, read as the reverse complement.
GCGCCACGGTCATCACCTCCGACCCGGGCTACTTGTATGCCGAATTCCAGACCCGGCTGCTCAAATTTGTCGATGATGTCGAATTTGTCCTCGACGAGCCAGCCGGCGTGATCCAGATGCGCTCTGCGTCGCGCCTCGGCATCAAGGATCTGGGAGCCAATCGCCAGCGACTCGAAACCGTTCGAATACGTTTCAATAGCCAGTGATTAATTGGATTCCTTGATCAGCCTGCCGCTGCCGGGCTGAATCGGGCGCGCGTTCATCGGGTACAGTCGTGCAAAAATCGCCATCTGCTGCGCGGACAACTGAATCGGTTCTTTCATCACCAGCCACAGCACCCCTTCGACACATGGCGGCGACGTGAGTGATCCCATGTAAGTGTAGTACTCGCGCTGCACCGGCAACATCTGGTTCATATCGATGGTCATCGATGGCGAGGTCGCCTCATTTTTTTCTAACGGCAGGTTATTCCAGATAGTTTGAACTAACGGGCTCGCCGTCCCATCGGTAATCATTGCAGCAATGACAGCCAGCTTGCCATCCGCATTTTTGTGCACCAGATGCGCCACCATCGAAAAACTCCGGCCATTGATGCGCTCTTCCGAAGGTCGATGAAAGTGGAACTGGACCAGCTCGTACATTTTCCCGCCGACGGTGATGGTGTTGCCCGCACCCAAGTTGACTTGAATGGTGTGCCCATTGTCGAGAACGCTGAAACGGGCCGGCTTGTAATCGATACCGATCGGCTCCAGGTCAACCCGGATACCATCGCGAATATCAATTGGTGACTGACGCTTGCCGCTCTCGCATTGTGCCCAGGCCGGGTTGATGCGTCCCCATTGCAGCGGACCGTTTTCACCCTCGTAATCCCAGTGTGTCGTATGCGGCATCATCACTACAGGCTCAGTCGGAACGACCTTGGGCCGGGGCACGGCGCGTGGCCTCTGTGCCGCCTGGCGCGCTGCAATATTTGCCTTTTCCAGGCGGGCGAGGCTTGCCTTCAAACGCACGCCCAATTCCTCTTCGCGCTGCGCAGCATCCCTCGCAAGTGTTCGATCGGCGCCCGACATCGGCAGCTCCCTGATGACCGACGGTGGCTTGACCGGTTGATTTACCTCCTTGATGGCAGCGGCCACACTACCGGCCTTAGTGCCGCGCTCAGCTACAACAGCCCGGTTGGGAGCTGGCTCCGCAGGTTCGGCAGCATTTGCTAGTCCGACAAACAAAAAGCTACCTAGCAATAGTGAAACAGCGCGCATAAGACACCTGCAAAAAAGAAATATGTCTATATAACGACCCGTGGACCAGTTACTTGAACGCAATATGATCAGAGAGCGCAAAAAAAAGCACCCGAAGGTGCTTTGTTTGCCATGCGCTCATGATTGATGCAGGCCTGAGCCCGCAGTCAATTAAAACTTATGGCGGATACCGACGTTGAATGCTTTGTCGCCCGAACCGTCAGACGTTGCATCACTGACCACGTATTTTGCGCCGTTGTCGTTACTGATGCGTGAGTAGGCAGTGTAAAGGTTGGTGCGCTTCGACAATGCATAGGTATAACCCAGTGCGTATTGCTTGGCATCCTTGTTTGCAGCTGTCTTGTCGTTGCGGAGAATGTACGAAGCCATCACTGAGCTAGCGCCAAATGGGACGGTTACACCAACCAAGGCGCTATCCGCATTGACCAAAGCATCGTCTTTGGTCTTGCCGTAGCCAACTGCCAGCGTAGCAACATCGAAGTTGTACGAGAACGTTGCTTGGGTGAATTTCGTTGTGTTGGTATTTGTATCGTTGGCGACGCGCTCGTAGACCAGCTTGCTGATGATAGGACCATTGGAATAACCGAGCGAACCACCGATGGTGCGGGCAGCTGCATTGTTGCTCGGCTTTTCACCGAAACCGTAAATGGCTTCAGCAGTGATACCACCCATTTCAGGAGCAACGAACTTGAGCGAATTGTTGACGCGGGTTGCGCCAATGATGAACAGGTTGGTCGACGAACCAGCCAGGCCTGTGCCGAATGGATCAACTTCATCCAATGCGGTAAATAGCGGGTTGTATTGACGCCCCATAGACACGGTACCGAAACCACCGTTCAGGCCAACCCATGCTTGACGACCGAATGCCAGCCCACCTTGGCTGAAACCACCGGTATCAGCAGCAATACCCGTCTCCAATTGGAACATGGCTTTCAAGCCGCTGCCCAGATCTTCGGTACCCTTGAAACCAAGACGGGTACCGGATTGAACACCATTTGCCAGTTTGGTAACGCTACCTGCAGCGCCGCCCATTTCACGGGTGATACCCATGTCGACAATACCGTATGTGGTGATAGAGCTTTGAGCTGACGCAACACCGGCAAATGCGCCGAAAATTGCCAGAACGAGAAGTGATTTTTTCATGGTTGATCCCTGGGTTTGTTAAAAGATGTTCGTCTGGAAAATGATCAGCAATCAATATGACTGCAGCCCTTCTTCTGACGAACTTATTTACTGCTTATTGGCGTGTATTTTTTTCTTATTACTGCAGCGCTTCATCCCTGCTTTTTTAGCAAACGCTAACCAAAGTTGTCGATCCGGTTCAGCTATCGACTTATCAACATGCGCTGTAACCCGCTAAAAACTCCAACAAATTTCAATGAATTTGAAGTTTCATCAACAACACAAATGAACAACACGAATTTTACATATTTCATCGTAGAACGGCGGGATTAGAAACGTCGAAAGCACGCCAGGCAGGATAAAAAAACGCCTCCTCAAGAATTAAAGTTGGCATATCACTAACTAAACTGACAAAAATTCAGCTTTCAGAACAACCAATACAACCTGATGGCCAATGAAATTGGCCATCAATTCAGGTGAAAAGTACTGTCGACAAAAAACAAAAAAACTTAATAATCCAACGCTGTCATAGGCGAATCGAGATTCACGAACCAGTCCCGACAGCGCAGTAACTCTGTATTGGTGGTGGCAATGGTTTCTCTTCGGTTGTGCCGACCGGTTAAAAAAATAGCCACACAAAAAAACTCAAAAATAATTGCACTTCGTATGCCTTTTTGCAGCGGATTTACAACACTTTTCCGTAAAACAATGCAGGTATTAAAAATGAAAGAATTTTCACCGTCTTGAGTAGTTTGATTTAGAAAAAGTAAACAACGCGCCCCCCTCAAATACATTAGCTTATCCTGGCTCAGCACAGCGGCGAAACCGACGGTAGCAGAGGCAATAGGAAACGACCAACCGGCTACGGTAAAATGTTGAATCCTCACTATTCCGACACCGAACGCCCTCCATGAGCAAAGATCACAACAGCCTAGCCACGGCAGATACGGCACCATCCTCCAATTTTTTGCGCAGCATCATCGATGCCGATCTGGCAGCACAAACCCACGCGGGTCGCACGGATGCAGCCGGACTGCCATTGCCCCAGGTGATTACCCGGTTCCCGCCGGAACCGAACGGCTATCTGCACATCGGCCATGCCAAATCGATCTGTCTCAATTTTGGACTGGCGCGCGACTACCAGGGTCGCGCGCATCTGCGTTTCGATGACACCAACCCGGCGCGTGAAGATCAGGAATATGTCGACACCATCCTCGACTCGGTCAAATGGCTGGGATTCGACTGGACCAGCAATGGTCAGGAGCATCTGTATTACGCCAGCGATTATTTCGACCGGCTCTACAACATGGCTGAGTATCTGATTACTGCCGGACATGCGTACATTGACAGCCAGCCAGCTGACGAAATGGCGACCAACAGAGGCAGTTTCAGTGAGCCGGGCAAAAATTCGCCATTCCGGACACGGTCGGCCACAGAATCACTGGAGCTGTTCCGGCGCATGAAGGCCGGTGAGTTTGCCGATGGCCTGCACATCCTGCGCGCCCGCATCGACATGGCGTCTCCCAACATGAATTTGCGTGATCCGGCGCTGTACCGTATCCGCCATGCCCACCACCACCGGACCGGTGACACCTGGTGCATCTATCCGATGTACGACTTCACACATCCGATCTCGGACGCGCTGGAAAACATCACGCACTCGATTTGCACGCTCGAATTTCAGGATCACCGTCCATTCTATGACTGGCTGCTGGAACGCCTGGCCGAAGGGGGTTACTTTAAAAAACCGCTGCCGCGCCAGTATGAATTCGCCCGCCTGAACCTGACCTACGTCATCACCAGCAAACGCAAGCTGCGCGAACTGGTCGAAGAACACATCGTCGATGGCTGGGACGATCCGCGCATGCCGACCATCGTCGGTTTGCGACGGCGCGGCTTCACCCCCGAATCGCTGCAACTATTCTGCGAGCGATCCGGTGTGACCAAATCGGATAGCTGGATTGACATCGGCACCCTCGACGGCTGCCTGCGTGAAGACCTCGATCCGAAAGCGCCGCGCGCAACGGCGGTCTTGCGGCCGCTGAAACTGATCATCGACAATTTTCCGGCCGGTGAACCCATCGCTTGTCAGGCCCCGGTCCATCCACACTTCCCAGAGCGCGGCAACCGAGACTTCCCGATTTCCGACACCTTGTGGATCGAACAGGAAGACTTCATGGAAGTGCCGGCCAAGGGCTATTTCCGCCTGTTTCCTGGCAACAAGGTCCGTTTGCGCTATGGCTTCGTGGTCGAATGCACTGGCTGCGACAAGGATGCAGAGGGTAATGTGATTGCAGTGCATTGCAATTACTTCGCCGATAGCAAATCTGGCACTGAAGGTTCGGCCAACTACAAGGTCAAGGGAAATATCCATTGGGTCAGCGCGGCCCATGCGCTGCAAGCCGAAGTACGCCTGTACGACCGGTTGTTTACCGATGCGCAACCGGATGGCGGTGGCAAGGATTTCAAACTCGCGCTCAATCCGAACGCCAAGGAAGTCGTTGCCGCGTGGGTAGAACCCGGCCTGGCGACCGCACGAGCCGATGACAAGTATCAGTTCGAACGGCACGGTTACTTTGTCGCCGACCGGCACGACTCGCTTGCCGGACACCTGGTATTCAACCGCATCACCACCTTGAAAGACAGCTGGGGCAAGTAAGCCGGCAACCCTCATGACACTCGCCACCTGGATCACTTTTGTCATCGCCGCCTGCATCATCGCCATTTCGCCGGGCTCCGGTGCAGTACTGTCGATGTCGCATGGTTTGTCGTACGGAGTAAAACGCACCAGTGTCACCATCGCCGGCTTGCAAGCCGGCTTGCTGATGATCCTGGTGATTGCCGGAGCCGGCGTCGGATCACTACTGCTGGCCTCCGAAGTCGCCTTCAATGCGGTCAAAATCGTGGGCGCGCTCTACCTGATTTACCTCGGCATCAGCCAGTGGCGTGCCAAGGTCGATGTCGACGACACCCGCCCCCATCTGTCCGCGGCGGCCGACGTACCAAGCTGGCGCAAGCGGCTGATGATCGGATTCCTGACCAATGCCACCAACCCGAAAGGCATCATTTTCATGGTCGCCGTGCTGCCGCAATTCATCACCAGCACTGCAGCGCTGTTGCCGCAATTAATTATTCTGGGAATCACCATGTGTGCGATCGACCTGATGGTGATGCATTCTTATGCCTTCGCGGCGTCATCAATGCAGCGTTATTTCCGCGATCCGCGCGCCATGAAAAAACAGAACCGGTTTTTCGGCGGGGTGCTGATGGCGGTCGGCGCAGCTCTGTTCTTCGTCAAGCGTGGCACTAGCTAGATTGCTGGTTCAGCTTTCAGGAAGCGTTGGACCCGCATCGAATTGTCTCGGGTTCCTGCCTGTAATGCCGGCATAAAACCGACGGATTTCGACCATGTCAGCGTCGATATCCCCGCTAGGCTCGAACAGCCGTTCTATACCTCCGACCTTGCGCCCGAAGTCGAGGAATGCCAACGCAATGGGTACTTGCGCTCCCAGCGCAATGTAATAAAAACCGGTTTTCCAGTGCGTGACTTTATTTCGCGTTCCCTCAGGCGGCACAATCACGGCCAACTGTTTGCTGCGCGCGAACGCGTCGACGGTATCTTGCACCAGATTGCCCGCCTTGCTACGTTCGACCGCAATGCCACCAAGCCAGCGCATCAGTGGTCCGAAAGGCAGGGCAAAAAAACTTGACTTTCCCATCCAGTAAATCCGCAGCCGCAAGACCGAACACACCATTAACGTCACCGGGAAGTCCCAATTACTCGTGTGGGGCGCGGCAATCAGTACAAATTTCGACACTGCCGGTGCGGTACCTTCCACCTTCCAGCCCATTAGCCTCAGGATAAAGACAGACATCCAGCGCAGGAGGAGGTTCACGACAGGTGTCTCGAAGATCGTAGTGTGCATAAGGAATCAGTAAAAAAATTGCGTGGCGTGACGACAGAAAAGCCCTTTTCTGGCCAGCAGGAGATTATATGAAGTCGTTGCACTAGAGTACTTGTGCCCGCAAGTAACACTCCCACCGACCAATTTGCGCCAATTTCGCTGCCAAATAACTACTAATAATTACCAAGTGTTATGCTTTTCATCAAATTCTCATCGCGGGACATGGCGGCGCGACGAAATCTACCGCACGCTCATGCACAGGACTTTACGGAGACGACACAGCCATGCCCCAGCAAAGCGCCCCCCAAGCATGGATGAAACCGCCATCCCGTATGGCATTCATCAAAGGCAACCTGACGACGATACTGATCTGGCCCGTCGGCTGCCTAATCCTGGCAGCGGCTATCTGGAGCATCACACTGTCGATCATCCAGACCGATCATGAGTTTGTGGAACGAAATGCACGAAAAAATGCCTCGTATATCGCCACCTCCTTTGCCCAGCACCTGACTCGCTTGCTGGATCAGGCCGATCAGTCAGCGCTCCATCTGCGCCTTGACTGGCAGCAGAGCAAAGGTCAGCTACTGCTCGATAACCAGCCCGGTCACGGACTATTCCCGCACAGTGGATTGCTTTCGGCAACGATTGTGGACCGAGAAGGCACCGTGGTCACGAGCACCCGCAGCATCAAGCCCGGCGCGAGCATGGCAAAAATGACGTATTTCCTGGATCAGCGTGATGCGACTGAAGACCACCTTCACATCAGTCCGCTCATGTCTGCCGGGCTATTCGACAAACCCACGATACAATTGTCGCGCCGTGTACAAGATGCCCGCGGCGGGTTCGATGGCGTCATCGTCATTTCGGTCGAGCCGGCTTATTTCACGGCTTTTTTCGACAGCGCCAGTCTGGGACAGGCCGACTTGCTCGCAGTGACCGACAAGCACGGCACGATGCACGGCTCGCGTATCGGCAATACGCTATACCAATCCGACAGTCCGGCGATCCGCCACATGCCACTGCGTGCTCCGGCACAACGCGGGGTCATCAAGGCGTCCGATAGCATCATCTTTGCCGATGGCGAGACACGTTATCTAGCTTGGCAAGCGCTGTCGGCCTACCCTTTCGTGACGCTAATCGGCTTATCCGAGCAGCAATTACTGGCACCTTACATTGCGACCTGGGATACCTACCGGCAAGGAGCGATCAGCGCCTCTGCATTCCTGGTGGCACTCTCGCTGATCGGCATCATCATGTCGGCACGGATGGCGCAGCGCAACCATCAGTCGGAGGAGGTCAAACGGACATACCGGATCGCCACCGAGGGTGGCAACGAAGGGTTCTATATGCTGAGGGCACTCTTCGATACCGAGCAGCATCTGGTCGACTTCCTGATCGAAGATTGTAACGAGCGTGGCGCATTATTGATCGGCAAGCTGCGGGAACACCTGATCGGCTCGCGTTTTACCGAACATAACGATGGCATTTCCCTGAAAATCTGGTTCAGCGTATTCCACAAAGCCATGCAAAGCGGCTTTTACGAAGATGAATTCGAAGTAGTCGATAGCAGTCCGCTGCGCGGCACCTGGCTGCATCGCCGTCTGGTTCGCGCCGATACAGGACTGGCGATGACGTTGCGCGATGTTTCTGCTATCAAAAATCACAACAATGAACTCAGCCGGGTCGCCAATGAAGATGCCCTCACCGCCCTGCCAAGTCGCCACTGGCTAACCGGATTCCTGCCGGCTGCCATCGAGCGCAACGCCAAGGCAGGCAGCATGCTGGCACTGCTATTCGTCGACCTCGACGGTTTCAAGAGTGTCAACGACTCACTGGGCCACGCTGCCGGCGATGAGCTGTTGCAGCAAGCAGCCAAACGCCTGCAATCGGTACTGCGCCCCGGCGACCATGTTGTCCGGTTGGGTGGCGACGAATTCACGGCCATCCTCGAACCCATCATGTCCGAAAACGATGCGACCCGCGTTGCCGTGCGTATTGTCGAGGCGTTCAACCGGCCATTCATCCTCAGTCAGGGCATCAAGTCGGTCGGCACCTCGGTTGGCATCAGCCTGTTTCCGCGTGATGGAAATGAGTCGGACGCACTGCTCAGGAATGCCGATATCGCAATGTACCGCGCCAAGTCGGAAGGAAAAAACCAATACCGGATGTACGAAAAGGAAGGCGAGCCCGGCTTGTCGCCCTCTAACGCGTCACAAAGTGAGAACGGGTAGATGCCGACAACTGCGTCTCGTACCAATGCACCAGATGGTCGAAACGCACCAACTGGCTTGCCGGCAACGATGCCGATGGACTGCGCAACAAAGCCGGATCAAACGGAAGCCCCAGCCGGCGCAATTCATAATGCAAATGCGGGCCGGTAGCCAGGCCGCTCATGCCGACCGTTCCCAGCAAGTCCCCCTGACGCACCGCCAGGCCGGCCTTCAATCCCCTGCTGAAATCCTGCAGATGCCCGTAGTAGGTCGACACTCCGTCGGCATGACGGATCAGCACCAGATTGCCGTAGCCGCCACGTACGCCGGCGAACTCGACCACGCCATCGGCCGTCACCCGCACCGGCGTACCCGCCGGCGCAGCAAAATCAACGCCGGTATGGGCCCGCCATATTTGCAGGACCGGATGAAAGCGCGCCACCGAATAACCCGAGGTCCGGCGTGAAAAAGGGATGGGCGATTGCAGAAAGGTCTGCTGTACCGGATGACCATCGGCACCGAAATAGTGCCGTTCACCGGCAGCCACGTCATCAAACAGATAGGCCGTATGCGTACGCAGCGGGGTTATCAGGCGAGCCGCGAGGATGCGCCCCGGCCGTCCGATCTGTCCTTCATCAAACTGCATTTCGAACAGCACCGTGCCCTTGAATCCCTGCGTAAGATCGCGATGAAAATCCAGTTCTCCCGAAAACAGCGCCACCATCTGGTCAACAATTTCCTCCGGCAGACCGATCGTGTCAGCCGCTACATAAAGCGCGCCACCGGACAGCACCGGCAACTGTTTACTGTCACGGATGGCCTCGCGGATACGCAACTCACCCTCGATCATCCGGGCCATCAGCATCTGCCGTGCCGACACAGAATAGAACACGGCCAGCGGCGTATGGGTGTCAGTCCATTCGATCCAGACCTTGCTGCCGCGCACCGGGCGCTGTGGCCAGTCAAGGCGGCCGGCCCGCGTCAGACGCGTAGTCCAGGCATTGTCCGGTGCCTGGGAGCGCGCCAGGATAGTTTGCCAGGTGTCGTTCGGCGCCACCAGGATCGGCCCGCTCCAGGTCGATGCAGGCGAGTTGGTTTCCAGTACACCGTCATAGACAAAATCCCGCGGTGCAGCCGCCATCGCACTACCGGCTCGCCCGTCGTCCATGCCGAATGACACGACTTCGAGCACCGGCGCAGCCGTCGCCCCCGTAAGCGGAACCAGACAGCATGACAACAGCATCAAGAAGGCAAGTTTTCGAAACAGCAAATCAATTGGTGGCACGACGATGTCTTTCGGGAAAGGCTGGACGACCTATGCTAGCGCAATTTTCCGATATCATTTTGATATTGCCCGCAGTGTTCGCTCTATTTGCGTTTAAAATTCTTCGCACCGGACAGACTGCACACCGAAAGGCTTTTTTCATGCGTGACAACGAACGCTCCCCCGATGCAGCCGATGCCGTCGCACCCGACTGGCCGCTGCCCCGTGATGCGATGCAACCCGATGACCCGCTGGCCGAATGTCTGGTCACACTGACCCGGCTGCGCAACGAGCCCCATTCGCGCCAGACGCTGACGGCCGGTCTGCCACTGGAGAACAACCAGCTCACGCCCGAGCTGTTCATCCGGGCTGCAGCCCGCGCCGGCCTATCGGCGCGCATCGTCAAGCGTGCGCTACCGCGCATCAGCCAGCTGACGTTGCCGGCGGTCCTGCTGCTCAAAGATGGCCAGGCCTGCATCCTGACCCATAAAGGCAACGACGGCACGGTACGCATCATCCAGCCCGAATCCGGCGATGGCGAACTCGAGATCAATGCCGACGTCCTGCAAGCATCCTGTACCGGCCATGTGATTTTCGTGCGGCCGATGTTCAAGTTCGATGCCCGCGCCGACAAAACCGACACACCGGCCGGTGGCCACTGGTTCTGGGCACCGCTGCGGCAATCGTGGCGCATCTATTCCGAAGTGCTGATCGCATCCTTTCTGGTCAATGTGTTTGCGCTGGTACTGCCGCTGTTCACGATGAACGTCTATGACCGCGTAGTCCCCAACCAGACCTTCGAAACGCTCTGGGTACTGGCTATCGGCGTGGCGATCGTCTTCGTTTTCGACTTTGCGATGCGCAGTTTGCGCGGCTATTTCATCGACGTCGCCGGCAAGAAAATCGATATGGCGTTGTCCTCGGCGATCTATGAAAAAATCCTCGCGATCCGCCTGGCGGTGCGTCCCAAGTCGGTTGGCGGCTTTGCCAACAGCCTGACCGAATTCGAATCCTTTCGCGAATTCCTGACCTCGGCCACCATCACCACACTGATCGACCTGCCCTTCACGGTGCTCTACCTGCTCATCATCTGGTGGATAGGCGGGCCGCTGGTGCTGGTACCCATCGTCGCGATTCCGTTGATCCTGATCCCCGGCATGCTGCTGCAACGGCCACTGGCACGCGTCATCAACCAGACCTTCACGGTCGGTTCGCAACGTCAGGCCACGCTGATCGAAACCCTGGCCGGGCTCGACACCATCAAGGCCATCTCGGCCGAAGGCCCGGCCCAGCGCCGCTGGGAACAGCTGGCCGGACAAATCGGCAAGCTCAGTTTGCGTGCGCGCCTGCTCTCGGCCGCCAGCATCAATGCCGGCGTGCTGATCCAGCAACTGGCCAATGTCGCGCTGATCATCGTCGGGGTCTATCTGATTGCCGACAAGTCCTTGTCGATGGGGGCACTGATCGCCTGTACGATGCTGGCCGGTCGCACGCTGGCACCGCTGTCGCAAGTCGCCGCGCTGGCAACGCGCTTTCATCACGCCCGCACCGCACTGATCGGACTGGACCGCATCATGCATTTGCCGGTCGAACATCCGCCCGGCAAAACTTTCGTGCACCGACCGGATTTCAAAGGCGGTATCGAATTTCAAAACACCAGCTTTGCCTATCCCGAACAACCGGTCGAAGCGCTCAGCAAGATCTCGTTCAAGATCGTCGCGGGCGAACGGGTCGGCATCATCGGCCGCATCGGTTCCGGCAAATCGACCATCGAAAAACTGATTCTCGGCCTGTACCAGCCAAGCGACGGCGCGATCTGGATCGACGGCGTCGACCAGCAACAAATCGATCCGATCGATCTGCGTCGCCACATCGGTTACGTGCCACAGGACCCGGTGCTGTTCTTTGGCAGCATCAAGGACAACATCGTCATGGGCGCACCGCATGCCGACGATGCCGCAATGCTGCGTGCTGCCGACATCGCCGGCGTCACCGAATTCGTCAATCGCCATCCGCAAGGTTTCGACCGTGCCGTCGGCGAACGCGGCGACGGCCTCTCCGGTGGCCAGCGCCAGTCGGTCGCCATTGCCCGTGCGCTGCTGCAAGATCCGAACGTGCTGGTACTGGACGAACCGACCAATTCGCTCGACAACCGTTCCGAAGACAATTTCAAGACCCGGCTGTCGCAGCAACTCGGCAACAAGACCCTGATCCTGATCACCCATCGCGCCTCGATGCTGACGCTGGTCAATCGCTTGCTGGTAGTCGAAGGCGGACGCATCATCGCCGATGGTCCGAAAGAGCAAGTACTGGAAGCTTTATCCGGAGGCAAGCTGCATGTTGCAAAAGTCTGATCTCCCCTCCAGCTGGAACAGCAAGCTGCAGCAACTGGTGCTGCCGGCCGGCACCGATGATGCCGAGCGGCGTGCCGATATCGAATTCATGTCCGACAGCAGTGCCGCACTGGTTACCGGCGCGCCGCGCTTCGGCTCGCTGATCATCCGCGGCGCGGTGCTGTTCGTCATCATCGCCGTGGTCTGGGCCGCCTTTGCCCCGATCGATGAAATCACCATCGGCGAAGGCAAGGTGATTCCATCCGGCCGGGTTCAGGTGATCCAGAATCTGGAAGGCGGCATCGTCGGCAAAATTCCGGTACATGTTGGCGATCTGGTGCAAAAAAACCAGATCGTGCTGGTGCTCGACAAGACCCGTTTTTCCTCATCGGTGGATGAAGTCACAGCAAAATACGAGGCGCTGCAGGCCAGGATTGCGCGCCTCACTGCAGAGACCTCCGGCAGCGCTTTCGCGGCTCCGCCGGAACTGCTGCGCGACAACCCGAAAGTCGTCGGGGAAGAAAAACAGCTATACCAGAACCGCCAGCGCGAACTCGATTCCGCGCTCACCGTGCTGCGTGAGCAAGCCAACCAGCGCATGCAGGAACTGCGCGAAAAACGCGCCCGTCTGGTCCAGCTCGAAGAAAGCCAGCGTCTGGTCACGCGCGAACTGACGATCAGCAAGCCGATGGTCGCGCAAGGCGTGCTGTCGGAAGTCGAAGTACTGCGACTGGAACGCCAGGTCAGTGATTTTCGAGGCGAAGCCGACGCCGCGCGACTGGCCATTCCGCGTATTGAACAAAGCATCGCCGAGGCCCGTGCAAAGGAAGGCGGACAGCTTGCCAAGTTCCGTTCGGACGCGGCCACCGAACTCAATCTGGCCCGCTCCGAGTTCGAGCAATCGCGCGCCTCGGGCGTGGCCATGGCGGACCGGCTGGCGCGCACCGAAATCCGCTCGCCGGTAGCCGGCCTCGTCAAGACGCTGGCCGTCGCCACCATCGGTGGTGTGATCCAACCCGGCATGGAACTGATGGAAATCGTCCCGATCGAAAACAACCTGCTCATCGAAGCGCGCGTAAGACCGGCCGATATTGCCTTCCTGCATCCGGGCCAGCACGCCACCGTCAAGCTCAGCGCCTATGATTTTTCGATCTACGGCGGGCTCGATGCGACACTCGAAAACATCACGGCCGACTCGATCACCAACGACAAAGGGGAAAGTTTTTATCTGGTGCGGGTACGCACCAGCAGAAATAATCTCGGTACCGGCGACCAGAACCTGCCGATCATCCCTGGTATGACCGCCACCATCCATATCCGCACCGGCAAAAAAACCGTCCTGAACTATCTGCTCAAACCGGTCATCAAAGCCAAGCAGGAAGCATTGCGCGAGCGCTGATGCCGGTACAATCCGGCCATCGTTTTTATTGAAAGTTGCCGTGGCTGATTCCGCTGTCCTGCTCCAGTACCTGCTGCCCAAGCAAGCCATCACCTGGTTTGCCGGCAAAGTCGCCAACGCCGAAGCCGGCAGCATCACCACCGGCATCATCCGGCGCTTCATTGCGCGCTATCAGGTCAACATGACCGAGGCAGCCAATCCCGACATCACCAGCTACGCCAGCTTCAATGCGTTTTTTACGCGGGCCTTGCGCAGCGATGCGCGACCGCTCGCCGACGCCGACTATATCTGCCCGGTCGATGGCGCCATCAGCCAGTTCGGTCCGATCGCGCGCGATCAGATTTTTCAGGCTAAGGGCCATGCGTATTCGACCACCGCGCTGGTCGGCGGCGATGCCGCACTGGCCGAACAATTTCGAGACGGCAGCTTCGCCACGATCTACCTCAGCCCCAAGGATTACCACCGCATCCACATGCCCTGTGACGGCCGGCTGCTGCGGATGATTTACGTGCCCGGCGAATTGTTCTCGGTGAACCCGGCCACTGCCCGCGGCGTACCCGGCCTGTTCGCCCGCAATGAACGCGTGGTCTGCGTCTTCGAGAGTGCCGCCGGTCCGTTCGTGCTGACGCTGGTCGGTGCCACCATCGTCGGCAGCATGGCCACCACCTGGCATGGCATCGTCAATCCGCCGCGCACGAAGGCGGTCCGCGAATGGCATTATCACGACCAGCAGATTTTGCTGAAAAAGGGCGATGAGATGGGACGCTTTTTGCTCGGCTCGACGGTCGTATTGCTGTTTCCGGCCGGCCGTGTGCAGTTCAATCCGGCGTGGAAACCGTTGCTGCCGGTGCGTCTCGGTGAAATCATGGGGCACGGCGCGTAAGGTGTTTTCCGCGCGGATCAGCGGCAAAGACTGGCGCTTCGATGTGCCCGACGGCGTCACGCTGATGGACGCTGCCCGCTCCGCCGGCATCACCCTACCCAGTTCGTGCCGCAATGGCACCTGTCGTACTTGCCTGTGCCGGCTCGACAGCGGCACCGTGCGCTACCGGGTCGACTGGCCGGGGCTGAGTGCGGATGAAAAAAAAGACGGCCGTATTTTGCCATGCGTTGCGGTGCCGCTGTCGGATGTAGTAATCGACGAGCCGCGCGCCAGCAAACAACCACGCTAAATCCTCCCTCCGAACCTTCAACGCCTGCGGCAAAAAATAGCTAAGAAAAAAAATCGACGGCGTTGCTGAGCTGCAGCAAACCAACCAAAACTGCAAGGCTTATAACAATGCTACTCATCCAGTATTCTTCTGGACCACACCATTTCCAATAAGTAGAATACACACCACGGAAAGTGCCGATCTGATTCGCCTTCTCGAAAAAAACGGTTTCGAAATCGCACGTGTCAGCGGCAGTCATCATCAATTACGAAAAACCGGCAGGCCTGGCGTGGTGACCGTCCCTCATCCCAAAAAGGAGTTGGGCATTGGACTAGTCAAGGCAATTTTGAAACAGGCAGGATTGAAGGGGTAAGCGATGCGATATCCGATAGTCATTGAAACTGGCAGCGACACCACTGCCTATGGCGTTGTCGTCCCCGACTTGCCGGGTTGTTTTTCTGCCGGTGAAACGCTCGACGAAGCGGTCACCAACACCACCGAAGCCATCGAACTGCATATCGAAGCATTGCTCGCTGCGGGCGAGCCGATCCCAGCCGCTCATGCCTTGTCGGTGCACCAGAAAAACCCCGATTACGCCGGCTGGATGTGGGTACTCGTGGACATCGACATGAGCCGGCTCGAAGACGTCACCGAACGGATCAACATCACGCTGTCACGTCGCGCGCTGTTCATCATCGATGCAGCGGCAAAGCGTGCCGGTGAAAGTCGTTCCGCTTACCTGGCCCGCGTCGGAGTCACCGAAGCATCGCAACCCAAGCTCGCAAAATCAAGCAGGGTGCAATAGCCGAAGGGCATTGCACCAACAATCAACCGCACTAAATCACCCCCAGCACCTTCAACCCCAACGGCAACAACAATGCCGTCATCACCCCCGACAACCCCATCGCCAGTCCGGCAAACGCGCCCATTTCTTCACTGACCTGAAACCCGCGCGCCGTGCCGATGCCGTGGGCGGTGACGCCGAGCGCAAAGCCCATCACCTTGTGATCGGTGAATTTCATCCAGGTCAGGATGGTGCGCGCCAGCGTCGCACCGAGGATGCCGGTGGCAATCACCATCACCGCTGTCAGCGACGGCAAGCCGCCGATTTTTTCGGCGATACCCATCGCAATCGGCGAGGTCACCGACTTCGGTGCCAGCGACAGGATGGTGACCGGCGACGCGCCCAGCGCCCAGGCCACACCCATGGCCGTGGTGATTGCCGCCGTGCTGCCGGCCAGCATGCCAACGAGTAGCGCAAACCAGTCGCGCCGCAAGGCCGGCAATTGCTGGTAGAGCGGGATCGCCAGCGCGACCGTAGCCGGCCCCAAAAGGAAATGGACAAATTGCGCGCCATCAAAATAGGTCTTGTATGAGGTGCCGGTCAGCGTCAGCAGCATCACCAGGATAGCTACCGCGATCGCTACCGGATTGGCCAGCGGATTAAATTTGGCACGCTTGTAAATCAGCGTCGCGACCTGATAAGCCAGCAAGGTCGCCGTCAGTCCCAGCAGCGGCGACGCTGCCAGATAGACCCAGATCTCGTTGAGCTTGGGCGTCATTTCTGCAAGGCCCGGACAACGGCCGCAGTGACTGCGATCGATACCACCACGCTGGCCAGCAGCGCCGTCGAAATCGGCAACCACTCGGCGGCGATCAACCTCGCATGAACCATGATGCCGACCCCGGCCGGCACGAATAATAGTGACAGATGACGCAGCAGACCCATTGACGTCGGTGCCAATTTTTCGGCTTCGGCGGGCCGCAGCATCAGGTATCCCAGCAGCAGCACCATGCCGATCACCGGACCCGGGATTGGCAACGACAACGCATACGACAGACCTTCGCCGAGGGCCTGAAACACCAGCAGCGTAGCGAACGTGGCGATCATGATGACTCCGGATTGTGCAAAGACGCAGAGTCTAGCATTCGTGCTCCTGACGGCAACCGCAGACGGTCGCAGTAGAATGCAGTCCCCGATCTACCGGTCACATTGCATCTGCCATGACATCCACCCGCCTTTTCCGCATTCTGCCGTCACTGCTGCTGGCCGCGGCAACAGGCAGCGCACTCGCCGCCCCCGTCCTTGAAGACAGCATCGCCCAGCGTGCTGTCGCCTGCATCGCCTGCCACAACATTGACGGCAAGCGCGGCGCCGACGTCTACTACCCGCGCATCGCCGGCAAACCGGCCGGTTACCTGGCCAACCAGCTGATCAATTTTCGCGATGGCCGGCGCACTTATCCGCAAATGATTTACATGGTCAGCAACCTGTCGGATGCCTACCTGCACGAACTGGCTGACTATTTTTCGGCGCTGGAGGTGCCGTATCCGCCACCGCAACCGCTGACGGTCACGGCCGGCGTGGCTGCGCGCGGGCAGGCGCTGGTACTCCACGGCGATGTTGCACAAAACATCCCGGCCTGCATCGCCTGCCACGGCAGCGCATTGACCGGCGTGGCACCCGCCATCCCCGGTCTGGTGGGTTTGCCGCGCGATTATCTCGCCGCGCAATTCGGTGCCTGGCGTAACGGCACGCGCCACGCTGCCGCGCCCGATTGCATGGGCAAAATTGCCGCGCAATTGAGCACCGCTGACATTGGCGCGATCACCGCCTGGCTGGCTAGCCAACCGGTGCCGGCCGGTGCCAGGCCGGCCACCTCTCTGCCCGCGCCGATGCCACTGTCCTGCGGCAGCGTTCCACAAGGATGACCACCATGAAACGATTTCTGCGTATCGCCCTGTTCCTGCTGCTGGCGATCCCCGCCTTGCTGATCACCAAAGAATTCATCCGCAACCCCGGACACGATGCGGTCGGCGTACCGGTCACCGGTTCCGCGATCCAGGTTGCGCAAGGCAAATATCTGGCGCTGGCAGGCAACTGCATGGGTTGCCACACCATGCGCGGCGGTGCGCAATATGCCGGCGGGCGGCCGATCGCCACACCGTTCGGCACCCTCTTCTCACCCAATCTGACCCAGGACAAGACCAGCGGTCTGGGTAACTGGTCGGCTGATGATTTCTGGCGGGCGCTGCATAACGGCAAATCACGCGACGGTAGCTTTCTGTACCCGGCTTTTCCGTACACCAATTACACCCGCATGACGCGCCCCGACAGCGATGCGATGTACGCCTACTTCAAGACGCTGGCACCGGTGGCGCAGGAGAACCGTCCCAACACGCTGCGCTTCCCGTACAACCAGCGCCCGCTGCTGGCGGCGTGGCGCGTGCTGTATTTCACACCGGGCACGCAAGCAGTCGATGCGAGCAAGTCGGTGGCCTGGAATCGCGGCGCCTATCTGGTCGAGGGCCCCGGTCATTGCAGCGCCTGCCATGCCAGCCGCACTACGCTGGGCGGCAGCCGCGGCGGACTCGACGGTGGCCTGATCCCGGTGCTGGACTGGTATGCGCCGTCGCTGACATCGAGCAGCGAAGCCGGTCTCGGCGACTGGCAGCAATCGCATATCGTTGACTTGCTGCAAACCGGCATCTCGCCGCGTGGTGCCGTATTCGGCCCGATGGCTGAAGTGGTCGGGTCCAGCCTCCAGCATCTGTCGGAACCGGACCTGCAAGCGATGGCCGGTTATCTGAAGTCACTGCCGCAAACCGGCGAGCCGGCCTTGCCACCGGTGGTGCTCGATGAGCGCACCCAACAGCTCGGCAGCAAGCTCTATGAACAGCATTGCGTCAGTTGTCATCAAGCCAATGGCAACGGGATTCCACCGCACTATCCGCCGCTGGCCGGCAACCGCGCCATCACGATGGAATCGGCCGTCAATCCGATCCGCATGGTGCTCAACGGCGGCTTCCCGCCCAGCACCGGCGGCAATCCGCGACCGTATGGCATGCCGCCATTTGCCGCCGTGTTGAGCGATGCCGAAGTCGCTGCAGTGGTGTCGTACACGCGGGCCACATGGGGCAATGCGCGACCACCGGTGACAGCCTTCGACGTCGCGCGCAACCGGGCCATTCCGGGCGACTGAAACGAGTCGGTTTTACCGCCGGTGGCGTGCTAATCTCTGCGTTTTCCGCCATTGGCTCCAGATGAATTCCTCGCCGCTTTCCGATGCCCTGCATGACGTCCTGCAGGGTCCGTCCCGCCCCGACCTGATCCGCAATGAAATCCTGGCCGATCTGTTCGAAGCCAGCGCGCAGCGCGTCCCCGATCAGGTCGCGCTGATCTTCGACCAGCGCCAGCTGACCTATACCGAACTCGACGCCGCCGCCGACCGCATTGCGGCCGGCCTGATCGCCAGCGGCGTCGGCGCCGGCCAGCTGGTAGGCCTGTGGCTACCGCGCGGCATCGATCTGCTGATCGCCCAGCTCGGCATCGCCAAAAGCGGGGCCGGCTGGTTGCCGTTCGATGCCGATACACCGGTCGAGCGGATCGCGGTATGCCTCGAGGATGCGAAGGCCGCCGGCATCGTCAGCTGCCTGCACTTTGCACCGCAACTGATGAGTGCCAGCTGCCCGGTCTGGACCGTCGAAAACCTGCTCGTCACCACCACCGACGCGCGTCGCAGCGACGTGCGTGCGCACGATCCGGCCTACGTGATCTACACCTCCGGCTCGACCGGCAAACCGAAAGGTATCGAGATCAGCCAGGGTGCGATCTGCCATTTCCTGCGCAGCGAAAACGCAGTGCTGGACGTGCGTGCAAGCGACCGCGTCTATCAGGGTTTTTCAGTGGCTTTCGACATGTCGTTCGAAGAAATCTGGATCAGCTATCTGGTCGGCGCGACTCTCTGGCTGGCGCCGAAAGAACTGGCTGGCGACCCCGAGGCATTACCGCTGGCGCTGGCTAATAATCAAGTCACCGTGCTGCATGCGGTGCCGACCTTGCTGGCCCTGTTCAGCCACGACGTCGACAGCCTGCGCCTGATCAACCTCGGCGGCGAAATGTGTCCGCAGGCACTGGTGACGCGCTGGGACAAACCGGGCCGTGCACTCTTCAATACCTATGGCCCGACCGAAGCCACGGTCTCGGCCAGCCTGGCCGCACTGCAAACCGGCGAGCCGGTGACAATCGGCCGGCCGCTACCCAACTACGGCCTGATGGTGATCGATCCCGATCCGGCCCATGCACTGACGCTGCTGGCGCGCGGCGCGCTCGGCGAACTGGCCATCACCGGTCCCGGTGTGGCACTCGGCTATCTGGGCCGGCCCGACCTGACCGCTGAAAAATTCCTCGCCAATCCGTGGTCGACCGGCGAGCATGACCGCCGTCTGTACCGCACCGGCGACCTGGCCCGTATCGACGAGCACGGCAATGTCGATTGCCTTGGCCGTACCGATTCCCAAGTCAAGATCCGCGGCTTCCGGGTCGAACTCGGCGAGATCGAAGCGGTGCTGGTCGAACAGGCCGGTGTCGGTACGGCTGCCGTCCTGCTGCGTCAGGAAGCCGGCATCGATCAGCTGGTCGCCTTCCTGGTGGTCGATGCCGCAGACGTGCCGACAGCGGCCATGTTGCGGTCCGCGCTGATGCAGGTACTGCCGCCCTACATGGTGCCGGGGCACTACGAAACCCTGACCGAGATGCCGCGCCTGACGTCCGGCAAGATTGATCGCAACAGCCTCAAGGCACGTGCGCTGACGTTCGTTGCGGTCGATGCCGCGGCGTCAGATGCGCCGCTGAACATGGCCGAAGAAGCCCTGTTCGGCGCACTCGGCAAGTTGTTTCCGGGGCAGCCGATCCGGCGCACGCTGGATTTTTTTACCGATCTCGGTGGCCATTCGCTGTTTGCCGCACGACTGGCCTCGGCCTTGCGCGCCGATCCGCGCTTTGCCCATGTGACCGTCAGCGATATCTACAAGAACCGGCTGGTCGGACGCATCGCCGACGTGCTGGCCGAAGCACCGCCGGCGACCGTCGCGCCCGATCTGAACTGGACCCCGCCGGTGACCTGGCGACGCTGGTTGTGCGGTGCCGGACAAGCCGCTGCCATTCCCGCACTGGTGGCCTTGCGCATGGCGCAATGGCTGGCACCGTTCTTTACCTATCACTACTTCACCGGCGATCCGGGCGACTCGATCGTGCGTGCCATCGCCATCTCGGTCGGTATTTTCATGCTGGCCACGCTGCTTGAATTCGGCTTTGCCATCGTCGCGCAGTTGCTGCTGGTACGCCGCCTGAAACCCGGCCGCTACCCGCTCTGGGGACTGACCTATTACCGCTGGTGGCTGGCCGACCGCGTGATCGAATCCGCGCCAGCCTATCTGCTGAGCGGTTCGTCGCTGTATAACGGCTGGCTGCGCGCGCTCGGTGCACGCATCGGCCGCGATGTCGTGATCGGCTCGATGACGCTGCGCGCTGCGCACCTGCTGACCATCGGCTCCGGCAGCAGCATCGGCAACGCCACCAATTTCGAGAACGCCCGGGTCCAGCACGGCGAACTGATCATCGGCGCGATCACGCTGGGCGAGCACACCTGCGTCGGTTCGTATTCGATTTTGGAAGGCAATACCAGCATCGGTGATTACGGCCATCTCGACGCTCAGTCGGCCCTCAGCGATGGCATGGCGATCCCGGCCGGACGTAACTGGAGCGGTTCGCCGGCCAGCGACACCGGTCCGTTCGACATGACCTCGAACCGGCCGCGCCCGCCGGTATCCAAGTTACGCAAGAGCTGCGAGGCGGTGTACTTCGTCTTCGGCGCACTGCTGATCACGACGCTGTTCTTCATGCCGGTATTTCCGAGCTTCATGCTGATCGACTGGCTTGATGATGCCGACCGCTCGCCATGGCTGCAAAGTTCGAACGACGCCTTCCAGCTGACCAAATATTTCATCATGGCCTGTCCGGCAGCGGCAGTAATGATCCTGTGTACCGCGCTGCTGTCGGCCGGCATCCGCTGGGGTTTGCTGCCGAAACTCAAGCCGGGCAGCTGGCCGGTGCACAGCAATGTCTACTGCCGCAAGTGGCTGGTCAACCAGATCCAGGAATCGAGCCTGCAAGTGCTGCATGGCGTCTATGCGACCGTGTTCGCGCCGTTCTGGTATCGGCTGCTCGGTGCCAAAGTGGGACGCGATGCCGAAATCTCGACGGCGCTGGGCGTGATACCGGACATGCTGACGCTGGGTGATGAAACCTTCATCGCCGATGCCGTGCTGCTGGGCGACGAACAGATCGATGGCGGCTGGATGACGATGCAGCCAACGGTGATTTCAAAGCGCAGCTTCGTGGGCAATGCCGCCTACATCCCCGATGGCACGATCCTGCCCGAGAACGTGCTGATCGGCGTCTGTTCGCGCGCGCCGGAAAATCACCAGATGAAGGAAGGTGATACCTGGTTCGGCTCGCCACCGATCAATTTGCCGGCACGCGAGACCGTCAGCGGCTTCCCGGAAAATCTGACCTTCCATCCCTCGCCGCAACGCCGCCTGGCGCGTGGCCTGATCGAAGCCTTCCGTATCATTGCACCCCACGCCATCGTCACTGCGGTCGGCTACACCGTTGTACTCGACCTGATGCCGCTGGCCGGTGCCGGCGTCTGGTGGCCGGTACTGCGCAGCCTGGCATTGACCGGAATGACCTACGGTGCCGGCAGCTTCCTGTTCGTGGCCCTGTTCAAATGGCTGTTGCTGCGCCGTTACGACAAGCGTAGCGAACCGATGTGGACGCCCTTTGTGTGGCTATCGGAAGCCGCTACCAACCTCTACGAGGGGGTTGCAGTGCTGAACTTCATGAACTACCTGCGCGGCACGCCGATGCTGCCGTGGGCCTTGCGCCTGCTCGGTTGCAAGATCGGTCGCGGGGTCTACATGGACACCACCCAGATCACCGAATTCGATTGCGTCAGCATCGGCGACTACAGCGAGATCAACGCGCTGGCCTGTCCGCAAACCCACCTGTTTGAAGATCGTGTGATGAAAATCGACCACGTCATCATCGGCAAGCGTGTCTACATGGGACCGCGCAGTCTGGTGCTCTACGGCGCCGTGATCGGCGACGATGCGCGACTCGGTGCACTGACATTGGTAATGAAAGGCGAATTCATCCCGGCCGGATCGAGCTGGCGCGGCTGCCCTGCCGCACCGGCAATTTTCTGACATGACGCTGGCGGTTCAGCTCTGGCCGGGCGCGCTCATGATGCCGGCATCGGGCTTATTGCTGATCGGTTTGCGTACGCCGCAAGGCGAAGACCGCAGCCGGGCGCGCGCGCTGGTGCGGCAGGCACTAGGCGGGATGGCTACAGAGGCTAACGTGTCGATCTCGCATGCGTCCGGTTTTTCGGTTGCGGCCGTGCACCGGCATGGTCCGGTCGGCATCGATTTGATGCGGCTTGATGGCGGGCCGATGCCGGATTGGGAAATCGTGGCGCGCGACTATCTCGGTCCCGCTGCGACGGCGCGGATTGCCGGCTGCCGTAACGGACACCGTGCGGTCTGCTTTGCGCAGGAATGGACAAGGCGTGAAGCACAGCTCAAGCGGCACGGATGCGGGCTGGTGGAATGGGCGAGCGCGCCGGTGAGCGCGCAGAATGCCACGGTGATGCACGGGCTGGACTTGCCATCCGGGTATGCCGGAACAGTGGCTATCGGCTAGGTAGCTAAGTCACGCTCGCGGGTGGTGGCCGGGCCGCCCCTTCACACCACTTCCAGCGGCAAACGCAATACAAACACTGCCCCCTCACCCACTGTACTTGTCACTTCCAGCGTCCCGCCATGTGCCTCTGCCAACTGCCGGGAAATGTACAAACCCAGCCCGAGACCCTCGCGCACCGTGTTCGTGCCGACCCGCTCGAACGGGGCAAAAATACGTTGCTGGTCCTCAACGGCAATACCGCCACCGTGATCGCGCACGGTGACAACCGCATGGCCGGACCCGGAGGACAAGCCCACTTCAACCGGCTTACGTGCACCGTAGCGCAATGCATTGGTCAGCAAATTAATGATGATTTGCTCGACCCGGAAATCATCCCAGTGTCCGCAAAGACGCTCGCCTGCCTGCAACGTGATGCGGCTGCCGGCGACGTCCGCCTGCGGGCCGAGGTCGCTGACTACTTGTTGCAGCAGCATTGACAAGTCTATCTCGGCGGCCCGGATCGACAGCTTGCCGCTGCGAATGCGCGAGACATCGACCATGTCGTGAATCAGCCGGATCATGCTTTTGATCTGCCGTCCGTCGCGCGCCACCATGCGGCGCAACTGGTCCGGTGCGAACGCCTCGGCATTACCACGATCGAGATGCATGCCGCGCAACTGGGTTTCCAGCAGCAAGGTGTTGAGCGGCGTCCGCAATTCGTGCGCGACCATCGACATGAAATCATCGCGCAGTTGCAGCGAGTAGCGCAGTTCGTCTTTCATGGCCTGCAGCTCGCAGCGGCTTTTTTCCAGCGCGGCGACCTGCTGGATCATTTCGTCTTGCTGCCGGCGCATCGCCACAAACACATTGACCTTGCTTTGCACGGCGGCGATGTCGAGCGGTTTGTACAAAAAATCGACCGCACCGGTTTCATAGCCCTTGAACGCATGATTGAGTTCCTTGCCGGCTGCGCTGACAAACACGATAGGAATCGTGCGCGTGCGCTCGGTGCCACGCATCAGTTCGGCCAGCTCGAAACCATCCATCCCCGGCATCATCACGTCGAGGATGGCGAGGGCAAATTCATGTTCGAGCAACAGCGCCAGCGCGGCTTCGCCGGAACGCGCCTGATAGACGATGCGATCGTCCTGCTCGATGATTTTCGACAGCGCCAGCAAATTTTCGGGCAGGTCGTCGACGATCAGCAATTTGATACGGGCGGGTTCCGCCAGGGTTTCAGTCATTGTTTCGGCCATTGGTTCAGCCATCAAACATTCTCCAATACGCTCTTGCGGTAGATGCGCTCGCTCCTGACGAGCGGTTCGAATTGCCTGGCATGGTCGGAAAAATCCAGACTCTCCTTGCTGCCCAGCGCAAGACATCCGCGATGGCACAGCGACTCATGGAATAAACCGAGCGCACGCTCCTGCAAGGCCCGATTGAAATAGATCATCACGTTGCGACAGCAGATCAGCTGCGTCTCCGAAAACACGCTGTCAGTGGCCAGGCTGTGATCGGAAAAACTGACCCGTTCCAGCAAAGTCCGGTCGAACAGCGCCGCCCCATACGCCGCAGTATAGTAATCAGACAGATTGGCACGCCCGCCTGCCTCGTGGTAGCTCCGTGCATACCCCTCCATCCGGTCAAGCGCATACACGCCCTTGCGGGACTGGTCCAGCGAGTGCGCATTGATGTCGGTGGCATACAGGATGCAGCGCTCCAGCAAGCCTTCTTCATGCAGCAGGATGGCCATCGACACCACTTCTTCGCCGGTACTGCAACCGGCGATCCAGATTTTCAGCGACGGATAGGTTTTCAGGAGCGGCACGACCTGCTCGCGCAGGGCCAGAAAATACGACGGATCGCGAAACATTTCGCTGGTAGGAATCGTCAGATATTGCAGCAGCCGGGCGAACGCCCCGGCGTCATGCAGCACACGGGACTGCAATTCGGACACGGTCCGGCAATCCATCTGCACCATCGCATGCAGCACGCGACGCGCCTGCGAGGGCGCCGAGTAATCCCGGAAGTCATAGCTGTAGCGCAGATAGATGGCCTCAATGAGCAGACGTATTTCGATGTCACTGGTCGACAGCGTCTGCATCACAGCCGCTCCATGCTCGGCAGCCAGACCCGCAACAGCGAGTACAAGCGGTCCAGATCCACCGGCTTGGCGAGGTAATCCGAGGCGCCGGCAGTGAGGCAGCGCGCCTGGTCATCCTTCATCGCCTTGGCGGTGATCGCAATGATCGGCAAATTGCGAAAACGCGGGTCAGCGCGAATGCGGCGGGTGGCTTCGAGGCCATCCATGCCGGGCATCATCACATCCATCAGGATCAGGTCGACATCGGCAATCGCATCGAGCTGGCTGAGAGCCTCGAAGCCGTTGCGTCCGACCACCACCGTCAGGCCCTGATGTTCGAGTGCGCTGGTCATCGAAAAAATATTGCGCACGTCGTCATCGACCAGCAAGACACGCCGGCCTTCGAACACGCGATCGCGGTTGCGTGCCGCTTTGAGCATGCCCTGGCGTTCCAGCGACAATTCGGATTCGACCTTGTGCAGGAACAGCGTGACTTCGTCGAGCAAGCGTTCTGGCGAACGCGCGCCCTTGATGATGATCGAGCGCGAATACTTTTGCAGATTGGTTTCTTCGTCGCGCGTAAGGTTGCGCCCGGTGTAGACAATCACCGGTGGAAACGCACTGACCAGATCGGTTCCCATCCGCTGCAGCAATTCGTGACCCTGCATGTCGGGCAGCGACAGGTCGATGATCATGCAATCGTAGGTTACGCTGTGCAGCAATGCCATCGCTTCTTCGCCGGAGGCCACGGCCGTGATCTCGACATCATCGTCGCCGATCAGGTGCACCATGCTCTCGCGCTGGCGCACATCGTCTTCCACCAGCAGTACGCGCTTGATGGTCCGGGCCGTTTGTCCTTCGATTTGCGCGAAGACCTGCTCCAGCCGCTCCCGTGTGGCCGGCTTGGTGACATAACCGGCAGCGCCCTGCTGTAGCGCCGTGCGGGCCCGGTCGGAACCGGAAATGATGTGGACCGGAATATGCCGGGTGGCCGGATCCGCTTTCAGGCATTGCAGCACGGCCATCCCGGAACCGTCCGGCAAACCAAGATCAAGCAGGACGGCATCCGGCAGATAACTGCCCGCCATTTCAAGGCCGTCGGTGGCACCGTGCGTGACCAGACACTGGTAGTCCATGTCGTGCGCCAGCTCGAACAGGATGCGAGCAAAAACGGGATCATCCTCGATCACCAGCAAGGTACGGCCCGCGCTGAGCAAATGCAGGCGGTCGTCGCTGAATGGCGCTGATGGCACGGACACGCCGGAGCCCGGCTGCGCGGCGGGGGCCTTGACTACGCGCGGAACAACCGCCGCGACCACCGGCGTCGTATCCGGCACCACCGTGGCGAAGGCCGGCAACACCAGCGTGAAGGTACTGCCTTCACCGGTCACACTGGCCAGCGTGATCGCGCCACCCAGCAACGCCGCCAGATCGCGTGAGATCGACAGGCCCAGTCCGGTGCCGCCGTAGCGCCGGCTGGTGGTGCCATCGGCTTGCCGGAATGCCTCGAAAATCACTTCCTGCTGGTTGGCGGCGATGCCGATACCGGAGTCGCTGACGTGGAAGGCAATCATGCCGTCGGCTTGCTGTTTCACCACCAGCGCGACCTGGCCGCGCTCGGTGAACTTGACCGCATTCGACAGCAGATTTTTGAGGATCTGCTCGAGGCGCTGGCGATCGGCGAAGATGCTGGCCGGCGCATCGTCAGCCAGCCGCGCAGAAAACCCCAGCTGCTTTTCGTTGGTCATCGGTTCGAACGTCATCCGCAACGACGCCATCAGCTGCTCGAGCGGAATCACATCAGGTGACAGTTCGAGCTTGCCGGCCTCGACTTTCGAGATATCGAGAATGTCGTTGATCAGTACCAGCAAGTCGTTCCCCGCCGAATAAATCGTTTCGGCAAAACGGATCTGCTCCTCGTTGAGATTACCGGGCCGGTTGTCAGCCAGCAGCTTGGCCAGAATCAGCGAACTGTTGAGCGGCGTGCGCAACTCATGCGACATGTTGGCCAGGAACTCGGACTTGTAATTGCTGGCGCGCTGCAGTTCTTGCGCGCGTTCTTCCAGTTCGGATTGCACGATACCGAGGTCAGCATTTTTCTGGTCCAGCGCGTCGGCTTGCAACGCCAGTTGCTGGTTGCTCTGCTCCAGTTCGGCTTTCTGGTTTTCGAGTATCGATTGCGTCACTTCGAGCGCGCGCGACTGCTCTTCCAGCTCCTCGTTGGAAGCCCGCAATTCTTCCTGCTGCGCCTGCATTTCTTCATTGAGTTCCTGCGTCTGGGCCAGCACGTCCTGCAAGCGGGCGCGATACAGCACGGCTTGCAATGCACTGCCGATATTGGCTGCCACCAATTCCAGCAACTCGCGGTCGCGTTCGGCCGGCGCTTGCAGAAAGCCCAGTTCGAGCACGCCGTTGACATGCGTATCGTGCGTCAACGGCACTAACACCAGATGGCGTGGCGGCATCTGGCCTAGCCCGGTACTGACGTTGAGGTAAGTCTCCGGCAGGTCATCAAGATGCAGCAAACGGCGACCGAGCGCAGCCTGGCCAACCAGACCCTCACCGGCCTCGACGGTCTGACCGAGCAACGCGTCGTCCGTGTTCAGGCCATAGCTGGCAACGCGCTGCAAGCTGCCGTCGATTTGCTGCACGTAGAGTGCTGCGACATTGACCCCGATGGCCTCGGCCAGAAAATCGAGCACACTGCGCCCCAGTTGCGGCATCGTCATCTGGCCCAGATTCCGGCTGACCAGCCGGCTTTGTCCGGTGCGCTGCCATGCTTGCCGCTCCAGCAATCCGGCATGACGCTGGTATTCCGACAAGGTCTCGCCGTACACACCTGACAGCCGCATCAGATCACGCCGCCCGAAAAACGCCAGCAAGCCGGTCATTGACAGGATCAGGATCAGATACAGCACGACCACGTTAATCGTGGCGGCACGCGCACTGTCCATACGTTCGCGGCGCAGACGCTGTTCGACGTCCAGAAAAAGTGTGATTTCGGTACGGATCAGGTCGAACTGTAATTTGCCGCGACCGGCCCGTACCAGACGGACGGCGTCCCCGTCCTGGCGGCGTAATGCAATCGCTTCCTGCGCGAACAGATCCCAGCCGGCAAGCAGTTTGGCTATCGTATTCAGGCGCGCGACCTGCATCGGGTTGTCATTCACCAGTATCGTCAGTGCATCCGTATTCACCTTGATTCGCGGGCGCGCGGTCTCGTAGGACGACAGGAAATCTTCATCGCCAGACAGTACGAATCCGCGCATGCCGGACTCCATGTCAACCGCCAGCTTGCCAATTTCATTGGCACTGCTGATGACCTGTCCGGAATGCTCGACGGCCTTGAGTTCGGTCAGCAGATAAAAAATCAGCGCGACGAAAATCAGCGCACTGAATCCCCCTCCGACCAACGGCAAAGTGATGTTGCGAGAGAGAATGCGGCGAAAACTGGTGTGATCCAAAGCGGAAGCGTCTGGCATGTCAATTCCTGAGTGTGGCCGCGCAGTCTAGCCTACATCAAGGACCTCAAGGGCAAACAAATCAGGTCCATTGGTTGTAAAAATTTACCATCCTGAAGTTACGCCTTCCAGTGGGAACAATCCCTGTCAAAGCGGGTGATCGGCGACCCCGAAATGCAGCGCCAGCCGGCTCTCGAAACGACGCGGCAAACCCGACAACGGATCAATGAATTCCAGTGATTTCGCCAGCAATTGCAGTGGCTTGCTGTAATCAGGCAGCATGCCGGGCGCCAGTTCGGGCACATGATGCGGATAAATCTGGTCATTGAGGATGGGCAGTCCCAGCCCGTTCATCTGCACCCGCAACTGATGACGCTGGCCGGTGACCGGATGCAGTGCGTAGCGTGCCAGTGCGCCCTGCACTTCCAGCAATTCGATGCACGTCTCGGCATTCGGTTCGCCCTCGACTTCACCCATTTTCATGAAGTGTTCGGTATCGACCAGCCGGCTGCGTACCTGCATCGGAAAGTGCAGTTCGGGCCGCCACGGCGCGATCGCTTCGTAATGCTTGGTCACGGCGCGCTCGCGAAACAGCCCCTGATACAGCGCACGCGTGGCCGGCTGTATCGTGAACAGCACCAGGCCGGCGGTTTCGCGGTCGATCCGGTGCATCGGTGCCAGCGTTGCGATACCGAGCTTGCGCTTGAGGCGCACCAGCAGCGTTTGCTGCAAATAACGTCCGGCCGGGGTCACCGGTAAAAAGTGCGGCTTGTCGACGACGATTAGTGTGTCATCACGAAACAGCACGACTTCGTCGAACGGGATCACCGCTTCGGTCGGCAGGCTGCGAAAATAAAACACCCTGGCATGGACGCGATAGGGAGCATCCGCTGCAAGCGCGACGCCACTGGCATCGAGCACAGCGCCTTGCTCCATGCGGCCTTGCCACGCCGCGCGGTCAACCGCCGGAAACTGCACTGCCAGAAAATCCAGCAGCAAGCGCCACGGACCGGGCGGCAACGCCACCACGCTGGCACCCACACCATCGCGCTCGGGCGGGGTCAGGCGGGTAGGCGTCACGAGCCGGACTGGGCAAGCCGGCGCGCGCGCTGCAAGCGCCATTCGCCATCGGGTTCGCCGTCGTAGACGTCTTCCAGCGTGGTACCGGTTTCGTTGAGACGGGTGTCAAGCGCAATGCGGTTATCGAACACGAAGCACTCGCCTTGCCAGTCTTTTTCAGCGTCGGGCATGGTCTGAAAATAATTCAGGATGCCGCCTTCAAGCTGGTAAATCGGGATGCCCATGTCCTGCATCCAGGCGCTGGTTTTTTCGCAGCGGATGCCGCCGGTGCAGTACATCGCGACCCGTTTGCCGGCGGCTTGCCAGGCCGGCGCGTTGGCTTCGATGAACTTGGGGAAATCGCGAAAATTAGCCACCAGCGGATCGACCGCGTTGTTGAATTTGCCAAGCCGGTATTCGAAGCTGTTGCGGTTGTCGATGACCACCACATCGTCGGCGGCGATCAGTTCGCGCCATTCTTGCGGACTGACGCTGATGCCGGTCGGGCGCACCGCATCGACACCGGGCACGCCCATGAAGACGATCTCGCTCTTGCGATGAATTTTGAGGCGACCGAATGGGGGCGTGGTGCAGGCGCTGCGCTTGAAGGTCATGTCGCTAAAACGCGGGTCGGCAGTCAGGGCTGCTTCGAAGGCATCGAGCTCGACCGCGGTACCGGCCAGCACGCCATTGAGACCTTCTTCGGCTACCAGCACGCTGCCCAGCAGCGCCTGCGTGAGTGCGCGCAACTGCAGCACAAGCGCATCAGGATCGTCGAGTGCGACGAATTTGTAGAAGGCACTGTGCCAGGGTGCGGCAGCGCCTTCGGGGGAATCGGGAACAAGGGAAGTCATGGACGGATTGTCGCAGATTGCACCGCACACGACCAGATCAGGCCGGGATACCGGCTTGCGCCAGCGCCACCGCGAGTGAGCCTGCGGGCAGTTTTTTTTCGCGCAGCGCGATGCAGGCCAACCGTCCCGGCAACACCTTGGTCCAGGGTTCGGGTACTTCACCACACAGGGCAATGCGCGTCGGCGCCGGCAAACCCCGTCGTGCTGATTCGATACAGACACGGGCTGCCAGCCAGTCGGGATTTTTCATGTCGTCCTGATGCAGCAACTGCTGCAGTACGCCCTGCATTCTTCCACCGCTGCGGCTGATCAGCGTGATCCGACTGTCGTGCAGGATGCCGAACCAGTCGCCGCTTTTCAAGTCGCCCTGCCAGCGCTTCCACGCCACCAGGCAATGCGGCACCGGTACCACGCCGCGCAAGCGATAGCGCGCCACCGTATCTTGTAACCTCGCCTGCAACAGGGCCGGGACGGCAACTGCCAGACAAGGTTTGCCGGGGCTGGTTTGCCAGCGCCAGTCACCCGTTCCGGCACCGGTTCCGCACGACCCGGCCAGCTCCGCCGTCGAGCGCACGATGCCGATCCGGCACCAGTCATCCGATAACACCAACGTGGCGCGGGCACCGGCGCAACCGGCCCGGTCAAGCGCGAGGTGCAGCTGACTGATCAGCATGGCCAACGGATCGGTGCTGGTTTGCCAGTCACGTTCGATGGCAACACCAACGTGATGGCCGAAGCGGTCCCGTTGCACCAGCGCCAGACCCGTTGGTGAACAGCCGATATGCCAGCGTGGCCCGAACAGGTCAAGCACGCGGCGATGCTCTTGTGATGGCAACCATTACAGTTCGCCCGGCAGGCCGATACCGAAGCCTTGCACACCATCGATTTTCAGAGTGGCCAACATGGTCCGTTCGGCGTCGGTTTCGACCGACTCGGCAATGACTTGCAGGTCCAGACCGTGGGCGATTTTGCAGATCGCTTCGACCAGGAACTGGTTATCGCGCTGCGTGTCGATGCTGCGGATGAAGCTGCCGTCGATCTTCAGGTAATCCAGTTTAAGCGTCGCCAGATAACCGAAGGAGGCAAAGCCGCGGCCGAAATGGTCAATGCCGAACTGACTGCCATGACGGTGTACCAGATTAACCAACGCGCGCAGCGCATCCAGGTTCTCCAGTGCGCCGTATTCCGGCACCTCGAAGGCGATACGTCGGGCCGCCGCCGGATCAGCCCGCAAGGCGGCATCCAGCCAGGCCACAAAGCCGGCGTCCTGCAGCGTCGCCGAGAACAGGTTGACGGCGATGATGTGCTCGCCATAGCGCTGCTGCTGCAAGCGCAGCAGTACCTCGGCGACCACCAGCCGGTCGATTTGCTGAACCAGTCCGAGCCGCTTGGCCATTGGCACGAAGACCACCGCCGGGATCAGCTGCCCCTCGTCGCCAGTGACCCGCAACAGCGTTTCGTAATGCAGCACCGCCTGCTCGCCGCTGTTGCGCAAGACCGGCTGCACATGCAGCACGATATTTTTGTGCGCGATCACGTCGCGCAGGAATTCGCTCCAGCGCGTAGCCGGCCAGGCCACCACGGCAACACCACGGTCAACATGAATGTGCAAAGTGTTAGGTCCCTTGATTTGCGCAGCCCGCAACGCGGTATCGGCTTCGGACAGAAACTGACTGGCGCTCTGACGCCGGTAAATCGCCATGCCCACGTGACCGACGTCAGCACTATCGACCAGCCCGCGCTGGTGCAATTGCGCCAGTGCCGCCGCCAGCCGCTCGCCGAATTCGATCGCTTCAGGTTCGCTGACATTCGACACGACCAGCGCAAAACTGGCGCCCGCCAGATGCGCGACAAAACAGTCGAGCCCCGCTTCGGTCTGAACCACTTCGTTGAGGACGGCGACCGCTCCGCGCAGCAACTCATCGCCGGCGGTGTAGCCGCACCGTTCGTTGAACGCCTTGAAGTCTTTGAGTTCGACCAGCAGCAAGGCACCGCTGTGGAATTCATCATCCGAGGCCAGCATTTGCTGTAGCTGCATATCGAAATAGCGCCGGTTGGCCAGCCCGGTCAGCGCATTGCGGTAACTGTCGGCGCGCAACCGCTCCATGGCTTCGGCCTGATCGTCGAACATCGCCTTGATCTTGCGCGTCATGCGGTTCATGGCGACGACCACACTGCGCAATTCCAGCGTCCAGGGTAGCTTGTCCTGAACCGGATATTCGCGGTCGCAGATGGCGCGGGCCTGCGCTTCAACCAGATGCAACGGACGCAGGATCAGGCGCAACGCGACCATCGCCAGCACTGACGTCAGCACCAGCGTGGCAAAGAACCACCAGAACGACTTGACGCTGCCGGTCCACAACGTCGCGTAGGCCGCTGCCGGATTGGCGGCCACGGTGATGGTGCCGGCCTGCTGCCAGCCGGACATGATCAATGCCTGGCCACGTGGCGTCTCGATCGGGAACAGCCGCACGAACCAGGCCGGCACGTCCGGCACCCGTGCCGTTGACAATCGCTGTACCAGGACTTTGCCATCAAGACCGGCGACCGTCACTTCGCGGTAATAGCCGCTATCGAAAATCAGGCTGACCTTGCTATCGATCAGAATCATGTCGGACGCGGCAAAATCCTGCGACAAGCTCAGACCCAGCGAGGTGGCCGTGTCCTGCGAAATGGTCTTGAGCTGGCTATCGAGGTAGGTGCGCGCATCCGAGACACTGATGGCGACGGTGCCTGCAAACAGCAGGACAAACAGCGCAATGATGACGGCGGTAAGTTGTCGCAGGAGAGTCATGATTTCCTTGGGAGTATGTGCAAGCGATGCATCAGTCGAATTCCTTGCCCATGCGCGCAATCAGTCCGCGCCACAGACTGATATTGCCGGAGCCACCCTTGACGGCCTTGCCGTCGCCACGCGCTTTGGCCAGCCACAGACCGTCGCCGTTGAAGCTGTACACCGGGGTCAGGTCGGGCCGTTGCGAGGCCGGCTTGATCTCGGGAATCAGGTTGTCCAGCACCAGTGGCATCACCCCCGGCGTGGCGTAATACGTCAGCACCATGTGCGCCTGGCTAACCGGATTATAGTCACGCGCCTTGACGTAGGTGATGCGCAATTTGTCGATCGACACGCCCAGCGCGACCAGCGAAAAATACTTGGCAATCGAGAAATCCTCGCAATCGCCGCCATTGCTGGCCAGCATTTCGGTCGGTGTTGCCCAGTAGTCTTCCCGGCCCCAGTGTTCGAGATCGGAAATGAACGGTATCGTATTGAAGAAGTCATTGACCAGCCTGAGTTTGTCGGCTTCGGGGCGACCGTGCGCTGCGCCGACCAGTTGCTGCCAGGCGACCAGGCGCTGGCGAGCGCCCGCACCGTATTTGCGTTCGGCAGCGTCCAGCACGCGCGCCGGCAACACGATGTCCGACTCGACCGGGTGGACACTGACAATGCCCGTGCACAGCAGCGCCAGCAGCAACAGGCTCCGGCAGACAATCAGACGGGATCGACCTGCGGCCAAGGCTAGCTCAGGCATCGAACAGAACAGCAAAGCCCGGACCAAAAAAAATGTCAGGAAACCAGCGCGACAGCAAAGCCGCCCTGCCTTCCGTCCCCACCATCATGGATGCGCCGCGTGACTGCATCAACCTGCCCTGTCATAAAAAAAGCGCTGTCCCGGCTCCGGAACGGCGCCTGCGGCCAGTCCGGAACTAGTTCTTTGCGGTGGGATTCGCCATCGAAGTTGCCAGCATACTCTCCGGACGCTTTGCGACGCCCAGTGAACTGAGCAATTGGCCCATATCAGCCAGCACGCGGTACTTGGCAAAGACTTCCAGGTACTGCCCGTTGACGTAATTCGAGGCCGCCGTAAAGGTTTCGTTTTCCGAGTCCAGCATGTCGAGCAAGGTGCGCTGCCCGATACTGAATTGCTTGGTATAAGCATCGCGGGTCAGTGCGCTCGATTCGGCATGCTGTCGCAACGACGGCATCCGCAGTTGCGCCGAGGTTAGCGCATTCCAGGATAGCCGCGTGCTCTGGTCGACCTGACGATAGGTACGATTCATGATTTCGCGGGCTTGACCGGACAAGGCAACGGTTTCATTGAGGCGGGCGGTATCCGAACCACCGTTAAACAGATTCCAGCGCAAACGCAACATGGCAAAGCGGGAGTCGTTGCGCCCCTCGATGCCATCGATATTGTGGTTGATCGTGGTACCGAGTTGCAGATCGAGGCGCGGTGACATGGTTGACTTGGCACCGGTAATTTGTGCATTGGCCGCCTCGAAATCGGCCCGGGCCGACATCAGTGTCGGATGATTATCGATCGCCGTTTTCAGCGCCGCTTCCAGTGAACCGGGAATCAGACTGGCCGGCGGCCCGTCGATCTTGTCGAGGTTGGCCGGGGCACTTCCGACCACCCGCAGAAAGTTGATTTCGGCATCCCGCAAATTGGCTTCGGACGAGACCAGGTTGGCATTGGCCAGCCCCTGCCGCGCGCTGATCTGTTCGAGATCGGCCTTGCGCCCGACACCGCTGTCGCTGCGAATCTTGATTTGATCGTAGGTGCGCACGTGAACCTGGGCATTGGCAGTGGTCAGCACGACCAGATCGCGGTTGCGCAGTACTTCCAGATACGCTTCGATGACGCGCAAGGCGGTTTGTTCGGAGGTGCCGCTGAGCTTGTTGGCGGCCGACGCAACCCGTGCCTGATTGCGATCGACTTCGCTTTTGACCTGATCGCCGTCGAACAGCATCTGGTTCAAGGTGAGCGAGGCTTCATTGCGGGTCAGAAACGACGTGCCACCGTTGAAGCGGGTGGTCGAGTTATCGCTCCACTCGCGCCCCATGCCGATCCCGAGGTCAACCTTGGGCAGATAGCCTCCTTTTGCCGCCTTGAGTGCTTCATCAGTCGACAGACGCAGGTTGGCATCAGCCAGCACATCAGGATTGGTTTGCAACGTCTGTTCGACGGCTGCCTTCAGTGACTGACCGGACACCGGACCGGTCAAAAGAAAACCGGCAGCAATGACGGTCAACGAAAATGAAATACGCGCACGAGCAGACATGAGAAGGTCCCTTTCCAAGAGTAAAAACAACGGGGAATCAACGTCGAATTGTCAATTCGACATTGAATATAGCAGAAGTTATTTTTAATGGAAATGACGCAGGTATAGACGGGACACATTAAGGGCTATCGTTGACCTTCGAATGAAACAAGGCCGAAGTAAGATGCCGCCAGTAAATGATTCCATTCGGATCGAATGCCCCCCATGTGAAATGTTAAATCTGCCGCCAACCGTCCGGGATTGGCCGGGGCAATCAGCTTGACGCGCCATCCGGCACGATCAATCCGAGCAGGCTGTTGAGGTCGGGGCCGCAGGCAAGCGTGCCGACATCGAACAGCTGATGGTGATCCGCCCCTTCCAGCATGACGCGCACGTGCATGCTGCCTGAACTGCCCTGGTGCTCGAACAGTACGAACCCGCCGGCAACAGACAGGCCGGGGCTACCGCTGTCGAGCAGGTCGGCCAATTGCAGCACATCGGTGCCTGGCGATGGTGCCACGACCAGCGCCGGTGCCTCCCCGGAGTGCGGCATCGGCACGCTGGCGCCGCCGATCAGATCAGCGTGGAGCAGCGCACTTCCCTGCACTTCGGGCGGACTGACCGGTTCAGGCAGCATGAATCTGGCCATGGTCAAGCAGCGTGTTGAGCGTCAGGCCGGGCCCGACACCATCGAGCGTGGCCAGCGGCAGCGGCGAGGCACCTGCGGTGCCGTCTGCATCGAACTGGATCGATGTGACACCGCCGGTGCTAGTTACCTGCAGGTAGCTGGCTTCATTGCCGACAAACATCGCCTGGCTAATGCTGTGCCCGGACAGCAGGTCGCTGATGTCAAGCACGTCACCGGCCACCGATGCCGTGCCTACCTTGAAGTCGAGAATGTGGTCGCCGCCGGTCCCCGGGGCCAGGTCACCGTTGTGGTAAACGAAGGTGTTGATGCCCAGGCTACCGCTGAGGATATCGTCGCCGGGCCCACCACTGATGATGTCGTTGGCCGTGCTGCCGTGGATGATGTCGACTCCCGTCGACCCGGCAAAGGTGGTCGATGCGTAGCTGAGCGCAAAATTATGGCTCGCCGTGGCAACGCCGCCGGAGGTCCTGCTTTCGGTTGCAGTCAACTGCAGACTTCCAACATAATTGTCCGGCGTAGTCACCGAGATCGTGTTGAGGTTCCAGTTGGCACTGCTGGCATGACCGGGATTAAAAATTTCGACATCCTGCCCGACGGCGGTGGCGACAAACGTGTGGCCGGCCGTTCCGTCAGTCACGGTAGTGCCTATCGACATCCCGCTCAAACGGATCACATGGCTGGCACCATGATCGGTCACGTCACCGAAAACGCTGGTGAACGGTTGCAGCAGGGCGGCATGACCCTGATAGGCACTGGCAGTTTGCGCAACACGGATATTATCAAGCAGTCCGCCAAGGGTATCGACCTTGCCGTCGAGTGCGCGGAATTCGACGAGATCGCTGCCACCGCTACCGGCGAACGAAAAGGTATGGTGTGCGGTGGCAAAACTACTGCCTCCCGGCATCACTCCGATGACCGTACCGTTGACCAGCATCTGCAGTGTGCTGTTTTCGCCAGCAGCGCCGGGAGTGACGCGCGTCGAGAAATCAACGTCGACGTGATAGACGGCGCCCTTGTGGGTATCAAATGCTTGCTGCAGCGAATTGATGCCCGGCGTCGATTCGACTTCCAGCACCCGGTTGGTCGTTGACGGACCGCCATAGGTCGACTCCGGATTGATCTCTACCGCGCCAATGGCACCAGTCACGGTGTTGTGGGCGACCCAGCCGCCAGCGCTGCCATTATTGAAATCGGTGAAGGATGACAGGACCGCCGGTGCGATGACTCCCGGCGGCAGCGGAACAATGAACAAGGAGACCAGGATGCTGTCGCCAAGCGTGATGCCATCGCTCGGGCTGTAGGTATAGCTGTCACTGCCGCTGTAGCCGGTATTCGGGACATAGTTGAACGAGCCATCCGCATTGAGCGTCAACGATCCGTGATCGACATTGCGCACCAGTACTGCCGTCAGCACCGTGGAGTCGACATCGGTATCGTTACTCAGTACACCATTCGCCGCCGGGACCGACAGCGTGCCGCCCTGAATCACGCCGTACTGTTCCTTGGTAGCGACCGGACTGGCATTGACATCAATGGTCACGGTAGCGACGTTGCTGCTGGCGACACCGTCATTGGCCTGATACGTAAAACTATCAGGACCGTGATAATCCTTGATGGGCGTGTAGGTGAACGTACCATCAGTATTCAAGATGACAGCACCATGCTGCGCCCCTGCTACCAACGCTGCAGTGAGCGGATTACCTTCGACATCGGTGTCGTTAGCGAGTACCGACTTGCCATTCAGCACCAGATTTTGCCCCGTGCCGACGCTATCATTGACCGCCACCGGCGGATCGTTGACCGGGGTCACGCTGATGCTGACGGTGGCGACATTGCTGTCGGCCGTGCCGTCATTGGCGTGGTACGTGAAGCTGTCCGGACCGTTGTAGTTCGCGTTCGGGGTGTAGGTGAACGTGCCGTCAGTGCTCATCTCGACGGTACCGTGTGCGGCCTGTGTGACCAGTACTGCCGTCAATGGATTGCCTTCGACATCGGTGTCATTGGCCAGCACCGTCGTGCCAACCAGCCTGGTATCTTCGGCGGTTGTGTAACTGTCCGGCACGGCCACCGGCGGATCGTTGACCGGGGTCACACTGATGCTGACTATGGCGACATTGCTGTCGGCCGTGCCGTCATTGGCGTGGTAGGTGAAGCTGTCCGGACCGTTGTAGTTCGCGTTCGGGGTGTAGGTGAACGTGCCGTCAGTGCTCATCTCGACGGTACCGTGTGCGGCCTGTGTGACCAGTACGGCCGTCAATGGATTGCCTTCGACATCGGTGTCATTGGCCAGCACCGTCGTGCCAACCAGCCTGGTATCTTCGGCGGTTGTGTAACTGTCCGGCACGGCCACCGGCGGATCGTTGACCGGGGTCACGCTGATGCTGACTATGGCGACATTGCTGTCGGCCGTGCCGTCATTGGCGTGGTAGGTGAAGCTGTCCGGACCGTTGTAGTTCGCGTTCGGGGTGTAGGTAAACGTACCGTCGGTATTCAGTACGACGATGCCATGTCCGGCCTGCGTGACCAGCGCTGCCGTCAGTGGACTACCCTCGACATCGGTGTCATTGGCCAGCACCGTGGTGCCGGTCAGCGGGGTATCTTCGGCGGTTGTGTAACTGTCCGGTACGGCGACCGGCGCAGCATTGACAGGCGGAATACCGGGGACGACGCTGATGCTGACGGTGGCGACATTGCTGTCGGCCGTGCCGTCATTGGCGTGGTACGTGAAGCTATCCGGACCGTTGTAATTCGCGTTGGGGGTATAGGTGAACGTGCCGTCGGTGTTCAATACGACGATGCCATGTCCGGCCTGCGTGACCAGCGCTGCCGTCAGGGGACTACCCTCGACATCGGTGTCATTGGCCAGCACCGTGGTGCCCGTCAGCCGGGTATTTTCGGCGGTTGTGTAACTGTCCGGCGCGGCCACCGGAGGATCATTGACCGGATTGACGGTAACGGCGACGGTGGCCGAGCTGACATTGCCGTTCGCATCGGTCAGGTTATAGCTAAAGCTATCCGGTCCGTTGTAATTAGCGACCGGCGTGTAGGTGTAAGTCCCGTCCGGATTGAAGGCCACTTCACCATGCGTGGCAACGGCATTGATGGTCCAGACATTGCCGCCGGCTGATCCGGGCGTGTCGTTGGTGGCCACCGAGCCGCTGACGGCCGTATCTTCGTTGGTCGTGATGACGTCATTTGCGGTGACTGGCGGCGTGGCCGCACCTGGTGGCACTTCTGGCGGTGGCACTTCTGGTGGCGGCACTACCGGCGGCGGCACTTCTGGTGGCGGCACTGCCGGCGGTGGCACTTCTGGCGGCGGCACTACCGGCGGCGGCACTTCTGGTGGCGGCACTGCCGGCGGCGACTCAGGTGGCGCCTCGGGCGGTATTGCAGCGGCTGCAGCAACCGGCAACAAACCACCATTCACTAGCGGGACAGGTGGCGCGACAAAGCCGCCAGCGGTCTCGAAACCACTCGTCACATTACCGCGTGCGGCATTTTGATCCACCACCACGAAGCTGCTACCACCTTCATCGGTTGCGCCCGCACCCGCTGCCGTTGCCGGCACCAGCGTGGTCGGATCGGCACCGGCGGCAATTGCGGCCTGAATCGCCGCGATATCGTTTTGGTCAGTCGCGGCCTGGCGCGGATCAAAAACGCTGTCATCCAGCGCGATCCGGGAACTGCGCCCGAGGTCGACATGAGTGTTGTTGATGAACTGGATATCAACCGAACCGTCTGCGGAAGTCTGGATCACCTCATTGGCACTGACCTGATCGCCTTCATGCAAAACACGCTGGACGCCGTTCTGATCGGTTGCAGTGACTTCACCAATAGCCAGCTTGACAGTGCCGATGGCCCCGACCTTGCTCCCGGCTGAAACGGGTTTGACGAAAGTATTTGCGGGAGTAGCCATGATGAGCTCCAGAAAGAAAACAACGTTGATTAATTGGCATCATAGTAACTAATCTCAACGCTAACGCTATTGGACCAAAGTACTACGTCCGACCATAAGGACCAGCATCGCCATGCCCCTGACCATTCAGCGTGCCGCGAAAAACTGCATTACAGGTTGACGGATGAGGTCATTCGCCTATAATTCCATCCACACAGATGGTGCATGGAATCTATTTAGATGCTTAGACCAAAACCTACACACAAGGAACACCGTATGCGTAAGCCCGGCACCCTTGCCAAAGCGACACCGAAAATTACCGAAAGCGAAAAAATCACGATTAACCTCGGCCTGATTGATTTGGGCCAGATTGATTTGCTCGTACAGGAAGGGTTTTACTCGAACCGCACCGATCTGATTCGCACCGCCATCCGCAACCAGCTCGGCACCCATGCCGACATCGTGCGGCAAACCGTTGCCCGCAAAAGCATGGTGCTCGGCCTGCATCATTATTCCCGCAGTGATCTGGAAGCCGCACAGCTGGCCGGCCGGAAACTGCAGATCCAGATCCTCGGACTGGCCAGTATTGCCGCCGATGTCAGTGCCGAACTGGCCCTGGCCGCGATCGAATCGATCGTCGTACTGGGCGCGCTGCATGCGAGCGATGAAGTCAAACGCGCGCTGGCGGACCGTATCCACTGACGTTTTCACCCTGCATTCCCCCTATTCCAGTGAAGGACATCCATGAAACTGAACAACGACCTGCAGGAAATGATGCGCAAAGCCAGTCGCCTGCTGCAGTCGGGCCCGAAAGGACTCGCTCTCAATCTGGTTCAGCGCGTGCTGCAACGCAGCTTGCCCGGTGCGATACCGACGCCCCGACGTCCTGCCATGAAAGATATCAATCCGCCTCCGGCAGGACGGGAATTGCCACCGGCGCCGGAGGTGGCAACGCCACCTGACATCCCGGCTTTCGTGGCCGACTTGCTGAACCGCTTTGGCGCGCGGCAACCGGCGGCGACTCCGCCACCGGCCACCGATGAGCGCGGCCGGTTTTTGTCCGGCACGCTGAGCAATGCTGCCGGCACCCGTCAGTACAAGTTGTATGTTCCCGCTGCTTACACCGGACAAGCGCTGCCGCTGGTGGTGATGCTGCACGGCTGCACCCAGAACCCGGACGACTTTGCCGCCGGCACCGAAATGAATGCGCAAGCCGAACGCACGCCCTGCTTCGTGCTGTATCCGGCGCAGGCAAAATCAGCCAACGGCTCGCAATGCTGGAACTGGTTCAACGCGGTCGACCAGCAACGCGAACAAGGCGAGCCGTCGATCATCGCCGACATGACGCGCAAGGTCATGGCCGATTACAAGGTACTGGCGAAACAGGTGTATGTGGCCGGGCTATCGGCTGGCGGGGCAATGGCCGCCATCATGGGCAGCACGTATCCGGAGCTGTATGCCGCCGTCGGCATCCATTCCGGCCTGCCGTACGCGGCCGCTACCGACCTGATGTCGGCGATGCAGGCAATGCGCAGCGGCATGAACGAAACCCGCTCCGCCCGATCGCTGCCGAGCGGGTCGCGGCCCATCATCGTGTTCCACGGCGACCACGACAAGACCGTCCATCCGCGCAATAGCGAGCAACTGATTGAACAACATGTCCGCAATGAGGACCCGTCGACCACCGAGAATGGTCGCGTGCCCGATGGTCATGCCTACACCCGCACGCAACATCAAAAACCTGACGGCTCGCCGCTGGCCGAGCAATGGCTGATCCATGGTGCCGGCCATGCCTGGTCGGGTGGCAGCAGCAAGGGCACGTACACTGATGCACGCGGTCCGCATGCGACGCGCGAAATGATGCGATTCTTCGCCACGCAACAAGGCTGACATCCCCCTTCACCAACAAGGAATTCCATGATCCACGAAATGCGCACCTATCATTGCGCGCCGGGCCGACTGCCGGCGCTGAACCATCGCTTCCAGACCATCACGCTTGGCTTTTGGGAAAAATACGGCATCCGTCAAGTTGGCTTCTGGACCACCTTGGTTGGCCAAAGCAATCAAACGCTGACCTACATGCTGCAGTGGGACAGCCTGGCCGAACGCGAAACCAAGTGGAATGCCTTTGCCAGCGATCCCGACTGGCTGGCTCAGCGCGCCGCCACCGAAGCGGAAGCGATCATCGTTGAGCGGATCGAGAACCAGTTTCTGGTGCCGACGGCTTACTCGGCGCTACGCTAACGGCACTGCCTGCACGCTTCAGTGCAACTTGATGCGCGGCACCGTTTTGCCGCGCAGCCATTGCGCCAGCATGTCCACCAGCATCCGCAGTGGCCCGAGCAGCGCCATGCGATGTGAGCGATACAACGCTGCGTAAAGCAAACGCGCCACCAGACCTTCGACCAGCAAGGTTTTACCGGTCAGCTTGCCCATCAGATTGCCGACCGCATTGAAGCGCCCGAGCGACACCAGCGAACCATGATCGATAAAGCGAAAAGCCGGTAGCGGCTTGCCGTCAAGCTGCAAGCGCAGTGCATTGACCAGAAAAGTGGCTTGCTGGTGTGCGGCTTGTGCACGCGGCGGTACCGTCGTGTTTTTTTCCGGCCACTGGCAACTGGCGCAATCCCCCATCGCAAAAATCGCCGGATCGATCTCGCTTTGCAGACTGGCCAGCACCGATACTTGACCGAGCCGGTTGACCGGCAAACCAAGCTCGCCAAGAATGGCGGCCACCTTGATCCCTGCGGACCAGACGATCAGGTCGGCCGGCAAGGACTTGCCGCTGGCAGTCATGACCGCGCGCGCCTCGACCTTGACGACTGCTTCGCCGGTCAGTACCGTCACGTTCAATTGCTCCAGCAGCTTGGTGGTCTGCAGTGCAACGCGCTCCGGTAACGGCGCCAGAATACGCGGGCCGGCTTCGATCAGCGTCAGGTGGATGTCGCGCTGACCGTCCAGATGATGCAACCCGTAGGCGCCAAAGACTTCGGCGGTATTACGCAACTCGGCGGCCAGCTCGACTCCGGTGGCGCCGGCGCCGACGATCACGACATCAACCCGTGACGCCGAGCCGGGTGTCGTCGCGCTGGTATTTTGCGCCCGCATGCAAGCGGCAATCAGGCGACGCCGGAATTGCTCGGCCTGGCTCAGCGCATCCAGTGCCATCGCATGCTCGGCGGCCCCCTCCACGCCAAAAAAATTCGTCGTGCTGCCGATGGCCAGCACCAGCGTGTCGTAGGCCAGCGTGCGCGCTGGCAATACTTCAACGCCGTCTTCGTCGATCAGCGCCGCGACGCTCAGCTGCTTGGCCGCGCGGTCGAGGCCACACAATTGGCCCTGCTGGAATTCGAAATTATGCCAGCGCGCCTGCGCGACATAATCGACCTGATGGGTATTGGCATCCATGCTGCCGGCAGCCACTTCATGCAGCAATGGCTTCCAGAGGTGCGATGGCGAACGGTCCACCAGCACGATCTCGGCGCGCCCCGTTTTGCCAAGCCGCTGTCCCAGCCGGGTCACCAGCTCCAGCCCACCGGCACCGCCGCCGACGACGACGATACGCGACACACCGGTAGGCCGTTTGGTAGTGGGGGGAATATTTTGTTGCAGCGTTATCGGAGCAGTCATCGGCGAACCTTAGATATAGAAATCAAGGGCGGATGATGCCATGACGCGTGCAAGCACCGCGCTATTGCCTATAAACGATCGTTCCTGACTGGAGTGGCGTCGCCGTTCATCGAATTACTTCAGGCCCGGTGCAGGTTGTGCATGGGCCATACGAAATTTCTCGGATCGTGGCGACGTGACATGCTCCGTTTTCATCGCGCAATGGAACGATTCCATCGGACTCCCCGTCTATTAACCTGGGCTGACTAATCCGGTTAGACTCCGAAATC
This sequence comes from Bradyrhizobium sp., assembly GCA_047621665.1. Classification (GTDB taxonomy): domain Bacteria; phylum Pseudomonadota; class Gammaproteobacteria; order Burkholderiales; family Burkholderiaceae_D; genus Actimicrobium. The sequence continues at coordinate 28,858 of JBLHMB010000006.1, read as the reverse complement.
GTCCCTTCCGGGTTCATTTCTCAACATCGATCACGTCTTGATGACTATCTCCTCTGCCCTCCCCCTCATTCTGACTGCGTTGCTCTTGCTGCATGGGCCGGCGATAGCGCAAATTGCGCAGGTCACGCCCAGTTCCATGCCCGTCATCGTGGCACCCAGCACCAGCGTGCGCGATAGCGTCGATCTCGATATCATCGGCAGCGGTTCGGCGCGTCACTCGGTAGTGATTTTCCCGGCGGTCGCAGGCGAGGTCGTCGAGGTCGCCTTTCGTACCGGCCAGTCTGTGCGTGCCGGGCAAGTGCTGCTGCGCCTGCTGGATCGACAGGAGCGCCTGGCAGTTGACCTCGCCGCGGCACAGGTCGATACGGCCAGCAAGCTGGTCAATCGGCATGAGGCAACCAGAGGAAGCGGCGCCGTACCCGAGCGTGTGCTCGATGAAGCGCTCGCGGTCTTGCGTGCGGCCAGGATCACCCTGGCGCAAGCCCGCGTAGCGCTGGCTGACCGGGTCGTCCTCGCGCCGTTTGCCGGTATCGTCGGTTTGTCCGATATCGAACGTGGCGACCGGGTCACGACCGCCAGCGCGCTGACCACGATCGACGACCGGCGCGTGCTGCTGATCGACTTCGATGTCCCCGAACCCTATCTGGCACGGGTCGCCCCGGGCCACCTGATCTCGGCGGTCAATCCCGCTTATCCCGATCGTTCGTTTGCCGGCAAGGTGTCCGAGATCGATAGCCGCGTCGACCCGATTTCACGCAATGTGCGGATGCGGGCACAGGTCGCCAATACGGCCGATCTGCTGCGTCCCGGTATGTCGTTCGCGGTCCGGCTGTCAATGCCCGGAAAAACCTTTGTCAGCGTGCCCGAACTGGCCCTGCAGTGGGACCGCAACGGCTCTTTTGTCTGGGTCATCCGCGCGGACAAGTCGGTCAAGGTAGCGGTTCGCCTGGTGCGGCGCACGTCAGGACGCGTGCTGGTCGACGGTGCGCTGACGAGCGATGAAACCGTGGTGGTGGAAGGCGTGCAGCGCCTGCGCGAAGGCAACGGTGTGCGGATTGTAGGCAGTCCGGTTGAAAAGCCCGCCGGCAAGCCGGTTGACGGCAGCGTCCCCCGATGAACGACGATCGCACCAACGACCTGCCCGCACTGTCCATCCGCCGGCCCTGGCTGGTCATCGTTATCAATTTGCTGATCGTGATCGCGGGCATCGGCGCCTTGATGGGCGTCGAAGTACGTGAGTTGCCTAACATCGACAGGCCGATCGTGGCGGTGCGCGCGGAATATCCTGGTGCCGCCCCCGAAACCCTGGACGCTGAAGTAACCCGTCTGATTGAAGGCGCAGCTTCCCGTGTGCCGGGTGTCTATCTGGTGCGCTCTGCCAGCGAAGAAGGCAATTTGCGCGTCATCATCGAATTCAACCCGAACGTCGATCTGGTGACGGCAGCCAATGACGTGCGCGACGCGGTCGCCCGCGTCGAACGTGATCTGCCTGAGGGCGTCGAAAACCTCACCATCGTGAAAGCCGATGCAGACGCCGAACCGGTGCTGCAGCTGGCCGTTTCCAGTCAATCGCTGGCAATCGACGCGCTCTCGCGCATGGTGGAAGAGCAAATCGAACCGGCCCTGATTGCGGTCGAGGGCGTAGCCGACATCACGCTGTTCGGCTCGCGTGAACGCGTCATGCTGGTCCGCATTGATCCGTTGCGGCTCGCAGCGCACAAGCTGGCGGTGAGCGACGTCGCCACGCTGTTGCGCACGGCGCCGTTCGACGTTCCGGCCGGCAGCCTGGAATCGCCCAATCAGCAGGTGCTGGTGCGTGCCAACGCCTCGGTGACCTCACCGGAAGCCTTGCGGGTGTTGCAACTGCGTCCCGGTCTGACCCTCGGAGAAATCGCTGATGTGCACTACAGCCCGGCCAAAGCCACCTCGTATATGCGACTCAATGGCAGAACCGTGGTCAGTCTGGGCATCGTGCGCCAGGCGCAATCGAACAGCGTGGCGATTTCAAAAGGTGTGCGCGCGGTAGTGGACCGACTCAACCGCGACGGCGGCGACCTGCAAATCACCGTCGTGTCGGATGATGCCAATTTCATCAGTGGTGCCATTTCCGAAGTGCTCAGCAGCCTGGCGCTGACGGTGCTGATCGTGGTGGCAGTGGTCGGTATTTTTCTGGGCCAGTGGCGTGCCACGCTGGTGCCGGTAGTGGCGATTCCGGTGGCGCTGATCGGCATCCTGGCGGCCATCTGGTTGCTGGGCTATTCGGTCAATTTGCTGACCCTGCTGGCGCTGCTGCTAGCGACCGGCATGGTGGTCGACGATGCGATTGTCGTACTGGAGAATATTCAGCGTCGACGCGGCCAGGGCCTGGGCCCGAGAGCGGCCGCAGTACTGGGCACACGCGAAGTTTTTTTTGCCGTCGTCGCTACCACCGCTACCCTGGTCTCAGTGTTCGTTCCGATCTCGTTTCTGCCGTCGGCGGCGGGCCGGCTGTTTGCCGAGTTTGGTTTTGTGATGGCCATTGCGGTGGCAATTTCTTCGTTCGTCGCACTGACACTGGGACCGATGATCGCCTCGCGCCTGCCCGAAGAAAAGCCACCCGGACCGGTCTGGCGCAAGCTATCGCGCTGGGGTCAGAGCGCTGTCAATACCTATGCCCGATGCCTGGCCATGGCCTTGCGCCGGGCCTGGTGGGTAGCGGCGGCTTGCGGCTTGCTCGCTGGCGCTGCCGCCTGGAGTTACACGCAGCTCGTGTCGGAACTCACCCCCACCGAAGACCGCGGCTTGCTGTCGATCCGGATGGAGGGACCCAACGGCGTTGGCCTTTGTTACATCGACCGCCAGCTCGAGCAAGCGCTGGCCGTGGTCACGCCCTTGCAAGACGAAGGCCTGGTGACGAACATTTTCACCATCACCGGTCGCTATGACTTGAACCGCGCCGAGATCGTCGCGCCATTGACCGATTGGAGCAAACGCTCGGTGACGCAGGCGCAGCTCACGGCAAGGCTGCAAAAAGCGCTGGACCAGCTGCCGGGCGTGCGCGTGCGCATTCGTTCTGGCAACAGTCTGGGTGTCGGCGGCGGCGATGGCAGCGTACAAATGGGCGTGACGGGGGATGACTATGCGCGCATCGCCGACGCGGCCTATGGCTTTGCGCAAGCCATCGAACGCGATCTGCCCGGTTTGCGCGACGTCCGGGTCGACTACACCGTGGCCCAACCGCAGCTGACCCTGAGGATAGATCGCCAGCGCGCCACCGAGCTCGGCGTGTCGATTGAAGGACTCGACATCATGCTGCGGTCGCTGGTCGACGGCACCGAAATTGCCGAGCTGACGGTCGACGACCGCAACTTGCCGGTGATGCTGGATTCGAACGCCTACCGCGCAACCGATCCGCAGGATCTGCTGGGCTATAGCGTGCGCGCCGGCGGCGTCGCGGGAGACCGTCTGGTGCCCTTGTCGCAATTTGTGAAACTCGAAGAAACCGCGATTGCCTCTGAACTTGAGCGACTCGGACAGCGCCGTGCCGTGCAGCTCAGTGCAGTGACCGCCGACGGCATGCCACTGCAACAGGCGGTGAACGATTTGCGTGCGCTGGCGGCGAAGGAACTGCCGACCGGCATGGGTCTGCTGTTCCGGGGTGATGCGGCGACGCTGGAGCAAACCGGCCGCGATGTCGCCATCACCTTCGCCATTGCATTACTGGTCGTGTTTCTGGTGCTGGTGGCGCAATTCGAGGGCGTCACCAGCGCCGCCGTAGTGATCATCACGGTGCCGTTTGGCCTGGCGGCGGCGGTCTTTGCGATGACCTTGAGCGGGACTTCCCTCAATATTTACAGCCAGATCGGCTTGTTGCTACTGGTCGGCGTGATGGCCAAGAACAGCATCCTGATGGTCGAGTTTGCCGACCAGTTACGTGACGCCGGACGCACTGTGCTTGAAGCGGCGCAGGAGGCCGCTGTCAAGCGCTTGCGCCCCATCATGATGACGATGGCGTCGACCGTGCTGGGGGCGCTGCCGCTGGTGTTGGGCAGCGGTCCCGGTGCCGAGTCGCGCGCGTCCATTGGCTGGGTGATTTTTGGCGGTCTCTCACTGGCATCCTTGTTCACACTGTTTCTGACGCCGGTGGTCTATCTCGGACTGGCACGCTTTGCCAAACCGCGTGCCAGTCAAGGGGCGTTGCTGGCCGCCGAGATGAAACTGGCTGCGGTACAGGAAGGAGATTCGGCATGAGGCGCCACTTTGCCATGAGCGCGCTGGCCCTGGCGTTGGCGGCTTGTGCGAGTGTGACAGCGCCGCCCAAACCGCCCACGCTGGGACTGACCAGCGCGGATCGATTTTCTGTCTATCCGATCGGCGCAACGACGCCGCTGGCGTCGGACCTGCTGTGGTGGCAGCGTTTTGACGATCCGGTGCTGGGCCGCTGGGTCGAGCGCGCGCTGGCAAACAACCCAGGCGTTGACATCGCATGCGAACGGGTCGTACAAGCCCAAGCGCTGCTGGGCGGCGCACGGGCGCAACGCCGGCCGGTGATCGGTGCCGTCGGCACCATTGAATCCCGCGGCCGTAGCAGCGGCAGCGACGGCAACAGCAGCAGCAACAGCAGCAACAACAGCAGCAGTGGGTCTGGCCAAGGGTCCAGCGATGCCAGCGTGGACCTGACGCTGGCCTGGGATCTGGATGTGGGAGGCGGGTTGCTGCAGGCCGAGCGGTCGGCGGCAGCGTCGGTCTTGCGCAATGAAGACCTGGTGCAGGCGGCGCGTTTGTCCGTGGCCGCCTTGACGGCCAGGGCTTATGTGGAATGGCAGGAAGCCCGCCTCGACCAGGACCTGCTGTCGAATGCATTAGCCATGCAAGCCGAAGTGTTGCGCGTGGTTCAGGTGCTGGTGCGCACCGGGCTGTCGCCGCAGCTCGACCTGGATCGCGAGCGGGCCGATGCCGCAGCGATCGAGGCCGATGCCGCAAATGCCTCGGTGCGCGTACAACAAGCGGCAGCGGCCTTGCAAGTGCTGGCGGGCGAGCGTCCGCAACCACTCGACAGTGCTGACGGCATGCCCCGCTTACCTGAACTCCAGGGCCAGCAACCGGTACCGCGCCCCATCGACCTGTTGCGACTGAGGCCTGACTTGCGCGCTGCCGAGCGTGCTCTGGCCGTGGCCGCAGCCAATCTGGGCGTGGCCGAGTCAGCTTTTTATCCGCGCCTGCGATTGCCAGGCACGTTGGCGCTAACCTCGGCTGGACTGAGCGGCGGCGTGCTCGCCATCGTCACTGAAAGTGTGGCGGCGGTGCTGGATATCGCCTTGTTCGATGGCGGCGCGCGCAGCGCCGGAGTCGATCTTGAGCAGTCCCGGGTGCGCGAAGCCGGTCAGTTGTATCGTCAAACGCTGCTGCAGGCGCTGCAACAAGCCGAAGCAGCGCTAGTAGCCGCCGAAGGTCTGGACCGACGGATCGAGGCATTGCAGCGCGCCAGCACTGCAGCCGACGCCGCCCTGTCGCAAGCGCGCACGCTCTACACCAATGGACTGACCGGCTTCATCGACGTGCTCGATGCCCAGCGCATCGCGCTGACCAACCGCCGCAACCTGCTCGTTGCGCGTGCCAATGCGGTGCGTCAAAGCATCACGTTGTTCGAGGTCATGGGGATGATTGCGGCGCAGGAGTAAGTACCCTAGGGTGGGCACGGCATCAGGTAACAGGGAGGAATTTTGCTGCAAACCCGCCATGGTGAACATGGCGGGTGACGCCAGAGAGCTCTGGCATGCAGTGACTACGACAAGCGCATCAAGCGGTGATTACAACGGTGCCTGTGGCACGCCATGGGTCTTTTCGGCCAGCACTTCCGGCTCGTCGGTTTCAACGGCGTTCGGATTGTCCAGCGTATGGGACAGTTTTGCCATGTCGACATCACCGGTCCACTTGGCGACGACTACGGTAGCTACGCCATTGCCGATCAGATTGGTCAGCGCCCGCGCTTCCGACATGAAGCGGTCGATGCCGAGGATCAGTGCCAGACCGGCCACCGGCAAACCACCGACCGCCGACAAGGTCGCGGCCAGCACAATGAAACCGCTGCCGGTAATTCCAGCCGCGCCCTTCGAGGTCAGCAGCAACACGGCCAGCAACGTGAACTGTTGCATCAGCGACATCGGCGTATTGGTCGCTTGCGCAATGAAGACCGCCGCCATCGTCAGGTAGATCGACGTACCGTCCAGATTGAAGGAATAACCGGTTGGTATCACCAGACCGACGACCGATTTCTTAACACCGAGGTTTTCCATCTTGACCATGATGCGCGGCAAGACCGATTCCGACGACGACGTACCCAGCACGATGAACAGTTCTTCCTTGATGTACTTGATGAACTTCCAGATGCTGAAGCCATGTACGCGGGCGATCGAGCCAAGCACCACGAAAATGAAAATCAGGCAGGTACCGTAAAAAGTCCCCATCAGCATGCCTAGCGACAGCAACGAACCGACGCCGTACTTGCCGATCGTAAAGGCCATCGCGCCGAACGCGCCGATCGGTGCAAATTTCATGATCACACCAACGATGCCGAACAGCACATGCGAGATTTTTTCGATGAAATCGAACACCAGCGTGCCGCGACCGCCGACCCGGTGCAACGCAAAACCAAACAGGATAGAGAACATCAATACTTGCAGGATTTCGCCCTTGGCGAAGGCGTCAACGACACTGCTCGGGATAATGTTGAGCAAAAATTCAGTCGTACTCTGCAACTTGCCGGCACCGACATAATTGGCCAGTCCCTTGGTATCGAGCGTGCTCGGGTCAATGTTCATGCCAACGCCAGGCTTGAGCAGATTGACCATCAGCAAACCGACGAGCAGCGCAACCGAACTGACGACTTCAAAGTACAGCAATGCCAGACCGCCGGTCTTGCCGACTTTTTTCATGTCTTCCATGCCGGCGATGCCGATGACGACGGTACAGAAAATGACCGGCGTGATGATCATCTTGATCAGCTTGATGAAACCATCGCCGAACGGCTTCATGGCCGCGCCGGATTCAGGATAAAAATGGCCCAGCGCGACGCCGATGACGATCGCGGTCAGAACCTGGACATAGAGGGATTTGTATAACGGGGGACGGGCCATCGGGTACTCCGGTCAGAATAAAGCTGTGAAAAAAACGTCTTCAAAATCGAGTGACGGATTCTGAGGGTGCCGAATGATATAGGCAATAGCGGTTTTCCACAGTGACCGGAACGGTCAGGGCAACCGGAGCAGCAGGCGCCGCATCGTCAAGGTCTTGGTGGCAATGAAGATTTCACGCATGAAAAAGAAGTAGCTGCCGATCAGCGACAACATCCCTACCACAAACAAGACCGCGATGAATTTGCCGAAATTGAGGTCGAACGCATCGCCAATGAATAGCGTCGCAATGACCAGGCAGACCAGCAGGGCGCACGCCGTGCTGAGTGTGATGGCGACATTGATGAGGTGGCCGCGCTGATATAGCACATTGATTTCGGCGCTATCGGCCACGTCGACCACAGCGCCAGGCGTGATCCGTTCTTCGAGCACGCGCGAACGGTCAATGATGCGCGAGAGCCGGTTTGTCAGCACCACCAGATTGGTACCGACACCGGTCAACAGGAAGACCGGCGCAATCGCCAGTTGAATGATATGTCCGACATCGCCGAGCTGGATTTCCATGGTGCTCACTATCAGGAAGAAGAGGAAAAAAGGTGCAAGCCCGAACGGTATCAGAGCAGCCGGCACATTGCGCAGCAGCGTAGCGGTGAACCTGGCCAGCGTCAACGTCATCGGCCAAGGTGAGCGTGCTGGTTCTATACTGTGCAGCGCAGCACTGCCACGCCCCTCCAACAGCTATAAAGGATGACCAATGTTACTCAAAGACAAAGTTGCTGTGATCACCGGTTCTGCCAGCGGAATCGGCAAGGAAATTGCATTTGAATACGCGAAGGAAGGCGCCCGCGTCGTCATCGCCGATCTGGCGCTCGATGCGGCCCAGGCTACGGCCGACGACATCATCAAGGCTGGCGGCCAGGCCATGGCTATCGTCATGGATGTCACCAGCGAAACGCAGGTTGATGACGGTATCGCGGCCGTCGTCAAAGCCTGGGGCGGAGTCGATATCCTGATCAGCAATGCCGGCATCCAGATCATCAGCCCGATCGTTGACCTGTCGCTCGAGAAGTGGAAAAAAATGCTGGCGATCCATCTCGATGGCGCCTTCCTGACCACCCGTGCCTGCATGCGCGCGATGATCGCCAGCGGCAATGGCGGCGCGATCATTTACATGGGTTCAGTCCACTCGCACGAAGCGTCGCCGCTGAAAGCGCCGTATGTCAGCGCCAAGCACGGTCTGATCGGTCTGGCCAAAGTCGTCGCCAAGGAAGGCGCCAAGCACCGCATCCGTTCGAACGTGATCTGCCCCGGCTTCGTGCGCACGCCGCTGGTCGATCGCCAGATTCCCGAGCAGGCCAAAGAACTCGGCATCAGCGAAGACGACGTGATCAAGAACGTGATGCTGAAAGACACTGTCGACGGCGAATTTACCACCACGGCGGATGTCGCCCGCACTGCGGTGTTTCTGGCCTCCTTCCCGACCAGCGCCCTGACAGGCCAGTCGGTCGTCGTCAGCCATGGCTGGTTCATGCAGTAAACCAAACCAGCCTGAGGTCTCCCCGCCACTGGCAAATCACAGGTGGACAGCTGCAACGATGCGCACCAGCCACAGGATTGCGCATCTCTTTGCAGTCAACAGGCACAGCAATAACGACTATTGGTAAGATCGCCGGACCCCGCCGGATCAACTTGATCCGGTTATCCTCCACCCACGATCCGACCAATCTCCATGCCATCGGCCGCTACTGACCTTCCTTTTTCCTCCAGCCGGTTCAGCACGCGACTCAAGACGCTGCTCGGCGACGTACTCGTCCAGGGCACCTGGCTGTTGCCGATGCTGACATTGGCCGCGACCATGCTACTACTTGTTGTCGTACGCAATGACGAATTGCGTATTGCCACGCTCGATACCGAGCAGCGAACACAACGCACGCTGGCACAATTGGAGCGCCATCTGGATAACCACATCCAGCTATTGCATAGTGCTGCCGCGATGCTCATGCTCGATCGCATCGTACAAAGCCGGCACTGGAATACTTACTTGCAACATTTGCAGCGACTGGGCTTGCCGGCAGGCCTGCGCCAGTTCGGTTACGCGCAACATATCGCCACGACCGGCAAAGCGGCACTTATTAATGCCATGCAGGCCGATGGCCAGTCCGATTACCGGATTTATCCGCTGCATAGTGGCGAGTCGATCATGCCGGTACTCCATGCCACGCCGGAAAACGGCAGCCCGGTTACCCGTGCCGGCTATGACTTGATGTCGGATGCGCTGCTCGCCCCTGCATTGCAACACGCCGCAGGGAGCGCCTCGCCGGTACTCGCAAAGTTACCGGGACAAGTTGGTACGGCGCCCTGTTTCCTGCTCGTGTTGCCGGTTTTCCCCGGTAACGTGGTACCAGCGGGCGCCCAACAGCGTCAAGAAACGCTGGTGGGTTTTGTCTTCACCGTCGTGCAGATCGATGCGCAAATGATGGGACTGGAGACGGTACTGGAGACGGTACTGGAGACCGGACTGGACCCGGCTCGCACGACGCCGGTTTCATTACGTTTATTCGATCAGCAGGCTGCCGCAGCCGGCGCACTGCTTTACCAGAGTTCCGGAGAGCTGTTAAGCGCACGCCGGACGCTGCGGCCGGTCAACCTGCACGGCCAGAAGTGGACCCTGGAAACCGGCGGCGCCAGCGCGCCCGCCACCGCCTCGATCGGGGTCTCGCTTGCCGGCTTGTTACTGACTGGATTGCTGTGCTGGCTGACCAGGGAAGCCTTGCAGCGGCGCGAGGCCATCCGCCAGCGCGCCCGCACGGACGCACATGAGACCTGGCAATCCAAGCTGCACCTCGCAACACTGACTGCACTGAACCGGCAAGCCATCATCAGTATCGACCGCCAGCAGCGCATCATTGTTTTCAATGGCGCAGCCAGCCAGTTGTTCGGCACTGGCGAAGACAACCTGCTCGGCACGTCGTTGAGCGAACTGTTACCACATCGACTCAAGGGTGCCCGACCTATCGCGCCGCTGCCGCACCATACCGACGAGGTCGCCGTGTACCGGCTGTCCGGGCAGGAAGGCCAGCAGGCGCGGCGCCGCAACGGTAGCCTGTTCGGGTTCGAGGCCACCATCTTCATGACCGGCAGCGGCCGCCGGCGCTGCACCACCATCCTGTTAAATGAGCTGGCATCGAACCGCACCAGCGAGGACATTCTGACCGGGTGGCGAAAATACCTGAAGCAGGAAATACATGATGACTTCGGTCAACTGCTGACCTCAATGAAAATGGACCTGGATTTGCTGCGAGCGCAACTGGCCGACCAACCCGACGCACGCAAGCCGGCCACACTTCAGCACCTTGAACGCATCGATGTGCTGGTCGATACCATGGTCGGCTCGGTACGACGGCTTCTGGCTGACCCCTCGTCAGGGCCGGTTGACGAAAATGAACTGTTCAAAGCACTCGCCCTGCTGGTCGATGGTCATGCCAAGCGCTACCGGATCCCCTGCCATCTTGATCTGCCGGCCTGTCCGCCGCTGGTCGGAACGACGCTGACCAACCAGGTTTACCGCATCGTGCAGGAAGCGCTCAACAACATTGCCAAGCATGCAAAAGCCAGCGCCATCACGATCAGCATCGATGCCCCATCCGGCCAATTGCTGGTGGCAATTTCCGACAACGGATGCGGCTTCAAACCGCAACAACCATCCGGATCCAAAGCATTCGGACTGACCGGCATGCGTGAACGTGTGGAGGCACTGGGCGGCACACTGATCATCGAAACCGGCGTCGACTGCGGCACAACGATCAGGATCAGACTACCGCTGGACTCACCGGACACTCTCTGACACGCCATCGCGGGCGCATTGCAGCGATCAGGTAACAAGGACGGTCATCACAGCCGGATCCCGGAATCAACACGGGCCGAATAAGAAATAGCGAGAGAGATCGATGCAGAATCCGACTTGATATTGACGCTTATCAATCGCACAAAATTAATTTCAGATAACTTGTTTCGAGGTAAAAAAAGATGGATTTATCGCCCCTGTGTCGTGTCATCTTGTCCGGTTACCGTACTAAAAACGCCGGCAAAGCGCAGGCGCCCCCAACCAGACCGACTCACATCAGAAATTAATACAGATCATGCGTTACGCAGCAGTTCACAGTCAGCGCAGTCAGCGTAACCCGATCCAGCTCAGCGGTATTTTTTACCGCACCAGCATGACCGGCAAAGTCGCTCCGGCGCGTGCCGGCGTGGCTCGACAGCCATCCTTGTTACGCCGGACCCACCGATGATCCGGCTACTGATTGCTGATGATCACACTATCTGCGCGAAGGTCTCAAGCGCATCCTTGAAGGAGCAGAGGACATTGAAGTCGTCGGTGAAGCGGTCGATGGATTCGAAGTTCTCGCCCAGGTACGTAAAGGTGGCTTCGATCTGCTGATGCTGGACCTGTCGATGCCGGGACGCAGCGGCGTCGAACTGATCCGTCAGATCAAGGATGAAGCACCGCGACTGCCGATCCTGATCCTGACAATGCATGAAGAAGAGCAATATGCGATACGCGCCATACGCGCCGGAGCGCGCGGTTATCTGACAAAGGAAAGTGCCGGGACGCAATTGCTAAGTGCGATCCGCAAAGTCGCATCCGGCCGTCCTTACATCAGCAACGAGGTCGCCGAACAGCTTGCCATGGATGCAATGCCATCCGATGACGACTCCCCCCACAAAAAATTGTCCGATCGTGAATTCGAAGTATTCAGCCTGCTCGTCAGCGGCAAAACGATTACCGAAATCGCCGATTTGCTGCACCTCAGTGCCAAGACCGTCAGTACACACAAGACCCGCATCCTGCACAAGATGGCAATGAATTCACTGGCCGAACTGGTCCAGTACGCCGTGGCTTGCAAGTTGCTGAAGCCTTTTAAAATGTAGCAGTCAGCGGACTGTATCGCACCGCACGGCAACTTCATAGCGGCTTAATGCGGAACCATCAACGGCATCGAACCACCCATCCCCAGCAATAAATCGGGCAGCAATTCCTGCTAAAAACTCTATCGGTGAGGATTACATCGTCAAGGCGTAATTCGTCAAAGCAGTAGGAATGCCCCTACAACTAGCAACCAAACCCTACGTTTCTATTCAGCCCCTACCGATAGTAATTGACCATTCAAGTTGCCATAATTTCAACTCATAAACAGGGGTTAACAATACAAATCCGGCCATTCCAGATGCCATGTCCGGGTTCAAAAAACGAAAAAGGCAAACTTGCAGCACAAAACGTCGGGACTCAATTTGTTGCGCTCTACCTCTCCAGGTTGTCGGCATAGAGCAGAGATAGGCAGACATCGAGAGGAGCAAGGGACGGGACAATCTCCCGATCACGTTACTAGCTAAATCCCACATAAATAGGGGCACAAATCAAAAAAATTGGCAGGACGCGGCGGCGCAAAACGCCCACAAAACCAGCCGGCACCAGCAATTGAGGTCCGGCAGGCGCTTTTCAATTATGGCTAAAAAGAGTCAGGCCACAGGTATTTGGAGGTTCCCTCCACAGAAGCAGGTGCGGCTTCGGTAATTTTCGATACTGCCTCCTGTACGCAAAACAACGAGTGCGCCATGTCAATTGTCCGCATCAATGCAGTTTGCTTATTAAGAAATAGGAGTCGTTTATGCTAACAACGCAACTATGTGACATCCGAACGGAATCTACCCCGACCGTACCAGGTGCGACACCGGTTGAAACAGGATGGCAGCGTCAGGGCAAGCTCTGGTCAAACCTGAAGGAATTGTGCGATGTCCTGCGTATCCCGCCAACTTCCGCTGCATTGATTGCCGATGAAGAGCTGCTGTTTCAGCATGTACAGTTCAAGACGGGGCAGCGCATTCACACGATTGGCCAGTCCTTCGATGCGCTTTACATCGTCCATTCCGGCTTCCTTAAAACCGTGCTGATCGATGAATATGGCAATGAACAAGTACTTAGTTTCCCGATGAAAGGGGACCTTTTCGGTGTTGATGGCATTCACACGCGACGTTATGCCTCCGAGGCCGTCGCTTTATCCAACTGCGACTTGATCTTACTGCCCTTCAAAAAGCTCACGGCACTGGGTCGCACCCATCTCGAATTCGAGCACGCCATTTACAGTGTCATGAGCCGCGAACTGGTGCGGGAGCAAGCAATGATCAGCATGCTTGGTGCACTGAGTGCCGAAGCCCGGGTCGCGCGCTTTCTGGTATCCCTGTCAGATCGCTATGCCGAAATGGGATACTCGAGCAAATTATTCAACCTGCGAATGACACGCCATGAAATCGGCAGTTATCTGGGCCTGACACTTGAAACCGTCAGCAGAACATTGTCGGCCTTCAACGAAATTGGCCTGATTACCGTCGATCAGCGCTCGATCGGAATCAAGGATCCAGATGCGCTGAAAACCTTACGACGCCTCCCCCCCTCCAGTGCCCGCGCTAAACAGGTTGCTTCCCGCAAGGCCCGCCAGCAACCATCTGAAGTCTCGCCGTCACGAGGAACGTGCAACGAAGCCAGCCCCGCCCAGATCTAAGGTCACGAGTGCCTGGTGCCTTCTTGATGGGTGCAGCTTAGCTAGCACCCGACTAGCGGTCCTCCCGCAAATTGACTGATCGCTCCATGGTGCATTAACTCTGTTAATTAACAGCACTGGCAACGACCGGTACAGTGCTCCCGACAAGCGGGTGGATGACCTAGCCGCGACCTATCCGCGACCAACCCACAACCAGCCTGTTACCAGCCCCTATCCAACACACACCGGCGAACATCCGTTGCGCCGTACCGTACTAGTCTTGCAACCGGCGTCAACCATCGTTCGCCATCACTCCCGTTTCACAGATAACGGCTCATCCTGCATTTTTTAACGTTCATGACATCGACAATGCAGTCCATCGCATTTACATGGCGGACGCATTGGCTTTTTCCTACAGTGTGGTCATCGCAACGACACTTTGAAAGGACGCCCAATGAAACAGCTCCACACCCTACGCAACCTGATCCTGCTCACCGCAATGGCAACCAGCGCCAGTCATGCCGCCGATCCGGCCCGCGTCGCACCGGTGCTGCACTCAACCGGTGTCATCGTGTTACCGCAAGTCGTCATCATCGGCAAGCGTCTCGACCCCGTCGAAAAAAATCATCTGGCACAAATCAGCAAGCAAGAACGCACCGCAACGCCAAGCGCCTCCACCGGCCATAAAAGCTGAATCGGAAGTGTTTCATTGCTACTCCCGCTCGCCATGGCGCGCCAGTGGAAGTTACACTGAGCGCTACGGCTGTCACATGACGCATTACCCAATGCACTGTCCACCTCATCGCCTGCCTAGCCGACCCACACCATGAAACCGAACTCCGCCTCAACATTCAAACAATTCCTGGCCACCGTTCCTGAGAATCTGGCGCGCGCCTTCGAGTCGACGGCAACCTGGGTCACGCAACTGTCGTGGTGGAAGTTTTTCCTGTTCGCGATGCTGGTACTGGTGGCCGGTGCCATCACTCAGGAAACCTTGTTCACCTCGAGTAACAAGGTGGTCAGCGCCAAACATGGTCCGTCCGACAGGCCCGCAAGCGGACATTCAAAGCTGGTCAATAACGGCGACGCCGACATCACGATCGACTCGACCGGCATCCATATCCGTGAAAACAAACCGGCCGGCACCACCGCTCCTGCCGGGAGCAACGTCGACATCACCTTGCCACCCGGTGTCAGCCAGCAAGTCCGGGATGTCATCGCCGAAGCGGTCGATGATGCCGCAACCCAGAAGGCCGAAACCTGGCGCGAAACCTCGTCCGACTGGTTCATGAATTTCGTCCTCTTGCTGGTCCTGGGTTTGTTTGGCACGAAGGCGCTGATGGGCGGCAAAAAGCGTGCGGAAGCCCGGGTCGCGGTCGCCACTGCCGCCGCCGAACGCGAAGCGATGCAGCGTCAGGTCAGCGAGGCGCGCATGCAGATGATGCAGGCACAGGTCGAACCGCACTTTCTGTTCAATACGCTGGCCTCGGTCGAACACCTGATCGAGACTGATCCGCCACGCGCCGCGCGCATGCAGCACAGCCTGATCCAGTACTTACGCGCCGTCCTGCCGCAGATCCGCGACAGTGCGCCGGTGACCAACCTTGGTCGTGAAGCGGACATGGTCAGCGCCTACCTGGACCTGTTGAAAATGCGCATGGAAGAACGTCTGAGCGTCGACTGCCGGATCAGCGAAGGCCTGCGCAGCGCCGCGTTCCCGCCGATGATGCTGCAATGTCTGGTGGAAAACGCCATCAAACACGGACTCGAAAACAAACCGGAGGGCGGCACCTTGCGCATCATGGCCGAAGTCGCCCACAACAGGTTGCGGGTCTCGGTAGTCGATACCGGATTGGGGTTTGGTGCCGTTGCCAGCAAGGGCACCGGCCTCGGCTTGCAAAACATCCGCGAGCGACTCGCCCTCATGCATGGCAACGACGCCCGGCTGATCATCATGCCGAACCCCGGCGGGGGCGTCATTGCCACCATCGAAGTTCCATACACACTCGCCCGCTAACGCGCTCGCCCCATGCCTACTGCTCTGATTGCCGACGACGAACGCCTGATGCGTGACCAGCTGCGCTTGCGGCTGGCGCAGGTCTGGCCGGAACTCGACATTGTCGCCGAAGCCCGCAATGGCGACGAAGCCATCGCGCTGACCGCCGGACACCGTCCCGACTTCGTGTTCCTCGATATCCGCATGCCAGGCAGGAGTGGTCTGGATGCCGCACAAGCCATCGGTAGCGCCAGTCACATCGTCTTCGTGACCGCTTACGACCAATATGCGATCGATGCCTTCGAACGCGGTGCCGTCGACTACTTGCTAAAACCGGCCGAACCGGAGCGCCTGCGCTTGACCGTGGCACGGCTGAAAGCCCGGCTGGCGTCACCACCAGCACCGCTCGGCGACATGCTGACCCAACTTGCACAGCAACTGGGGCTGGCCGCCAAACCGGTTTACCTGCAATGGATACAGGCATCGGTCGGCCAGGAACTGCGGCTCATTGCCGTCTCCGAGATCCTGTTTTTCCAGTCCGATGACAAATACACCCGTGTCCAGACAATGCGTTACGAAGCGCTGATCCGCAAGCCGGTGCGCGAACTGGTGGCAGAACTGGATCCGGCCCGGTTCTGGCAAATCCACCGTTCGACCCTGGTCAATGCCGATGCCATCGACGGCGTCACCCGCGACCTGCGCGGACGCCAACTGGTATTGATCAAGGGGCGAACCGACAAGTTGGAGGTCAGCCGCAGTTTTGTTCATCTGTTCAAGCAAATGTAACTGCGGGTGCATGGTAAGGTATATTCAGTGGTGCCACTGTGACACCAAGACCGCTTATAACCTCCCTGCGAGAGATTTCCGGACATGCGTTTTCTGGGCCTGTTTACCCTCACTACCCGCACCGCGCTAAGTATTAGCCTGCTGATCCTGGTGATCCTGCTGGCCGGTGTCACGTTGATGCCGTCAGGTCATACGGGACCACCCGGGGCCGGGCAATGGACCGGCCCCGGGCAAACCATGTTGATCGCCGCGCTGGTCATGGCGACATTTTTCAGTGCGCTAGCTTTGCGTACCATCCATCGACAACAGGACCTTCTGCAGCAGCTGCGCCAGCGTCTGCGGGCGAACGATCCGGACCGTGCCGGCACGGGCGACGTCGTCGCTGATCTGACCAGCGCCGTCGGGATGTTGTTGCAGGAACAGCAGACACTACACCAGCACGATCAGAGCAGTCAGCAGCGCTTGCGCTTGATCGCCGACAACATCCCGGCTCTCGTCGCCTATGTGGATGCCGCGTGCAAAGTGATCTTTGCCAATCGCCGCTACGAAACGGCCTATGGCATCGCGGCCGGCCGGATCGATGGCATGCCTGCCGCCGAACTGCTCGGTCCGGAAGTCTATGCGCAAAGCGAACCCTTCATGCGCGACGTTCTGGGCGGCAAAGCAGCCACCTTCGAACGACTCATCACCCACACCGGTGCAGTACGCTGGGAACGTGTCAGCTACATGCCGGAATGGGCCGCCGATGGCAGCGTCATCGGCTTCATTGCGCTGGCCGAAGACATCACCGAACTCAAGCGCGCGCAACACACGTTCGCCCGCAGCGAAATGCGCTTGCGCATGATCACCGACAATATGCCGGCACTAATCGCCTACATCGATGACGGGCAGCACTACCGATTCTGCAATGCCTACTACGAAACCATCCTCAATCTGGCCCCTGAAAAAGTCCTCGGCCTGACCGTACGCAACGTCACCGGCGAAGCCGGCTACGGTGCCATCGCCGGCTATATCAACCGGGTTCTGGCTGGTGAACGGGTCCGGTTCGAGCAACACGCCGACCAGCCCGGCGGCCGCTACTTCCTGCACGACTACCTGCCCGATGTCGACGCCAACGGCACAGTCATCGGCTTCTATTCGATGGTGCTCGATATCACCGAACGTAAGTTGGCCGAACTGCACCAGCACGCCAGCGAAACCCTGCTACGCAATGTCACCGACAGCTTGCCGGCGCTGGTGAGCTACATCGATCACGACGAACGCTACCAGTTCAACAACCTGCCGCATGAACAGTGGTTCGACCGGCCACTGGCACAAATCACCGGCCGCCGCGTCGCCGATCTGTTGACGCCGGACGAATACGCCCGTCACAAGCAGTACTACGATCAGGCCCGCGAAGGCAAGGTCGCGCGCTTCGAATTCGAGGCGCGCCAGAATGGCAGCCAGCGCTATTACCAGGCCGCCTACCTGCCGCAATTTGACGAGCAGCACCAGCTGTCCGGCGTGTGCGGCATGATCAACGACATCACCACGCTCAAGCTGGTCGAAAACCAGTTGCGCGTACTGGCCCGCCACGACTCGCTGACCGGACTGCCGAACCGCAACCAATTCGATGAAAAACTCGCCGAAGCCATGGCGCGCAGCCGCCGCAGCGGCCATGCGATGGCGCTGATGTTCCTCGACATCGACCACTTCAAAGCCATCAACGATACGCTCGGCCATCACAGCGGCGACGAAGTACTGTGCGAATTTGCGCGCCGCTTGCTGCACTCGGTACGCCAGACCGATACCGTCTCGCGCCTGGCCGGCGATGAATTTGTCATCATCCTCGAAGGCCTGCAGCTACCTTCGGAAAGCGCCAAGGTCGCGGCCAAGATCATCCTCGCCATGAACACCGATTTCGACGTGCTTGGCGTACCGCGCCAGGTCAGCACCAGCATCGGCATTGCGGTCGGCAAGATCGACGACAACGATGGTAGCGCGCTATTGCGACGTGCCGACGAAGCCTTGTATGCGGCCAAGGCAGCCGGTCGCAATACCTTCCGCAGTGCGCCTTGATCCCCGGCCGGTGCATGGCAGGACGCACCGTCATCATGCCCGGTGGCAAACTGATTACCTCCCCCTACACCGCATGACCGATGCCAATCCGGTCCATGCCACTCTCCTGAAATTGACAACACCATGATGCAGCGATCTGAAGCCCTCACGCTCGACCAGCACGACCTGCTAGCCCCGTTACGCGACCAGTTCGCGCTGCCCGATGGCGTGATCTACCTCGATGGCAATTCGCTGGGTGCGCGTCCGAAGGCTGCGCTGG
The DNA here is from genome assembly GCA_047621665.1 of Bradyrhizobium sp. Classification (GTDB taxonomy): domain Bacteria; phylum Pseudomonadota; class Gammaproteobacteria; order Burkholderiales; family Burkholderiaceae_D; genus Actimicrobium. The sequence continues at coordinate 10,108 of JBLHMB010000006.1, read as the reverse complement.
CACGCGCGCAGCAAGTGATTGAACACGAGTGGGGAAACGACCTGATCCGCAGCTGGAATCAGGCCGGCTGGTTCGATCTGCCATGCCGTCTTGGCGACCTGCTGGCACCGCTGATCGGCGCTGCCGCCGGCGACATCGTCGTCACCGATACGACTTCACTGAACCTGTTCAAAGCGCTGGCCGGCGCGCTGCAACGCCAGGCCGGCGCACCGGCCAGCGCAGCACGGCGCATCATCGTCAGCGAACGCAGCAATTTCCCGACCGACCTGTACATGGCCGGGGGTCTGGCGCGCTGGCTTGATCGCGGCTACCAGTTGCGGCTGGTCGACTCGCCCGACGAGCTCGCCGGCGCCATCGATGCCGACACCGCCATCGTCATGCTGACCCATGTGAACTACCGCAGCGGCCGCCTGCTCGACATGGCTGCCATCAACCAGCTGGCGCATGCCCACGGTGCGCTGACCGTCTGGGATCTGGCCCATTCGGCCGGCGCCTTGCCCATCGACCTGAGCGGCGACGATGCCGATTACGCAGTCGGTTGCACTTACAAATACCTCAATGGCGGACCCGGCGCACCGGCCTTCATCTGGGTCGCACCGCGTCATCAGGCCGGCTTTGATCATCCGTTATCGGGCTGGTGGGGTCATGCGGCGCCCTTCGCGATGGATCCTGCCTTCGTTCCTGCATCTGGCATCCGTCGCGCGCTATGCGGCACCCAGCCGGTGGTGTCGCTGGCGCTGGTCGAATGCGGACTGGCGCTGTTTAGTCAAACCTCGATGACGGCGCTGCGCGCCAAATCGCTGGCGCTGACCGATCTGTTCATCACACTGGTCGAACAGCGCTGTGCCGCGCATCCGCTGCAACTGGTGACGCCGCGCGCCCATGCGCAACGCGGCAGCCATGTCAGCTTCACCCATCCGCACGGCTATCCGGTGATGCAGGCGCTGATTGCGCGCGGTGTCATCGGCGACTACCGCGAACCGCACATCCTGCGCTTCGGCTTCACGCCGCTGTACACGCGCTTCGTCGATGTCTGGGATGCGGTCACTACGCTGGCGCAGATTCTCGACCAGCAGGACTATGACCTCGATGGCGAGCGGGCGATGGTGACCTGAACCGGTTATGCCGCACGATGCGGCTCCAGTTCCTGCCACGACGGATCCATATCATCGATCGCCAACGTCACCTCGTTCCCCTCCAGCCAAGGCAAGGTCGAATGCCGGATCTGCCATCCGCGGCCGGTGCGGCTACCAAACGAGATTTCGATATCAAGCAAGCTGCGCTGCTGCGCCAACGGCAAATCCGCCAACAGCTGCGCCAGCGACGTACCGGCCGATAGCCCTGATGGCCATGCACAACGGCGATCATGCACCCGCATCACCTGCTGCCCCGTCACCAGCAACAATTGCAGGCGGTCCTGATCCTGTGCGCAGCGATACGCTGCACTGCCTCCCCGCGACCCGGGCAAGGCAATCCAATGCTCCAGATACGGGCCATGTACACCGGTCTCGATCAGGCATTCCGGCGTAAACACCATCACACCCGCATCGGCCGTCAGGCCCGGAGGCTGGACATCAACCAGCCGGTGCCACGCGCAGATTTCCTGCCCGGACGTGATATCGACCGTGGTGATACCGGCAAAACCCTGCTGCGAAGACAACCAGGCGAGCTGCTCCGCATCACATGCAGCCAGACTGCCGACCCCTGAAAAATCCGGCCGGCCGGCGCCGATGCGCAAGTCGGCATGCCAGTGTCCGGTCTGCATCCAGAGCACGGTGGTGGTGGTATCGCGCACGGCGGGTGCTTCGAGCAAGGTACGCTGCCATACTCCACGGTAGCGTAACGGTACCGGTGCGCTATCCGGTGCCATCACACGCAACCCTCCGGAAACGCCGGCAGGTTGCGATAAAACGCGAAGTCATGGTTCGGCCAGATCTGCGCGCCTTCACTGGCACCAAGCTGTTTGAGCTTGCGGATGCTGCCGATGGCCTGTTCATAGTTACCTTGCCAGCAGCCACCGGGAGCGACTTCGTCGTCGAGATTTTCGGTCAGGTCGGCGGCGTCACCGGCCAGCAGCACCGGTGCTCCTGTCGGCAAGGTGATCCACATCGACATATGGCCTGCCGTGTGGCCGGGTGTGCTGATGGCGCGCACGCCGTCGCACAGATCGTATTCGCCCTCGGTCACTTTGAGCGGACCGTGACCGATAAAATCATCGGCAAAGCAAGCCACGTCCTGACCGCTCATTGCAGCGGCCAGTTCGTCTTTCTGGACATGCACGTCGGCACCGCAGCCGCAACGTCGCAGCTCACCGAGTCCGCCGGCATGATCGAAATGCAGGTGCCCGAGGAACACCACATCGATATCGGCAGCCGACAAACCGAGGCGCGCAAGGTAGGACGGAATGCGCTGTTCTTCGGTCATCACCGGCGCGCCGAACTGAAAGGTCTGCGGGTTGTAGTACTGCGCGCACAGCGCCGGATCATTGATCTTGCTGTGGTCGCAACCGACGTCATACAGGATGCGGCCGTTACTGGTTTCGATCAGGTAGGCCAGGATGGGTGCGTCGATCATTTGGCCGGCACCGCGACCGTGGGTCGAGATCGTCTTGTCGTAGCGATGCGTTGCTGTCAGCAGCGGCCAGAGCTTGTTGACCCGCGTCATGCCGCGTCTCCTGATGGCGCCATGAACTCGGCGCGTACCGCCGCGACGATGCGGGCGGCCACATCCGCGGCCATCAGCTTGCCCTTGTCGGCACTGGCACCACGGGCCGATGACAGCACGCCCGAACCCGGCACCCAGTGCGTGTGGGTCGGGTACATGTCGTACGGCGGAAAGTCGGCCGGCGGCTCGTCAGGCAATTTGTCGAGTTGTACCAGCGCCGGAAAATAATGCAGCATCATCGAGGTTTCCATCACGGCCGCATGCTCCAGCGCGAAACCGGGGAAGCCATCGGGAAAGACACCGGCCAGCGTCGCCGCGGTCAGAAAATCCCAGTACTCGAGTCGCATGATCTTCATCGGTGAAGCCGGACCAAGCCGCCGTCGCGCCAGATCGATACCTTCGATCAGGAACCACTGGTTTTCATAATGGCCGGACATGACGACGACATTACGCACGCCATGCCGGCCCAGTTCGGCCAGGATGTCGCAGGTGATCGCCGCCAGCGTGCTGCCATCGAGGCTGGTGGTACCCGGGAAATGCTGGCCACCGCCGCATTTCGGTTGCGACTTGTAGCCGTAATTAATCGTCGGCGCGACGATGCCGCCGACCTGCCCGGCGACACTGTGCGCGACTGCTGCGGCCAATAAGGCATCGGTACCCAGCGGCAGATGCGGTCCGTGCTGTTCCAGTGCACCCACCGGCAGGAACACGATCGCATGCGGATCGCGCAAGCGTTCTTCGTAGGCCACCCAGCTCAGGTGATCCATTTGTGAAGTAGGCATAGAAGCAGGCATAGAAGCAGGCATAGTCGATTTTCTCCAGGTCTGTTGAGGTCCGTGTGTCCATCAGATTTCTTGCATCCGGCATCGCGCCCGGGGCGCACTCATAGCATCAGCGCGCCGCCATTCGGACTAAGCATTTGTCCGTAGTAAAAACGCGCAAAGTCACTCGCCAGAAAGACCGCTGTCGCAGCAATCTCCTCCGGCCCGGCAGCGCGTGCCGCCGGAATTGCCAGCTCCTTGACACGCCATTCCGGACTGATCTGATCGAGCGATAGCATTGCCGTATCGGTCGGTCCCGGCGCGATGCCGTTGATGCGGATTGCCGGCGCGAATTCACGTGCCAGCGATTTGGTCAAGCCGACCACACCGGCTTTGGCCGCGCAATACGCACTGAATTCGGCGCGACCAAGATAGGCCAGTTCGGAGGCGACATTGATGATGCAGCCGCTACCGCGCGGCTGCATGCTGCGCAATACCGCCTGACTGCACAGGAAGACCGATTTCAGATCGACCGCAATGACGCGGTCCCACTCGTTTTCGGTGATGTCAAGAAAAGGCTTTTCGAGCAGGATGCCGGCATTGTTGACGAGGATATCGATCGGTCCGCATTGCGCTTCGACCTCGGCGACCATGCGCTGCACGGCGGCGGCATCGGTGACATCGGCATCGAAGGCGCGCGCGCCCCCGCCGACGGTATCAAGGACATCGGCAATCAACGCGTTCTGGCCAAAGTGATTGACGACCACGCGCGCGCCGCTGGCCGACAAGGCCACGGCAATTGCCCAGCCGATACCGGTCGCACTACCGGTCACTAGCGCGACTTTACCACCAAGATCAATCTTCATACCGCGGTCAGAAACGACACACCGGCTGCACCCAGAAAACCATCGGCACGCCCGCTCACGCCGGGCGGCAAGACTTCGCCACAATCGTCCGCGAGGATGCGCCGGACCCGGTTGACATGAAAACTGCGCAGCAAGATCGGGGCGGGAATGACCTGCGCATAACGCACGTCATACAGCTCGCGATGCAGTTGCGGCAACCGGTGCCACGGCGCGATCGGCTTGTCATGATGCGCATTGTGATAACCGAAATTGAGCCAGATGAGATTGAGCAAGCGATTGTCAAGGCCGACAATATTGCTGAAGGTGTTGGCTTGTTCGTAGGCCTTGTCGCGCAGTTTGTCATTCGGTACCGGCGTATCGCCGAGGATAGGATACGCATCGTAGGTATGCTGAAAACAGTCACCGAAACGCAGCACGATCACGAACACCAAATAGGCCGCTGCATACAGTGCCAACGCGCTAGGGGAATACCAGCCAAGGGCAATGAAGGCCGCGCCACGCAGCGCAAAAATTGCCAGCACACGGGCGCGCGCCTTGCCGCTTTTTTCAGCACCCTGCCGGAACGGCAGTGCCATCACAAAGCCGCGCACCAGAAATTCAACGGCCGGAAAATGCAGCCATTCCAGCATCAGTACCAGCCCGCGTACCGGGGCCGATGCGCCCAGCAAATAGGCTTTCAAATCAAAGGTGACGACATCGGCGCGCTCAACATGGTGACGCATGTGCTTGCGCCGCAAGTTGTCGAAGCGTGCATAACAGGCACCATTAATCCAGCTCATGCCGGTGCCCCAGCGCATGTTGGTGCTGGCGACCTTGAAGATGGTCAGGTGCGCAAATTCATGAATAAAGTACGCCGACCAGATCAGCGTCTGTGTCGTCAGCAGAAAACCGATTGTCTTGAGCAGCCAGCCGGGTTGGGTCAGCAAAAGGATGCCCAGCGGATAACCGAGCAACGTAAATGAAAGCGCGGCGGTGTTGGGTACCACACCGTCCGGATAACGAAAAATCATGAACAACTCCTTGAGGGGATGGAGGCGCGAGCGCCAACTTGCGCGCCCGCGCGGCAAACAGTTACTTGGCCTGCAGGGCCGTCACGAATTGCACATCCATCGTCGCTTCAGGTGCCGGAATCTTGTCAATCTGGGCTTTGGCTTTCAGGATGCCACCGATAATTTCTGCGCTGGCGAAGTAGGAGGTGGTCTCCTTCGATTTGATGAACGCCTTCGGCATTTCATTGAGCGGGATATTGTAGACACCCGGTAGCTGCTCCTTGACTTCCTTGGCCGAGACACCCATGAATTTGCCGATGATCTTGGCGGCCTCGTCCGGTTTGGACTTCATGAACGCCATGCCTTCGAGGTAGGCTTTCATGATCCCCGTGATGTCTTTCGGGCTGGCCTTGATGAACTTGTCATCAAACACGAGTACGTCGGAAATCAGACCGGGTGCATTTTTCGATGAGTAGACAACGTGGTATTTTTTGCCGCCGCCCTGCTTGAGGATTTGCGACAGGCTAGGCTCGTAGGTCACGCCGATCGGCATCTGACCTGACACCATCGCCGCCGGAACAGACTCCGGCGTCATGTTGACCGGCGTGATTTCGTTGATGCCGAGGCCATTACTGGTCAGTGCATACGACAACAGAAAGTCCGATGGCGAGAGCGGATTGAAGCCGACTTTCTTGCCCTTGAAATCACTAACCTTGGTGACCGCCATCGAGGCGACAATCGCATCGCCGCCGTTCGAATAATCGATCGGCATCACGACTTTTTGCGGCATGCCCTTGGCGACCTGACCGATCACCTGGTCATACGTCATCATCGCGCCCTGCACCGATCCGCCCGCCAAAGCCGCCGGGATCAGTGCCGGGTCGGAGAACACCTGCAGCTTGACCGACAAGCCTTGTTTTTTGTACAGATCGAGTGCTTCAGCAATGTAGAACGGGCCATAGCCAATCCACACGACGGTGGCGACGTTGAGCGTGGCAGGCGCAGCAAACGACAGGCTGGACGTGGCAGCAAACACGGCAGCGACGGCAACTCGGCGCAGAAGAAAGGGAGCGACTGGAACAGCAAACGGGAAAAGGGTACGGGTCGCAAAACGCATGGAAGACTCCTGGTCGGTGAATGGGCGCACGGAGAGAACGATGTTCCAATGTTCTCCCGGGCTTTTATCCCTCCGTGGAGCCGCGTCGTTTCGACAGGGCCGGAGCGCTCTCGGACCAGACACCATTGCCACTGCTGGCAAGGCCGGAACCCTAGCACTCCTGAGTCAGGTGACCAGCCATCGTTATCGATGGCAACTCGCTCTTCCCGCGTATTGAATACAGCAAGAGTAGTGCCAGCCTAAAACCACCGGTATCGTCAGCATCTGCCGGGTTTTCACACCGCCATCGCGCAATTAATCCGAATCGTGCCGGCCGACGCCCTGTTATCGACCATCGAACGCACTGCAATGACAAGTTCAGCGCGCTTGTCTGCGCCTTGCACCTCAACACCAGACAAACTTTTGCAGTCCTGAATCGACGACCGGTGTTGTTAGATACGCTGAATAGGGCCGGCGAACGTTTCCCCAAGAAATTCGCGCTCCGGAGCCATGCTGCAGCGGCGCGAATCTTGTCTTTTACTCCATGCGCCGGACACTCTTGCAGTGCGTCATGAAGCTATCGCGCCACACTCTGACGCAGGCGGGATACAGATTTAATTTTGATCTACGACGCTGAGGCAATTTGCAACCTCTGCTACCGGAACAACGGATAACGTATGACGATGCACAGATGTATGAATCCACGATGAAGCGAGCAATGGTGCTTTTTTGTGCGTGCATTTGCGGTCAATCATGATTGCCTCCCCCCTTAATACGACAAGGAGTGTTCCCCATGAAAAAATTATTCTATTGCTTTACGGCACTGGCAATGGCCAGCCAGACGCTTCCGGTGCGCGGACAGACCTATAATCCGCAACCGGGCTGGAAAGACAGCTACGCCGTTGGCGGAAAGTGCTATTGCGACTCCAACGGCTACGATCACGGCCTCGATACCAAAACGGTGGATACCCCGCAGGGTCGCAAAAATGTCGTCGAGGTATGCACGGCCATCACGCGCGTGCTGGGCACGGGTGCGACGGCGGGCCGCATACCTTACAACGATATTCAATGTGGTAACGGCCCGGCCAACGATGCGCCCGACGAAGCTGCTTGTGAAAAGGGGCCGAAGTGGGATCTGGCTAGCGTGTACGGCGGCGGGGCTCCGGCTCCGGCTCCGGCTCCGGCACCAACGCCAACGCCAGCCCCAACACCAACACCAACACCAACACCAAGTCCAAGTCCAAGTCCAAGTCCAAGTCCAAGTCCAGCTCCAGCTCCAACAGCAGCAGGCTCGTGGTCGCAAGTGGCGGTCGAATGGGATAGCCCTTCGTTCACTATCACCGGGATAAAGCGCGTCCGCTATGGCATCAATACATCGTGGATTGAGAGAACATTGACCGGGCCGGCTACTTGTTCCAACACATTTTTTGGTTCGGACCCTGCGGCGGGCACGCGCAAGGTCTGTGAGGTATTGAGCACACCAGTGACGGCACCAAGCGCCGACTCCGTCTTGCCGCGCACCGGATGGAGCGCCACTGCCTCGTCTGGTGCGGCTTACACTTCCCTGGCGCTGGATGACACGATGTCGACACGCTGGGCCACAGGGGCTACCCAACGACCTGGCCAGTACTTCCAGATCGACATGGGCAAAATCAACAGCTTCGACAGCATCGAGTTGAACGCCGGCGAGCACCCCGACGACTACCCGCGCAGCTATAGCGTGATGGTATCGAACGATGGTCAAACCTGGCGCGGCCCGATCGCCCAAGGTCAGGGCAATCGCACCATCACCGACATCGTTTTCCAGCCGCAATCCGCCCGATTTGTGCGGATTAACCAAAACGGTTCCAACAATAGCAACTGGTGGACCATCGCCGACGTGAAGCTGCAGTTAAATGGTCCGGTATCGGCAGGCGTTCTCGACCCGACGGGTTGGGCACTCTTTGCGTCTTCCGACCCGATCAATACCCGCGCTGCAGTCGATCGCAACAGCAGCACCCGCTGGGCCACGCAAACAGTGCAACAACCCGGGCAGTTCTTCCAGATCGACATGCTCAAGTCGCAGCGCTTTAACAAGATCGTGCTGGCTTCCGGGGGCAACCCCTATGATTACCCACGCGGCTATAGCGTGTTCGTCTCCAGCGACGGCGTAAAGTGGGGCAGTCCCGTGGCCAGTGGCGCAGGCAACAGCGCCACCACGACCATCTCGTTCGCGACCCGCGATGCACGCTACATTCGTATCGAACAAACAAGTAGCCATCCATCGAACTGGTGGTCTATTCACGAGCTCTCGGTATTCAAGGCCCAGTAATCTCGATCCCGGACCTCGTCCACGCCGGTTCGTCGCCTGCCCCGCGACGACCGGCACCATCTGCGCGGGAAGACGACTTGCGTAGAAATGCGTAGGTTGTTGATCGCAGAAGGTCGACAGGTTCGGCTCCTTCAGCATGGTTTGATCCGGCAGGCAATGGATGTTCTCGTTTGACACGTGCCGCAGCCGGGTGTGCAGGCCGGAATACGAGATCCGGGCGGCAGTTGGCCCGGTCGACAGGCAACAAACCAAAAGTTCGCTACTTTGGTCACGAGCCATCTTGCTGCGCATCATTCCGGATAGCGCTTGTGCACCACCGATCATCACAAGCGTCTAAATTTCGACTCTTTCGTAAAGAGACCATTGATTCGCTTGCTTTTCTGCCCCGGAGGCCGGGGCCGGCAATTCCTCGCGCTGCCCGGCTATCCGCCGTGCCTGGTAGGCCAGTTGCGCGCCGAAACTACGGAATTGTCCCGACTTTATCAGTGGAAACAACAGGTACTTTCCATTCTTGATTTTCAGATGGCCGGCCATCGTCCTCGGCGCAATGAGATTTTTATTCTCTCTCTTAATACGCAATACCTGCGAATACAAAATTGCTGCATTTGATTTTATTGCCTTCTCCAATACTGCTATTTCATTTTTCTTTGTATTTATAAGATCTTCATTTTTCAAAATTGCTTTATTTTTGGATATTGCTGCTTTTTCTAAAATAATCTTATTTTCATTTTTTAGCGTTTCCAGCCGAATAATATTTTCATCATGGTCAACTATTTCCGATTGCTTTTTTTTAATAATCTGTATTATCTTTTTTTCGATAGCGGGATGGATTAACTGAATTAAGTTATCGCGCCTATTTTTAGAGCTAACATTGTGGGATACCTTATTCTGACGTTGATTCGCCATCGCTCCCGAATTCAAACTCAAACTTGAAACTGAATTTGACCCTTCTTCAATACCAGGCAAACGCCGACCCGAATAAGCAGGGGCAGTGTTGCTGTTCATATTTCCAAATAATTTCATAGTGAATCTCCGAGACAAATTAAAATTCTTACACCGTTAAAAGAAGACACATTCACCAAACAAAGCACCACTAATCCATCGTCAATACTTAATCTCCTGACCAATACGTGAATGCCCCTCAAATCATCAACAATGGTGGCAATTGATCCCGAAACGGCAGAAGAGAAAAATAATTTACTGGATGAACTACATCAAAAACTGCACCTGAGTAGCGCGACAACGCTGGCAGTTCCATAAATTAAACGATGGCAGCGGAGATTGGAGGGCGCGGAGCGGGCGAGACAGATAAGTTTGCCGTCGAACAGTTGGTCTGGCTATCTATTGCGCTACTCATCGCTGCGCTGGAACAAGCAGGCTTGGGGCGCAGCGCTATCAATCGTTTTTATGCCAACCGCTCC
>JBLHMB010000005.1:0-111619 GCA_047621665.1 Bradyrhizobium sp. | reverse complement strand
CATCATCTGCCGTAGGATCGATTCCTTGCGTTCTGCTGAGTAATGCTTCACTGCCTGTCTTTGCTCCGCCCCCTCTGTGATGATGATTAATCAGATGACACGACAACTACCCTGACACAGGGGGGTAATGACGCAACACCGCTCATGTAAATCACTGCTGCCAAGAATAAAATCGTTACCCACAGTCATTACATCTCCATCGTTACGAACCTGCGCCTGATAAACCCCTCACTTCATTACCAAAGAAGAAAAGAAGGAGAAACCCTCTGATAATGACAGGAGTTCTTACCCTAAGGAGCACGAATCGTAGGCGAAGACGGGAACATAAAGCCAATGCATTCTGCGCATTACATTATGCGGTTGAAGCATAGATTTTCACCTTCAGGCAACAGCTGTTGTGCGACGCGACACGTGCCACGATGATCTCGGTTTCGGGTAGGCCACCGCCGAACTGACTTTAAGACGATCTAAAGAAAATTGCCGCAAGTGCTGAAATACGCTTTGATTGATTGCCATGGCGGCCTGCATGACAAGCAAATCGGCATCGTGTTGTAAACGCTGTGGGTGTTGACCGGGAACTTGAACGAAAGCCGAACCATAAAGTTGTCCTGGCACAGGTTGTTCCGCCATCACGCAACGAAACACATCCTCTAAAGTAACCTTATCTGGTGCACAGGCAAGCGACCAGCTGCCTGCCAATTGCGTATTTGGTAGTAGCAACGCAGCACGGGCTAGTCCGGAACACAAATTTTCGAGATCACGCTCGCTTCGTCCCGTGCTCTCTTTGAGATGCCAAATACTGAGTTGATGCGGCGCGCAGGCAACAAATTTTCCCAGAACTTCTGTAATCGCACATAAGCGCTGATGGAGGGCTCCATCGCCCAAAATAAAATCTTCTTTCATCACAACATTCTCCAGAATCCGGCAGGTCGCCAGCATATTAATCCGAGGGATCGGCAACTGTTGCTATAGGGCCGGATGGGCAACAGCTTCAATTGATATCGTCGCAATATATCGATCGATAAATATTCTTTTAGCAAATTACAGGCCAGCTATTCAGGTGCAGTTTTGGCATTCTATGGCCTGCGTTTGTTCAGTCAGACCATAAAGTGCCCTGATGTGTATCCGTTTCACTTTTTGCGCATCGCACTGGTGCAATGGAAACGTCGAGAAGACATGCAATCCAATTGGAAATTTACCGCTAAACTAGTCTTCGAGTTTATTCAATCTATCCAAATTAACCATGAAACCTGTTGCTCCTGGCACCGTCATTTTTCACCGTCATCGTGGCTACGGTGTCATTGTCACGGTCAATTTGCTGACAGGATGGATCGCTGCCCGTTTTGGTAGCGAAGCCAGAACCCTTGATCTGAATCTCTCCTCCGATGAGATCCAGCATGCCGATGGGGAACCCATTTTGTTTCGGCGAGCCCCTCCGGACCGAATGCCACAGGCGCGGCTGATGGCAATGATGCGGGAGTTGCATCAAGCGGGGTATCAACGCTTGTATTTATATAACTGGCCAAAACCGTCTGGTATGCATTGGCGCTGGCAACTATTTTGCGGACCACGAAACTGGATGCAACGGTCTTGGCGAGAAGGATGGTACGGATCTGGTGCCGACTATAACTTCAATCCGGTAATGGGCTGGGGGGATGCACCGGGTGCGAGTGCCGCCGAGCTTGTTGATGCACTTGCACGCTTTGACCCGCAAGGTCTGGCGCAAGCACTGGGCAGAGACGAAGATCACACGGATTGGTTCGCACGGACTTGTGATTTGTTACTACCTCACTACACGTTCAGTTTGAGCTGCAATCACCGTGATAACCCTGTACCGCTTGGCGTACCGATCATACCTGTACGTAGCGGAATCCAACAGTATTCAGGGCCGCCAGTGCCATGGCCACCGGGATGGGCAAAGTTATGGAATCATGGTGGCAACCTGATTGATGGCAGCACCATGACGCAATACTTAAAAGCATCCAGCGATACGTTGCCGGATTAACGGTCAATCTGGCAATGTCACTACGTTGCGAGGTACGCCAGCAAAAAAATCGACAATATTCTGAAAAGCCATACTAAAAAGTAACTCATAGCTATGTTCTTCGACAAAACCGAGGTGAGGTGAGGCAAGGACATTGGAGTATTGCAGTAGCGGCGATGTTACGGGTAATGGCTCTGCGTCAAAAACATCCAATGCAACATACCCGATACAACCTGCAACCAGCGCTTGCTGAAGCGCACCCGTTACTAGCAATTCCGCATGGCTGGTATTGACCAGCAATGCCGAACTTTTCATAGCTGCAAGGTCAGCAAAAGTCACGCAGCCAAGAGTAGTCCCGCCCAGCCGCAAATGTAGGGAAAGCACATCGGCGCGAGCAAAAAGCTCTCTTTTTGAGGTTGCGACCTCAAAACCAGCGTCGAACGCCGAAGCGCGGCTAACACAACTTCCCCATACTAGAACAGACATGCCGAAGGCCTTGCCAAAGCCCGCAACTAGCCGGCCAACTTTTCCATAGCCCCAAATTCCCAATGTTTGGCCGCTAAGTACACGTCCAAGCAAATTTTTTTCCGGTGCAGTCGATACGGTTTGCCATAAACCATCCCTTAAATTTGATGTGTAATCAGGTATCCGACGCATCGATGCCATGATTAATGCCCAGGTCAACTCAGCAGGTGCCGTTGGGTCATTGCTTCCTTCGACAATCGTAATTCCGTTTTTCGCCGCAGCAACAAGATCGATGTGGCCGCTCACCGAGCCTGTCTGCACGATTAATTTAAGACGTGGCAATTTGTTAAGTAGCGCCGCTGGCATACTGGTCCGCTCGTGAATCAAAACTAGCGCGTCAAAACTGGCAAGACGAATTGCCAGTTGTCCGAGTCCGCGCGCCGAATGGTTGAATATCCTCACATCGTGACCAGCAAGTAATTTAAAACAGTCTAGATGACGAACTCGATCTTGATAATCATCAAGAATGGCAATTTTCATAAGATAGTGAAGAAGTCGTGAAATAACGATAAAAGTGAAATCTCAAATTTTTTACTACAAAATTTATCCTTTTATCACTACTTTTTTGTTGTAAATCACCGGCGCTGACAAATCTCAGGTGTACACTTTATTGTCATTTTTGTTGCAATTTCTTATAAGTCTCATGCCATTACGGCATGGTGCCGTGTAGCCAGCCGCATGGTTGTTTTTATCCCTGATTTCACGAAAAGATCATTATTTCATCGATCGAACGCGGAACAGATTTCTTTATTGGTATTGGAGGTCTTACTTCATGAATCAACCCATTATGGGTGGCTTTGCCAGCATAACCGCCCCGTCTTATGTTAAGCAGCAAGAGTTAATCAACTGGGTTGCCGAGGTAGCTTCACTCACCAGGCCAGCACGTATCGTCTGGTGTGATGGATCGCAAGAAGAATACGACCGACTCTGCATTGAAATGGTCGCCGCTGGCACAATGAAAAAATTGAATCAGAGCAAAAGACCAAACAGCTATCTGGCGTGCTCCGATCCCAGCGATGTCGCACGCGTTGAAGACCGCACTTTTATTTGTTCGGCCAATCAAGCAGATGCTGGCCCGACCAACAATTGGTTGCCGCCCGCTGAAATGCGTACAACACTCAACGGGCTCTTCGATGGATGCATGCGTGGGAGAACTCTATACGTCATTCCTTTTTCGATGGGTCCTCTGGGTTCACCGATAGCGCATATAGGTGTGGAATTATCGGACTCACCTTACGTTGTCGCCAATATGCGTGTGATGACACGAATGGGCAAAGCAGTATTCGAGGTTCTTGGTACTGATGGGGAATTCGTTCCCTGCGTACATACCGTGGGCGCGCCACTGGAAGCCGGCCAAAAGAGCATGGCTTGGCCGTGCAATCCGACAAAATATATTGTGCATTTCCCTGAGACGCGGGAAATTTGGTCATATGGATCCGGTTATGGAGGCAATGCTTTGCTTGGCAAAAAATGTTTCGCATTACGTATTGCATCGAGCATGGGACGCGCCCATGGATGGCTGGCAGAGCACATGTTGATCCTAGGTGTTGAATCACCGGAAGGAAAAAAACATTATGTAGCTGCAGCATTTCCGTCCGCCTGTGGAAAAACTAATTTTGCAATGATGATTCCACCAGCCGGATTTGAGAAATGGAAGGTTACTACAATCGGTGACGATATCGCGTGGATCAAGCCGGGTGAAGACGGTCGTTTGTATGCAATTAACCCGGAAGCGGGCTATTTTGGCGTGGCACCGGGCACTAATCAGAAAACTAACTTCAATTGCATGGCATCAATGGTCAGCGATACGATATTTACTAATGTCGCACTAACCGATGATGGCGATGTCTGGTGGGAAGGCCTGACCAAGCAAGCACCTGCGCATCTGATCGACTGGCAAGGCAATGACTGGACACCTGAAATTAGTAAAGAAACCGGCCGCAAAGCAGCGCATCCCAATGCAAGATTTACCGTGGCAGCTACCCGGAATCCAGTAATTGATGAGGCTTGGGACGACCCGGCTGGCGTACCTATATCGGCATTTATATTCGGCGGCCGCCGTTCAACTACCGTGCCACTCGTCACAGAAGCACGTAACTGGATCGAAGGTGTGTATATGGCAGCGACGATGGGATCAGAAACCACCGCCGCAGCAACAGGGAAAATGGGTGTAGTTCGTCGAGATCCATTCGCTATGCTGCCATTTATTGGTTACAACATGAGTGATTATTTCCAGCATTGGCTGGATATAGGTAAGAAATTGGCCGCTACTGGCGCAACCTTACCAAATATTTTTTGCGTCAACTGGTTTCGTACTGATAGCGAAGGCAAATTCGTCTGGCCAGGTTTCGGGGACAACATGCGTGTCTTGAAGTGGATGCTGGATCGGATCGAACAAAAAGCAGACGGAGTGGAACATATATTTGGCACGACCCCACGCTATGCAGACCTGAATTGGGATGGTATCGATTTTTCGGTGGAACAATTCGACCAGATTACTTCGATCGACGTAGTGGCATGGAGGGACGAATTGAAGTTACACACAGAGTTATTCGACAAACTCCATCACCATCTACCGCAAGAGCTGGCAGATGCAAGAAACAAACTCGAAGAACGACTGGTGGATTGATGACGTAGCTGTTTGCATAAAAAAACGCAATATGGTTATCCAATTGCGTTTTTTATTTAGGTATTCCACTCAGCATATGTCTATGGTGCAAAAATTTTTATTGCTGATTCAAGTGGATAACAACTTTACCTGGTTACAATTTATCGTCGATTTTTCCTAATTATTAAGCCGTGGCGGGCGGCTGTCCGATTTGATACATCAGAAATATCCGCCGTTGACAATCCCACGGCGCATCGCGGTAAGGTGTTACCCGGAAAGGCGACAACAATATTTCTGGTCAACGAGGCTAGGGAAGGAATCGTAAAGTAATCGACCATCGGTTTCGATATTATTTTTTTCATAGCACTCATTCTCGCGAATTTGAATATCAGGACTGATCAACTCAGTCGCGTGAAGCAACCGCTCGTAACTCTGATGCCATATTCGGCTGAGAAATTTCAAGATCCCTCGCCATACGATTTAAAATAAGCATGCTGCGTAAATGACTGCGAATCGAGCGTTGCTCGAGTGACTGGCGCGGTTTCAGTGCCAGAAAACTTGCACGGAGCAACCCAAGCAGCAAAGGCTTAAAAATTAGTACAAAGGTAACTAAAATGCCCAGACCTAGCAGAGGTCGTGCTGACGCAATGATCGAGCCCGTAATGACTTGTGCTACGGGTATTGCTGATTGAGCGGGAAATGCTATGGCCAAAATGGACATGGTGGACCTCGGTAAATATGGGTGATATGTTGCACTGCAGTATGCAAGATATGGCCGTTATTAATCCAATTCCAATTTCACATATCAGTTATACTTTTTATGAATGAAATCAAGTTGATAACGACGTTTTATTACCATTTCCCACTGACTGTCAGAACTGATGAGCTTCCTCACCCTTGATCTGAATTTGCTGCGCGTTTTCGATGCTGTGATGAGCGAGAGAAATCTAACCCGTGCTGCAAATCGACTTGCGATGACGCAACCTGCAGTATCCAATGCACTCAAGCGACTGCGCGATTCAGTTGGCGACGAGTTGCTTATCCGAACTGCTCACGGCGTGAAGCCAACACCACATGCCGATGAATTATGGCCAGCAGTGCGACGAGCTCTGTCAGATCTGGAAGCCGCGATGGCACCACAAAGTTTTGACGTCTCAACGACACAAGCAACTTTTCGAATGGCAATGGCTGATGCAACTGCAGCGCTTTGGCTACCTTCATTAGTCCGCTCAATTGAGCGCGATGCTCCTCGTGTGAATGTGAGGATGGTACCTTTAACTACCCGTGAACCGAGGCCAATGCTTTTGCGAGGAGATATCGATCTGGCAATTGGTTTTTTCCCGGGTGTAGTAGCACAACTAGCAGGTGAGCCAGATACGCCAATACGCCATGAATTACTGTACTCAGGACAATACGCTTGTGTGATGCGCAAGCATCATCCATTGGCAAAAAAAGAACTCACCCTAGATTCATATTGTGCAGCAAAACATTTATTGGTGAGTTTCTCAGGCAGAGCGCATGGGATTGTCAGTGATACGTTGACTCAGTTAGGACGGGAACGTCGAATTCTGTTGACCGTTAACCATTTTTTTACAGCAGGACGCGTCGTTGCAAATTCCGATTTACTTACTGTCATCCCACGCCATTTGATTGCATCAACCGGTATGACAGGAGAACTCATCGCAAAAGAATTGCCGTTTGATTTACCGCAGGTGCAAGTCGACATGCTTTGGCACGAACGCGATGCCCGCAGCCCCTCTCACAAATGGCTGCGCGAACACATGACCACGATTACAGATGAGTCATTTCTACGGGATACGGTAAGGCGGTAACACTAATCAGCGAATAGGAAGCTTGGTCGTATTTTTGACCTCTTCCATTACCGCGTAGGTGTGCGTTTCACGGACACCCTTCAATTGCAGAAGTGACTTTCCTAGAAATTCACGATAAGCGTTCATGTCACAAACCCTTGCTTTGACCAAGTAATCAAACCCGCCTGCGACCATATGGCATTCGAGCACTTCAGGAATGATTTGGACGCTGCGCTTGAAAGCATCGAAAACCTCGGGCGTAGTACGGTCCAATACTACTTCGATGAACACCAACAACGAAACATCCAACAATTGCGGATTGAGCTGTGCGGTGTAACCCAATATGTACCCGCCTTCGTGCAATTTACGAACTCGCTCTAAACAAGCTGCCGGCGACAGGTTAACTCGTGCCGACAACTCGACATTGCTGATACGTCCGTCATTTTGCAACTCGTTTAGTATTTTTTTGCTTATTTTGTCTAACATTGCAAATCTCAGGTAAGAATTTTATTTGGTTAAATTTTCTCACCAAATACAAAATTTTGATAGTAGTCGGTAATACCAGAATTAATGCGAGGCTATCGCACATACAATCGAATATCAGGAAACAAGCAATAGTTAGTAAAAATTGCTTTTGTGCCATTTCATTCACCCGTTACGTGATGCCGAGCAAACTATGATTTCTTCTGCAGTATTTACTGACTCCACTTTTTCAGCTTTACATGCTGAAATGCATCTTCCTACTTCATTACTACGCGAGAAGATTACAGCCGCATACCGGCTTGATGAACAGCAAGCAGTAAGTTGGCTAACTGAGCAAGTTACCAAGGATACCGCATTGACAGCGAAAACCACGGAGCTGGCAAAGCGACTTGTTGTTGCCGTACGGGAGAAGCGCACACGCGCCTCCGGTGTCGACGCACTGATGCACGAATTTTCGCTGTCATCTGATGAAGGAATCGCCCTGATGTGTTTGGCAGAAGCGTTGTTGCGCATTCCCGATTATCAAACTGCAGATCGATTGATTGCCGACAAAATTAGTCGTGGTGATTGGCGCAAACACCTTGGCGTTTCCCCCTCGCTGTTTGTGAATGCTGCTACCTGGGGCCTGCTAGTAACTGGCAAATTAGTAAGTAGCAATAGCGAACAAGGTCTCGGGTCGGCTTTAACCCGGCTAATTGCGAAAGGTGGCGAACCCTTGATTCGCAAAGGCGTGGATCTGGCGATGCGCATGCTGGGCAATCAGTTCGTGACCGGTCAAACCATTGATGACGCTTTAAAAAATAGCCGTGAAAACGAGGCCCGCGGCTATCAATATTCGTACGACATGTTGGGCGAAGCCGCGCTCACGGCCGAGGATGCTGATAAATATTTACAGTCCTACGAAAAAGCAATTCATGCAATAGGGCGGGCATCGGCAGGTAGGGGAATACGCAAAGGACCTGGAATTTCGGTGAAATTATCGGCATTGCATCCTCGCTATTGCCGTGCCCAGCACGAACGGGTAATGACCGAATTATTACCCCGTTTACAAAGTCTTTTGCTGCTAGCTAAATCGTATGACATAGGCCTGAATATTGATGCAGAAGAGGCAGACCGCCTTGAGCTTTCGCTCGATTTGATGGAAGTATTAGCCCATGATCCAGATCTGGCAGGCTACGACGGAATAGGCTTTGTGGTGCAGGCGTATCAAAAACGCTGCCCGTTTGTAATCGACTACCTGATTGATTTAGCGCGTCGTAGTGGACGAAAATTAATGGTGCGGTTGGTCAAAGGTGCTTACTGGGATGCAGAAATAAAACGTGCTCAGGTTGATGGAATGTCTGGTTATCCGGTGTACACACGTAAGGTATATACCGACGTGTCTTATTTGGTATGCGCTGAAAAATTACTTGGGGCCAGCGACGTGTTGTATCCGCAATTTGCTACCCATAATGCGCAAACGCTGTCTGCCATTTATACGTCAGCAAAAGCTCGCGGAGTACACGACTATGAATTCCAGTGCCTCCATGGCATGGGCGAGACCTTGTATGACCAGGTAGTGGGTAAAGAAAATCTAGACAAGCCTTGCCGTATTTATGCACCGGTAGGTTCGCATCAAACATTGCTTGCGTACCTGGTGAGACGCTTACTGGAAAACGGCGCTAATTCGTCGTTCGTCAACCAAATTGTCGATGCGAATGTGCCGGTGGACGCATTGATCGCAAACCCTATGGACGATGCACGGGAACTTGGCGGCATTCCGCACAAGAGTATCGACCTACCTTGCGCCATGTTCGGTAACGAGCGTGTGAATTCTTCCGGCATCGATCTAAGTAACGAAGAAGAACTGGCTAAGGTAGATCTGGCTTTTTGCCGTTTCGGTAGCCAGCAATGGCATGCGTTACCGTTGCTGGCTTCGACGGTTAGCCATCACGCGTCGCTACCAGTCAATAACCCGGCCGACCGGCGTGATCAAGTGGGATCAGTAGTTGAAGCCAACGACACCGATGCCGATACCGCTTTAAACACCGCACATGCGCACGCTGCCGAATGGCAAGCTGTGGCTCCGTCAGATCGTGCAACCATTCTTTTTCGCGCAGCGGACCTGTTCGAATTGCACCGACTGGAATTGATGGCCATAGCTATTCGCGAAGCAGGAAAGTCGTTACCAAACGCACTTGCCGAAGTGCGGGAAGCCGTCGATTTTTTACGCTATTACGCCGCCCGCATCATTACCGAAGCACCTACTACGCTGGCACTTGGCCCGGTAGTTTGCATCAGTCCGTGGAATTTTCCGCTGGCGATTTTTACCGGTCAAATCAGTGCGGCACTTGCTGCCGGCAACGTCGTCCTTGCAAAACCGGCAGAACAAACCACGTTAATCGCATACCGTGCAATACAACTCCTGCATGAAGCCGGCGTGCCACGTGCAGTGCTGCAATATCTTCCGGGAAAAGGCGAAAGTATTGGTGCCTTGCTAGTTGGAGACTATCGTACGCAAGGCGTTATTTTCACGGGATCAACCAGCGTTGCACAACTGATTAACCGAACGTTGGCGAAACGCGCATTGGTTGAAAGCACCGGTATCGCGTTAATTGCCGAAACGGGTGGACAGAACACGATGATTGTTGACTCCAGCGCGCTAACCGAGCAAGTCGTGCAGGACGTCATCAGTTCCGCATTTGATAGCGCCGGACAACGTTGTTCGGCGCTCAGAATATTGTGTCTTCAAGAGGAAATCGCTGACAAAACATTGGCAATGCTGAAAGGGGCAATGCATGAACTCGCCGTAGGCAATCCGGATCGATTGGCAACCGATATTGGTCCTGTTATTGACACCGAGGCAAGAGATGGTTTGCTAGCGCATATTGAACACATGAAAAAAACGGCACGTTCGATTTTTCAACTGCCGCTACCGGAAGAAACACACTACGGGACCTTTGTCCCCCCTACAATTATCGAGATAAATTCGTTATCGGAACTAACCAAAGAAGTATTCGGTCCCGTATTGCACGTCTTACGTTATCAACGCAAAGATTTGCCACAAATGGTCGATGCCATTAACGCAACCGGATACGGCCTGACGATTGGCATCCATTCGCGTATTGACGAAACCATCGACTTTATCCGTAACCGCATTCATGTCGGAAATGTCTACGTTAATCGAAATATCGTCGGTGCAGTTGTTGGCGTACAGCCTTTTGGCGGAGAGGGTAAATCAGGTACCGGGCCGAAAGCTGGCGGCCCGCTCTATCTGAAACGATTGCAACGTACTGCGGAATGCAAGCAAGGTACTCATGTCGTCGAGAGCGATAAAGACACCGTAAATGTACCTGCATTGAAGGTGTTGCTGGAATGGGCCAGCGCACATGGCCACGATATTGTGTCTGATTTGGGTAAGCGCTACGCATGCAACAGCCTACTTGGCAAGGTATTGGTGTTACCAGGCCCAACAGGTGAACGCAATACTTTGTTGTTTGCCGCTCGTGGCGATGTCCTCTGTTTGGCACCCAACGTTTCCAGTTTGCTCAACCAGCTAATTGCTGTTCTTGCTACAGGGAACAGTCCAGTTATGTTATCAACATCATTGACACTATTGCCTGTCAGCTTGCCGCCAACAATACGATCGGCAATAAAGCAGATGGATGAAATCGGCGATGAAAGCCGGCCATTACAAATTGCATTGGTTGATATGTTGCTGGTTGCAGATATTCGCAAATCACTTGCCGCTCGGGATGGCGCGCTCGTGCCATTAATAGAGACCTCTGCCGGCGTTTCCATTCCCTTGTGGCGATTGGTTGCTGAGCGGGCCACATGCATCAACACGACAGCAGCTGGTGGCAATGCCAGCCTGATGACGCTGGAAGGATAAATTATCAGAGTTAAAGAAAGTCAATCCCGGAAAGCTGTCCAGGCGATATCTATCGTTTTCGGATGATTTCCGTGGTGATGCTCGCACAAGTGCTTTAAATCATCTTGTAAGCACCCTACGAGGAAATTTTTTTTGATTAATGACGTGGTATGCAATCAAACCTTCACCGTCCCTGGTAACGAAAACTGTCACCTTTAAGGTATCCGTTTCATCGTAAGTTTTCTGAGTCGACCGTGCGATGTTAAGGCGGAGTCGCAGAATTGTATTTAGTCCTCAGTAATATCAAAGCACCAGTCAACACTATCGTGGTGCCAAAACCGAAAATTGCCACGCTGTCTCCTACTAAATCTCACTCCCATTCAAACGACAAATTCTTCGAAGCTGAAAACATCAACCCAGATTTTATCGACCATGTATTGCAATGGATTATCGAAATATTACTATTTATAAAAACTTGTTTTAAAAATAATTATTTGCGCTGTTTTGCGTCCTTATTTTTGTAATACCCAAAAACAAAACAACCATGCTCCGGTATGAGCCATCTAGCACACGTCAGATATGAAAGCACTTGGTAACGGTGTTTTTACCACGTTGCCACCGCAGTGGACACGAGGGCCCAGCTGCAGCGTGAAGAAGTACTCGAATGGTAGCAAATAGTTAGCAGGAGCACCATTGTTCCGGGGAACCTGCGAAGGCGAGACATCTACTTTCCTTGAATGCGTAGACTGCCAGATTTAAAAATATTTTACAGCCACTGGTTGATCGAAAAGTGTATTTGCTCACTCCCCTGAGGAACTACCTCTGTAAGCTTCCTGTAGCGCGTCTAGATGGCCTTGAGATGCCTTCCTTGTTTGATACCCCCCTTCTTTTTTCAATTTACTAAAGTTGTTCGACTTTTTAAAAACTTGTTGAATCTGTTTTTAATTAAAGGTTTATATATCTATTTAGTAGTAGTTGTTAACACATCCTCAATTCTGTGGATAAGTCACTATTCTTCTTTCATATCAATACCTTGGAGTAGAGATAACTAGGTTGACAAACTATGGTTTTAAGCAGGACAAGTTCTGGACAACTTTAAACACAGCGTACATTTTCCTGCTTATCCACAGTTGATCCACTGGTTATCCAAAGACTTGTCACCAACACAGTTTTCAATAACAAAAAATGATTGAAATTGCCGTTTCGGGCAAGGCTACGTTTTTTTGTCTTACGTGGCTTCTAAGACCTCAAGGCGACCTGAAAAGCGGTTTTCTACCTGCACCCCATACCCCAGTGCAGATAGCTCGCCTGGTGGCCTTCTTACGCGTAGAAATGTGATTTTTAACAAACAGCCTACAAACGAATGATGAGTGAAAGTTCTTTTTAAGAAAGGGGAGGATGTTGATGGCTGCTTGAATTTTAAACGGGTTTTAGTCTTGTTCTAATTGGTTTACATATCTCTTTAGTAGTAGTAGTTAACGCAACCCTTTTCCTGTGGATAAGGCCGTAATCTACAATCGAATCAATCACTTGGGATAAAGATAACTAGTCCAACAAAGTACTTTTTAAAGCAGGACAAGTTCTGAATAACTTTCAGGATATGAACAAGCCTCGTAGTTGTACACAATTAACACACGTGTTATTCAAAGGCTTATCCACAGCACTGTAGCGTTCGCACCAGGTTCGAGGCATCTGTCCCGCTATTGATGCCAAAGACTTGCCAGCAAATCAAATGCAGCGGCGATCGCTGGCTCGGTTTTACGGTTTTGTAAAGAAATGAAAGAGAGTTCAGTGGATAAGCTCACGGTGTCTGCAATAACTAAACCATGCACGTGTGCTTCATGTAGTGCGATCGATTCACGTACAAGTGACAGACCGACACCAGATTTAACGAGATCGAGCATTGATGATTCCTGATCTACCAAAGCGACTCGTTCTGGTAGTGTTTTATATTCAGAAAACTTTTTGATAAGTAGGCGATGGTGCGCGGATTCTGGAGGAGCCCAGATCCACGGTAATGTAGCGAGCGCGTCCCAGTCTTTACCGGCAACACGTGTCTTCCAACCTTGCGGTGCAACAACGTTGTAAGTAAATGAAGTGAGTATTTGAAAATGGAATTCTTTTGTTGGTATGCCGAGGTAGTAACCGGCATCAAGTACCCCGGTTCGAACCTGCTGCAGTACGTTACCCGACATGCCCTGGCGCAATTGCGTTGATAGTAGGGGGTAGCTTTCGACCAACCTTTTCAAGAAAGCGCCGAGGCGGGTAAATTCCGGATCAAGAATGGTACCGATGGCGAGGGGGCCAGAAATGCTTGATTGCAGCGCTCGTACACCTTGATGAAATTCAGTAACACCGACCAATACACGTTCTGCGAACGGTAGTAATTTTTCACCGTCATTTGTTAGTTGCATGCCACTGGGTGAGCGGCTGAACAAAATGACTCCCAGTGACTTTTGTAGCGCTTTGAGCTGCAAGCTGACAGCAGGTTGGGTCAGGTGCAATTGTTGCGCTGCACGCGTCATATTGCCTTCTTTTGCAATCGTTACAAATGCCCGGAGCTGAGTAAAATCCATTGTTTTTCCATAAGTATCGCTTATGAGAAAACGATCATAACTCATTGGATTTTGCATCCAGATGGCTTTATTCTATTTTTCACTTTAAATTCCCCAAGGATTTGTTATGACTCAGTCCATTCCTGTAATTCAACATTTCATCAACGGTCGTATCGTTGAGTCCACTAGCGACCGACGCCAGGATGTATTTAATCCGGCAACTGGTGCAGTTGCTGCGCAAGTTGTTCTTGCCAGCGTCGAGGAAGTGAATCAGGCGGTTGCTGCGGCAAATGCAGCTGCGCCTGCATGGGCCGCTACGGCTCCGTTGAAACGTGCCCGGATTTTGATGCGTTTTAAAGAGTTAATGGAGCAAAATCACGATGCGTTGGCAGCGGCGATCACGCGAGAGCATGGCAAAGTCTTTTCGGACGCCAAAGGAGAAGTCACCCGTGGTCTGGAAGTCGTTGAATTTGCCTGTGGCGCGCCGCAACTTCTGAAAACGCAGTTTTCCGACAATATTGGCGGCGGCATCGATAACTGGCAGATGCGTCAACCATTAGGTGTCACAGTAGGCATTACGCCATTCAATTTCCCAGTCATGGTGCCGTTGTGGATGGCGCCTATGGCAATTGCAACTGGTAATACATTTATTTTGAAGCCTTCAGAGCGCGATCCTTCTGCTTCAATGCTGTTGGCAGATTTGTTTCAGCAAGCCGGTTTGCCAAAAGGTGTTTTTAATGTTGTACAGGGTGACAAGGTAGCGGTGGATGCGCTTCTTCAACATCCGGATGTGAAAGCCGTATCGTTTGTTGGATCGACACCGATTGCGGAATACATTTATACAGAAGGCGCAAAACGCAAAGGTACTTATCCGTTGCGAGTGCAAGCACTTGGTGGTGCAAAAAACCATCTGGTCGTAATGCCCGATGCAAATCTTGAACTTGCTGTCGATGCACTTATTGGAGCGGCATACGGGTCTGCGGGTGAGCGCTGCATGGCGATTTCAGTTGCTGTTGCAGTTGGTGCCGTTGCTGACAAGTTGGTGGAAGCTCTAATTCCTCGTGTCAAGTCGTTAAAAGTTATGAACGGGATGGAAGATGCTGCTGAAATGGGTCCGGTTGTGACGGGTGTCCACAAAGCAAAAATCGAAGGCTATATTCAGGACGGCATCGATGAAGGCGCGACGCTGTTGGTTGATGGTCGCGGTCTGACTGTACCTGGCCATGAAAATGGATTTTTCCTTGGCGGTACGTTATTCGACCATGTTAAGCAAGGCATGAAAATTCACAACGAAGAAATTTTCGGACCCGTGTTGTGCATTGTGCGTGTCCCCGACTTCGCGGCTGCAGTTGAGTTGATCAACGGTCATGAGTTTGGGAATGGCGTAGCCTTGTTCACATCTGATGGCAATACCGCACGTGAATTCTCGCGTCGTATTGAAGTTGGCATGGTTGGTATTAATGTCCCGATTCCTGTGCCGATGGCGTGGCATTCGTTTGGTGGCTGGAAGCGTTCGCTGTTTGGAGATACGCATGCTTATGGCGAAGAAGGTGTGCGTTTTTACACACGTTATAAATCCATCATGCAGCGTTGGCCGGAGACGATCGATAAGGGTGCTGAATTCACAATGCCAGTGGCGAAATAACCGGACGAGAATAACTATGACGCAATCTGCAGGCAAGTACGACTACATCATTATTGGCGCCGGGTCTGCCGGTTGCGTTTTAGCGAAGCGGTTATCGCAGGACCCGGCTGTACGGGTACTGTTGCTTGAGGCGGGTGGTAAGGATGACTATCTGTGGATACACATCCCGGTCGGTTACCTGTATTGCATCAACAATCCGCGCACCGATTGGTTGTATAAGACCGAGGCAGATGCGGGCTTAAATGGCCGCAGTCTGGGTTATCCGCGAGGCAAGGTATTGGGTGGATCGTCCTCAATCAACGGGATGATTTACATGCGTGGTCAATCGCAGGATTACGATAATTGGGCTAGTTCTTGCGGTGACGATGCATGGCGTTGGAATAATGTGTTGCCGCTTTTTAAAAAAAGCGAAGATCACTACTTGGGCGGTACCGAATTTCATGGTGCTGGCGGCGAGTGGCGGGTCGAGAAGCAACGACTCTCGTGGGAAATACTCGATGCTTTTCGTGATGCTGCGGCCGAGGTTGGAATTCCCAAAACGGACGATTTCAATCGGGGGGACAACAATGGATCTGCATATTTCGATGTAAATCAGCGTCGTGGCGTACGCGTTAGTACTGCCAAGGCTTTCCTGAAAACTGCAGGCAAGCAGGGCAATCTCGATATCATGACCGGCTGCCAGGTAAAACGTCTGAAGCTGGAGACAGGGGTGGATGGAGTACGGTGCCGTGGTGTCGAATTCGTTGGCAATGGTCAGTCATGGACAGCCGAATCGGTGCGCGAAACTGTGCTCTCGGCTGGTGCAATCGGGTCACCTCAAATACTGCAATTGTCCGGGATTGGGGCACCATCATTAATGCAGGAAAATGGTATTGCGCCGTTAATTGATTTGCCAGGTGTTGGCGAGAATTTGCAAGATCATTTGCAAATCCGAATGGTGTTTAAAGTCAGGAATGCCAAGACCTTAAATACGATGGCCAATAGTTGGTTCGGTAAGATGAAAATTGGTCTTGAATACGCACTGTCACAGACCGGGCCGATGTCTATGGCACCTTCGCAACTCGGTGCGTTCGCTCGTTCTGATCCATCGCAGTTGACGCCAAATCTGCAGTACCACGTTCAACCACTTTCATTGGAAAAGTTTGGCGAGCCGTTGCATCCTTTTCCGGCAATTACGGCAAGTGTGTGTAACCTCCGACCTACCTCACGCGGTCATGTGCGGATAGCTTCAGCAGATCCGGCGCAGGCGCCGAAAATAACCCCGAATTATTTAAGTACGCCTGAAGACAGGCATGTTGCGGCCGACGCGCAGCGTTTGACACGTTCCATCATTAATGCGCCGTCGCTGAAAAAACACACGGCGATAGAGTTGAAACCAGGGCCGCAACTTATTTCGGAGGAAGAGCTGATCGGTGCTGCAGGAGACATCGCGACGACAATTTTTCATCCTGTAGGTACATGCAAAATGGGGAACATATCGGATCCGCTGGCAGTGGTAGATAGCCAGCTGCGGGTCCGTGGTGTTACCGGGCTACGAGTCGTTGATGCATCAATTATGCCGACCATAACGTCAGGAAATACCAATTCACCAACTGTGATGATCGCAGAGCGCGCCGCATTACTTATTCTCGCAGCCCATGAGGGATAACACCTAGAAGCGGCTTTCTAGCACCTGATTGGTAGCGAACAAGCTATGATCGGGGTCAGTACTGGATTGCGCAAATAGTGCAGTATCAAGAAAATTTCGCGTGGTAGTTGTACGGTATTGTTTGATCCGGTTCTCGCTTGTACTATCACTAAAAATCTGCCGCTGCACAAAAAACAAGCAACCAGGAGACACGATGACTGAAGTCATCTTAGAAACAAAAAACTTGACCAAAGAGTTCAAGGGATTCACTGCAGTTGACGCTGTGAACCTGCGGGTTCAACGTGGTCACATCCACGCGCTGATAGGACCTAACGGGGCTGGCAAGACGACTTGCTTTAATTTGCTGACGAAGTTTTTAATTCCAACTTCCGGTCAGATCCTCTTTAATGGCAAAGACATTACCAGAGCCAAGCCAGCGCAAATCGCCCGCCAAGGCATCATTCGTTCGTTTCAAATTTCTGCTGTTTTTCCGCATCTAACTGTGATGGAAAACGTTCGTATCGGGCTGCAACGCATGCTTGGTACGTCGTTCCATTTCTGGAAAAGCGAGCGCAGTTTGTCGTCGCTAAATGATCGTGCTATGGCGTTATTGTCTGAGGTTGATCTGGTCGAATTTGCGGACACTATTACCGTTGATCTACCTTACGGGCGCAAACGTGCCCTTGAAATCGCAACCACCCTGGCGATGGATCCGGAAATGATGCTGCTCGACGAGCCAACCCAAGGGATGGGTCATGAAGATGTCGATCGTGTTACTGCGCTGATTAAGAAAGTCTCTGCGGGACGAACCATCTTGATGGTCGAACACAACATGAACGTGGTTGCCGGTATCTGCGACCGGATATCAGTGTTACAGCGCGGTGCAATGCTGGCTGAAGGTAGTTATCAGGAAGTTTCGAATAACCCACTGGTGATGGAAGCTTACATGGGTACTACGACCAGCGCGCTGGAAGGAACCCACTGATGTCGAGCAAAGCACTTGAAATTTCTGGTCTACATGCCTGGTACGGCGAGTCGCATATTTTGCACGACGTCAATCTGACTGTTGAAAAAGGGGAAGTAGTGACATTGTTGGGGCGCAATGGCGCCGGCCGGAGTACAACGCTGCGGGCGATCATGGGTTTGACTGGTAACCGTAAGGGATCGATCAAAATTAATGGCGTTGAATCTATCGGCCTTCCAACCCACAAGATAGCCCATTTAGGCGTTGGTTATTGCCCGGAAGAGCGGGGTATTTTTTCCTCGTTGACCGCTGAAGAAAATCTGTTGTTGCCGCCGGTGGTGTCTACTACTGAAAAGGGAATGTCAGTTGCGGAAATCTACGAGATGTTTCCGAATTTGAAAGAGCGTCGGTTCAGTCAGGGTACGCGGTTGTCCGGTGGCGAACAACAAATGCTGGCCGTTGCGCGGATTTTGCGCACCGGTGCCCGCCTATTGCTACTGGATGAAATTTCAGAAGGTCTTGCGCCAGTAATTGTTCAGGCGCTTGCCCGAATGATTACAACATTACGGGCCAATGGTTACACCATCATTATGGTTGAACAAAATTTCCGGTTTGCTGCACCATTGGCAGATCGGTTTTATGTAGTGGAGCATGGACAAATCGTTGAAACAATCGCGTCATCGGAGCTCGAGGCGAAGATGCCTGTGCTAAATGCGTTATTAGGTGTTTGAACGATAAATAGTTCTGCATACCTTATCTATCCTTGGAGAGAGACATGAATACTAAATTAAAATCAATAACACCAAAGGCGATGACGCTTGCCGTTGCTACAGTATGTGCATTGGCGTTTGCCGGTAGCGCTTCCGCCCAAATTTCAGGTGATACCGTAAAGATCGGATTTATTACTGACCTTTCCGGCGTCTATTCTGATATTGACGGTATTGGTGGTGTTGAAGCAATCAAGATGGCGATTGCTGATTTCGGTGGGACCGTCAATGGAAAGAAAATAGAACTGATTACTGCAGACCACCAGAATAAGGCCGATATCGCAGCTAGCAAGGCGCGTGAATGGTTCGATCGCCAAGGTGTTGACATGTTGATTGGCGGTACTAATTCAGGTACCAATCTTGCGATGTCGAAAGTTGCGCTTGAAAAGAAAATGCCTTTTCTGTCAATTGGAGCTGGTACGGCTCGCTTGACTAACGAAGAGTGCACTCCCTATACGCTGCACTATGCGTATGACACGGTTGCGCTCGCTAAAGGTACCGGTGGTGCAGTGGTTAAACAGGGCGGTAAAAGCTGGTTTTTTCTGACCGCGGATTACGCGTTTGGTGCGTCGCTTGAAAACGATACGACTACTGTTGTCAAGGCCAGTGGTGGCACTGTTGTTGGATCAGTTCGTCATCCATTGTCGGCTTCAGATTTCTCTTCTTTCCTGTTGCAAGCACAGGCATCCAAAGCGCAAATTCTTGGTTTGGCCAATGCCGGTGGCGATACAGTTAATGCGATTAAGGCAGCCAATGAATTTGGTGTAAGCAAAACCATGAAACTCGCAGGCTTGCTGATGTTCATCAACGATGTACATTCTTTAACGCTAAATTTAACTCAAGGCATGTATCTGACAGATAGCTGGTACTGGGATCAGAACGACGAATCACGTAAGTGGTCCCGTCGCTACTTTGAAAAAATGAAGAAGATGCCATCGAGTTTGCAAGCAGCCGATTATTCGGCAACGCTAACTTACTTGAATGCGGTTAAAGCGACCGGTACTGATGACACTGACAAAGTGATGGCCGAAATTCGAAAAATGAAGATCAACGACATGTATGTAAAAAACGGCACTGTACGCGGAGATGGCAGCATGATCCACGACATGTTCCTAATGCAAGTGAAAAAACCTACCGAGTCAAAGTACCCGTGGGATTACTACAAAGTTATACAGACGATACCTGGTGAGCAGGCGTTCACGACAAAGGCTGAGTCAAAGTGTGCTAGCTGGAAATAAATATTGGTTGAATAATTAATTTAACCTTACTTCAACTGCCCCGGCGCGTCGCCCGAATTTTTTCTGCGCGCGCCTTTTTTTTGCAGTTCCATCCGGGGATTTTCCGGATGATATTTCACTAAATTTGCTATGGAAATTTTCGGCGTTCCCCTGCAGGCCATGATGAGTCAACTATTGCTTGGTCTCGTCAATGGCTCGTTTTATGCCATGTTGTCGCTTGGTTTAGCAGTCATTTTCGGCTTGCTGAATGTAATCAATTTTGCTCATGGCGCTTTGTACATGATGGGTGCTTTTTCTGCCTGGATTGGACTTACCTATTTCGGTTTAAGTTACTGGACGATGCTCATTTTAGGACCGCTGGTGATTGGTGTGTTCGGGATGGTTATCGAAAGGACTATGCTTCGCTGGCTGTATAAACTGGATCATCTATATGGGTTGCTCCTGACTTTTGGTATCACTCTGGTAGCAGAAGGGATATTCCGTTCGATCTATGGTGTTTCAGGACAGTCCTATTCGACACCGGATGCTCTTTCTGGTGGAGTGAATCTTGGTTTTATGTATTTACCTATCTATCGGGCCTGGATAGTTATCGCGTCACTAGCTGTTTGTTTTATGACCTGGTTTGTTATCGAAAAAACCCGATTAGGCGCCTATTTGCGTGCGGGGACTGAAAATCCCAAATTAGTGGAGGCTTTCGGGATTAATGTTCCGTTGATGGTAACGTTGACTTATGGTTTTGGTGTCGCGCTTGCGGCATTTGCCGGGGTATTAGCAGCGCCGGTTATTCAGGTATCGCCGTTGATGGGATCGAACTTGATTATTGTCGTGTTTGCTGTTGTTGTAATTGGTGGAATGGGATCTATTCTCGGCGCAATTATTACAGGTTTATCGTTGGGGATCATTGAAGGAATGACGCGGGTGTTTTATCCAGAAGCTTCAGCTACTGTCGTATTCGTGATCATGGTAATTGTTTTGTTGATTCGTCCTGCCGGTTTGTTTGGTAAAGAAAAATAGGCGGTTCCTGATGATCCACTTGGTACGACTACTGAATCAACCGGATGAGACTGTCGTCTTGCCGCAATGGAGCTTTAAAGTATGAACAAGAAAATTGGCTACGCCATAGCACTGGCAGCGTTATTGGCAGCACCGTTTTGGTTGTACCCGGTATTTTTAATGAAGTTATTGTGTTTCGCATTGTTTGCGTGTGCATTCAACTTGTTAATTGGATTTACCGGTCTGCTATCGTTCGGGCATGCCGCATTCTTCGGTGGTGCCGGGTATGTTGCTGGATACGCAATGACTACGCTCGGTTTGTCTTCCGAGTTAGGTATTGCGCTGGGGACGTTAGCAGGGGCGTTAATTGGTCTCTTTATGGGAAGTTTGGCGATACGGCGGCAAGGTATCTATTTCACAATGATTACTCTGGCACTTGCTCAGATGCTCTATTTTGTATTTTTACAGGCAAAATTTACCGGTGGGGAGGATGGATTACAAGGCGTTCCCCGTGGAAAGTTATTGGGATTTATTGATCTCAGTAATGATCTGTCGCTTTATTACGTCGTGTTGGCTATTGCAGTCTTCGGGTTTTCAATAATAGTTCGCGTTGTGCATTCCCATTTTGGTCAGGTGCTTAAAGCAATTAAAGAAAATGAACCACGGGCGATTTCACTTGGATACGATGTTGATCGTTATAAGCTACTAGCTTTTGTTCTGTCTGCTGCCCTTTCCGGTCTTGCTGGCGCAACCAAGACGCTAGTTTTAGGGTTTGAGACATTGACTGACGTTCACTGGTCGATGTCCGGGCTAGTCGTACTAATGACATTGGTTGGTGGGTTGGGGACCATAATTGGACCTATCGTTGGTGCGGTGATTATTATTTCGCTAGAAAACAAGTTAGGTAGTTATGGTCGAATGTTAGCTGACTTAACTAGTATTGATTGGTTTCGGACGATCGGCGATTCAGTCACGATTGTTATCGGATTGATATTCATTGTGTGCGTGTTGGCATTTCGCCGTGGCATTGTTGGTGAGGTTGCGGCTCTGTTTAAACGGAAGTAAGTTCTACATAATGTGACTGGACAGTTGGCGAACTTCTGTTCGGTCATTTTTTATGCATTATTCAAATCTCTTTCTTCTTTTTGTATTTCTGTCTTGTTCTTTTCTTTTTTTTTCATATTCCCTCCCTAGTTTTAACAATAACGGCATTGATTAGACCGATTGTCAGATATCGATTTTTTATTTTAATTATCTGCTATCTACATTATGGGTACGTCGTCATTTTATATTCTTGAAGAATCATGTCGGTTTTTTCATCTTCTAATCTTGGTTGTCATCATAAGTTCTGGTTAATTTTTTTTACTTTATTGCTATTGTCTTTATCTGTGGCAAGTTCTATAGCTTTAAAATATGATTACATTGCTTTTATGAAAGCTTTCTATTGTAGTAAAAAAACACAAGATTTTGTTTATTCATAGCTTCACTCTAATATTCATGATGTTTCTTATGTGGTGGGTTAGGCTTAGACATGGGTGAGTTTACTTTTTTGTATGTTGCCGCCTTTTTTGCAGGGTTCGTCGATGCAGTGGTTGGTGGCGGTGGTTTGATTCAGTTACCTGCGTTGTTTTCGGTTTTTCCTAATGTGCCTGCTGCGACGTTATTGGGTACAAATAAATTAGCAGGTTTTTGGGGGACTAGTGCTGCAGCAATAAGTTTTTCTCGTCGTGTGAAAATCGAGTGGACTGCAGCGATTCCTGCTGCTATTTCAGCATTTATTTTCGCTTTTGCTGGAGCTTATACGGTGACGCGTGTACCACCAGATTTTATTCGGAAGTGTTTGCCATTAATCCTTATTGTAGTTGCTGTTTATACGCTTAAGCGTAAGGATATGGGTAACGTGCACGCTCCGTTGCATCATGGTTTGAAAGAACGATACTTCGCTTGTATTGTTGGTGGGTCAGTAGGATTTTATGATGGATTTTTTGGCCCTGGCACAGGTAGTTTCTTAGTTTTTTTGTTCGTTCGTGTTTTCGGTTTCGATTTTTTAGGTGCTTCGGCGGTAGCTAAGGTTGTTAATGTTGCCTGCAATATTTCAGCCTTACTCTGGTTTTGGAAAAGTGGTCATCTTCTTTGGCAAATTGGGCTTGCTATGGCGTTTTGTAATGTCCTTGGTTCGTTGATTGGAAGTCGTATGGCTATCAAGCATGGAAGTGGTTTTGTTCGTAAATTATTTTTGGCTGTTGTTTTATTATTGATCTTTAAAACAGGGTTTGACGCTTTTTTTAAATAATTGGCTGCTGTTTATTTTGTGTCTGTTTCACGTGAAACAGGTCTGAAAAAGGAGGGACAACCTGTGATAGCGACAACTATTTACCAGCGTACCGACGCTGGCCGTATTGAAATTCAATCAAAAAAACAGGGACTCACACAAAGTGAGCGTCTTATTCTTATAGTTGTAGATGGTAGGACACCCTTAGTAGAATTAGGTGAGAAACTAAAGGGTCTGGAGAACGGTCGAATAAGGCGCGCCATCGAAAGACTGCTGACTATGCATTTGATTTTTTAAGTGTTGATGCTCGGAGCTTCTGTTAAAGCAGATATGGTTGATTCAGGAGTGATTGACAGATTTCTTCAACAAGACCCGTTGGATCCAGTCACAATTGTGTCATTTGATGCTGATTATGAATATGAGGAATCTGTATTCGGGAATGATTCGGCTCGCAAGGAGGCTTCAAATGATCAAAATGATCTTGTTCGCTTTAAGGCCGAGGGTCAGGTGTTGAGTTCCTGTGTTCAAGATTCCGGTTTAGTTGCTGCCGGTGATACTTTTATCGGTGTGGATTTTTATATACCCTTGGTAAAAAAGGAATCGGGTGGAAATAATAGCGCGACTATTTCTGCAGACAACGGCGTCTTCCGGATTTTTAGCAATATTTTTGCATCACCGAAGCGGGACTGGATGCGAGTGCCTCCTCGAGTTCACATTGTTCAGCTCGTGTGGCGCTTGTTCTTGTCTGTCGGTTTAGCTTTGGTATTTCTGTCGATAGCTGAACAAATTAGTCGGTATTTCAGTTTCACGTGAAACAACGGTAGTCTTCATTCTATTTGCCATCTATGTTTTACATAAAAGCCCTTATAATCCGACTTCCATTCACCGTTCATCGGGTCGAGTTATGCAATTTCCCTCAGAGTTTGACGTTATCGTAGTTGGCGGTGGCCATGCAGGAACCGAAGCAGCCCTTGCTGCTGCACGTATGGGACAAACAACACTACTACTAACTCACAACATCGAAACTTTAGGGCAGATGTCCTGCAATCCCTCTATTGGCGGTATTGGAAAAGGCCATCTCGTCCGCGAAGTTGATGCGATGGGTGGTGCAATGGCTATCGCAACCGACGAAGCGGGCATACAGTTCCGGATATTAAACTCTTCAAAAGGGCCGGCCGTACGTGCGACGCGAGCGCAAGCAGATCGCCTTTTATATAAGCAAGCCATCCGTTCCCGCCTTGAAAATCAGCCCAATCTCTGGCTTTTTCAGCAGGCCGTGGATGACTTAATGGTTGAGGGGGATCGTGTTGTTGGAGCCGTTACGCAAATCGGGATTCAATTTAGATCTCGAAGTGTTGTGCTTACGGCGGGTACATTTTTGGACGGTAAAATTCACGTTGGTTTAAATAACTATTCGGCGGGAAGGGCCGGTGACCCTCCTGCCGTATCATTATCTGCGCGTTTAAAAGAATTGCGTATGCCCCAGGGACGTCTAAAAACTGGAACGCCTCCTAGACTAGATGGTCGCACAATAAATTTCTCAGTAATGCAGGAACAGCCCGGGGATCTTGATCCCATTCCGGTTTTCTCGGTAATGGGCTCTGTAAGCATGCACCCAGTCCAGCTGCCTTGCTGGATTACACACACTAATGAGCGCACTCATGACATTATCCGGGGCGGGCTCGATCGCAGTCCTATGTACACGGGTGTGATTGAGGGTGTAGGTCCGAGATACTGCCCCTCAATTGAAGACAAAATACATCGCTTCGCGGACAAGTCATCCCACCAGATTTTTCTCGAACCTGAAGGGTTGACGACCACTGAATATTATCCAAATGGGATTTCCACTAGCTTACCGTTTGATGTGCAATTGGCGTTAGTGCGTTCGATGACCGGTCTCGAGAGCGCACATATTTTGAGGCCAGGTTATGCGATCGAATACGATTATTTTGACCCTCGTGGATTGAAATCATCGCTCGAAACAAAATCGATTCAGGGATTATTTTTTGCAGGTCAGATCAACGGTACTACGGGCTACGAAGAAGCCGCCGCGCAGGGGATGCTCGCAGGGCTGAATGCCGCGTTACAAACACAAGGCAAAGCAGCGTGGACACCTGGTCGCGATCAGGCTTATCTGGGTGTGCTGGTCGATGACCTTGTCACACAAGGCGTGCAAGAGCCATATCGAATGTTCACAAGCAGGGCTGAGTATCGTTTGAGCTTGAGGGAAGATAATGCCGATATGCGCTTGACAGAGATTGGCAGAGAACTTGGCTGTGTTGGTGACGTGCAATGGGCAGCGTTCGAGCAAAAAAGAGAAGCTGTTGCACGTGAAATGGAACGGCTGCGCTCGACTTGGGTTAGTCCGCGATTACTCGCTGACGCGGAATCAGAACGTGTACTTGGCAAAGCCATCGAGCGTGAATATTCCCTCGCTGACCTATTGCGACGTCCGAATATTAGTTATGCCGGTTTGTTAGAGCTCACCGGAGTCGACGGAAAATTACTTGCCGCTCCGGGTGTGACTGACCCCATTGTTAGAGAGCAGGTCGAAATTCAATTGAAGTATGCCGGTTACATCGACCGGCAGGCCAAGGAAATTGAACGGCACGAACATTTCGAACATTTGAAATTACCTTCCGAATTTGACTACCTCGCCGTGGGCGCATTATCGATGGAAGTGCGACAAAAGCTGCATTCTCATCGCCCTGAAACACTCGGTCAGGCCTCACGGATTTCTGGCGTTACGCCGGCAGCATTGTCGCTATTGCTGGTTCACCTGAAAAAAGGTGGATACAAGGATTTTCTTGAAGCAGCATCGACCAATGTAACAGCCTGAAGCCAGACCATGACGACTATCTTCAATCGCTTAGAACTGACGAAAATATTAGATGAGGGTGCGAAATCACTTGATCTGCGGCTCGAAAATGCGACATCTGAGCGTCTGATTGATTATCTCGCGCTGCTAACCAAGTGGAATGCGGTATACAACCTGACGGCAGTGCGTGAGCCACTGCAAATGGTGACTCAGCACCTACTGGATACGCTAACGATACTGCCGGCATTTTTACATGTGAAGCAGGTGCTTGATGTTGGTGCCGGCGGTGGATTGCCAGGCATGGTTCTCGCAATCTGGGCGCAACAGGAAAATCCGGCAATGCGGATATCAATGGTGGACACGGTACATAAAAAAACAGCTTTCTTGACACAAGCGAAGGCAGAGCTTGGCTTGGCGAACGTTACTGTTTACACCGGCCGCGTGGAGGAGCTGAAAGTTGAACCGCCATTTGATGTAATTACCTCGCGGGCGTTTGCCGAGTTGGCAGACTTTGTAAATTGGTCCGGTCACTTACTTGCTGAACAAGGGCGCTTTATCGCAATGAAAGGGCAACTCCCTGTTGACGAAATCGCCCGCTTACCAGCAGGATGGAATGTGACTGAAATTCGCCCATTAAAGGTTCCCGGATTACAGGCGGAACGGCATCTGATTTTTGTCGCGCGGAGCGCAGAGGCATGATCCGGCGATTATTTTCTTTTGTTGTCCTGTTGATGTTGCACGCTACCAGCGGTCATGCCGAAGCGGTGACAGTCGTCACGAACCTTGATTTGAACCGCTACACAGGAAAATGGTTCGAAATTGCCCGTTTCCCAAATAAGTTTCAAAAACAGTGCATTAGTGACGTTACGGCAAACTACGTTAAGCGTGCTGACGGCAGTATCGATGTAATCAATCGCTGCAAAAATATCGCCGGTGCGTTCGAGGAGGCAGTTGGTCGAGCACGTGTTCCCGACCTTGAAATGATGGCGAAGTTAAAAGTCCGTTTTGCACCGCAATGGCTGACGTGGTTACCTATGGTCTGGGCGGATTATTGGGTAGTCGATCTGGCACCGGATTACTCAATAGCAGCAGTCGGAGATCCTACGAAGAAGTATTTATGGATACTGTCCCGTACACCCACGATCGCCGAGCCTGTCTATCAAGCGCTAATGAAGAGGCTTGTTGTCCAGGGATACGAGACAAAGAAATTGGTTCTTACTCCCCAGAAGGTAATGAAGCAATCTCCTGTCTCATACTGATTTACCATCACGAAAAAATAGAAATATATGGCTAAGATATTTTGCGTTGCAAATCAGAAGGGCGGCGTGGGCAAGACTACGACAGCCGTCAATCTAGCTGCCGGCTTGACAAAAATTGGACAAAGGGTGTTGTTGGTTGATCTTGACCCCCAAGGTAATGCGACGATGGGTGCGGGTATCAACAAGACTACCTTGAACACTTCTATTTACGAAGTTCTGTTGGGTATGTCGGACGTCGTTAGTGCCCGTCTGAAGTCGGAAAGTGGTGGTTTCGACGTGTTACCTGCTAATCGGGAGCTTGCTGGCGCTGAAGTAGAAATGGTCCAACTGGAAAACCGTGAAAAGCGGTTAAAGGATGCACTGAGCTTAGTAGGGGGGGAATATGACTTCATTTTGATAGATTGTCCTCCGGCGCTTTCAATGCTGACACTCAATGGCTTGTGTGCGGCGAATGGCGTGATTATTCCCATGCAGTGCGAATATTATGCGCTTGAAGGTTTGTCAGACCTGGTCAATACGATCAAGAAGGTTCATGCAAAGTTGAATCCTGACCTGAAAATCATCGGTTTGCTGCGTGTTATGTTTGATCCTCGCATGACGCTGTCGCAGCAAGTATCGGCGCAGCTGGAACAACATTTCGGTGACAAAGTCTTCAAAACCATGATTCCCCGCAATATTCGTTTGGCAGAGGCGCCTTCTTACGGCGTGCCCGGCGTCAATTTCGATCCAAGTTCGAAAGGGGCGCAGGCCTACATCGCGTTCGGGACTGAGATGGTTGAACGCATTAAAACAATGTAAAGAATAATTATGGCTACGAAAAAACATAAGAGTGGTCTGGGGCGTGGTCTCGACGCATTACTAGGTGGTCCTACTGATTTCGAGGAGACGGTACCGAACCTGGCGGGCGCCCCATCTGTGTTGCCGCTCGTTGTCATGCAAGCTGGCAAATACCAGCCACGCAAGCGCATGGATGAAGGTGCACTCAATGAGCTGGCTGCATCCATTAAGGTGCAGGGTATCCTGCAGCCCATCCTGGTGCGGCGTATTGCTGCACAAGATGGGATTGAACAGTATGAAATCATTGCTGGCGAGCGCCGGTATAGGGCGGCACAACTCGTAGGTTTGAGTGAGGTGCCCGTATTGGTCAAGGACGTTGATGACCAGGCGGCTGCGGCAATGGCGCTCATTGAGAATATTCAGCGCGAAGACCTGAATCCTCTCGAAGAAGCACAGGGGATTCATCGCTTGATTAGTGATTTCGAGTTTACGCACGAACAGGCAGCGACAGCAGTAGGGCGCTCGCGCAGTGCTGTATCCAACCTGTTGCGTTTGTTAAATCTCGCACTGCCGGTACAAATAATGCTGATGGCGGGTGATCTCGATATGGGGCATGCCAGGGCATTGTTGCCGGTAGATGCTGCTACACAGATCATGTTGGCTAATCAGATTGTTGCAAAGCGCATGTCGGTCAGGGATACCGAAAAACTGGTAACACGTACCACTAGCGAGCAATCTGCCGAACCGCAATCCAAAAAATCCAAATCAGGTGATATTGCCCGACTAGAAGAAGAACTATCAGATGCACTGGCGACAATGGTGACAATAAAAATAGGTGCACGTCACAAAGGCCAGCTAGTTATCGACTTTGCCAGCCTTGATGCCCTGGACGGTATCATTGGCCGATTGCGAATTGCCGCATAATTTCATAGTTCAGTCCTGGGTAGGGGCGAATAACACGCAGATGCTTCCTCAATCCAAACAAACTGCCTGAAATTCTTGCAAACAGGCTTTTTTTCGTAAGGTCTCAGTGCGCCAATTAATTGACTGCCACTTCGGAAACCACTTATAATCTTGTGCCTTTAGAGCACCCACATTAACATTTTGTTTCCATATATATAGCGCTACGAAATTGTCGGCGATGGGAATCGACATTGGATCAGCATGTTACGCGTTGTCTTATTGCAGTTCGTAGCGACGTTGGTCGTCAGTTTGATATCAGGTGCTTTGGCAGGGATCTCCGGATTTTTGTCAGCTCTGCTAGGTGGTTTGTGTTGCGTTGTTCCTAATGGATTGTTTGCGCTAAGGTTGTTTACTGATTCCCGCAAAGTAGACGGTATCAACCCGATATCTTTTTTTATTGGTGAATTTGTCAAGATTGCATTAACGGTGGCGCTGTTAGGCGCCGTCGCATGGCTGTACCGTGATTTGAACTGGCTGGCGTTAATCGCTGCTTTCATCGTGGCACTGAAAAGTTACATCATTTTATTATTTAGGCACTGATATGACGACTGAAGCGATTGCTGGCGCGGCTGCGGAACACGCACCGACTGCCTCTGAATATATCGTCCATCACCTGGGACATTTCTCGACACAGCATCAGGAAAAAATCATCGATTTTTCTATCCTGAATATGGATACGCTTTTTTGGTCCCTATTTTCAGGCATCGTCGGGTGTCTGGTGATGTTTCTTGCCGCCCGCAAAGCAACTGCCGGCGTACCAGGCCGTTTTCAAGCTGCGGTAGAAATGTTGTATGAGATGGTCGACGATCAAGCTAAATCAATTGTTCATGGCGATCGTAGTTTCATTGCACCTTTGGCCTTGACGATTTTTGTTTGGGTTGCACTGATGAATTCACTCGACTTTCTGCCAGTCGACATGTTCTCTGCATTGTTCAGGTTGGTCGGTATTGAAGATATCATCCCTTACCACCGCGTTGTTCCTACTGCCGACCTCAACGGCACGATGGGGATCGCATTGGGTGTTTTTGCCTTGATGATGTATTACAACCTCAAGATCAAAGGCCTGGGCGGGTTTATTCATGAGTTATTCGCCGCTCCGTTCGGCATCTGGCTTGCTCCTTTCAATTTGTTGCTCAATGTCATCGAGTTCGCTGCCAAGACCGTCTCGTTGGCAATGCGATTATTCGGCAACATGTTCGCCGGCGAATTGTTGTTCCTTCTGATTGCGCTGCTCGCATCGACCGCCACGGTATTCGGTTTTGCCGGTCAGGTAGTTGCGGGAACCGTTTGGGCAATTTTCCATATTCTGATCGTGTTCCTGCAGGCATTCATTTTCATGATGCTGACGCTGGTATATATCGGCCAGGCGCACGAAGGGCATTAATCGATTTCAGGTTTTGAAATTGTTGTATTGGTACGCTGGTTTTTTGATTTGATTTTTATATTTATTTTAACTTTTAAGGAATTGTCATGACTGACCTCTCATTCGTAGCATTGGCGTGTGGTTTGATTATCGGCCTGGGCGCAATCGGTGCTTGTATCGGTATCGCTATCATGGGCGGTAAGTATCTTGAAGCGTCGGCTCGTCAGCCAGAACTGATGAACGCATTGCAAACCAAAATGTTTTTGCTGGCAGGTCTGATCGATGCGGCGTTCCTGATCGGTGTTGGTATCGCCATGTTGTTTGCTTTCGCAAACCCGTTCGTCGCCAAGTAAGTCACTGCTCGTGGCCGCGTCCCGTCCCGGGATGTTGGCCGACCGTATTCTGCTAAG
This sequence comes from Bradyrhizobium sp., assembly GCA_047621665.1. Lineage (GTDB taxonomy): Bacteria > Pseudomonadota > Gammaproteobacteria > Burkholderiales > Burkholderiaceae_D > Actimicrobium. Next base: position 80,707 of record JBLHMB010000005.1, on the reverse strand, counting down.
GAAAAAAACCATGAACCTCAATGCAACTTTGATTGCACAGTTCGTGGTCTTCTTTATCCTCGCTGGCTTCACAATGAAATTTGTGTGGCCTCCGTTGACGAAAGCGCTCGATGAGCGTGCAAAGAAGATCGCGGACGGTTTGGCTGCGGCCGAACGTGGCAAGGCCGAAATGGCTGCCGCAGAGAAGCGTGTTCAGGCGCAGCTGGCATCGGCTAACGATGCTGGTCAAAAGCGGATCAGCGATGCTGAGAAGCGCGCTCAGGGCATTATTGACGAAGCCAAGAACACTGCAACAGTCGAGGCCGCGCGCATTATTGCCGCTGCCAAAGCCGAAGCCGATCAGCAAGTAACCCATGCTCGCGAAGAATTACGTGATCAGGTTGCTACGCTGGCTGTGAAAGGCGCTGAGCAGATTTTGAAGCGTGAAGTCAATGCCGCCGTCCATGCCGAGCTGTTGGCTCAGCTGAAAACTGAGCTGTAATTATGGCTGAACTCGCAACGATTGCCCGTCCTTACGCCGAAGCCTTGTTTCGCATCGCAAAGACAGAAGACCTGACCGTTTGGTCCGGCTTGGTCGCGGAGATGGCTCAGGTCGCTGCAGATCCCGATCTGCAAGCGCTGACGCACAACCCGAAAATTTCGGATGCGGACATTGCCGCCACTTTCCTGTCTGCCGTCAAATCGCCAGTCAGTGCTGAAGCCAATAACTTCATCACGATGCTGATCGAAAACGGTCGCCTGACTTTGCTGCCTGAAATCGACGCCCAATTCCAGGTATTGAAAAATACCCAGGAAGGCGCTGCAGATGCGGACATCGTCAGCGCGTTCGAAATGACGCCGGAGCAGGTCAGTACCCTGATTGCCACGTTGGAAAAAAAATTCGGTCGCAAACTCAATCCGTTAGTGTCAGTTGATTCGACATTGATTGGTGGTGTGCGCGTAGTTGTCGGAGACGAAGTGCTCGACACGTCGGTGCGCGCAAAGCTGCAACAGATGCAGGTCGCGCTTACCGCGTAACCTTGCAAACCTTGCCCCTCGCGTAAGCCAGAGAAAAATTTTAGGAGTTTATATGCAACTCAACCCGTCCGAAATCAGCGAACTGATCAAGAGCCGGATTCAGGGTCTCAGCGACAGCGCCGAGATTCGTAATCAAGGCACGGTCATTTCGGTATCCGATGGTATCTGCCGCATCCACGGTTTGTCCGACGTAATGCAAGGCGAGATGCTGGAATTTCCAGGTAACACCTTCGGCCTCGCGCTGAACCTCGAGCGTGACTCGGTCGGTTCCGTGATTCTGGGTGATTACGAGCACATCTCGGAAGGCGATACGGTTAAATGTACCGGTCGTATTCTGGAAGTGCCGATTGGTCCTGAACTGTGCGGCCGTGTGGTCAATGCACTGGGTCAACCAATTGACGGCAAAGGACCTGTCAATGCCAAGCTGAAGGCTCCGATTGAAAAGATCGCGCCTGGCGTGATTGCCCGTCAATCCGTGTCGCAGCCAATGCAAACCGGTCTGAAGTCGATTGATGCGATGGTACCTATTGGTCGCGGTCAACGCGAACTGATCATTGGTGATCGTCAAACCGGCAAGACCGCGGTAGCGATCGATGCGATCATTAACCAAAAAGGTCAGGGCGTAACGTGTATCTACGTTGCCATCGGCCAAAAAGCATCGTCAATCAAGAATATCGTGCGCTCGCTCGAGCTGCACAATGCAATGGAATACACGATTGTTGTTGCTGCTTCGGCTTCTGAATCGGCTGCTATGCAGTTCGTCGCTCCATACGCCGGTTGCGCCATGGGCGAATATTTCCGTGACCGCGGTGAAGATGCATTGATCGTTTATGACGATCTGTCTAAGCAAGCGGTCGCTTACCGTCAGGTATCGCTGTTGTTGCGTCGTCCACCAGGTCGCGAAGCTTACCCTGGCGACGTGTTCTATCTTCACAGCCGTTTGCTCGAGCGTGCAGCGCGTGTTAATCCAGACTACGTCGAAGCCTTCACCAAGGGTGAAGTCAAGGGTAAGACCGGGTCATTGACTGCTTTGCCGATTATTGAAACCCAAGCTGGTGACGTTTCTGCATTTGTTCCAACCAACGTGATTTCGATTACTGACGGTCAGATTTTCCTTGAAACATCGCTGTTTAACGCTGGTGTTCGTCCTGCGATTAACGCCGGTATTTCGGTGTCGCGCGTTGGTGGTGCAGCTCAGACCAAGGTCATCAAAAACCTGTCTGGCGGTATTCGTACCGACTTGGCCCAGTACCGTGAATTGGCAGCGTTTGCGCAGTTTGCTTCGGACCTCGATGCATCAACCCGCAAGCAGCTTGATCGTGGCGCGCGTGTTACCGAACTGCTCAAGCAGGCACAGTACTCACCATTGTCGATTTCGCTGATGGCATGTTCGCTGTTTGCAGTCAACAAGGGCTACCTCGACGATGTCGAAGTCAAGCAAGTGTTGCCGTTTGAATCGGGTCTGCATGGCTTCATGAAGAGCAGCCACGCCGCTCTGTTGCAGAAGATCGAAGAAACCAAGCAGCTCGACAAGGACGGTGAAGTTGCACTGGCCGCGGCGATTGCAGATTTCAAGAAATCGTTCTGATCCTAACTGTGCATAAGGAGTAACTAAGCATGGCTTCAGGTAAAGAGATTCGAGGCAAGATCAAGAGCGTAGAAAATACGAAGAAGATCACTAAGGCGATGGAAATGGTCGCCGCATCCAAGATGCGCAAAGCGCAAGAACGGATGCGTGCGGCTCGTCCCTACAGCGAAAAGATTCGTAACATCGCGGCAAACCTGTCACAGGCCAACCCCGAATATACGCATCCGTTTTTGGTGTCGCAAGCAGGCGCAAAGCGCGTAGGTTTCGTCGTTGTCACAACCGATAAAGGCTTGTGCGGCGGTCTGAATACCAATGCGCTGCGTCTGTTGACAACGAAGATGCGCGAAGTCGAAGGCGCTGGTAACAAAATCGAGGCGGTGGCAATTGGTAATAAGGGATTTGGCTTTCTGAATCGTGTCGGTGCGACCGTGGTGTCACATGCGGTACAGCTCGGTGATGCCCCTCATCTCGACAAGCTGATTGGACCGGTCAAGGTTCTGTTGGATGCGTACCAGGAAGGTCGTTTGGACGCGGTGTACGTGGTGTACACCAAGTTCGTCAATACGATGCGTCAGGAATCGACATTGGAGCAATTGCTGCCTCTGTCAGCCGACAAGCTGGAAGCAGATAAAGGTAATACCTCATGGGATTACATTTACGAGCCAGATGCGCAATCGGTGATTGATGAGTTGTTGTTGCGTTATGTAGAAGCATTGATTTTCCAGGCAGTTGCAGAAAATATGGCGTCCGAGCAGTCGGCGCGTATGGTTGCGATGAAGTCTGCCAGCGATAACGCCGGCAACGTGATTGGTGAATTGAAGCTGATTTATAACAAGACGCGTCAGGCAGCGATTACGAAGGAATTGTCGGAGATTGTTTCCGGAGCGGCCGCAGTCTAGCGGTCCTTGCGGGTCGGAGCTGATGCGTCGCCGAAAGCTTCGCATTGCTCCGGTCCCAATTGAATAGAACATGACGCAACTTGGCTACATGCCGCCTTGAAGGCGAGAAGCACGTAATCGAGCTGCCAGGAATTTAAATTACTTTTGAAGGAACGAACATGGCTGACGGCAAAATCGTTCAGTGTATCGGCGCAGTGGTGGACGTTGAGTTCCCGCGCAACGCGATGCCCAAGGTGTACGACGCCTTGAAAATGGAAGGCTCGGAACTGACACTGGAAGTGCAACAGCAGCTGGGCGACGGCATTGTCCGTACCATTGCGCTGGGTACCTCCGACGGTTTGCGCCGCGGCATGATTATCCAGAATACCGGCGGGCCGATTATGGTCCCGGTTGGTAAGGCAACACTGGGTCGCATCATGGACGTATTGGGTAATCCGATCGACGAATGCGGTCCGGTCAGCCATGAAAAAATGGCTTCAATTCATCGTAAAGCACCAGCGTATGACGAGTTGTCGCCATCGCAGGACTTGCTCGAGACCGGTATCAAAGTGATTGATCTGGTGTGCCCGTTTGCCAAGGGCGGTAAAGTCGGTTTGTTCGGTGGCGCCGGTGTCGGCAAGACCGTGAACATGATGGAACTGATCAACAACATTGCCAAGGCACACAGCGGCCTGTCCGTGTTTGCCGGTGTTGGTGAGCGTACTCGTGAAGGTAATGACTTTTATCACGAGATGGCTGATGCGAAAGTGGTCGATCTGGAAACTCCGGAAAACTCCAAAGTCGCGATGGTCTACGGCCAGATGAATGAGCCGCCAGGTAACCGTCTGCGCGTTGCGTTGACCGGTCTGACAATCGCGGAAAGCTTCCGTGATGAAGGTAAAGACGTTCTGTTTTTCGTCGACAATATTTATCGCTTCACGCTGGCCGGTACAGAAGTGTCAGCGCTGCTTGGTCGTATGCCGTCTGCAGTGGGTTACCAGCCAACCTTAGCTGAAGAAATGGGCCGTCTGCAAGAGCGTATTACTTCAACCAAAGTTGGTTCGATTACCTCGATTCAAGCTGTCTATGTCCCTGCCGATGACTTGACCGACCCGTCACCAGCAACGACCTTTGCTCACTTGGATTCAACCGTCGTTCTGTCGCGTGACATCGCCTCTCTGGGTATCTACCCTGCGGTCGATCCACTAGACTCGACTTCACGCCAGCTCGACCCGCTCGTGGTTGGTCAAGATCACTATGACACCGCCCGTTCGGTGCAGGGTATCTTGCAGCGCTACAAGGAATTGCGCGACATTATCGCGATTCTGGGTATGGATGAACTGGCACCGGAAGACAAATTATTGGTCGCGCGTGCACGTAAAATGCAACGCTTCCTGTCGCAGCCATTCCACGTTGCTGAAGTATTTACCGGCGCACCAGGTAAGTACGTTTCGCTGAAAGATACGATCAAGGGTTTCAAAATGATCGCATCGGGCGAACTTGACCACCTGCCGGAGCAAGCGTTCTACATGGTTGGTACGATCGAAGAAGCAATCGAAAAAGCCAAGAAGGCCCAGTAATCGTTGTCTGCCGGTGTCGGGATCATTCGATGGCGGCAGCACGTAGACTGACTCATTGAACAGATAAGGTTTCAAGATGGCACACACTATTTACGTTGATGTGGTTTCGGCCGAAACGCAGATCTTTTCCGGTGAAGCCGAGTTCGTTGCGTTGCCGGGCGAATCGGGAGAGTTAGGTATTTATCCAGGTCATACGCCGCTGATCACGCGTATTAAACCCGGCACCGTACGTATCAAGGTCGCAGGCCAGGCCGAGATGGAGCTGGTATTCGTCGCGGGCGGTATCCTGGAAGTACAACCTAATGCTGTAACGGTTCTGGCAGACACCGCTATTCGCGGTGACGATCTGGACGAAGCCAAGGCATTGGAAGCGAAGCGTCTGGCTGAAGAAGCGATGATTAATCAGGAATCGAAGATTGACTATGCTGCCGCACAAGCAGAATTGTCGGTAGCGATTGCCCAGTTGGCAGCAATCCAGCGATTGCGTCACAAGCGGTGATTTTTTAGCAGCACGCAGTGAGTGAAAGGCAGCCCAGGCTGCCTTTTTTAATGATTAAAATTTTAGTTCCAGCTTTGGTATGTGGTGCACCCCCGTCGCTCGAAACCGTTATTAGTTCACCACTCTTCCTGCCGCTAAGGTGTCTGACTACTTATTTATGCTGCCAACACGCATATGGGCAACAAGGAGCCGGGCGAATTGCACCTTCAATACACTCAGCCGTGCCTCGCACATTACGATCGTATAGTTCGATCGAAATGTTGGCGGTTAGCTTTCCAGACGGTTGCCATAAGAAGTGTTGCCGGATCATCTGGATCAACTAACCGGGTCGCTTTATCCATATCGTGGGTAGTATTTTCGATAAGACCTGGCCCTACGAAGTGCTCAATTGATGAAAAATGATAAAAACCCATTTTCCAGTCCGGGAACATAGGCGTTCGGTCCCGTAGAGAATCGACAAGAATTAACACAGCCTCATGGCGCCGGTCCATCATGATTTTTTTAAACAGCGAGGCGACAGCTTCCGGCTCGCCCTCCATCAGTTGTAAAAACAAACCATCATGATGAAACAGCACACCCGAAATTCCTGTCGCTTGATTAGATGCACGGGCCTGTTTTAATAACTTACTGAGTTCATCGAGCGACATACGCTGCATTGAACGACTAACGTAGACGAGACTGCGGATTGGATTTTGCATTTTACCCTCCGGTGAAAATCCTAAGCCTGATGAGGGCAATACACAAGCCATCCTGATTGGTGGTCAATCGGTTACTTCGATCGCGAACATAGACTGTTGAGAAGTGGCTGGTCAACAAAATGGGTGCCGAATTCATATCGGCACCATGCCTGATCACGCTGTAACGCAAGCTTTTCTTACCGGTTGATAGGATGCTCTAAATGGCCCCGCCAGACTGCAGGTCGTCCTGCGTCACGCGAAACTAGCGCTAGCTTCCGTTAGGAACTATTCGTAACGGGCGGATTACAGGTGGTTCGACGGTGCATTCAGAACCGTTGGGCATCTCGTTATGGGGCTTGAAGTGTTAAGCAATTGAAGTTCGGGTTGCGCTTTATGGATCCCTGACAGAGCTTTGGGCGATAATACGCGCTTCTCCGTTGTTCCCAGGATTTGCCTGATGTCTACTAAGTTTGCTCCACTTAAAAACGATACCTTTCTGCGTGCATTATTGCGTCAACCTACTGATTACACGCCTGTTTGGCTGATGCGCCAGGCCGGTCGCTACTTACCGGAATATCGTGCAACGCGCGCCCGTGCAGGCTCTTTTTTAGGGTTGGCCAAAAATCCCGATTATGCAACCGAAGTGACTCTGCAGCCACTTGATCGTTTTCCGCTGGATGCCGCGATTTTGTTTTCTGATATTTTAACGGTGCCGGATGCGATGGGGCTGGGTCTTTATTTTGCGGATGGCGAAGGTCCAAAATTCGAACGTCCACTTCGAGACGAGGCGGCTGTGATGGCGTTGCAAGCGCCGGACTTGGGTGATTTGCAGTATGTCTATGACGCTGTGACGCAGATACGTACTGAGCTTGATGGGCGTGTCCCGCTGATTGGTTTTTCGGGTAGTCCGTGGACGTTGGCGTGCTACATGGTTGAGGGTGGTGGATCAGACGATTTTCGTCGGGTTAAAAGCATGCTCTACGACCGGCCTGACTTGATGCACCGTATCTTGTCGATTAACGCCACAGCAGTTGCCGGCTATCTCAATGCCCAGATTGCCGCTGGTGCACAAGCCGTCATGATTTTCGATAGCTGGGGTGGAGCACTCGCGGATGGTGCGTATCAGCAATTTTCGCTGGACTATATGCGCGAAGTTGTGGCCCAGCTAGATCTTGATCAGGATGGCGTGCGCATTCCATGTATTGTCTTCACCAAAGGCGGTGGGTTGTGGCTTGACCAGATCGCCGACATCGGTGCCGATGCGGTTGGACTGGACTGGACTGTCAACCTCGGGCGTGCACGCGCCCTGGTCGGCGACAAGGTGGCTTTGCAGGGAAATCTTGATCCGGTAGCCTTGTTTGCAAAACCCGAACAGATTCATGCCGAGGTAGCAAGAACACTTGCTTCGTATGGTGCCCCGTCGGCAGGTCACGGGCATGTTTTTAATCTTGGGCATGGTATTTCACAGTTCACACAACCAGAGGCGGTTTCCGTGATGGTTGAGGCTGTGCATAGTCTCAGCCGAATGACGCGCTGAGCCGTTTGAATAGTGACTTTGTGGTGTCCGAGTAAGACCTTATTCACAAAAAAAGAACACGTATAAAAACAAAATAATTTTTTAAAAATAAAATTCTTCTCTTACTCGTAAATTGTAAGTCTATGATTTTAAACATTAAATTATTAGCTCTTACAAAGGGCAAAGCGTGGAATCCCGCGTCGGCTCTGGCCTGGCGGCTTGTCAATAGTCAGTTATCCACAAAGTTATCCACAGTTATTGTGGATATATCTAAAAGTGCTTAAAAATCGGGGTGTTACGTCATTACTTCATGTTCTACATGAAGTAATGCAAATTGCTTTTGATGGTGTGTCACCTTTCATGCTGTTGACATGTCGCTTTTTATCCCGTTTTTATTTTTTGATAAGTTTCCGCCTAAAACTAACCAAGAGAAAACAAAAGTCAACATTAACAGTCGTCTTATTTCCCACTTATTCACAAAATAAATATTGCATTAATCGTTCTGTCTACAATAAAAAATTATTTTCGGCCTAAAGATACTATTTTTAACTCATTGATTTTAAACAGCTTAATTTCTTAGTTTCTTTTAATTAATTGCTAGAAACCGGCGTGGATATTAGGGTTTGAGCTTGTCAATAGGCCCTTATCCACAAAGTTATCCACAGGCATCAGGAATCTATAAAAAAGCGCTTTTAAAACCGATAGTTAGCTTATTTTCACAAGGATTACCTTAACTCGTGCAATCTTGCATCCTGACCGTCGCAATCGACGCCCCGTTGAATGTCTGTTTCGACTATCGCTGGTCGCTGGAAGCAGAAAGTGTGCAATTGCCCGGAATCGGACAGATCGCCATCGTGCCATTCGGTCGCCGTGAAGTTGCTGCGATGATCGTCGGGATTGGTTCAAGTACTGAGGTACCTGCCGAAAAGCTCAAGGAAGCGCTGGCTGTACATGCACAATTGCCACCATTAAGTCCTTCCTGGCTGGCGTTGTGTCGTTTCGCGGCAGCTTATTATCATCGCCCGCTTGGTGAAGTCGTGATTCCGGCATTGCCGAAAAATCTGCGTGGATTGAAGTTGGTCTCGCTCGACCGAGCGCTAAAAAAACTCGATCAGCCTCGTGTTATTCATGATGCAACGCCTGCGAACGTACCCACACTCAATCCGGCTCAGCATTTTGCAGCGGGTGCGATTGCGAGCGCAACCGGTTATGCACCGCATTTGTTGTACGGAGTTACTGGAAGCGGTAAAACCGAAGTGTATTTACATGCCGCGGCGACCATTCTCAGTCAGGCCGGCGACCTCGACAATCCAGCACAGATTTTGATCATGGTGCCCGAGATTAACTTGACTCCGCAGCTGGAAGGCAATATCCGCGCACGTTTTCCATCCGTCATGGTGGTGACATTACACAGTGGATTGGCGGAAGGCGAACGCCTACGCAACTGGTTGGCTGCGCATCTGGGACATGCGCGCATCATTCTCGGCACCCGACTGGCACTGCTGGCTTCGTTCCCGCATCTCAAGCTGATCATCATCGATGAAGAGCACGATCCGTCTTACAAGCAGCAAGAAGGCTTGCGTTACTCAGCGCGTGATCTGGCGGTTTGGCGCGCACGGCAGTTGGCAATACCCCTCGTGTTGGGTTCGGCAACACCGTCATTGGAAACCTGGCATCACGCACAATCGGGGCGCTACCGGCAGCTTGATTTGCGTGACAGGGCGGTGCAGGATGCGGTCTTGCCGAAGGTGAGTTTGATTAACATGGAGCATGACAAGCCATTCGAAGGCATTACATCGACCTTGCTGGCAGCGCTCAAACTACGGTTGGCGCGCGGTGAACAATCGTTGTTATTCCTGAACCGGCGAGGTTATGCCCCGGTTTTGGCGTGCGATGCCTGTGGCTGGATTAGCAATTGCACCCGTTGCACGGCATTTATGGTGTTACACAAGCCTGATTATCGACTGCGGTGCCATCATTGCGGCCTTGAACATCGTATTCCGAAAGCGTGCCCAACCTGCGGTAACGTGGATATCCAGCCGCTCGGTCGCGGTACCCAGCGGGTCGAGGAAGGGTTGCAGAGCTTATTGCCTGAGGCGCGTTTGCTGCGCATCGATGCGGACTCGACCCGACGCAAGGGCAGCGCTCAGGCTGCTTTTGATAGCGTGCATCGCGGGGAGGTCGATATTTTGATTGGCACCCAGATGGTTGCCAAGGGGCATGACTTCAAGAACCTGACGCTGGTCGGCATTCTCAACCCCGATACGGCACTGTTTTCACAAGACTACCGGGCCAGTGAGCGCTTGTTCGCGCAGTTGATGCAAGTGGCGGGGCGTGCAGGAAGAGCGGCGCCGAAAGACGGAGGAAGTCCAAGCGAAGTGCTGATCCAGACGCGCTATCCGCAACACCCGCTTTATGCCGCCATCATCGCGCACAACTACGACCGTTTCGCCAATGAGTTGCTGTCAGAACGCCGTCAAGCCGGCTTGCCACCGTTTATCTATCAGGCATTGCTGCGTGCAGAAGCCCGTGAACTTCCGATCGCCCTTGAATTTCTGCACGCAGCTGCCGCAGCGGTGAATCAGGACGGTATTATCATCAACGACCCTATTCCGATGACCATGACGCGCGTCGCCAATGTCGACCGCGCCCAGTTACTGGTCGAATCATCTTCACGCCCGGCGTTGCAAGCATTCCTCACGCTATGGATCGCCACACTGCGCGAGATCAAGACCAGGGTGCGCTGGTCGGTCGAAGTCGACCCGGTAGATATCTGAACTGTATTCAGTACAGTTCATCAGTGCAGTTCACCATCCTGCGCCATCTGGCGGATCAGGCGAACCGTGTCGATATCGGCTTCCTGATAAGCGGAATGCCGGAATTCGTTATAAAACGCATCGACGGACCCGTCTTCTTCACGCTGGGTGTCTTCATACGAAAACCGGACAAAAAACCGTTCCGGCTGCGGCTCCTCGATGGTCATGGTCAACGATGACGGAGCAATATCTTTCTGTTGGGGGATCGCGTAGTGAACAGTATGGCCGGGTGTCAATGTCACCTCGTCGCGGATAACGAGATCGCCATACTGCAATTCACGTGAGAAACCCGAATCCGAGGGGTGCGCGATCGCACAGCCGTCCAGATAAGGCACAAACAATTTTGGCGCCTTGGCGCGTAATACCAGACCAAGCCAGAGTTGCTCGCGCGTCAGCATATCCACCAAGGGCAGAAGCGGATCATTGATTTCGATCAAGTGGGTAAATTTCATGCGATTGCCATTTCATTGAACGTTAAAAACTAGCGCTAATATCGGGCCGCACCGGTTGCTTTGCAAGCGAAGGTGCGTTGCCATTTTGAATCAAGTTAAGCAGACAAATTATTTTGACGACAATTTGATCCGTCAGGTGAGGTGGACCAGAGTCGTCACCCTCAGCCATTGCTTCGGCTACGCGCCCTGCAGAGCGCTGGCATAATCCGATGAGAAAACGTCATCAGCCTGATGTCGACCAACATCCCCGGAGAGATCAATGAAGACCCACCAGCTGCTGGCGCTACCTGTGCTCCTGCTCGTCCTGTGCACGCTGCTGTCATCGCCAGTAATTGCGGCAGAGTCTGTTGATGCCGATAACATGCCGGTGCCAAAAGTCCCGTTCGAAAAATACACGTTACCCAACGGGCTAGACGTGATTCTGGTGGAGAACCACCGCTTGCCGCTCACCGCCGTCAATCTCTGGTACCACGTTGGTCCGGCCAACGAAGCGCCCGGCCTGACCGGTTTTGCCCATTTGTTCGAACACATGATGTTCGCCGCGTCGAAGCACGTCCCGCGTGGTAAAGCGGACAAATTGCTCGAAGGTGCCGGTGCGACCGATTCCAATGGCAGTACCGATTTCGACCGTACCAATTATTTTGATACCGTGCCATCGAACCAGCTCGAACTGGCGCTGTGGGTGCACGCTGACCGCATGGGTTATCTGCTCGATGTGCTCGATCAGACCGCGCTGACCAACCAGATCGATGTCGTGCGCAACGAGCGTCGCCAAAGCATCGAGAACGCGCCGTATGGCATCGTCGAAGAAGCCTTGTTTCATCAGTTATTTCCCAAGACCCATCCGTACTACGCCAGCATCATGGGTTCGCATGCCGATATCCAGTCGGCCAAGCTGGGCGACATCAAACATTTTTTCACGCAGTATTACCGACCGAACAATGCCAGTCTCGTCATCGTCGGCGATATCGACAAGGTCCGCACCAAGGCACTGGTGGCAAAATATTTCAGCAGCTTCAAGCGCGGCCCCGTACTGACGAAGCCGGTTGTCGTCACGCCGGCCATCACCAGCGAGCGACGTGCTGTCGTCACCGATCAGATCGAGCTGCCCCGGGTCTACATGGCCTGGCTGACATCCCCGGCGTATCAGCCGGGTGATGCCGAACTGGCGATTGCCGGGCAAATCCTTGGTGGCGGAAAATCCAGCCGGCTTTACAAGTCGCTGGTTTATGATCGGCAGATCGCGCAAGACGTCAGCGCCTCGCAGGGCTCGAACGCGCTGACCTCAATGTTCGTGGTCTCGGTGACTGCGCGTCCGGGTCACGATGCAAAAGAAATCGAAGCAGCCATTGATGAGCAACTGCAGCTGCTACGCAAGAACGGTCCCGATGACAAGGAAGTCGCCCGTGCCCGTAACACCATCGAAACCGCGATGCTGGCCCGCCTCGAAAAGGTCGGTGGAGAAGGCCTGGCCAATCAGCTGAACCAGTACAACCAGTACCTTGGCGATCCCGGCTATCTACCGAAAGATATCGAGCGCTACCGTCAGGTCACTGCCGCCGACGTCAAGCGTGTCATTGATGCGCAATTGGCGTCGACTGCCCGCGTGGTCGTGCATGGCGTGCCGGGTCCGAAAGAACTTGGACCGGAAGTGCCAACACCGGCGGTCGTGAAAGCACCCGTTGTAGCGATCACTTCGTTGAACAAGGACGAGCCGTGGCGTCTGCAGGTGCCGAAAGGCCAGCCACTGAAACCGTTCGCGCTGCCCAAGGGTGACAGCTTCACGCTCGCCAATGGACTGACGGTAATCCACAACTTCAATCCGGCGTTGCCGCTGGTGGCTGCCGAGCTGGTGATACGCAGTGGTTCTGGCGCAAACCCTGCTGGCCAGCCGGGTTTGGCCAGCTTTACTGCGCAGATGCTGGAGGAAGGCACGACTAGCCGGACTGCACCGCAGATCGCCGATGAACTCGCGCAGCTTGGTGCCTTCATGACGACGGGTGCGAATGCCGATGCGTCAATCGCCTCGGTGATGTCGCTCAAAGCCAATTTTAGCCAGTCACTGGATGTGCTGGCCGACATGGTCCAGCACCCGGCGTTTCCGGCCGAAGAAATCGAACGCAGCCGCAGCAGCCGGCTCGGTGAGCTCAGTCAGGAACGCGAGAACGCACCGGCCGTGGCAGCCCGTATCGAACTCGCTGCACTCTATGGCGACGTGCATCCGTACGGCAGCACCGAGCTCGGTAACGAGGTAGCGGTCAAGGCCATTGGCCGTGCCGACCTTGCAGGTTTCTGGCAGCAGCATTACGTCCCCGGTAATGCAGCGCTGGTGGTTTCTGGCGACATCACCCGCGAAGCCCTGAAAGCGCTGGCCGAAACCCGCTTCGGTGAATGGAAAGGCGTCGCTAGCGAGCAGGCTTTACTCGGACCGGATCAACCTACTCACGCCAGACTGATTCTGGTCGACAAGCCCGGCGCACCGCAAACCGCGATTCGTGTAGCCATCCTCGGACCTGATCGCAAGACACCTGATTTCGACGCCTTGCAAGTGATGAATGCCGCGCTCGGCGGTTTGTTCACCAGCCGCATCAACAGTAATTTGCGCGAAGAAAAAGGCTACACCTACGGCACCAAATCCGGCTTCGACTACCGTCGTGCGCCGGGACCCTTTGCGGTTGCCGGCAGTATCCGCACCGATGTCACTGGCGTCGCCGTCGCAGAAATTTTCAAGGAAATTCGCGGCATGACCCGTGCACCCATGGGCGCGTCCGAGCTGGCCAATGCACGCAATTCGCAGATCCTGTCGCTGCCGGGGCGCTTCGAAACCAACCAGGCCATTGGTGCTTCACTAGCCAATATTTTCATCTACGACCTGGGTCTCGATTACTACGTCGGTCTGCCCGCACGCTACGCTGCCGTCACCGCAAAACAGACGCAAGCAGTCGCGGCCAAGTATCTGCAACCCAAAAAGATGATCGTCATTGCAGTGGGGGATAAAGCCAGTATTGCGCCGCAATTCGACGCGCTCAAATTGGGCCCGGCCGAGTTGCGCGATGCCGATGGCAAGCTGCTCAAGTAAGCGGCAGCGGGGAGCTGGCGGCGGTACAATGCCGCTCGCTTCCTTACTGCCCTGACCCATGTCCTCCACCCCTTCGTTTGGCCTCAATGCCCCGCAGCGCGAAGCGGTCTACTACCTCGACGGTCCGTGTCTGGTACTGGCCGGCGCCGGCTCCGGCAAGACCCGCGTGATCACGCAAAAAATCGCCCATCTGATCGAAGATTGCGGCTACGAACCCAAGCATATTGCGGCGCTGACTTTTACCAACAAGGCCGCGTTGGAAATGCAGGAGCGCATCGCCAAACTGCTCAAGCAACCCCGTCAGGCCAAGCAACTGACGGTCAGCACCTTCCATTCGCTGGGCGTAAAAATCCTGCGTCAGGAAGCGCGCCAGCTCGGCCTGAAGGATCGTTTTTCGATCATGGACAGCGACGATTGCTTTTCGCTGGTGCAGGATCTGGCGATCACCACCGACAAGCAGTTGATCCGCCGCATCCAGGGCGCGATGTCGCTGTGGAAGAACGGCTTGATCGATCCTGATACCGCCGTTAATCAAGCGGTCGATGAAGAAGAAGCCGAGGCGGCACGCATTTACCGCAGCTATGTGGCAACGCTGTCGGCCTATCAGGCGGTCGATTTTGATGACCTGATCCGCTTGCCGGTCGAACTGTTTCGCAGCAACGAAGCGGTACGCGACAAGTGGCAGCGACGCTTGCGCTATCTGCTGGTTGACGAGTATCAGGATACCAATACTTGCCAGTACGAACTGGTCAAGCTACTGGTCACCGGCGTGGGCAAGAAGCCGCTTTTTACGGCAGTGGGAGATGACGACCAGGCCATCTACGCGTGGCGTGGCGCGACCATCGAAAATCTGAAGACCTTGCAGGTCGATTTCCCGGACCTGAAGGTCATCAAGCTCGAACAGAATTACCGCTCCAGCACGCGCATCCTCAGCGCCGCCAATGCGGTCATTTCGAATAACCCGAAACTGTTCGAGAAGTCACTCTGGTCCGAGCACGGTCTTGGAGATCCGGTCAAGGTGATGGCGATGGAAGACGATGAAATCGAAGCCGATCAGGTTGCCATCATGCTGTCGGCGCATCGCTTCGAACGACGCGCGAATTTCTCGGATTACGCGATCCTGTATCGGGGCAACCATCAGGCCCGCGTCCTTGAAAAAGCACTGCGGCGCGAACGCATTCCGTACACGATGTCGGGTGGTCAAAGCTATTTCGACCGCGCCGAAATCAAGGACATCATCAGCTACCTGCGGCTGATTGCCAACGGCTCCGATGACCCGGCCTTCATCCGTGCAGTGACCACGCCCAAGCGCGGCGTCGGTCAGTCGACACTCGAAATACTCGGCACCTTCGCCGGTCAATGGCAATGCTCGCTGTTCGAGGCAGTCTTCAAGGGCGGGCTGGATGCCAAACTGCCGGATCGCCAGCTCAAGCCGTTGCGCGAATTCGGCAACTTCATCCGGCAGCTCGAAGAGCGCGCGGATGGTAGCGGCGAGGATGCCGCCGAGATCCTCGATGACATGATGAAAGCCATCAATTACGAGTACTACCTGTACGACAATTTCGACGATCGCCAGGCCCAGAGCAAATGGGAAAACGTGGTCGACTTCACCGGCTGGCTGAAAGAAAAATGCACCGGCGGCAAGGACGGCGAAGCACCCGAAAAAAGTCTGCTCGAACTGACCCAGATGGTCGCGCTAATGACAATGCTCGAAGGCAAAGACGAAGAGCAGGATGCGGTACGCATGTCGACTTTGCATGCATCCAAGGGGCTGGAGTTTCCGCATGTATTTCTGATCGGTGTGGAAGAGGGCATCTTGCCGCACAAAGGCGATCCTGATGCCCCGTTCGAGACGCTGGGCGCGCGGATTCAGGAAGAACGCCGCTTGATGTACGTCGGAATCACGCGGGCGCAGCGCACGTTGCACGTGAGCTGGTGCAAGCGCCGCAAGCGCGCGCGCGAAAGCATCAATTGCGAAATGTCGCGCTTCATTCCCGAAATGAAACTCGACGAAGGCGACGCCGTGCCGACCGAAGCCGACATCATTTCGCCCAAGGACCGGCTGGCAAACCTGAAGGCGTTACTGCAGAAGCCGCGAACGCCATAGCGTTTTTCCGGCGCAGCAGCAGCAAGGCTGTGGTCGAAACAGGAGCGCCGGCTTTTTTACGGGCAGCCGCTAAAATGAAGTCCAAATGCCATTTAGAAAATCCAGTTGAACCCACCTCGCCAGCGCAAGATCATCCACTGCGATTGTGATTGCTTTTATGCCGCCGTCGAAATGCGCGATGACCCGTCGCTGCGCCTGCTGCCGGTGGCCGTCGGCGGGCGTGCTGATCAGCGCGGTGTGGTGGCGACCTGCAATTACGAGGCCCGTCGCTTCGGCGTGCATTCGGCGATGGCGACTGTGCAGGCAGTCCAGCGTTGCCCCGGTCTTGTCGTGCTGCGTCCGGCGATGGAAAAATACCGCATCGCCTCGGCGCAGATTCTGGCGATCTATCGCGATTACACCGCACTGGTCGAACCGCTCTCGCTGGACGAAGCCTATCTCGATGTCACCGAAACCCGCCAGCACGGCGGCAGTGCCACGCTGATCGCGCGAGAGATTCGCGCGCGCATCGAGGCCACGGTCGGCATCACCGCTTCGGCCGGCATCGCACCGAACAAATTTATTGCCAAGATCGCCAGTGACTGGAACAAGCCCAATGGCCAGTTCGTAGTACGACCGCATGAGATTGATGCATTCGTCGCTGCGTTGCCGGTCAAAAAATTGCACGGTGTCGGCAAAGTCACCGCCGCGCGGCTCAATGCTCTGGGTGCGCACGTCTGTGCCGATTTGCGTAGCTGGCCGCGCGCCGAACTGCTGCAACAATTCGGCAAATTCGGCGAGCGACTTTACAGTCTGTGCCGTGGTATTGACGAGCGCGAAGTCAACCCAAGCTCCGAGCGCAAATCAGTCAGCGTCGAAGAAACCTACGTTACTGACCTGCCCGACCTGGCGGCTTGCGCTGCCGAACTCGAGCCGCTGATCGACATGCTGATCGTGCGGGTGCAGCGCGCGCAAGCCGAACGGCACATCCACAAGCTCTATATCAAGATCCGCTTTGCCGACTTCAGCCAGACTACGGTGGAATGCGTCGCCACGACGATTGATCGTGCCGTGCTACTCGGCTTATTGGAGACAGGGTTTCGACGGCGTCAGCAGGCTGTGAGGTTGCTGGGGGCGGGTGTGCGGCTGGGGGAAGAAGACGAGCCGGGAACGCAGTTGTCGTTGTTCGGGTTGGAAGAGGGGAATGGTGAGGCAGTGTTTGAGGAATCACCTCAACACAATTGAATTGGCTCAAATTGGTTGAATCAGCTCATATCGGCTCAAAATGAGCCGATATGAGCTGATTCCAGGAGTAAGACCATGCTGCCTATCGAAAATCTGCTGAAAGTCCTGCGTCAACGCCATCGTGCTGGCCTGGGAGGTGCCACTTCCACCGAGCTTGCCCGGTCAGCCGGAGCGAGTCCCGCCACGGCCTCGTGGGGTGGGCACGGGGTCTTGTGCCCACGCGCGCGTCCCAAATCGCGGTCAAATCGGACGACGCCACGTTGCATTCGCGTGGGCACGATACCCCCGTGCCCACCCTACCTATGGTGGCAAGCGGGCAAAAGTGATGATGGAGAATGTGCCCGAAAGCGCGCAAAAGTCTCGTAGGGTGGGCACGGGTTCTTGTGCCCACGCGCGCGTCCCAAATCGCGGTCAAATCGGACGACGCCACGTTGCATTCGCGTGGGCACGATACCTCCGTGCCACCCTACCTATGGTGGCAAGCGGGCAAAAGTGATGACGGAGAATGTGCCCGCAAGCGGGCAATAATGATGAGGCATAAAAAAAGCCTGCTTGCGCAGGCTTTTTTATATTGGCGGAGTGGACGGGACTCGAACCCGCGACCCCCGGCGTGACAGGCCGGTATTCTAACCAACTGAACTACCACTCCAAAACTGGACTTGCAACATCAGGCCACTGACTGGTGGGTGCTGAGGGGCTCGAACCCCCGACCTACGCCTTGTAAGGGCGCCGCTCTACCAACTGAGCTAAGCACCCGGCTGTAGTTGCCTGACGATACTGCTGTCTTCAAAACTGGTGTTTGTCTTCACACCTGAAGGGCCCGAAGTCTACAACAGTTTATTTCTTTTGCCTAGCTTGTCAGCAAAAAGACTTCAAGAAGACAGATTCCGATGATGAAATGCCAGATGGTCGGCAATGAAACTGGCGATAAAGTAGTAACCATGGTCGTAACCGGCATGCCGGCGCAGGATCAGTGGTTGCCCGGCATGGCGACATGCCGCCTCGAATACTTCCGGCAGCAACTGCTGCGCATCGAGGAAATTATCGGCCAGACCCTGGTCGATCAGGATGCCATTCGGGAATGGCGTCTCCGCACTCTTTGCCATCAACGTGCTGGCATCGTGTGCATCCCAGGTGGTCCGGTCGTCGCCCAAATAGTGGCCGAAAGCTTTTTCACCCCATGGACATTGCGACGGCGCCGTAATCGGAGCAAATGCCGATACCGAACGAAACACTTCCGGATGGCGTAACGCCAGCGTCAGTGCGCCATGCCCGCCCATCGAGTGGCCGAAGATGCCGACCGCATCGGCACGGGCCGCAAACTCCCGCACGATCAACGGCAGCAGTTCGTCGACCAGATAAGACTCCATCCGGAAATGGCTGGCCCACGGGGCCTCGGTGGCATCCAGATAGAATCCGGCGCCATTGCCGAAGTCCCAGCTGTCTGCAACACCGGCGATGCCGGTGTCACGCGGGCTGGTATCCGGCGCGACCAGCATCATGCCGTGCTCGGCGGCGTAACGCTGCGCGCCGGCTTTCATCATGAAGGTCTCTTCGGTACAGGTCAGGCCGGCCAGAAAAAACAGCACCGGCACCGGCCCCTCCTTGGCTTGCGGCGGCTGGTACACCGAAAACTTCATCGGCAAACCAATCGTCGTCGAGGCGTGCTGGTAAAAACCCTGCACGCCGCCAAAACAGGCATGTTCGCCCAGGCGCTCCATCAGTACAGCACCACCGAGCGGATCGATTCGCCAGCCTTCATCAGGTCGAAACCTTCGTTGATCCGGTCCAGCGGCAAGCGGTGCGTGATCAGGTCATCGATGTTGAGTTTGCCTTCCATGTACATGTCGACGATTTTTGGTACGTCAGTACGACCGCGCGCGCCGCCGAAAGCCGAACCTTTCCATTCGCGGCCGGTAACCAGCTGGAACGGACGGGTGCTGATCTCGGCACCAGCGTCAGCCACGCCGATAACGATGGCCTGGCCCCAACCCTTGTGGGTGCATTCCAGTGCCTGACGCATGACCTTGGTGTTACCGATGCATTCGAACGAATAATCGGCACCGCCATCGGTCAGTTCGACGATGCGGTCAACCACGTTCTCGACATCTTTCGGATTGATGAAATCGGTGATGCCGAACTTGCGGGCCATGGCTTCACGCTCAGGGTTCAGGTCGACGCCGATGATCTTGCTGGCGCCGACCATCTTGGCGGCTTGAACCACGTTGAGGCCAATACCGCCGAGTCCGAACACGACTACGGTGGCACCAAATTCAACCTTGGCGGTAAAGATCACTGCGCCCACGCCAGTGGTGACGCCGCAACCGATGTAGCAAACCTTGTCGAACGGCGCGTCTTCGCGGATCTTGGCCAGGGCAATTTCCGGTACCACGATGTAGTTCGAAAAGGTCGATGTGCCCATGTAATGAAACAGTGGCTTGCCGTCGAGCGAGAAGCGGCTGGTGGCATCCGGCATCAGGCCTTGGCCTTGAGTCGAGCGGATCGACTGGCACAGATTGGTTTTTTGCGAGAGGCAAAATTTGCACTGGCGGCATTCCGGCGTGTACAGCGGAATGACGTGGTCATCCTTGCGGATCGACTTCACATCCGGACCGACATCGACCACGATACCCGCACCTTCATGACCAAGGATGGCCGGGAAAAGACCTTCCGGATCGGCACCTGACAGGGTGTAGTAATCGGTATGGCAAATACCGGTGGCCTTGAGTTCGACCAGGACTTCGCCGGCGCGCGGGCCGCCTAATTCAACGTCTTCAATGGTCAGGGGACGGCCGGCTTGCCAGGCTACTGCTGCTTTGGTTTTCATTTGGGGGACTCTCTTTTTGTCTGGTCTATCGTGGGTGGGCATTACTAATTTTGGGGCTATTATTACCGTAAAACCAGATCGACTTCTCACCGTTCTTTTTTCTGATACCTTGCCATGACCCTCCTTTTTGAAGTCACTCAACTGTTTAAACCATTAGTTCCGTTTCGTAGCGGGCGCCTCGCTGTCGATACTCGCCATGAACTGTACTGGGAAGAATGCGGCAATCCGGCCGGCACGCCGGTGCTGTTTTTGCACGGCGGGCCGGGTGGCGGCATCTCGCCGCAGCATCGGCGATTTTTTGATCCGGCGTTTTATCGCATCGTTCTGTTCGATCAGCGCGGTGCCGGCCAATCGACGCCGCTAGGCGAGTACCGCGATAACACGACCCCCTTGCTAGTGGCGGATATCGAGCAATTGCGTGCTTCGCTGGGCATTCCACAATGGCTGGTATTCGGCGGTTCGTGGGGTTCGACGCTGGCGCTGGCGTATGGCCAGGCGCATCCGCAAGCCTGCCTTGGGTTTATTTTGCGCGGTATCTTTCTCGGCTCGCAAAGCGAGATCGACTGGTTCATCGATGGCATCAAGGGGTTTTATCCGGAAGCGCATCAACGCTTCGCCGAATTCATCCCTGCCGACGAACGCGACGACCTGATCCACGCCTACGAAAAGCGCCTGTTCAGCGACGACCCGCAGACCTACCTGCCGGCGGCGCGCAGCTGGAATCGCTATGAAAACAGTTGCGTGTTCCTGTTGCCGCAGGAGGACCAACCTGATTCGGATACGGTCAGCCTGGGTATCGGCCGGCTCGAAGCGCACTACATGCTCAATGCGTGCTTCCTGGCGCCAAACCAGTTACTCGACGGGATTGATGCAATACGCCACTTGCCAGCGGTGATCGTTCAGGGCCGCTACGACGTGGTGTGTCCACCGGTGTCAGCGCATCGCTTGCACGCGGCGTGGCCGCAAGCACAATTGCGGATGATTGCCGATGCTGGCCATGCCGCGCTGGAACCGGGAACCGCCAGCGCACTGGTGGCGGCCACCGAAGCCTTCCGCTTGCGCGGACATTTCAACTGACGGACAGGCATACAGGATTACCGCATGGCCTTGTTCGCGTCGGCGATGATGGCCGGACAGGGTGATTTACTGTCGTTACTGGGGGCGACCATTGCCAGCAAGGCGGCAAACGGATTAAGTAAGCCCAGCCCGACGGCTGCCGCGCCGCGCGCGGCCAGCGCACCCATGGCAACGCCGACTTGCGGATTCTTGAAGGTGCCTTTCACATACAACGGCGAGCGTAATGAAAATATCCGGAAGCCTTTGGTGTGCGGATGCACGTTCAGGTCCAGTTGTTCGGTTCCGAGGTTGACGGTGCCGTCGACATTGATCAGCGCATCGGCGGTGTCGAGTGCAAACACGCGTGAATCGAGCACGCCCTTACTGACGATGAATTCACCGGCGGCGCAATTGATCTTCACTGGCGTGTCGCCAAACAGTTTTCCCAGCACGATGTTGCCGACGTTCAGGCCGGCCTGCTCCAGCAACGTGCCGCTCATGACGCCATCGTTGAGCAGGAAGCGGACCTCGCCGTCGAGCGTCGCTGCCAGAGCTGCCGGTGTGTTGCCGGTCGCCGCCAGTGACGCATCGCCGTTGACCTGACCGAAGCTGGTCTTCATCGGTTCGAAGGTCGGGAACAGTTGTTTGAGGCGCAGGCCACGTGCCGCAATGGTGAACTTGCCACGCAGCGGATCAGTACTACCGTCGAGCGCGAACTTGCCTGTCAGCGTGCCACCTGCAACGCCAAAAGCCAGCGGATCCAGCGTCAGTACGCCGTCGTCCATGATCAGGTGCGCCGACACATCATTGACCGGCAAGGCGGCTCCGCGAATGATTTGTTTGCCGATGAACTTGACATTGGCGTCCATGGCTTTCCAGCGCCCGGTCCGGAAAGGCGTGACCGGAATCGCCCGGCCGGGTGTCAGCTTGACGTCGGCCGAAGGTGCATTGGTTTTGCTGGCACCCACCAGCGGTGCCAGGTCGGCCAATATCAGGCGTTCCGAGCGGACTTCGCCGACCAGTTTAGGACGTGCTCCTGCGGTGCTGTATTCGAGCGTTCCGGCTAGGTCCGAGCCACCGACCTTGCCGCTGAATTTTTCATAGCGGAACGTGCTGTCGGACTTGCGCAGGCGTCCGGTCAAATGACCGCTGGTCGAGAATGGCGGGGTGTCCGGCAAGGCCACGCCAGTAAGTTCGTACAGGTGTGCCATGCTGCCGGATGCGAGCTGTAGTTGCAGGTCGAGTGCAGCCAGGTTACCAGGGTCGGTGATGGTGCCACTCAGGACGATATGGTTGTCACCTACCCGCAGGTCGGTCTGCAACGGAAATGGCCGGCTGGCATCCGTCAACGACAACACCCCGCCGAACTGGCCGCTGCCTTTGACGACAGCCTTGTTGTAGGTGCCGCTGACATCGAATGCGAAACCATAAGTGGGTGCTGCGACAGCCGGCGCGTCCTTGTCAAGCAAGGCGCCGACTTCGACCGCCTTGCCGGCAGGCCGGATCGTGGCGACCGCGTCGATCTTCTTGACCTGGTCGGTGAGGGCCACGGTACCAGTGGCGAATCTGATCTGGTCGAGTGTCAATTTCCAGGCCGATGGTGTGTTCGGGGGCGGGGTGAAGGTCCAGTTGACGCTACCGTCGGCGCGCCGTTCCAGATCGACGGATGGATTAACCAGCGCGATCGACGGGATGGCAATTTGCCGGCGCAACAAGGGCAGCAGGGCAAGGTCGAAATCGATCCGGTCGAGTGCGGCAAAATTCGGCTGGCGGGCCCAGTCAGGATTGGCGATCACGACATCACTGGCGGTGAAGCGTGGCCACGGCAAATAGTTGCGCCAGCCGGTTTCGCCGGATGGAGGATGCCAGCTGACGTCGAGGTGGCCGCGGATGGCAAAGTCGCGTCCGATGGCTTGCGAGACCTTGTCATTGAGCCACGGGCGGCTGCGGTCCCAGTTCCACGTCAGCAGGAGCGTGAGCAACAATGCGATGACTGCAGCGATGACGGCTGCGACGGTGGCCGCGCCGATGACGGCGATTCTGGCGGGCTTGTTCATGGTGGTCATGCGACATTCCTGGGAGGGTAAGGTGAGGGCGCGAGTCGATCAGGCTCAGCGCGCCGCAGCGACTTTTGCGGATGATTTATTTTTCAAGTTCGACAATGACTGCTTCAAGCATCTTGCGGATATCGGTCTGGACGATGGCATTTCCCACCAGCGGAGGCACAAAAAAATCCGGTTCGATGGCGCCGGTGTAGTCAAGGCGGGTACCACTGATGCCGGCCTGTTCGGCCGGACTCATCGACCAGCGCGCACTGTACCGTTTCATGTCGCCCGAGACCAGTGCGACTTCGATGGATGACGGTGGCTTTTCAGTGATCCGCACCTGCAAATGAATCGCGTGGTGGAAGACGAAAAATCCGCTTTGGCCGTCTTGTTCCAGCAGCACTTCCGCGCCGTTGCGCGACAGGATGCGTGCGTGCAGCAGGTTGGGAACGTAGTCCGGTTGCCGTTCGTAGTCGGTCAGAACCTGCCAGACCCGCTCGGGCGTTGCATGGGAAAAACCGCTGGCCCGGATGTCAAAATAGGCTTGCTCCGAGGTACGGTTGCGCGTGACGGTGATATCAAAGACCGGCGCCGCCACCGCCGGTGACGCCAGCATGGCTACAGTAGCAATTAGCAGGGAACACAGGGCGGCGATGATCATCGTGGTCTTACCCGTCGGCATCGGAGCGATAACCTTATCAGAGAAAAGAACTCTTACTCGCCATGTTGTTGCCGGATAGTGATAATGGCCGCGGGTGCCGGCCGGCGCAGAGGCGTGGAATAGTCTTCCCGTGCAACCGTCTATTCAAGTTTGCCGGGCCAATGACCGCTTGATTGTTGACCGGTGCGGTGCGTCTCTTTTTTTGCAATCGGCATGGCAGGATGTCGGTGTATCCTGATTTTCCTTGATCACGTCGACGACAATTTATTTCGGGATCACCATGATGAAAAAGCGATTTGCGATTTTTATGGCCGCACTGGGTGCAATGCTCGCAGCGTGTACGCCGACCCGCATGCCGGGTCCCCGCACCGACACTCTTGGCCAGCCGGCGGTACCGCTGGCTGCCACCACAATGGATGCGTACAAGGAAGTGTTGGCAGAGCACATTTCGAATGTCAACGCCAGCAAGGTGTTCGGCGGTCAGCCGCAAGCATTGCTACGCTCGGTAATCGTGATCAAGTTCTCCGTCGATGCCAGTGGCAAACTGCTACACAGCAACATTGTTCGCAGCAATGATGACAGCACAACCGAAGCCACGGCGCTGGCGAGTTTGCGTAGCAGCGCACCGTTTCCGCGTCCGGCGCTGCAATTGCTCAAGCATGGCCGGCTCGAATTATCAGAAACCTGGCTGTTCAATACCGATGGCCGTTTCCAGATACGGAGTATTGCTCAGCCACAAATGAGTCAATAGCGGCTGCGGGTAGGTACGCCTGCTGTGTGTGCCAGGACATGCAGCCGTCCTCGCGCAAGACGGTAGAATCCGATTTTACGTAGCGGGCACCCCGTTGAAAGGGCGGCCTGCCAGATGAACCAGATTCAGGAGCACCATGTCTGCCACCCCACGTGTTGAAACAGGTCGTCCGGCCAAGCTGTATTTTTATGCGGACCGGCATTCTGCGGAGCGCGCCTTGCAGGCCGGCGAGTTTCGTCTGCGTCCCAGCGGCCAGTCCGACTCTGCGTCCGGAGCCCCGCCGGCCAGCCAAATCCTGCCTTTTGGTACGACCAAGACAATGGCAACGGTCGGATTTCTGACACTGAGCCTGTCAACCGCCCTGAGTGAAAAATTAATCCGTAAGGACACGGCAGGACTGTGCTGTGTGGTCATCCACAATACCGAAGAATTCGGCGAACGCGTGCATCGCGCCGTACACAAGGCGCTGCCGCAATGGGCCGGTATCGACGCGGCGGTGGCTTACGGTGTCCCCAGCGCGTTAGGTGCGGCTTTCACCCGGGGGCGGCATTTGTCGGGGCAAAAAGAATGGCTGTTTGCCTGGCGCCCGATGCAGCCGGCGTTGTCGCTGAACCCGATCATGATCCAGATTGGCAGCATTGCCTCCCTGGCCGAATTACGCGAACCTGACGAGGAAAGACCCTGATGAAAATTATCGATGTTGATGTTGCTGTAATCGGTGCCGGTAGTGCCGGCCTGACCGCCTATCGCGCCGCCAGATCTCATGGCGGCAAAGTACTCCTGATCGAACGTGGCCCGCACGGCACCACTTGTGCGCGGGTTGGTTGCATGCCGAGCAAAT
Organism: Bradyrhizobium sp.; assembly: GCA_047621665.1. Lineage (GTDB taxonomy): Bacteria > Pseudomonadota > Gammaproteobacteria > Burkholderiales > Burkholderiaceae_D > Actimicrobium. The sequence continues at coordinate 55,093 of JBLHMB010000005.1, read as the reverse complement.
TGCTCATTGCCGCCGCCGATGCGGCTTATCACGCTGCGGATGCCGCTGGTTTCGGCGTGCATGCCGGTCCGGTACGTATCGACGGTGAGGCGGTCATGGCGCGGGTGCGGGCTGAACGCGACCGCTTTGTCGGTTTTGTGCTGGAAGGTGTCGAAGCAATCGAGCCGCTGGACCGCCTCACCGGCAGCGTTCGTTTTCTCGGTCCGCAGCAATTGCAAGTCGACGAGCACACCATTGTCAACGCGGCACGTATCGTCATTGCAACCGGCTCAAGCCCGCGGATGCCGCCGGAGTTGCAGGTGCTGGACGACCGTCTCATCGACAACGAGCAGGTATTCGCGTGGACCAGCCTGCCCGAATCAGTCGCGGTACTGGGCGCTGGCGTGCTCGGGCTCGAACTGGGGCAGGCGTTGCATCGGCTTGGTGTGCGGGTGGCATTGTTCGGACGCGGCGACAAGATTGGTCCGTTGAGTGATCCGGAAGTGATTCGTAGCGCACGCGATTGTATCGGTGGCGAGCTCGACCTACGGCTCGGCAACCAGCGCTTTGACGTGCAGCGGGACAACGACGGCGTACTGGTGCAATCGGCTGGTGCGGATGGCGTGGTGCGCAGCGAACATTTTTCGCTGGTTTTGTCGGCTGTCGGCCGTGTGCCCAACCTGGCTGGATTGCAACTTGAACACGCCGGTCTGGAATGCGACAAACGCGGGGTGCCGCACTTTGACCGCACCACCATGCAGTGCGGTAGCAGCACCATTTTCATTGCCGGCGATGCCGATGCCGAGATGCCGTTGCTGCATGAAGCCGTTGATCAGGGACGCATTGCCGGCAATAACGCCGGTGGCTTTCCGGAGATTCAAGCCGGGCTGCGTCGCACGCCGCTGAGCGTGGTATTTTGCGATCCGCAAATCGCGCTGGTCGGACAACGCTTCAGCGACCTTGCACCGCGCCACTATGCGACAGGCAGTATGTCATTCGCCGAGCAGGGTCGCAGTCGTGTGATGCGCCAGAACCGGGGCATGCTGCGCTTGTATGCCGAGCTTGGCAGCGGCCGGTTTCTGGGGGCCGAGATGGTAGGCCCGCGGGCCGAACACCTGGCCCATTTGCTGGCATGGGCTTGCCAGAATCAGATGACCGTGGCGCAGATGCTGGAGATGCCGTTCTATCATCCGGTGGTCGAAGAAGGCGTACGTACGGCGCTGCGCCATCTGCAAGAGGCGCTTGAAAAGGACATCCCCGAGATCGAACATTGTGCTGATTGCACGCCGGGTATGTAATTTGCCCCGGCTCAAGGCGTGGAAAGTGATCATGCCCATGATGGAGCCGGGATCCGCAGGCTGTTTGCCAATTAAGCGAGTTAGCGTACTGTGTTGCCTGCCATTCCGGTTTATCGTGTGCTTCGCTCTAAACTGTGTACCCTGCAGAGACGTTATTTTTACCTACAAGGAGTTTCATCATGCTGACATCCCACCTCAGAACTGGCCGTACCGATATGAAGACCCTGGTTCAGGACGCTCAAGACCTGTTTCGTGAAGCGACTTCCGCAACCGGCGTTAAAGCCGAGGAATTGCGCGGTAGAGGCATGGAATTACTTGAAACCGCAAAGGTCCGGGCGCACGACGCGCAGATCGCAGCAGTCGAGACCGGCAAGGAAATCGCCACGACGGCCGACGATTACGTGCATGAGAATCCATGGCGCGCTGTCGCCGTATCCGCGACGGTTGGTTTGCTGGTTGGCTTGCTTATCGCGCGCAAGTAAGCCGGTTTTTCGTACCACATGGAAAACAAATCTTCTGGTACTGCCAACCCGACCCCAGGCTTGATCATTGGTATGGCGGGCATGGCACGGAACTTTTTTGCACTGCTGGTTAACCGCATCGAGCTGGCATCGGTCGAGCTTGCCGAGGTGCGAACAAATCTTCTCAAGTTAATGCTGGTCGCTGCCGCTGGCGTTATCGCGGCATGCTTTGCGCTGGCTTTCTGGACCGGCTTGCTGGTCTTTCTGAGCTGGGATGCGCTGGGCTGGAAAATCCTGCTGATTGTTGCCGCGGCCTTTACAGTTATTGCCGTCGGCATTCTGCTGTATGCGAAATCGATGCTCAGGCAAGGCAGCTTGTCGATGCCTGCCACGCTGGCAGAATTGCGTAACGACCGCGATGCCCTGCTGTAATTACCGGAGCCCAGATGAACGACGAATCGCCTATTTCTTCCAAGGTACTCACCGTGGCACAGCGCAAAGAAAAGTTAATTCGCGAGGGTGCCGGTTTCCGCACCGGTATGCGCAGTTCTATTGAACTGGTCGGCAATAACCTGCAGACCGATGCGCTGGCACGCAGCATCATTACCCAGCTGACCGGCACGGTCTACGCCGCCGCCGGCAGTCTGTTGCGTGTCAAGACAGCGAACTTGCAAACGCTGTTGCCCATCGTTGTCAGTGGCGTTTCATTCGTGCTTAAAGCGCGGCTGTTGCGTCCGTTGCTGCGCACCACTGCGGTCATCGGCGTAGTGGGGGCCGGCGCATACTTTCTAGTGCGCCGGAATAGTCGATCCGGCGACGACGACAGCGTGTAACAAGGTAATGAAAAAAAATGCCGACATCATGTCGGCATTTTTTTTGGTCGGAATGTTTTATTTGGCAGCTGCAATCATGTAATCAACGGCAGCCTTGACTTCGTCATCACTGGCAGACGAACCGCCTTTGGCTGGCATCACGCCGGCCTTGCCCTGATAGCCCTTGATGGCATGCTCATGCAGTTTGGCCGGACCCTGCTTGATACGGTCAGCCCAGGCCAGCTTGTCACCGAACTTCGGCGCACCCGCGATCCCTGCGGTATGACAAGCCATACAGACACTGTCGTAGAGTTTTTTTCCGGCATCGGCAGCCAGTTTGACTGGTTCTGCCGGAGCAGCCGATACGGTAGCCGGCATGGCCATCGCTGCAGGTGCTGGCGCAGGAGCTGCGGCATCTGCAGCCGGTGCTGCAGCCGCTGCTTCCGGTTCCTTGAATTTGGCACCAGCCTGATTCGCCATGTAAGCGACGGCACGGGCGACTTCAATGTCGTCGAGGTCGGAGTTGCCGCCTTTGGCAGGCATTCCGCGAATGCCATTGACTGCATGCGACACCAGCGTGTCGTAGCCTTGAGCAATACGTGCTGACCAGGCGGCAGTGTCACCGAATTTAGGGGAGCCAGCGACGCCAGCGGCATGACACGCCATGCAGGCGGCTTTGTAGACAGTTTCGCCGCTTTGCAGCACCTTGATGGCGTTCACATCCTTGAAAGTAAATCCCTCATCGGCCACGGGTTTGATCCGCGCCGAGATTGCCTGCGGTGTCAGTGCTTCGGAGCCGTTACCGATCTTGTCGGCATTGGAAACATATTGCACCAGCAAAACGATACCAATAATCGGAACGATAAAGCCGGCAACGACGGCAGCAATCAGTTGTTTCGGAGTTTTGATGCCGCTTGAATGGTCGTCGTGTGAATCGCTCATGTTTCCCTCAATGCAAATTTCGAAGCCGGTGGACGGTCTGGCGCACGATATTTAGCGCTAGACTTCGCAAAGGTCTGGATTATAGATGAGTTGGTATGCGTTTGGAACGGACAACGCTCCTATCCATGGACGGGCGCGGCGAAAAACGGTATCCTTCGCCATTCTTGAAGGTTCATCAAATGCGGCTGTAGCTCAGTGGATAGAGTATTGGCCTCCGAAGCCAAGGGTCGCTGGTCCGATTCCAGCCAGCCGCACCAGAAACATCAAGGTAAATCAAAGGGTTACACGCTTCGGCTGGTGGCCCTTTTTTTATTGGGCGGACGGTTTGTTGTGTCCTGTCGGTCCGTTTGAAAAAAGAGCCGGCTTTATCGCTATCGTCCGCAGCGAATGCTGTTGAGGCGCACCGGAGAATTTCTGGTCATAGAGACTGTCTGTCGATGACTCCGCAAGGCTTGCGGCATTCCCTCCTCCTGCACAAGGCGCAAAATTGTGGCAGAGTTGCTATGAAGAAAATATCACAAAAATTTGCTTAGGCAATATAGCTCCGCAGGACAGCCCCGAATGAAAATGCAAAAGAAATCCAACCTTCCCACCAAAACATGTGTGCGCTGTGGCTTGCCGTTTTCATGGCGCAAGAAGTGGGAACGGGTCTGGGAAGACGTCAAATATTGTTCCGATCGATGCCGTGAAAACAAAGGTGGCAAGGCATGAGTACCGTGATTTATTGGTTTCGGAACGATTTGCGGTTGCTGGATAATCCGGCTTTTTTGTTGGCGTGCAGTCAAAGCAGCCACGTCCTACCGGTGTTTTGCCACAATCCGGCAGATCGGGCGCTGACGCACTGGGGGTTTGAGCGGGTCGGCGCGCATCGGCGTGCTTTTCTGGCGACCGCGCTGGCTGATCTGGGCGCGCAATTGACAGCGCGCGGGAGTGCGCTGGTAGAACTGAACGGGCGGGCCGAGGAGATCTTGCCGTTACTGGCGCGGGAGCTGGGTGTTACCCGCATCGTCTGCGAGGCGATCGCTGCACCGGACGAGCAGGATGCGGTTCAGGCTTTGCGGGCGGCGGGCATGATTGTCGATACTGTCTGGCAATCCAGTTTGCTGGATCCGGATGTCCTACCGTTTTCTGTCAGACAGTTGCCGGACGTGTTCACGCTATTCCGGCAAGCCGTCGAGAAAGCCAGCGTGGCCCCTTACGCACCGGTAGATTTTCCGCAAACGATTCCACCGCTACCAGTATTGCCTGCGCCGCTACCGAATCGCCACAATGACCTGCCCCCGACGGTGCCGGACATCGATGGGCGGACGTCCTTTCCCTACCAGTTAGCCGCTTGCGCTGGCGGGACGACTGCGGCGCTTGCGCACCTGCACCAATATCTGGACCGCAAGCTCGCCCATACCTACAAGGAGACCCGCAACGGCCTCACTGGCCTGGACTATTCCAGTAAATTCTCGCCATGGCTGGCCACCGGAGCGTTATCAGCGCGTTCGGTCAACGCAGCGATCGAGCAGTTCGAAGACGAATTCGGTGCCAACGACAGTACTTACTGGCTCTGGTTCGAATTGATGTGGCGCGATTATTTTCGCTTCCTGCATCTTAAGTATGGCCGCAAGCTTTATCGCTATCACGGCCTTGCCGAGATCAGCAGCGTCAGACCAGTGCACGACGCTGCGCTGTTTGTCCGCTGGTCGCGTGGCGAGACAGGCGAGCCGATTGTCGACGCCGGCATGCACGAACTGGCCGCTACGGGCTACCTGTCGAACAGGCTGCGTCAGATCGTGGCGAGTTACCTGATACATGATCTGGACGGCGACTGGCGTGCCGGAGCTGCCTGGTTCGAGTCGCAGCTGGTCGATTTTGATGTCTACAGTAATCAAGGCAACTGGCTGTCTCTGGCTGGTCGCGGCACGGATCCGCGCGGTGGACGTCGCTTCAACCCGCAAAAGCAAGCCAGGGACTACGATGCCGATGGCGTATATCGGGCATTATGGAAAAGCGCCTGATCTGGAGAGCGCGCTGCTCGATGAGGCGAATACCTATTTTATTTATCTCAGTAAGTCGTCATCGCGGACTCTTCCAGCAGTAATGCTGCCAGCGGCAAGTGATAAGTGGAACGGTGCGTGCGGTCAGTAACATAGCAATAAGGCATCTGCGCATACACTATCAGCCAGGACTACCGCTCCGTCGCGACGAGGACCGATTTTTCTTCAGAGCCCCCTCTTCGAAAGGTTTCACCATGGCGATTCGAGTCGCACTGCATCACAAGACCAGTTATCGCTATGACAGGCTCGTCAGTTTGGCGCCGCATGAAGTTAGACTGCGTCCCGCCGCGCACGCGCGCACGCCGATCCTGTCTTACTCCCTCAACGTTCTGCCGGACGAGCATTTCCTGAACTGGCAGCAAGACCCGTACGGCAATTACATTGCCCGTGTGGTATTCCCGGAGCGCACCGCTGAACTGTCGTTCACGGTCGACCTGGTGGCCGACATGACCGTCATCAACCCGTTCGATTTTTTTGTCGAGCAGTATGCGGAAAACTTCCCGTTCGATTACACCGAACAGCTCAGTTTCGAACTCGGCGCGTACCTGAAGGTTGACGAGAACGGTCCACTATTGCTAGCGTGGGTCGACGCAGCGCGCCGCGCACTGGCCGTCAAGCCGATCGGGATTGCCGATTTTCTGGTTGCCCTGAATCAGCGGCTGCAACGCGATATCGGCTATCTGGTCCGGATGGAGCCGGGCGTGCAATTGCCCGAAGATACGCTGGCCTTGCGCTCGGGTTCGTGCCGGGACAGTGGCTGGTTGCTGGTGCAGATACTGCGCCATCTCGGGCTGGCGGCACGTTTCGTTTCCGGCTACCTGATCCAGCTGACCGCCGATGTCAAATCGCTCGATGGCCCCAGCGGAACCGCGGTTGACTTCACCGATCTGCATGCGTGGGCTGAAGTGTATGTGCCGGGCGCCGGCTGGATCGGACTGGATCCGACCTCCGGCATGCTGACGGGCGAGGGCCACATCCCGCTGGCCTGTACAGCTGTGCCGTCCTCGGCGGCGCCAGTGACCGGATTGGCTGATTGGGCCAATGTCGAGTTCGAGCACGTGATGACGATTACCCGTATCCACGAAGACCCGCGCGTCACCAAACCCTACAGCGAAGCAGACTGGCAGAGCATTGACAAGCTCGGCGCCAAGGTTGATGCGGACCTGAAGAAGCAGGACGTCCGTCTCACGCAAGGCGGCGAGCCGACCTTCGTGTCGATCGACGACATGGACGGTCCGGAGTGGAACACGTTAGCCCATGGTGACCACAAGCGCGCACTCGCCGGTGACTTGTCCCTGCGGTTGAAAAAACAGTTTGCTCCGGACGGCATGCTGCATTACGGCCAGGGCAAATGGTATCCGGGCGAGCCCTTGCCGCGCTGGGCGCTGAATCTGTTCTGGCGCATCGATGGGCAGCCGATCTGGCGCAATCAGGCGCTGTTCGCGACTGAAGACCATGACGACGGCTACACCGTAACCCATGCTGCTACCTTCGCCCAGGCACTGGCCGGGCGTCTCGCGCTGCATCCCGCCGCGCTAATCCCTGCCTACGAAGATGTCTGGCAGCAAGCCCAGTTCGAACAGCGTTTGCCGGATAATCTCGATCCGCTTAAAGCCGACCTGAAAGCACCGGAAGGCCGTCGCCGGCTGGCCCGTCTGCTCGAAGACGGCCTCGGCGAAATCGTCGGTTACGTGTTGCCGCTGGCACCGGCCAAGCAGGCTGGTCGCAAGCCGCGCGGCAAGGCGCTGAGCGTTGGCACGGCGGCCTGGCTGACCAGCAAATGGCCGCTCCGGCGTGAACATCTGTATTTGATCGGAGGCGAATCACCGCTCGGCTTGCGTCTGCCGCTCGACACCTTGCCGTGGGAATTACCCGACGAGATGGAGCCGGAATTCGATGTCGATCCGTTTGATGAGCGCGCCGATCTGGATGGCGCACTCTCCATCGATGACGCTACGACCAAGGCTAAACCGAAAGACAAACCGCTACCGCGCGAAGTGATCCACACAGCGCTGTGCGTGCAGGTTCGCAGCGGGCGTCTGCATGTGTTCATGCCACCGGTCAAGCGCATTGAAGACTATCTGGCGCTGGTGGCTATCGTTGAAGATACCGCCGCCGCGCTCGACATGCGGCTCTGGCTCGAAGGCTACACGCCGCCGCGTGATCCGCGCGTGAAGATGCTCAGTGTCACGCCGGACCCGGGCGTCATCGAAGTCAATATCGATCCGTCGTCTAGCTGGAAAGAACTGGTTCACAAGACCACCATCCTCTATGCCGAAGCGCGCCAAAGCCGGCTCGGCACCGAAAAATTCATGCTCGATGGCCGTCATACCGGCACCGGCGGCGGCAACCACGCGACATTAGGCGGCGCGACCGTCGAAGACAGTCCGATGCTGCGCCGTCCGGACGTGCTCAAAAGCCTGATTACGTACTGGCAAAACCATCCGGCGCTGTCCTACCTGTTCTCCGGCACCTTCATCGGTCCGACCAGCCAGGCACCGCGTATCGACGAAGCACGCGACGACAATCTGTACGAACTGGCCATCGCGTTCCAGCAAATGGAGAAGGTCTTGCCGAACACCGCCGAGAGCGAGCGGCCATGGCTGGTCGATCGCCTGTTGCGTAATTTGCTGGTTGACTTGACCGGCAACACGCACCGCTCGGAATTTTCGATCGACAAGTTGTACTCGCCTGACGGTCCGACCGGCCGGCTCGGACTGGTCGAATTCCGCGCCTTCGAAATGCCGCCACATGAGCGCATGAGCCTGCTGCAAATGCTGCTGCTGCGTGCGCTGGTGGCACGCTTCTGGCGCGAACCGTACCAGGGCAAGCTGATTCACTGGGGCACGCAATTGCATGACCGCTGGATGCTGCCGCATTTTGTGGCTCAGGATATCCGCGATGTCGTACAGGACTTGCGCGCTTCGGGCTATGCGTTCGAAGAGCGCTGGTTCGACCCGTTCGTTGAATTCCGGTTTCCGCGTTACGGCACGGTCGCCTATCACGGCATCGAGCTCGAACTGCGGCAAGCCATCGAGCCATGGAATGTGCTGGGGGAAGAAGTCAGCAGCGGCAGCACTGCGCGCTACGTCGACTCGTCGGTCGAACGGATGCAGTTGCGGGTACGCGGCATGGTCGATGGCCGGCATGTCGTGACCTGTAACGGCCGGCCGTTGCCGTTATCAGCGACTGGTGTGCCGGGCGAATATGTTGCCGGTATTCGTTTCCGTGCCTGGAGCCCGTGGTCGGCACTGCATCCGTCGATTGGCGTGCAGGCGCCGCTGGTATTCGACCTGGTCGATACCTGGAGCAGCCGCTCCATCGGTGGTTGCCAGTACCACGTCGTGCATCCGGGCGGACGCAATTACGAAGGTTTTCCGGTCAATGGTAACGAAGCCGAAGCGCGCCGCTTTGCCCGCTTCGTCGGACACGGTCATACACCGGGGCCGATGGCGGTGACGCCGGAGCCACTCAATCCGGCGTTTCCGTTTACGCTGGATTTGCGCTGGCAGTTGTAACCGGTCTTACACACTGAGGTCGATTGGACGCAAGCTGATTGAGTCCAATCGACTTTTTGCTTTCTACTTGCGCTGCAATGTTCTGTGACAAACATTCAGACACGCGATCTGGAGGCATCCGCACAAGATGTCGTCACCTGGCGTGCACGCAGGCGTGGCGGATCAATTACGCCGGTGGTGGTGTTCTCCCGTTACCTCGTTATCGCACCCGAATTACATCGGAACAGCGCCCGGGTGGCGGCGCTTTTTTTCAGCACGATCAACTTGACCGTCGCGGCAACGCCACTAGTGCGGCACCCGCCTGTGCGTGGGCAAGATGTGGCTGCATCGGTCTCTGTGACGGCTCCGCAAGCCTGAACACACTGACCACCTCGACCAGATTAGCCGCCTGTTCTTGCAGGGTTTCGGCCGCTGCGGCGGTTTCTTCGACCAGCGCTGCATTTTGCTGCGTGACCTGATCCATTTGACCGATAGCCTGGTTGACTTGTTCGATGCCGAGACTCTGCTCACGACTGGCGGTGCTGATATCACTCATGATCGCATTGACGCGCTGGATGCTGGCGACGATGTCAGCCATGGTGGCACTTGCTTCGCCGGCCAGTATGCCGCCCGCATCGACGCTGGCGACTGATTCATTAATCAGCGCCGAAATGTCTTTTGCTGCGGCAGATGAACGCTGCGCAAGATTGCGAACTTCGGCTGCGACGACCGCAAAACCACGCCCCTGTTCGCCGGCACGCGCGGCTTCCACGGCGGCATTCAATGCCAGGATATTGGTCTGGAAAGCGATGCTGTCGACGACGCTGGTGATCTCCGAGATTTTGCGTGACGAGGCTGAAATCGACTGCATTGTCATCATCACGCGACCGACTACTTCGCCCCCTTTGACGGCAATCGCCGACGAGTCCAGTGCCATCTGGTTGGCTTCTCTGGCCCGCTCGACATTTTGTTGGACGGTCCCGGTCATGTGCAGCATTGATGCCGCTGTTTCGCTGAGCGCGCTGGCTTGCTGTTCGGTGCGGGAGGACAGGTCGATGGTGCCAGTGGCGATTTCACGCGATGCAACAGCGATGGTTTCAATGCCGCTGCGTACGCTGGCGACAGCACCATGCAACATCGTTATGACACCGCGCAGGGCTACGCCACTGTCACTTTTCGGCCTGCGATCCTGGCTGGTCAGGTCAATGATGCCCGCGCCCCGGGCGGTCATCGTCGCGACACTGACGCGTAACTCGGCGCTCTGTACGGCCTCTTTGTGCAAGACGATGGCAAGATACGCGAGTACACCCGATTCGACGACGACATAAGCGGCATGTAATACGACCTTTCCAAAACTCGGTTCCGTAAAACACACTACCCCGTAGCCCCATTGCTGCAGATAACTGAAGCTGAAATGATGAATCGCGATCACGCCGGCAGCGATCAAAATGACGGACCAGTCGCGGTAACACAGCAATATCGCCAGCAACACGAAGATGCCGAAGTGGAATTCGGTCATGCCGGCTGCCTGCTGGATATGCAGCGCTGTCATCACCATTAACGCAATCGCCACCACGGCACGGGTCAAGTAGCTTCCCCCCGCCAGCAGGATCAACGCAGTCGGCACCACTACGGTCGGTAACCCGATCACCAGTGCCCACGTGATGGTGTCATGCATGCCGGAAAGCGCCAGACTCATCACGAACAAACCCCACAGCACGCAAAGCATCAGGCGGTCAGCCTGAATGGCATTTCTTTTAAAAAAGTAGGTGATGTCATGCATGGAGCGTCTCCGTAGGGTTATTTTTTGTACTGCAGCCAAACTATCCGACCATTAATGATAGCGACCGAAAATATACACTCTATGAAATATTTATCACGGGAAATATGCTTTTGAGTCGGGAGGTAGCCAGAACTCGTCGACAGCATGGCTATTAACAATTTCCTAAATATATGTTGGAGGTGCTGTTTCGAGGGATGTGAATTTTAGTGCTGACAAAATCCTGTTGGAATCATTCATTGCGGGTGTTCACTCATCAACACGACAACGCTATCGGGAGTGGCACCATGGCTTTTTTTTCGCGCATGAACGCACAGGTACGCTCTATCCTCAGCGCTAGTCCTGCCAAGCCGGTAGAAAAAGCAGACCCTCTGCCGCCATCGGAGAAAAACAAGTCGGAACTGGCGCCGCACGGAAAAAAACAGCTCAGCAGTGGCACTTCGGGTGTTAGCGCAGCGCGCAGTTCGGCGGTCCGGCACATCTTGTTTGCGCAGACCACTGGTGCTATTGAAAGGGAAAGTCGACGAGCAAGCCAGGGCAGAAGTACTGCAAGTGGCCGGAAAATTGATCCGTACAAGGACTCCGCCAGCGCTATATTCCGGTCATTGAAAGAATCACAAACGGCGCTTGGTGTGGAGGCAATGTCATTGCGTATGGATGAATTGCAAAGCCGGTCCGATCCGGCAAAGCGGGCCAGACTCGACACCATCAAAGAGCTGCAGGCCCGCAATATGGTGGTTCTCAAAGGGTTGATTGTTTATGGTCGCGAACAAATTGACGCACTCAACAAGATCAAAGCAGGTGGTGTCCCTCTGACGCATCAGCAAGAAGAAGATCTTGCCATCCATACCCACCTCGATATCGAGATGCGGCTAATGCGGCTGATGCCCTAGTACGGAAGTACATCAACCGGCGACAAGCAACGCCAGTTCGGTTGCATCGAGATAACACCACTCGCCCTCTTCCAGCCCCAGGCCTTCCAGCGTCAGCTGACCGATTGCTACCCGCTGTAGTGCCGCGCAATGATTGCCGGCCGCCGCCAGCATGCGCTTGACCTGATGGTATTTGCCTTGTTCGAGTACGATTTCGATCCGGTGACTGTCAACCATGCTGCAGCGAACCGCTGCCAGCGGTGCCGGTTCGTCATGCAACTGCACACCGGCCAGCAACAGCGCCACCAGTTCCGGCGTGACCGGTTCTGCGGTGGTCGCGACATACACTTTCGGGATATGTGATTTCGGTGATGACTGTGAATGAATGAACGGACCATGGTCCGACATCAGCAGCAAGCCGGTGGTGTCGTGATCGAGCCGGCCGACCGGCTGCACGTCGCGCCAGGTAAAATTTTCCGGCAGGATGCTCAGCACGCCCGGATGATGGCTGGGCTTGCGCGAGCATTCGAAATTTGGCGGTTTGTGCAGTGCCACGAAGACGTGCTCGTGGAAATCCCAGTCCTCGCCGAACAGCTGGAACGTCAGGCCATCGGTATCGAATGCAGTGCGGTAGTCGGTCACGACAGTGCCGGCAACCGACACTTCGCCGTCGTCGATCAATTGGCGGCACCATTTGCGGGTGCCGAATCCCTGCGATTGCAGGAGTCGGTCGAGGGTCAGTTTTTTCATGGCGGGACTGTAGCAGAAGCCCGAAAATCAGGGCGGAAAAAATCCGTCTGCCGACGGAGCAGACGGGGCGCAGAAAGATTGAGCATGCTTGGCCTGACGTGCCATCAGGCCAAGGCTACCCGGCATCAGGGCATCAGTTGTCGGCTCTGGTAAAGCTGAGACGGAGACGTGGCCGGGAACGTCACCGCCATTTGCGACAATATTGGTGCTGGAAAATAGCTGTGTCGTGCTGCCAGTGAGTGCGGTGATTGATTACGTGTATTTTTTTAATAGTTGTCGTGCCGGTGATTTCACACATTTTCAGCACGATCTCTACCCGGGAATAAGCAAGGATTTGTTCATGACGCTTTTAACGTGATGGCGGTGTCTGCGCATCTTCATAAAGTGACTATTCGATGGGAGCAAAGCGCGGCACCCAAACACCCTCCACTTCCACCAGTTCGTTGAACACCGTGGCCGGCCTGATCCACAGCGAGCCGTCAGCTGCACGGTAGACAATCATCGGGGTCAAATCCGATTCCAGCGTCGCGGGGCCAATCAGCTCGTAGATGCCGCCTTTGTAATGTCGATAGTGCATCGCAAGTCTCCTGAAGTGAAGGGCACTACACGCCAGTTTGCAGCAGGAAATCCGTCAGCAGAATTTGTTCGACCTTGTCGGTTTTCATACCCTTGTTGACGGCGGCTGTCAGGGCGACCTGCAAGGCGGCCAGGCCACCCGGAAGATGCACCTGCCGGGCATCAAGCGAACGCAGCGTCGTTTCGATTACTGCGCGGATGGCGGGTTGGTTCTTGCTGGCCCACTCGGCATTCTCGGCACTGGTTTCCAGTGCCATGCGGGTGCCAACCGAATACTCATCGGTTCTCACGATCAGTGGTCCGACTACCGTGTAGTTCTGGCGCAGGGAGGTCTTGCCCCGCTCGTTCCCATAAAACCAAACGGCAGCAAAGGACGCCACCAGCAGGAAAATGATCAGCCCGGTAGCGATCAGGGTAAATTTATCGCGGGACTTGGGTTTGGCCATGAGTGCAGTCAGAAAGCGATGCGCGTATCGGGAAGACAGCCGCAAATCAGCGCGCAGTGTAGCGCAGGCAACGGCGCGATAGTGCCGTATCGGGTCACGTCGCCGCAAGCGTACGCAATAAGCGGGGCAACGCACAGATCGGCTTTATCGCGCACCGTACTGTTTAGCTCGCAGCCGCCACGCCGCAGCCGCAGCCGGGCAGACTGCTTTTCCACCCATTTCAGGAGAATCCTCATGAACAAAAATCAAGTAACTGGTGAAATCAAAGACCTCGCAGGCAAGCTTCAGGAAGAAGCAGGCAAGCTGACCGGCAACAAGGAACAGCAAGCGAAAGGACTCGGCAAGCAGGTCGAAGGCAAGGCACAAAAGGGCCTTGGCGATGCCGAAGAATTCATCGAGGATAAGACCAAGTAATCTTCGCCGGCGATCCCCGCGCCTGGTGTTCCCCGCGTGCCCGCCCTGCGCATCAAGCGCCGGGCGGGCACTTGTTATTTGACACGCGTTGCCCTCGTCAGGTCGGATAGACTTGGTGATTCTTATGCAATGAAAAAACATCCATGCGCTTACCCGGAATTTCGCTCGACATTCCCCGCTACGCTGTCATCAGCGCGCTTATCGCGTTGTTGCTGGCCGGCGCGGTGGCATTTGTGTCGCATGTTGTGTCCGACCCGTCGCGCTGGGTCAATTGGCTCGAGCAGCGCGCCACAGCAGCATCGGGGCGGGCCGTGCATATCGGAGCGCTATCTGTCCATGCGCTGCCGCAGCCCGGGATTGACGCGTATCGCGTGCAGGTCGCCAACCCCGCCGGCGCCCGATCGGCAAATTTGTTGCAGGCCGAGCAGGTCTCGGTCCGGCTGGCGCTGTGGCCGTTGCTGATCGGACAGGTGCAGTTGTCAGCGCTGACGGTGCAAGGCGCGCAGTTGGAACTGGAGCAAAGTGGTGACGGCCCGACCGGCCGGGGCTGGCCATCATTACCGGCGGATACGTCGCCGCTGGATCTCGACCAACTGACGGCGATCGAGGTGCGTGACTCCAGCATACGTTATCGCGGTGTCCGATTCGATAGCGGCATCACGCAGATCGCGAACCTGAGCGTGCACAACAAACCGGGCTGGCGCGAGGTCGAGGTCGAGGCGCTGTTGCGTCGTGAAACGCGCGAACTGATCGCCAGTGCACGGCTTGATGAGCTGTCAGTGCTGCCCAGCGGCAGCATTTCCGTGCGGACCGGCTCGGCGCGCGTGTCGGTGGAGGGGCGTTTGCCATTGCAGGCGGTGCTGACCAATGCCGCCGTCAAGTTGCAGGTTGAAGCGCAGCGACCCGCTGATTTGCTGGCGTTCATGAATCTCGATGCGGGCCTGCGCACCATTGCGCCGCTTTCGCTGCATGCCGACCTGCGCGAAGCAGGCGGCAAACTGAGCGCCAGCGCGATTGATTTCCGCCTCGGTAAGCTGCATGTGACTGGTACGGCGCGACTGGATCCGGGCGCCAGTCCGCCGACCGTTGATGCCCGGTTATCGGCGCCGCGACTGGACTGGGTAGAACTGATGGCTGATGCCGGGCGTGCGCCATTACCGCCAAAACCCGCCGGTAAGCTGTTCCGCGTGCAACCCTTTGCCTGGCGCACACTGGCGTCAATGCCGGGTATGCAGGGCAGCGTCGCCCTGCGGATTGGTAGCGTGAGGACCCGGCCGGGCATCGAACTGACCGATGTCAGCAGCACAATGCGGATCGATGGCGACCGGCTGCAATTTAGCGGGATCAAGGCCAGCCTGCTCGGCGGCAGTGCCACCGGCGACATCAGGTTGACGGCCGCCGGCAAGCAGGCGCACATGGCGCTGCATCTGGAGGATGTCTCGCTGCAGAAATGGGTGAGTGCCACCGGTGGCAGCGCGCCGCTGACCGGTGGCACACTGCAGATCGATGCGCTGGTGGATGCCCACGGCGACAATGTGAAAGAAATGGCGGCATCGCTGACCGGCCCGGTCCGACTCCGGCTCGGGCCAGCCACCCTCACCAGCCGTTCCGGTGCGACGGCCGAGGCGTTACTAACCGGACTGCTGCCGATTTTATCGGCACGCAACGACGACCGGATCGCACTGGAATGCGCCGCTGCCAATCTGGTATTTGTCGATGGTCGTGCTGCCGCCAGTCCGCTGGTCGGTGTGCGCAGCCAGGCTAGCCAATTGCTGACCAGTGGCGTCGTCGACCTGCGTGAAGAAACACTCGACCTGAGCGGTCGCGTACGGGCCCGTTCCGGTATCGCACTCGGTCTGGCGACACTGAGCGGCGACGTCCGCGTCACGGGGTCATTGGTCAACCCTCAAGTGCGGCTCGACCCGACCGGATCGCCGTCGGCGCTGCTGCGACTCGGTGCGGCGATTGCCACGGGCGGCCTCAGTCTGGTCGGTACTGCATTGTGGGATGGTGCCAATCCGGGCACCGATCCCTGTCGGGCTGTATTCAATGACGCTGTTCGCCGCACCAGCTACGTCGCGCCTTGACTGGCGTGACGACTGTTTTTTCAATATCTTCATAATCCATCGATGATGAAAAATTTTCTGCTGCTGGTCAGTTTGACGTTGATTCTGAGCGCTTGTGCCACGCTGCCCGAACAGGTCCGCAGGACGCCATCGGTGGCCCTGGCAACACCGCACGACACCCGGCTCGGGCGCGTCGTGCGGGACTCCCTGCCGGCGGGTGAACAGTCCGGTTTCAGGCTGCTGCCGAGCGGCAATTTTGCTTTTGATACCCGTATCGCACTGGCGCGTCGCGCCGAGCGCACGCTCGATGTCCAGTACTACCTGTTCCATGGCGATGAAACCGGCCGCGCGATCGGGCGCGAATTGCTGGCCGCAGCGTTGCGTGGCGTGCGCGTGCGCATACTGCTTGATGATATTGCGACCCAGGGACAGGACGAGTTGCTGGCCCGGCTGTCGGCCCACCCGAACTTCGAAGTGCGCGTCTTCAATCCGTTTGCCGGTGGCCGGTCGTCGCTCTTTACCCGTGTAGTGGCGTCGCTGGGCGATCTTGATCGGGTCAACCACCGTATGCACAACAAGCTGTTCGTGGCGGACAACGCGATGGCGATCACCGGTGGCCGCAATATCGGCAATGAATATTTCATGCAGAGTGCGACCAGTAATTTCATTGATCTCGATGTGTTTGCCGTTGGTGCCATCGTGGCACCCCTGTCAGCGGTCTTCGACGATTTCTGGAACAGTGACTATGCCTATCCGGCTAGTGCTTTTGCCACGTTCCGGCTTGAGGAGGAGGGCACGCCGGCATCGTCGTCTGACGTCATCCTGCCGGTTGCTGACGGGCTGCACGACGCGCTCGGTCATGCCGCGCTGGCCGGCGAGATCGATGCCGGCAAACTGACCCTGGCCTGGGCCAATGCCAGCGTGGTGGCCGACTCGCCGGACAAAGTGGCCGGACTCAGCACGCCCGGTATCGACGTAACCGTGGGTAGCCGTATCGTACGTCTGATGGAAAGCGCGCAATCGGACGTCACGGTGATTTCGCCGTATTTTGTTCCCGGCGAGGTTGGCATGGCGGTGATGCAGCAACTGGCAGACCGCGGTATCCGGATGCTGGTGCTGACCAATTCGCTGGCGGCCAACGATTCGGCGCTGGTGCATCTGGGCTACGCACGTTATCGCCGTCCGATGGTGGAGATGGGCGTGCATTTGTATGAGCTGAGGTCGACCCAAAAACGTAACCGCCTGGGTCTGTTCGGTTCGTCGCATGCCAGTCTGCATGCCAAGTTGGTGGTGGTTGACCAGCGACGTGTCTTCATTGGTTCGCTCAATCTTGATGCGCGCTCAATGCTCACGAATACCGAAATGGGACTGGTCATCGACAGCCCGGAACTGGCCGCCGAACTCGATGGTCTGCTCAGGGCGGATAACGATGAAAGTGTCTACCGGTTGCGCCTGTCGGCCAGCACCGGAGCGCTGGAATGGGTGGCTACCGAGGAGGGTGTCGAAGTGATCTATACCAGCGAGCCCGATGTCAGCCGCCTGTTCGAATTCGGCCTCTGGCTGCTTTCGCCGCTGGCACCGGAGGAGCTGCTGTAATCGGCTCTCATACGCCGGAAGGCAGATTCTTGTAGACTTTGCAGCCCACTTACCGGAGCTGAAAAAATGAAAATTTACGATTTCAAGGGGTTTCCGAACCCTGCCCGCGTGCGTATCGCACTGGCCGAAAAAGGCATGACCGACCATGTCGAATTCATTCCCGTCAATGTCCCGGCCGGCGAACACAGATTACCGGCTTTCGTGGCAAAAAATCCAGCAGCCGCCGTTCCGGTGCTCGAACTTGATGACGGCACCATGATTTCCGAGTGCACCGCGATCACCGAATTCATCGATCATCTCGACGGCGAGCCAACCCTCACCGGCAACAGCCCGAAACAGCGCGCCGTGATCCACATGATGCAGCGCCGCGCTGAAGCCGAACTGATGGATGCGGTAGCCACGTATTTCCATCACGGGACTGCCGGCCTGGGCCCGAAAATCGAGCTTTACCAGAACCGCGAATGGGGCGAAAAAAGTCGCGACCGCGCACTCGCCGGCATGGCGTACTTCGACCGCTTATTGGGCAGCCAGCCCTATCTTGCCGGCGAAGCATTCTCAATGGCCGACATCACCGCCTTCGTGGGTCTGAATTTTGCTGACTTCGCGAAGATCAAGATTCCGGCTGACCTGGCCAACCTGCACGCCTGGCGCGCGCGGATTGCAGCGCGTCCCAGCATCAAGGCGGCCTGATCATGATGCAGCTCAATGCCGATTTTAGTCGCCGCGTTGTTGTCCACGCGGCCCGATTGCCGTGGGTCGCGTCGCCGGTGGCCGGCATCGAGCGTCGCATGCTCGACCGCATCGGTGACGAAGTGGCCCGTGCCACGTCGATCGTGCGCTACGCCGCGGGTAGTCAGTTCACTGCGCATGTGCATGGTGGTGGCGAGGAATTCCTCGTGCTCGACGGCGTTTTCAGCGACGAGCATGGGGATTGTCCGGCCGGCACCTATGTGCGCAATCCGCCGACGTCGCAGCACACGCCGCATTCCGGGCCGGGCTGCACAATTCTCGTGAAGTTAAGGCAGTTCGATCCGGCTGACCGGACCGAAGTACGGTTGCCGGCCGGGCCGCAGGACTTTCAGCCTGCGCCCGGCCTCAGCGGCGTATCAGTGCGGCCATTATTTGCTGATCAGCACGAAGTCGTGCAGATTGAACGCTGGAGTGCGGGTACCACGGTCAGTCAGGCCTGCCCGAAGGGCATGGAATTGCTAGTGCTCGAGGGCAGTCTTGAAGAAGGTGGTGAAGTGTTCGGGCTGCATTCCTGGTTACGTCTGCCTGCTGAGGCGAGCATGCAGGCGCAGGCCGGTGCGCAGGGGTGTATGGTCTGGATCAAGCAAGGCGGTATTTTGCCCGACCTCAGCGCAGTCGATTCTTGATGCTGTAGAGGGCTTTGTCGGCGCGCGCCAGCAGCAGGTGCGCCGACGTGACATCGCTCGTGTAGGGTGCAATCCCGACTGAAATGCCCAGCGTGACCGCGCCGCCACTGGATAGCCGGATCGGCTGACTGATTGCATCCATCAGCCGTTGCGCCAGGACAGCGACCGACTCGCCATCGTTATCGCGCGTGATGATGGCGAATTCATCGCCACCAAGACGGGCCAGCGTATCGCTCTGGCGTACTTGTCGCAGCATCCGTTGCGCGACTTCACACAGCACTTCATCGCCGGCAGCGTGGCCGAACTCGTCATTGACTGCTTTGAAGCCGTCAAGGTCCAGGCAGAGCAGGCTAAACGTCTTGCCAGAGCGCATTGCATGACTCATTTCTGTTGTCAGTACCTGATCAAACTGAGCCCGGTTAGGTAACCCGGTCAGGTAATCCGTCATCGCCAGTCGCTCCAGCACCAGCGCACGGCGGCGTCCCTGCAGCGCCGTCATCACCAGCCTCGAACAATCCATCAGGATCTGTTTTTGCGTGTCATTGAACGTGCGCGGCCGGGTATCGATCACGGCGATCGTGCCGAGGGCATGACCGCTATCATCGACCAGCGGAGCGCCGGCATAGAAGCGTAAATGGGGAGAATTGCTGACCAGCGGGTTAATGTCAAAGCGCTGGTCGGCTTTCAGATCCTCGATGACCAGAGGCGTATTGGGCGACATGATGGCATGCGCACAAAAAGCGATTTTCCGGTCCAGCTCGGGCACTTCCAGTCCCACTTTGGACTTGAACCAGAGCCGGTTGCTGTCCATCAATGCAATCACAGCAACCGACATGTCGAACGCATGGGCGACGACGCGGGTCAGTGCATCGAACTCGATTTCCGGTGGGGTATCGAGAATCTCAAAAGAGCGCAGTCGTGCCATGCGTTCTGGTTCGTCAGCAGGAATGGGGCAGGTTTGTAGAGCCGGCATGGTGCTTCTATCCTCTCGTTGGACACTGGTTGGCCACTTGGTACGTTCTTACCCGGGAGCGCATTGCTCAACATAATCGGGGTTGAACTGATCGCACAGGTAGCCTGGATTTTTGAGCACTATTATAGGGGGCTGATGGGTAACGCAGGAATCCTGGTTAGCGTCCGCGATGCCCGCCCCGGCTGCCGCGCCCGCTGGTGTGACCACCTCGTCCGCCACGGTGAAAGGCGCCGGAGCGGTTGTGGTGACCACCCCGATAGCCATGGCTGCGACCGCCACCGCCGTAATATTGCAGTCCGATACCAATGCCGGATGTGCCGAACGAGCCGTAAGGGGAGCTGGTGTAATTGCCGTACGCATTATTGTTGTAGCCGTACGGCGTCTGGTAATACGTGCTGCCGGTGCCGGCATAACCGGAGGACTGATACGGAACGACGGCGCAGCCGGCGAAGGACAGGGCGAACAAGGCAGCGGGTAAAAATTTCCACTTTGCTATGAATTTCAGCATGATTGGTTTCCATTAATGTTTCCAATAGGATGATTTTTCATGCCTGAGGTTCAATCTTGTTTGCTGCAGTCAACATCGCGGCTTTGCTGGCGAAGTGATCGCGTAGCTCCCGCTTGAGTACTTTACCGATCGCACTGCGCGGCAATTCCGTCACCAGTTCCACGGCAGCCAGTCGCTGCATCTTGCCGACGCGTGCGTTGATCCACGCCAGCAACTGTTCTTCTGAATCGGTTGCCTCGTTCCTGAGCACCACAAAAGCCACCGGCGTCTCGCCCCAGCGCTCTGACGGCACACCGGCGACGGCGACGTCGGCAATGCCGGGATGCTGGCGCAGCACGCTTTCGAGGTCACTCGGATAAAGATTGAATCCGCCCGAAATAATCATGTCCTTTTTACGGTCCAGCAGCGTCAGGAAACCCTCGTCGTCGAAGCGTCCAAGGTCACCGGTGCGGATGAAGCGGCGACCGTCCGGGGCGAACCATTCGGCTTCAGCAGTCTTTTTCGGCTGGCCGAAATAACCGGTCATCATGGCTGGCGAATGGCCGACCACTTCGCCGGTCTCGCCGTGCGCGATCTCGATGCCATCGTCGTCAATCAGGCGGATATCGTGATCCGGTGCCGGCTGGCCGACCGTGTGCAGTTTGTCCGGATGTTCGTGCGCGGCCAGCATGCAGGTCCCGCCGCCCTCGGTCATGCCGTAGTACTCGATTAGTCCACCCGGCCAGCGACGCAGGATATCGGCCTTGAGTGCCGCGGCGAAGGGCGCGCTGGTGCAGAACTTCATGTGAAAGGCGCTCAGATCGACCTGGTCGAAATCCGGGTACGCCATGATGCGCTGGTATTGCACCGGCACCAGCATCGTGTGCGTGACGCGATACCGGGCGGCCAGCGCCAGATAGGTGGCGACATCGAATTTCGGCATCAGTACGACGCAGCCGCCCAGTGCCAGCGACGGCAGAAAACACACCAGCGTGGTGTTCGAATACAGCGGCGTGGATAGCAGCGTGACGGCCTGCGGTCCGTAGCCCGACAGCGTGGCCCGATGGACATGCGACCAGCGCATTGCATTGGACTGGACAATGCCCTTCGGCGTACCGGTCGTGCCCGACGAATAAATAATATTGAAGGGCCAGTCGGGTTGTGCCGTGACCGGCTCCGGCATGCTGCCGACCGGTTCAGCCCAGTCGGCCAGCCGGTCCAGTGCCAGGCGCGGCATGGTCACTGGCGTACTGGCCTGGTCCAGCGTGCTGCCGGCGTCGGTATCGACGAAGACCAACTGTGCGCCGGCATCCTGCAGCATCGCCGTCAGTGCCCCGGCACCGGCACCCGGTGCCAGTGGCGCGACCGCAATGCCGGCGCGCAGGCAGCCCAGAAAGACCAGTGCATACTCGATCGAATTGGCGGCGCACAGCGCAACCACCTGACGCGGCGCGATCCCGTCACGCTGCAAGGCTGCAGCAATGCGGTCCATCCAGCCGTCGACGGCCGCGTAGTCCAGCGCACTTTCGGCATCGCGTAAGGCGATCTGTTGCGGTTGCACGCTGGCGTGGTGGCGAATCAGTACCGGAATGGTGTCGAAATCCTGGTCCAGCAATTGAGCAATAGTCATGGATGAGATTGTCCGGTGGGAGTAAGTGACAGCGACGTAACGGATCGGATCGGATCGGATCGGATCGGTCAGTAACCCGCGCCGACCCATAACTTACTCGAACTTACCACGGTCATCTTTGGGCAACGAAGTGTCCGTTGGCCCGATGCCAGTGTATTGCCGTTATCGCGCCTGAGCGCGATGACGAAGGGGGCCAGCGATCCGGCGCTGGCCGCTGGCCGCAACGCTTCCTAGCGTCCTTCGGGCGGCGCCGGATCGAATTGCTCGAGTTCGTCGCTCGGATCATCCTTGTCGAGCGAGTGCCAGCGCTCCGAATCCGGCTCCATTTGGTTGCGGGTTTCGAACTCGGCAAGTACTTCGTCGTCGCCGTCGATTTCGATTTCGTCGGGCTGAGGGACTTTGGATTTGGGCATGCTGGCTACTCCTGGGAGATCGATGCCGACAGTGTATGCCCGTCGGTCATCATTTCTTACTGATCGGTACCGGTGTTGAATGGTCACCTGCTTGCCCCGGTAATGGCATGGTGGCGGATTCCTGCGCCGGAATGAGCATACGCGGATTCGCCTGCGACGGGCCGTTTGCATTGCCGCTATCGGCGGCCATCGGCTGTTTCGGCTTGGCCGGTTGCGGAGCCATGCTGGCTGGCTGCGGCGGTATTTCAGAGGCCGGCAGCGCCACTGACTTGGATGAATTTTTTTTGTGCAGCTCCGGCACGATGTCGTTGCTGCAGCCGGCGAGTGAGGTCGCGAACACGGCGACCAGCAGCGCGGTGCCGGGGAGTGAAGAACTGTTCATGGTGGCTTTTCTGATGGCAATGAGACCGAGAGGATAGCGGTTTTGATGTCGAGCGGCCATAAGACGGTAACCGAATCGGTTGTAGGAGAGCGCGAAGCAAACGGGGTTATTTCCACTACCGGCCGGATTGGCTATTGCGTCGCGGCCATCGACCGGTATAGTCTCGAGTCCGCGCGCGCTTGCCCCGTCATCCGTCGGGCACCCGTGCGCTGTCGTCGACCACACAGGAACCCACCATGAAACCCAATCCCGCAGCAGGTAAACCCCACCTTCTCAAACCGGTACTGGGAACGCTGCAGCTCTGGGGCATCGCGGTCGGCCTCGTGATCTCCGGCGAGTACTTCGGCTGGAGCTATGGCTGGGCCAGCGCCGGCACGCTCGGCTTTACAATCACCTCGATCTTCGTCGCGGCGATGTATGCCACCTTCATCTTCAGCTTCACCGAACTGACCACCTCGATCCCGCATGCCGGCGGTCCGTTTGCCTACAGCAAGCGGGCGTTCGGACCCACCGGCGGTTATCTTGCCGGTGCCGCGACGCTGATCGAATTTGTCTTCGCCCCACCGGCCATCGCGCTGGCTATCGGTGCCTATCTGAATGTGCAATTCCCTGAGCTCGATCCGAAGATGGCCGCGCTCGGCGCCTACCTGATCTTCATGACGCTCAACATCGTCGGCGTGCAGATTGCCGCCACGTTCGAGCTGGCGGTGACGTTGCTGGCGATCTTCGAACTGCTGGTCTTTATGGGCGTGGTCGCACCGGGATTCTCACTGGCCAATTTCACGAAAGGCGGCTGGTCCGGCAGCAACAGTTTCAGCCTCGCGTCGGTGCCCGGCATGTTTGCCGCGATCCCGTTTGCGATCTGGTTTTTCCTGGCGATAGAAGGGGTGGCGATGGCGGCCGAAGAAGCCAAAGACCCGCGCCGCTCGATCCCGATTGCCTACATCACCGGCATCCTGACGCTGGTGGTGCTGGCCATCGGCGTGATGGTATTTGCCGGCGGCGCGGGCGACTGGACCAAGCTGGCCAACATCAACGATCCCTTGCCGCAAGCGATGAAAATGATCGTCGGCGACAACAGCGGCTGGCTGCACATGCTGGTTTGGCTCGGCCTGTTCGGACTGGTGGCGTCGTTCCACGGCATCATTCTCGGCTACTCGCGGCAGATCTTTGCGCTCGCGCGGGAAGCCTACCTGCCGTCCTATTTCGCCGGTGTGCATCCGCGCTTCCAGACCCCGCATCGTGCCATCCTGGCCGGCGGCGTCATCGGTATCGCCGCTATTTTCAGCGATGAGCTGATCAAGATCGGTGGCCAGACGCTGACTGCCAACATCGTCACGATGGCGGTATTCGGCGCGATCGTGATGTATATCCTGAGCATGCTCAGCCTGTTCCGTTTGCGCCAGCTCGAACCGGACATGGTGCGGCCATTCCGCGCGCCGTTCTACCCGTACTTCCCGGCCTTTGCGCTGTTCGGTGCCGTGGTCTGCCTGGGCACGATGATCTTTTATAACCCGCTGATCTTCGCCATCTTCGTGTTGTTCCTGTTGCTCGGTTACGGCTATTTCCGGCTGACCGGCCGCCAGCGCGCCGAGGCGATCGCGCTGGCCGGAGAGCGCTGATGACGCACACGCATCGCTACACCCATACTGCCGGCCACGTCACGGCCGGCTTTCGCGACCTCAAGGACTTGATGGCCAAAGCCACGCCGGCACGTTCCGGCGACGTGCTCGCCGGGGTGGCCGCGGGGAGTGCCGAAGAGCGCGTACTGGCCCAGATGGCGCTGGCCGACTTGCCGTTATCGACGTTCCTCAATGAAGCGCTGATTCCGTACGAAGACGATGCAGTCACGCGCCTGATCATCGACAGCCATGATGCCGCAGCGTTTGCGCCGGTCCGTCACCTGACGGTCGGTGACTTCCGCAACTGGCTGCTGGGCGATACCGCTGACAATGCGGCGCTGACCGCGCTGGCACTCGGCCTCACGCCTGAGATGGTGGCGGCGGTGTCGAAGCTGATGCGCAATCAGGACCTGATTCTGGTCGCACAAAAATGCCGCGTCGTGACCGCCTTTCGCAATACGCTCGGTTTGCCCGGACGTCTATCGACGCGCCTGCAGCCGAACCATCCTACCGATGACGCCAGCGGTATTGCCGCCAGCTTGCTCGATGGCCTGCTGTACGGCAGCGGCGACGCAGTCATCGGCATCAATCCGGCCTCCGACAATGTGCCGCAAGTGATCCGGCTGGTGACGATGATGGACGAGATCATCCGGCACTACGCGATCCCGACCCAATCCTGCGTACTCACGCATGTGACCAACACGCTCGCGGCGATCGAGCGCGGCGCGCCGGTCGATCTGGTATTTCAGTCGATCGCCGGCACCGAAGCGGCCAACCACAGCTTCGGCATCACGCTGGAACTGCTGGCCGAAGCACGCAGTGCGGCGCTGTCGCTGCAGCGCGGAACCGTCGGCGACAACGTGATGTATTTCGAAACCGGGCAGGGCAGCGCGCTGTCGGCCGGTGCGCACCACGGGCTCGACCAGCAAACCTGCGAAGCCCGCGCGTATGGCGTGGCGCGTCATTTCAAGCCGCTGCTGGTCAACAGCGTGGTCGGTTTTATCGGCCCCGAATATCTGTACGACGGCAAGCAGATTATCCGCGCCGGACTGGAAGACCATTTTTGCGCCAAGCTGCTCGGGCTGCCGATGGGTTGCGATGTCTGCTACACCAATCACGCCGAAGCCGACCAGGACGACATGGATGTGCTGCTGACTTTGCTCGGCGTCGCCGGCTGCAACTTTGTCATGGGCATCCCCGGCTCGGACGACATCATGCTCAATTATCAGAGCACCTCGTTCCACGATGCGCTGTACTTGCGTCGTACGCAGGGTTTGCTGCCGGCCCCCGAGTTCGCGCTCTGGCTCGAGCACATGCAGATCACCCGCGACGGCCAGCCGTCGCCGGAGTTGCCTGCGGCATTCGGGCAGGCGCTGGCCAGGCTGGCACGATGAGCGACCACACCGATCTCGTGACCACCAATCCGTGGCAGGCGCTGCGCCAGTTCACTGATGCCCGCATCGCGCTGGGGCGTTCCGGTGTGAGCTTGCCGACCAACGCGCACCTGGCTTTTCAGCTCGCGCATGCGCAAGCGCGCGACGCCGTGCATCTGGCACTGGATGCCTCCCGGCTGGCGCACGACATCGGCCAGCCCTGTCTGCTGTTGCATAGCGCAGCGGCCGATCGCCTCACGTATTTGCAGCGGCCGGATCTGGGCCGCCAGCTTGATACGGACTCGCGTGCGCAGTTGCAGCCGGGCCAGCATGATCTCGCGTTCGTACTTGCCGATGGCTTGTCTGCGCACGCGATCATGCAAAATGCCGCACCGTTCCTCGCGCTGGCACTGGCGCGGGCCGCTGCCGAAAACTGGTCGGTGGCGCCGCTGTGTATCGTCGAACAGGGCCGCGTAGCTATCGGCGACGAGATCGCTGAACGGTTGGGTGCGCAGATGGTGGTCGTACTGATCGGCGAGCGGCCCGGATTGAGTGCGCCCGACAGCATGGGTTTGTACCTGACCTGGCAACCGCGTGCCGGGATGACCGATGCCAATCGCAATTGCATTTCGAACGTGCGGCCGGCCGGCTTGCGCTATGACGAGGCCGCTGACAAGTTGCAGTACCTGCTGACGCAAGCCTTCCGGCGACGGCTGTCGGGCGTGGCCTTGAAGGATGAAACCGGTGCTGCTGCCGCGCTGCCGGGAACGCGCTCGACAAACTTCCTGATCGGCTAGCGACGGGGCGGCTACACAACATCTTCGTGCGGGTTTCTCTCAAAGCAATCAGCACGAATGGTGGCCAGAACTAGCGTCACCGGAAGTCATTGTGCGTTCACTGGATGACATGGCAAATGGAGCTTCCTGTCCATTCGTCCCGTGCGTCGCCCGTCATGCCATTTCCTTTTTATTCTGCTTCCCGCCAGCGCGGCCTGTCGATGGTCGAGTTCACCGTGATCGGGCCGCTGATCACCCTGCTTGGTCTGGCGATCCTGCAATACGGCATGGTGTATTTCGCCCGCAACCAGATGCACCATGCGGTCTTCATGGCGGCGCGTGCCGGCAGCATGCAGCACGCCGATCTGGCCGCTGTCCGTCACGCGTATGCGAAAGCGCTAGTGCCGCTGTACGGCGGCGGCACCAGCGCCGACCAGCTAGCCGCCGCACTCGTCAAAGCCAACGGCGACGTCGACGCCAACGTCCGCATCACGCTGCAAAACCCGACCCGCGAGAGCTTCGCCGACTGGCACGACGATCGCCTGGCCGGCTCCAATCCGAACGGCAAGCGCGTCATTCCCAACGGTGGCCAGGCCTTCAAGGGCGCGGCCGTCGGTAGCGCGTCCGGCCAGAGTATTCAGGATGCCAATCTGATCAAGCTGCAGATCATGCACGGCTATGCGCCAACTATCCCGCTGGTGCGCTCGTTCTATGCGGCGTATCTGTCCGCGCAGGATTCCGGCACCGATGCCTTTGCAACGCAGCTGATCGCCGCGGGTCGCATCCCGATGGTCAGTCAGGTGACGCTGCAGATGCAGTCCGATGCGTTCGAGCAGGACCCGGTCTCGCTGCCCGGTAGCGGCAACAACGGCCGTCCGGTCGATCCGGCCGCGCTGCCGGCTAATCCGTCACTGCCACCGGATTGTCCGGCCAGCGGTTGCACGAGCGTTACGCCGGGAACCGGTACCGGCAGCAGCGGGGGTGGCGATTGCACCGATGCGCATTGCCCGGTGCGTAATTGTCCGGTCGCGGCCCGCACGACTTTGCCGGCCGACGTGCTGTTTGCCTTCGGCAGCAGCAACTTGTCTCCGGCCGGCATGGCAAGCCTCGACGCGCTGGTGGCTTACGCCCGTGATGCCGGCGTCAGCGCGATCAATGTGCTCGGCTATACCGACCAGATTGGTCCGGACCGGATTAACCAGTCCCTGTCGCAAGACCGGGCCGATGCGGTGCGCCAGTATTTTCTGGTGCGCGGACTGGTTGGCGTTGCGATCAAGTCCGAAGGTCTCGGTGCCGGCAATCCGGTCACTGATCCAACCCGCTGTGCCGGCATGGCGCTGGCGGCGCAACAAGACTGCCTGAAAGCGAATCGCCGTGTCGTCGTGGAGTTCCCGTAATGAAGCGCCTCAATATCATTCTCTTGCTGCTGTGCGCCTTGTTCTCCGGTGCCGTTCATGCCGCTCCCGCCAGCCCCCAATGCACCAACCTTGCCGGCACCACCGGCGACCCCGGTACGGGTTGCGCCGGCAATCCGATCAACCTCACCACCGGCAACAAGTTCCAGCGCGAAGTCGACATGCCGGCCTTGCCCGGCGTACTGGGTCTCGAACTGGTGCGCTACTACAACAGTGATTTCAGCGGCCCGCGCATCCCCAACGGCATCCTCGGTCGCGGCTGGAAACTGTCGTATGAAACCGAGCTGTACGTCTCCGGCAAGACCCTGCAAATCGTCCAGGCCGACGGCGCCCACCTGACGTTCAGCCGCGATCCGCTAGACCCTAGCCGCTGCAGCACCGGCAATCCGGCCCATGGCAGCGTCGTGATCCGGCGTGGCGCGCGCGGTAACGACTATTTGTGGACGCAAGTCGATGGACGCCAGCTCACCTTCACGGCGCGTGGCCGGCTGGAGATGATCCGGGTGCCAAGCGGGCAGTTCGTCAGCATGACCCACGACGACGACGGCTTGCTGCAAACGGTGACGGACCCGCAAGGGCGGCAATTGCGGCTGGGGTATCCGGATCGGCCAACGCTGCGCAAGGATGGCCGTCGATTCCGGGGAGTACAGACCATCGCCAGTCCGGCCGGTACTTTCGCCTATGCCTACGGCAGCGTGCTGGCGGCGGGCGCCACGCTGGCCAACCTGACCGGCGTCAGCGGCCCCGACCAGCAACGCGCCTATCACTACGAAGACCCGCAGCATCCGACCTTGCTGACCGGTATCAGTATTGGCCGCGAACGGTTCTCGACCTTCGCCTACAACGCCGACGGCAAGGCCATCCTGAGCAGCCATGCCGGCGATGTCGACAAGGTCACGCTCGATTACCGCAGCAGCACCGAAACGGTCTTGACCAACAGCCTCGGCCAGGTCACTACCTACCGCCACGCAGTCGTCGGCGACCGGCATCAGGTGCTGGAGGTACGCGGTCCGGGCTGCCGGTTGTGCAGCGAAAGCAATATCCGGTATGTCTACAATGCGCTCGGCCAGCTGACCGGGACGACGCGGCTCAATGTTGCCGGCTTGCCGCTGTCCGGCGTGTATCTGACGCTAGACCATGTCGGGCGCACGCTGGCGATCGACCGGATCGCCTACGTCAATGGCCAGCCGCAACCGGCGCAACGGCAAGCGCGGTTCCAGTATCACAGCGATACCGGTTTCGGCCCGACGCTAATCGCGCATCCGAGCGTGGTGCCGGGGCAGGAAGTCGTCACGCTGATTCGCTACAACGCTGCTGGCCAGCCGCTCGCCGTGACTGAAAACGGCTGGGAACCCGGGTCTTCTGCCACGCCGATCAGCCGCACGACCCGCTACGCATACACGACGATCAATGGCCGCAGCCTGCCGACGACCATCGACGGACCGCTGGCAAATGGCCCCACAGGGACTCCTGCCGATTCGGATGTCACGCAACTACGCTATGACGCACGCGGAGATTTTCTGGTCGAGACGATTGCGCCGGGTAATCGTCGCACCAGCTTGCGCAACGCAGCCACCGGCCATCCGGATCAGATTACCGTCAGCGATAGCATCCATCCGCCGGTCGTTACCGGTTTCGCCCGCAATGCCCGCGGCCAGCTGACCCGGCTGACGCAGTTTCTGTATCCCGCGCCGCAGCGCTGGTTCGAAGCAGCCGTATCGCCGGTCGCGCTGGTCACGCAGATCAGCTACAACGCCGCCGGCTTGCCGCAACGGCTGATCCGTCCTGATGGCTCGTGGATCGAGGCCTTGCAGGATGCCGCCGGTCGCCAGATCGGACTGCGCGATCAGGACGGCAATACTGCCAGCGAAGTCAGCGACACCGAAAGCCAGTTGCTGCAAACCCGCTTGCTCGGCAGCGATCTCGACATCGTCAGCAACTACCGTTACGACGACCAGCACCGTCTGGCGCAACTGACTGATCCGGCGCAGGCCGTCACGCAATTTTCCTATGATGCCGTCACCGGTCGGCTGGCCGGTCACACCGATGCACTCAGTCGCCGTACTGCCTACGAGGTCGATGCAGCCGGCCGGCTCGCGGCGGTGCTGCAAAACGCCGACGGACCCGCGCCAGCCGTGACCCGGCCAGGCTACTTGCCCGGCACGTCGCTGGTCGACCGGCTCACCGATGCGAACGGCGCGACCACGCACCGCATCGTTGATGATTTTGGTCGCACGGTGCGCGTCGACAGTCCCGACAGCGGCACCCGCACCGCCCGCTACGACGCCGCCGACCAGCTGATCCTGCGCACCGACGCCAACGGCAACCAGACCCGCTATAAGTATGATGCAGCTGGGCATCTGATCATGCAGACCAGCACCGGACCGGCCGGGATCGTCAGCACCGAATATCGCTACCACGGCGACCGGCTGATCGAGATCGCCCACCCACAGCAAAGCACCCGCTTCCAGCATGACGACAATGGCCGCGTCACCGTGCGCACCGACTGGCTTACGCGCGAGGGTGCTGCGCCGCTGCGTTTTAGCACCGGCTATCACTACGGCAGTCTGAACCGCCTTGACCGCGCGACGCTGCCATCGGGCGAAACGCTGGTGCTGACATTCGGCAGCACCAGCCTTCCGCAGCGCCTCGATCTCGTCAGTGCCGACGGTCGCCGGACCCGTGCGCTGGCCACCGGTATCAGCCTCAACCCGTTCACCGGACTGACCGGTTTTACGCACGGCAACGGCGTGGTGACGCACTACCAGAGCGCCCCCGCAACCGGCCAGCGCACCGGCGTGACGGTGGTGGGCACGCATCCGCTGTACGCGCAGCAGGTGCGCTACGACCGCGTCGGCCGGATCACCGGCATCACGCGCACCGCACCCGGCAGGGCTGCACTGGACGATGAACGCTACGGTTACGACGCGCTTGATCGCTTGGATGATGTCGATACCCCGCTCGAGAAAGTCCGTTGGACTTACGATGCCGTCGGCAACCGTCTCACCGGTGCAGAGCAGCAAACCTTCGACTACCAGCCCACGAGCAACCGCCTCGCGTCGATTCGCCAAGGCGACCGGAGCACCCGTTACGGCTACGACGCAGCCGGTAATCCACTGACCATCGGCTTGCAGCAACTGCGCTATGACGTCACCGGACGCTTGCGTGATGTGGTCACGGCCGCCGGACCGGTGGCCCGCTACGCCTACAACGCCGCCGGCGTGCGCGTCAGCAAGACCACGTTCGATGCCCACGGCAAACCGCGCACCACCTACTTCCTCTATCAGGGCAACCAGCTCGCCAGCGAGATCGACGACAGTGGTCGCGTCACGGCGCACACCGTGTATCTGAACCACATTCCGGTTGCGCAACTGGCCTACCCGCCCGCCCCGACCGGGGTACTGGCCACACTGCGCGGCTGGATCAGCTGGCATGACGACGGCGCTGACAGCCAGCTGTACGCGCTCCACACCGACCACCTCGGCACACCGCAACTGGCCAGCGACGAGCGGCAACAGGTGGTCTGGCAAGCCCGCTACAGCGCCTTCGGCCAAGCCACCATCACGACGCAAAAAATCACGCTGAATCTGCGCTTGCCCGGCCATTACGCCGACGCCGAAACCGGCCGTCACTACAACATTTTCAGGGATTACGACCCGGCCACCGGACGCTATCTGCAATCCGACCCGATCGGGCTGGATGGCGGTTTCAACACGTATGCCTACGTCAACGGCAATCCGCTAGGCGCGATCGACCTGCTCGGACTGGCAGCGCAATGTCCTGCCAGCTGCATCCCTGCGCAGAGTTCGGCGGCCTTGCGCGAACTCTCGACGCAGGCGCGTGTCGATGGTGATGTCGACGCAGCCTATACGTACCTGCGCCGCGCGCTCGACGTGCAAAATGCAGTGGCAGCCTGTACGCTACAGGGAACCGCGGCCGGTATGTCGGATGAGGATGCGGCAATTCTTGGCGGGATGGTGTTGAATCCGTCGGGGACGACGCCGGGTGGGATGCCGGGGAGTGTGGGGGGTGGTGGAAGGCGCAACGGTGGGATTACGAATGGAGTGGCTAGCAAGTTAAGTACTGAAGTTACCAATGCAGGTAGCGTGGCCAATGGCCTAAATCTTCATAAGTCGTTGGCGAGTCAATCGCAAATGGGCGAACCAGGAACAAGGTTGGCGGGTACCGGTGGTCGAGTTCCGTTTAGAGATGGGAAGCGAGTGGCTAGCGAGTTTGGAGGTAACGCGACAGACTGGATCAAACAGACGAGTTCGTCTTACACTGCCCGAGATGGAGTAACTTTTGAGACGCACTGGGTTGAAAATATCAAAACCGGTCAGCGCATCGAATTTAAGACGAAGTTGTCAGGTGGAGATTGAATATGGCTCAAATTGAATATGTTGTTTCACCGCGGCATGAGTTGGTTGATGTCGCCAGTGCGATGTTGACTGGTGATATGAATTTGATCAAAGGCGTTCGCCGAATATGCAAACTTCGATTCTCTTTAGAGGACCCAGAGAACGAGGTATTTTTGTCGATGCGTGGAATTGAATCGGAGACGGATATTTTTACGGTTGGTCAAGCACGGGCTAGTTATAGTCTTGAGTACTTGCAGCGCATGGATGCTGAAATACAAAGCTATTTGGGCGAAGCCAAGGATGACATATTCCAAGCTTGCCGAAGGATTATTCAGGCTTACTCTTAACCTGTACGGGTGGCTAATATTTCAATAATAATTTAGCTTGTTTCCTCCGATAAGCAGTCTCGTGGGGTGCAATAACCGCAGGCCATCGCACCAATTTCCCAGTCGAAGAGCCGTCAAGCCCTTCGCAAGCGCCTCCCTGTAGCACTGCCTATCCCCAATCAAGCAATCCGCTCCTCACTCACCGGATCAAACAACACCGCCTTCGACAAATCAAATGCCAGCGTAATCACGCCGCGCGGCACCGCACCCGCGCGTGGATGGGTGCGGCAGGTGGCGCGGGTTTTGTTGAACCAGACGAACACCATCGTGTCCGGTCCGGTCGGCTCGACCATTTCGACGGTGCAGCTGACTTCGGTCGGACAGTACGCATCGCTAGCGACGTTGTTGCGGGCGCTTTCGGCATCGGTGACGTGTTCCGGGCGGATACCGAGGATGACTTCCTGGCCGACGCGCGCCATCAGCGCGCTCGATTGCAGCAGGCTGTCCGGCAACGGCAATG
This sequence comes from Bradyrhizobium sp., assembly GCA_047621665.1. Classification (GTDB taxonomy): domain Bacteria; phylum Pseudomonadota; class Gammaproteobacteria; order Burkholderiales; family Burkholderiaceae_D; genus Actimicrobium. Next base: position 21,908 of record JBLHMB010000005.1, on the reverse strand, counting down.
CGGTGATGGTGCCGGCATGTTCGAGTTCGAATACGGCAGCGGCACCTTGCGCCACCAGTTTGCCGCGCAGGAAATTCATCGACGGTGAGCCGATGAAGCCGGCCACAAACAGGTTTTGTGGCTGGTCGTAAATCTCTTGCGGGCTGCCGTACTGCTGTACCACGCCATCCTTCATTACGGCGATACGGTCACCCAGCGTCATCGCTTCGATCTGGTCATGCGTGACGTAGACGATGGTGGTGCCCAGGCGCTGGTGCATCAGCTTGATTTCAGCGCGCATCTCGACGCGCAATTTGGCATCGAGGTTCGACAGCGGCTCGTCGAACAAAAACAGCGCCGGATCTCGGGCAATGGCCCGACCCATCGCCACACGCTGGCGTTGTCCGCCCGATAGCAAGGCTGGTTTGCGATCCAGCAAATGCGTCATCTGCAGGGTTTCGGCAACGCGCTCGACGATCTTCTTCTGCTCGTCTTTCGGCACTTTGCGGATACCCAGTCCGAACGAGATATTCTCGCGCACCGTCATGGTCGGGTACAGCGCATACGACTGGAACACCATCGCGATATCGCGCGACTTCGGCGGTACGTCGTTGACGACTTTGTCGGCGATCAGGATTTCGCCTTCGGAGACGCTTTCCAGTCCGGCGATCATGTTGAGCAGGGTCGATTTGCCGCAGCCGGAACCACCCACCAGGATGACGAACTGACCGTCTTCGATATCGAGGTTGATGCCCTTCAACACTTCAGCACCGTTCGGGTACACCTTGCGCACATTGCGAATTGATAAGCTGGTCATCTTGTTCCTTAACCTTTGACTGCGCCGGCCGTCAGGCCGCGCACGAAATATTTACCGGCGATCAGATAGATCACCAGGGTCGGCAGCGCAGCAATAATTGCTGCCGCCATGTTGACGTTGTATTCCTTGACGCCGGTCGATGTATTGACCAGGTTATTCAATGCCACCGTGATCGGTTGCGCATCGGAGCCGCCAAACACCACACCGAACAGAAAGTCATTCCAGATCTGTGTGAACTGCCAGATGAAACAGACCATGAAAATCGGCAGCGACAGCGGAAAAATGATGCGGCGATAGATCATGAAAAAGCCGGCACCATCGATGCGCGCGGCCTTGACCAGTTCATCCGGTACCGACACGTAGTAATTGCGGAAGAACAGCGTCGTGAACGCCACGCCGTAAATGATGTGGACGATGACCAGCCCAAACGTGGTGTTCGATAAACCAAACAGGCCAAGCATACGTGCCATCGGCAGGATCACGACCTGAAACGGAATGAAGCAACCGACCATCAGCGCCGTGAATACGATCTCCGAATAGCGAAAGCGCCAGTGCGCCAGCACGTAGCCATTGAGCGAACCGATCAGTGTTGACAGCAATACGGCCGGTACCACCATCAGGACCGAATTCCAGAAAAACGGCTGCAGTCCTTCGCAGCGCACGCCGGTACACGCGCCGCTCCAGGCCTTGGCCCAGGCCGCGCCGGACGGTGACATCGGCAGATCGAGCAAATTGCCGCTGCGGATTTCGGCCAGCGTTTTGACCGAAGTGGTCAGCATCACATACAGCGGGATCAGGTAATACAGTGCCACCAGACCGAGCAGGACATAGATCACGATGCGGCCGAGGCCGGGAAAGCCTTTTTGTTCAGCGTGCATGGCGTGCTCCTTTGGTTTCCATGTACATCAGCGGTACCAGCACGGCCAGCACGGTGGCCAGCATCATCATCGCCGAGGCGGCCCCTAATCCTAGTTGGCCGCGCGAAAATGAAAACTGGTACATGAAAATCGCCGGCACATCCGACGAGTTGCCGGGACCGCCGGCGGTCAGCGCCATGACCAGGTCGAAGCTCTTGATAGCGATATGCGCGAGGACCAGCAGCACGCTGAAAAACACCGGCCGCAGGGCCGGGATCACGATGCGCAAATAGATCGTCGGTAAGCTCGCGCCATCGACCATCGCGGCCTTGATGATACTGTCATCGACACCACGCAGGCCAGCCAGAAACAGCGCCATCACGAAGCCCGATGACTGCCAGACGCCGGCAATGACGATCGTGTAAATCGCCATCTCGGAGTTGACCAGCCAGTCAAACGTAAAGTTGGTAAAGCCCCAGTCACGGACCATTTTTTCGAGGCCGAGGCCGGGATTAAGTATCCACTTCCAGGCGGTGCCGGTGACAATGAACGACAGTGCCATCGGGTACATGTAGATGGCGCGCAAGGCGCCTTCAGCGCGGATTTTCTGGTCCAGCAAGACGGCCATGCCGAGCCCGATGGCCAGGCAGAATGCGATGAACAGACCGCCGAAAATACCGAGGTTGGCGGCCGACACCCACCAGCGATCGATCTGGAACAAGGTCGCGTACTGGCCAAAACCGGCGTACTCGAAATTGGGCATCAGGCGCGATTCGGTCAGCGACAGATACCCGGTCAGAAAAATGAAACCGTAGACAAAGACCAGCGATGCCAGCACGGTCGGACCCAGCACCAGTCGCGGTAACCATGCATCGGCAATGGCCGCGAGGCGGCTGGTGCCGGGCGGGCGGGGAGACGTTTGCCGGGGCGTGGCGTGGGTACTCATGGGGTGCTCCTGCAGTGCGGTAACGGGGTAGGAATGAGGACATGCGCTTGACTGCGCGGGCACGAGAGCATCGTGCCCGCAACAGGAATTACTGGGTTTTTGCAGCCTTGGCCAACGCGGTCACGGCATCTTTCGAGCTCATCGTCGAATTCATGAACTTGGCAATCACGTCAGTGATCGCGCCCTGCTTGGCTGAATTCACCGCCATGCCATGCGCCATGCTCGGGACCAGTCCACCGGCCTTGTTGGCGATGTCCAGATCATCCATCGATTTGAGCGCACAGGCATCGAACTTGGCACGCGAGACACCGGCGCGGGCCGGGATTGATCCCTTGTTCAGATTGAAGACTTCCTGGAACTCGGGGCTCATGATGGTGCTGGCCAGGACCAGTTGGGCTTTCTGGGTGGCCGGATCCTTGACCTTGAACATCGCCAGCGAATCGATATTGAACGTGAAGGCTTTCTCGGTGCCCGGTGCCGCTACGCACAGGTAATCCTTGCCCGCGACCTTGCCGGCAGCGGTGAATTCGCCCTTGGCCCAGTCACCCATGAACTGCATGCCGGCCTTGCCGTTGATGATCATCGCCGTGGCCAGATTCCAGTCGCGGCCCGGTGCGTCCTTGTCGATGTAGGTCTTGATCTTGCCGAGCGTATCGAAGGTCTTGATCATGGTCGGCCCGGTCAGGGTCGCCTGGTCCAGGTTCACCAGCGCCTTCTTGTAGAAGTCGGCACCACCGACGCCGAGCGCCACCGATTCGAATACGGTGGCGTCCTGCCACGGCTGGCCGCCATGGGCGACGGCAATCATGCCGGCCGCCTTGATCTTCTCGGCGGCGACGAAGAACTCATCGAAGTTGGTAGGTGTGGTGGCACCGGCTTTTTTCAGCACTTCCGGATTGATCCAGAGCCAGTTGACGCGATGCACATTGATCGGGGCAGCGACGTAGTGGCCCTTGTATTTCATCACATCAGAAACCACTTTCGGCAGCAAGGCATCCCACTTGCCTTCGACGGCCGCCGCGTCGATATTGGCCAGTACGTTTTCCTGGCCCCATTCCTGAATCGATGGTCCCTTGATCTGGGCCGCGGTCGGAGGGCTACCGGCGATGACGCGGGCTTTCAGTGCGGTGGTGGCGTTTTCACCGCCACCGCCGGCCACGGCAAAATCTTTCCAGGTAATACCCTTGGCTTCCATCATTTTTTTCAGTTCAGCGACTGACTTGGCTTCGCCGCCGGAAGTCCAATAATGCAGTACTTCGACTTCGGCGGCTTGCACGACACTGGCGGCGGACATTAAGGCGGTGGCAGCAAGAAGGGATGTGGCGAGATGAGTGAGTTTCATGGATGTCTCCTGTGGGGTGGTGTAAAGGCGGTCTACATGCCGCCGTCCGAAAAACTGCTTATTACGCCATCTGATAGCATTTGGCGGCCGGTGCCGAACTGGCTATGAAGCTAACTACTCAGCTAGTAAAACTACACGACTTCTTGACTTTTATTTCTAACTTTATGCCAAAGAGCCTGTTCTGCCTTGTAATTGTAGTAATGCTACATTAAGATTGCAATATAAGTTTTTATTTATTACAGCCAGCTGGAGCCGAACTGATGCAAAACGATCCCGCTTTTACCTTTGTCCTGTTTGGTGGCACCGGCGATTTGTCGATGCGCAAGCTTTTACCGGCGCTATTGACCGCACATCGCGGTGGCAAACTGCACGCCGACGGCAAGATCCTGTGTGTGGCGCAGCAAGCGATGGATCGCGCCGCCTTCATCGACAGCGTGCGCGAGCGCGTCGGTGCGCACTTGCCGGCACACGATGCTGCCTGGGAAGGCTTTCTGGACCGGATCGATTATCTCGCTATGGATGCCTTCGACGCCGCCTCTTACGCGTTGCTGGCAGAGCGCCTGCAGCATGCCAGCGGCGTACGGGTGTTTTATCTGGCCACCGCACCGGCCTTGTTCGAACCCATTTGTGCCAACCTTGCCGCTAGCGGCATCGATCTGACGCATGCCCGCGTGGTGCTGGAAAAGCCGCTCGGCACCGACCTGGCGTCATCGCGCAAGATCAACGATGCGGTTGCCCGTGTGTTCGCGGAAAACCAGATTTACCGGATCGACCACTATCTCGGCAAGGAATCGGTGCAGAACCTGATGGCACTGCGTTTTGCCAATTCGCTGTTCGAACCACTCTGGCGGCGCGAGTCGATTGCCCACGTCCAGCTGACGATAGCCGAAGAATTGGGCGTCGAAGGGCGCGGCGGGTTTTATGATGACACCGGCGCACTGCGCGACATGGTGCAAAACCACTTGCTGCAATTGCTGTGCATCGTCGCAATGGAACCGCCGACGTCTTTTGATGCCGATGCCGTGCGCGATGAAAAATTACGCGTATTGCGCGCGCTCAAGCCGCTCTCGGCCATCGATGTCGAGCAAAAAGCGGTACGCGGCCAATATGCGTCCGGTGCAATCCGGGGCGATGCCGTGCGGGCGTATGTGGATGAAGCCGGTATCGATGCCGATTCGTGCGCCGAAACCTTTGTCGCGCTCCAGGCCGAAATTAATAACTGGCGCTGGGCGGGCGTGCCATTCTTTTTGCGCACCGGCAAACGGCTACCGCAACGCATGGCCGAAATCGTCATCACGTTCCGGCCGGTACCGCATGCGATCCTGCCGGTGCCGGTTGGCCTCGCCAGCGAAGTTTCGAACCGGCTGGTCATCAAGTTGCAACCCGACGAATCGATCCAGTTGCATTGCCTCGGCAAGCAGCCCGGCGACGGTATGCACCTGCAACCGGTGGTGCTCGACCTGGCGCTGGACAAGGCCTCGAAGCATCCGCGTGCGGAAGCCTATGAACGTCTGTTGCTCGACGCGATTCGCGGTAATCTTGCTTTGTTTGTACGACGCGACGAACAGGAAGCCGCCTGGAAATGGGTCGAACCCTTGCTTGCCGCGTGGGACAACAGCAGCCAGCCGCCGAAGTCATATGCGGCCGGCACCTGGGGCCCGGCGTCGTCGAGTGCTTTACTTTATCGTGCCGGTTTTGCCTGGCCGGAGGAACGCTAATGACCGTGCAATTCCATCTGTTTGATGAAACCGGCGTGGCCGCGCAGGCACTGGCCGATGCCGTCCGTGGTGATCTGCTGCAGGCGCTCGAGAGCGCGCCGCGCGCACTACTGCTGGTGTCCGGCGGGCGCAGTCCGTTGCCGTTGTTTGCACTGCTGGCCACCCGGCCATTGCCGTGGGCGCAGATCGATGTGTCGTTAGTCGATGAACGCTGCGTACCGCTGGCCGATGCGGACTCGAACTCGGCACTGGTGGCGCGCCATTTGCTGGTCGGGCCGGCGGCAGCAGCTCGCTGGGTACCGCTGGTTGACGACGCACTCGCTAGTATGGCGGTCGACGAATGGCCGGTTGCGCAGCAAGCGGCTATCGCGGCCAACGATAACGCAGCGCTGGCGCAGGCGGCGGTGGTCATTCTTGGTCTTGGCAACGACGGCCATACTGCCTCGCTGTTTGTTGATGCGCCGCAGTGGGACGAAGCACGCCAGACCAGCGCACGGTATGTCGCATTGCAACCGCAAGCCGCTCCCCATGCACGCGTCGGCCTGTCCTTGCAGGCACTCACCGGCCAGCAGCATTGTTATGTCTGGTCCAGCGGAGCCGACAAGCTGGCTACTCTCGAACGCCTCGTCGCACTGGTGCGCGACGGCTCCGGTCAGCGCGCTGATTCCCTTATTGACCACCTTACCGACGCAGGCCCGCTTGCCCTGCTAATCGCTCATCCGAAAGTGACTCTTCATGTCTTCCACAGTGCCCGCTAATTCCCGCGAAGCGCAGAGCGCGCTCTATCTCGACGGTCCGCGATTGCTGGCCGATATCGGCGGCACCAATGCCCGCTTCGCGCTCGAACGGGCGCCCGGCCAGATCGAGGCGATCCGCGTCTTGCGTTGCGCCGACCATGCCGAATTTGCCGTCGCCGTCGAAGCCTACCTGGTCGAAGTTGGCCAGCCGGCGGTGCGCCACGCTGCGATTGCGATTGCCAATCCGGTACAGGGTGACGAGATCAAGATGACCAATCATCACTGGGCCTTTTCGATCGAAGCGACCCGGCGCCGGCTTAACTTTGACACGCTGTTGATCGTCAATGATTTCACCGCGCTGGCGATGTCGCTGCCGCATCTGGAACCTACTCATCTGACGCAGGTCGGACAGGGCGGGAGTCGTGCGGGCGGCGTGATCGGTCTGGTTGGTGCCGGCACCGGACTGGGCGTCGGTGGTCTTATTCCGACGGCCGGGCGCTGGATCGCGCTGGGCAGTGAAGGCGGTCACGTGACTTTTTCACCGACCGACGAGCGCGAGATCGCTGTGTTGCAGTACTGCTGGAAGACCTGGCCGCACGTCTCTGCCGAACGGCTGGTCTCCGGTCCAGGTATCGAACTGATCTATCAGGCACTGGCCGCGCGCGGCGGTGTTACGGTGGGTCCGCTTGGCACACCGGAGATTATCCAGCGTGCGCTGGCCGGCTCCGACCCGTTATGCGCCGACGTGATCGACTGTTTTTGCGGCATGCTGGGAACCGTCGCATCGAACGTTGCCGTCACGCTTGGCACGCTGGGCGGCATCTACATCGGTGGAGGCGTGGTGCCGCATCTCGGCGAGTATTTTGCCCGCTCGTCGTTTCGCCGCCGTTTTGAAGATAAAGGTCGTTTCGGCGAGTACCTGGGACATATTCCGACCTTCGTCATCACCGCTCCGTATCCGGCTTTTGTCGGCGTGGCTGCGATCCTGTCCGAGCACCTCGGCGGGGGCAATGCGATTCCGATTCTTGAACGTATCCGCAAGTCGCGCTCGAGTTTTTCGCCGGCCGAACAAAAAGTCGCCAGCCTGATTCTGGCCCATCCGCGCGCGGTGATGAACGAACCGATTTCGGAAATCGCCCGTCGCGCCGAAGTCAGTCAGCCGACCGTGATTCGCTTCTGCCGTTCGCTGGGTTGCCAGGGTCTGGCTGATTTCAAGCTCAAGCTGGCCTCCGGCGTGACGGGCACGGTGCCGGTGGCGCACAGTCAGGTGCATGTCGGCGATTCGTCGCTGGATCTTGGCGTAAAGGTGGTCGACAACACGATCACTGCCATGCTCGAAGTGCGCGACAACCTCAACGCCGAGTCACTCAGTGCCGTCATCGAGGCCCTCAGTCAGGCCAGCCGGATCGAATTTTATGGCTTTGGCAGTTGCGGGCTGGTGGCCGAGGATGCCCAGCAAAAGTTTTTCCGGCTGGGTATCCCGACCTCGGCCTCGACCGATCCGCAAGTGCAGGAAGTTTCGGCCGCCATGCTGCGACCACGCGACGTCGCCGTGATTATTTCCAACTCGGGCAAATTGCGCCATCTGGCCGCCGCCGTCGAAGCGGCGATGGCCAGCGGTGCGACCGTGATTGCGCTGGCACCGGCGAATTCGCAACTGGCGCGGCGGGCACATCTGACGCTGGCGGTCGAACATGATGAAGGTAGTGCCGCGCATATCCCGATGGTCTCGCGCATCCTGTTGCTGCTGCTGATCGACATGCTGGCCGTCGGGGTCTCATTGAACCGCACCAGTCCGTTTGCCGAATTGCAGCGCCAGGCCAAACGCGGCATCCTCAATCACATTGCCTCGTCCACCACCCACGAACTGGATCGCCTCAATGAGGACGGCGGTCCGGTCACGCCGGTGATTTCGCACACGGTGTAGTGCTTAGTGACGCCGGTTGGCGGAAAGGCCAAGCACTTGCTCCGGTATGCCGCGGGCCATTGCATTGGCCTGCAACAGGGTTGCCATGCGGCCGTCGCCCGTTCTCATTTCATGCGCCTGCGCCATGGCGTAAGGTGTTTCGCCATTGAGAATGCCGGCGATGACATTGGCTCCGCTGTCGAGCAGGACTCGCGCTGCCGCCAGGCTGTTCGAGTGGACGGCCAGGTGTAGTGCGGTGTGATTGCCCTCGCCGGTGTCGTCGATATCGGCGTTGCTATTAGCGACCAGCAAGCGAACGGCGTCAGCGTGATCGTGGAAAGCGGCCAGCATCAGCGGGGTGATACCGCCTTGACTGGTCGGTGGGTGCTCGGGTAATCCGGCGGCGCGCCAGCTGCGGATCAGGTGCAGGTGATTAACGCTCGCGGCACGATGCAGCATGGTGAGTCCGTCGTGACTTTCCTTCAACGGATCGGCACCGGCGTGGAGCAACGCGCGCGCCGCTTCGTCGCCTTCATTGGTGGCATTGCGCCAGGCCACTTCCAGCGGCAGTGCGCCGCTGAAATGAGGGTGGTCGGGATCGGCTCCGAGCGCCACCATCGTTGCTACACGAGAACTGACTGAAATGAATTCGCTGGCAGGGAAGTCGATCCCGCTGCGCGATGCACCGGGTTTATTGATTATCTCCAGCAACATGCTGGCCCGGGTCGTACTCAACAGCGGGTGATTCAGGTTAATGATCTGATGCCGCGCCAACGTCATCACGGCTGCGAATTTTGAGGCATGTCCGTCAATAAGTGCCCGCGCAAACAAGCGACCGGTGTCATCGTGATCCCGGGTCGGTGGTCCCAGCCGCGCCAGCGCGTTCTGAATATCATGAGCCGCCGCTGCGCTGTAGCTGGTCCGGGATGCCGGTGCCGGTAAGCCATAGGCGTCAATGAGTTTGGCCGTCGGGTTTCTCCAGTCACAGCAGAAGCGCGCACGCGCTGCATGTTGACCCTGTGCAATCGGGCGGACACGGGGGATTGTCGTGCTGGCCGGTGGTGGGGGGGCAGCCGTGGTGGTAGTGGTGCTAGCTTGGGCAGATCTGCTCGTGGTACGCGAGGAAACAGATCGGGGTCGGTCAATTTGTGGATACACGCTACGCCTCTTTCAATGTTGGCCGGCCCATGCCGGAACTGATCGTGAGTGCGCTATCCGGACAAACGGTTCCGTTTTACTAACAATGGTGGCTGTGGAGAGCGGTCGATACCGGCAGCGATTACTTCCGTTGCCCGGGAACGGGAAGGTGACGGCGGGATGTGTCGGGACGACGGGATAATCATTGCCGGCGCGGGACCGGATCCCGGAAGCGACCGTTGACCACCGATGGGATCGGCCTGCTTCAGGAAAGCCTTATCACCCCCGGACGACGTATCCCGAATGCGTGAATACAAACGGAAGACGTCGGGAATTAGAAGCGGTAGCTTGCGCCGACGCGTAATACCGGATAAAGCCTGAGATCATTGGCCTTGTCACGCAGACGGCCATTTTCAACCTCGAGGTCGCCGTTGAGCTGGCTACAGACAGTGCTGGATGCGGTACAACCACTGTTGGTCAACGACGTGTTCGCCGCTCCCTGGAACAGCACGCCGGCGTCTGCCGAAAAGCCCCAGCCGGTTTCTTTTTGCAGTGCATTGCCCCAGCCGATGCCAAGGTAAGGAGCGATTTTCCGGAAGCCGATCTTGCCATCAATCTGGCCTGCGTCGGTGGTCGAGTAAGTGTTGCCGTTGAGGACAAAGGTACCGGAGGCGCTCGGCTTTCCGACTGCAGTGATCTTGTTGTTGTTATAGGTCAGACCTCCGGTCAGGCGAAAACCGCTATCGCCTGGAAAGTAATCGACCAGCGCATCAACCGTATTGAGTTTGAGCTTGTAATCGTAATTCACGCTACTGGTGCTACTGGCAAAAGAATAATTGAGCGAGTTGAAACCAACGCGTGCATTGAGACTTCTCTGCAAGGGCAGGCTCATGTGCAAGCCAACACCAGTGGTGCCGAGGTCGGCCGTCAAGGCAAGATTGGCGGCGCCGGCGGTGCCGCAGGCAAGTAGTGTGGCAATCAGACTGGCCGCGATGAGTGCTGGCTTCATCATGAATTTCTCCGTTGGGGGGTGTTCTTAGTAATGGTTCCATTCTCAGTGACGACATAATTTGGAATGGAATCTTTTTGTATTCATGATGATAGCGAGTCGATCGCCTCAGAGAAAGGATTTCAGGCCGGTTTTGGGCAGATGCGACACTTTTTCTTTTAGGGAAAATTTTCTTGACAGGAGGTGGCTGCGTTTGCTGCATTGCGCCCGCAGCCGGTCCTGTTGGTCAACCTTTGACACCGCCGGCGGTCAGCCCCGAAATCATCCATTTCTGCGCCAGCAGGAACACCACAGTGATCGGCAGGCCCGATAGGATGGCAGCGGCGGCAAAGTCGCCCCACAGGTATTTCTGTTCGTACAGGAACAGCTTGGAGCCGACCGCCAGGGTCAGGTTGTTCTGTTCGTGCAGCAGGACTGACGCGACCGGGTATTCGATGATCGCGCCGATGAATGCGAGCAGGAAGACCACCATCAGAATCGGTACCGCCATCGGCAGTAACACGTACAGAAACGCTTGCCATGGCGTGGCGACATCGCCTTTGGCGGCTTCCTCGATTTCGACTGGAATCGTGTCGAAGACCATGTAAATCGCGTCCGCAAATCGTGCGCAACAGCGTCGACTTGCCGCCGCCGCCGGGGCCGACGAACACAATGAATTCGCCACCGTGGATGGTGAGGTCGATGCCATGCAGAGTGACGACATCGCCATAGGATTTTGCGGACACCTGCCAGCGTCAATGCGGTCATCCGTCTGCCTTGCCGAACCAGCCACCGGAGACGGGCAAGGTCATTGTGCTGCCGCTCTCGGTGCCGGGCAGGCCATGGCCGTGGAGTCCGCGGGCACCCTCTAGCGCAGGCCAGTTGAACGTGATCGCCGTATTACCGGGATTAAATGTAGTCAGCAGGACGGGCAACCGAGCCAGTTCAAGGCGCAACATCAGCACCGGTTCGGGCGCATCAAAAAAGGCGGTTTCATCAGGCGCAAGTTGCGTTTGCGTGCGGCGCCACGCAAGAATGCGGCGGGCAAAATTGAGCGGCGGAGGTCAGCAAATTAAAGCGGGTGGCCAGTTGCAGCTTGTCGCCGCCGGCAGTGTATTGGGCCATGACGGCGAGCGAATCGCCGGCCCCGACCGCGCCGAACTCGTCAAGTAGCGTGCGCAGGCGAATCAGAAAGGCTGGATTTTCCGGACGGGTTTTATTGTGAACACGGGCTTGCATCCCGTACGGATTGACGTTGTTGACGGAGCTGGTAGCGCCTCTGATGGCTGCCCAGAAAGCAAAAAAGCCGCAGCGTTTGTACGCTGCGGCTCTGGATCAACTTACCACCAGGTCTCGACCTGGAAGCCCACTGTGCTGCCATTGGTGGTGGCGCCGAAGACGCCACTTCTGGATAACGACGAACCAGCGCTGGCCGCGGCCTGTGCGGCGTCATTCCACTTCGCATACGTATAGAACGCACGCAGCGCCGGACGCGACCAGAAACCGTTGCCGGCGGTCAGTTGCGGTGCGATCGTCAGCTTGGTCAGGTTGCGGGTGGCCTGGCCATCCGGCTTGACCTGGTCGAAACCGAGTTCGGTGGCGATGCTCATGTTGTCGGCAAAGTGATAAACCGGACGCACGCCTGCCGACATCCAGGTCTTGCCGCCGGTGAGGGTTTGGGCCTTTTCGTAGACGAAGGTGCCCATGCCCGACCATTTTGTGCCGGCTGGCTGGAACATGATCTGTTCGGTGATGCGGGTGACCTTGTCATCCTTGTTGGCGCCGAAATTGACGCCGCCCGTACCCGCGCCGCTGCCCGTGCCGTACTGCAGGGCGATCCGGTTGTAGCCGCCGAACAGGCCGGTCTGGGTGTGCATCAGCGAGAGCAGGTTGCCGCTAGGAGTGGATGCTGACACCACGCCGCGGGGTGTTGACATGGTTGCACCGGCTGCATCACGTTTTTGCATGAATTCAACACCGACGGTCAGCGCGCCATCCGTGTTGGTCTTGATTTCGGAGAAACGGATATCGTGGGTCAGGACTGTGCGCTTGTCGTCGTTCGGAGTGGGCGAGGCGTCGTTAGTATAGGCATTGCGAACAATCGCATAGGCTAGTTTGGCACCGCCAAGGTCGATGTTTTCCAGCCCGGCACCCGGGCCGCTGTTATCCCAGTAGTAGTAGTCGGTGATATGCACGTCCTGGCGATCATAGAAGCGCTTGCCGACCCAGGCCTTGGCTTTCGAGAACGCGCCTGTGCCGATGTTTTCGGCAATGGCATTGGCTTCGCGCCATGCCGGACTGTATTGCTCGAAATCCTTGTTTTGGTTTAGCACGAATGCCAGCCGGGTATTGATGCGGATCTTGAATCCGTTTTCGCCCTTGAAGGCTTCGCCGCCAAACGCCAGCTCGCCGTAGGTTTCGCACTCGTTACCGAGGCGATATTTGGAACCGGCACCAGCCAGTCCGAAGCAGGCTTCCTTGCCGCCTTCGCTACTGGTACCGAAACCGGAACGGAAATAGCCACCGAAATCAATCGGTAGTGCGGCTTGTGCCAGCGATGCGGTCAGTGCTAAAGCAGCTGCCACCGGCAAGGTCTTCAAAATGCGTGTCATCTCGTCTCCAGATTGGTTTTGTTTTAAGCATGTGGCGATGCGATGCATCCCCGTGTGAACCGGTATCAGTCCGGATTCTTATTGCTAGATCTTCGTTGGCAGCATGAGGCTACGTTAAAAAATCTAGTGAAACTACAAAAATATTGCAGTACTAGCAAATCAGTAATTGTGCTTTACTTAACTGTTTCTGTAGCTCGCTGTGGATTATTCTAGCAGTTCTTTGTAGTTTTACTAAACTTTTAGACTTATCTTTTGGGAATATTTGTTTGCAGATATTTGGTATCACATGCTTATCCTGAAATGTCGCAGGGTTTTCAGTGGGAGGAGGAGCGCACGATAGCCGTGACAACTTAACCAACTGAGTGTTGTAAAATTAGTGTATTAATACTACAGGTACCTAAATTACATAATTTAGCTGGCAACGGCTACGGTTTCCCTTTGAATTTCCTTGTGATTCTTTACTTGTTAACGGAGTAGCCATGCGCCCCTTGCTTTCCTTGTTGTCCTCACGGTGTTGTCCTGTTTTGCTCGGTCTGGTTCTGACAGCACCCATGCCGTTTGCGCTCGCCGCCGTGGAAGGCTCCAGCTACGAAGCCTGTCCGTCGTGCGTGCCAAGTGAGCTGGCCTGGAATGACGGCGAGTTTGATCAGATTTATTTGTCCACTGGCAGCGCACCTGCCAATCAGCAACCGCATGTGCTGGCGGTCGATAACGTCAGTCGTGCGTTGTCATTACTCAAGGTTGCCGGCAAAAGTACGTCTGTGGCCTTGTTCGACGACGACAGTGCGCGCAACCTCGCGCGCGGCCTGGCAGCGGCATTGGCCAAGGCCGGTCCGCAGCAGGATGCGTTGTTCTTCATCGTCAGCAGTGGCAACAGCGGTTTATTTGGTGCAAAGCTGGGCACCAGCGGTCGGGCCTTTGTTGACCAACAGGGACTCAATATCGTATTCGGTGAAGCGCGGGTCGATTTTATCGGGCGCTATCGCGCCACCCGCATGCGTCGCGCTTTCGACTTCGGCAGTCGTACAGCCGCCTCACCGGTCCGTCTGGCTGAGGATGGCATGCGCCATGTGCGCAGTGACTGGGTTGTAGTGCCGCTGGCAGGCAATGGGGCAAATGGTGCAGCGGCGATGCAGATGGCACCGGCGCTTCCAGTGCAAATGATTGCCGCACCGGTAGCGCAGGACGAGAAATACTTTGCTGCGCAGGAAGAACGCCTGAAAAGCCTCAAGCGCTTGCGCACCCAGGACCTGATCAGCGAGCAGGAATATCAGGCAAAGCGCGCCGAGATCCTGAAAGCATGGTGATGCAGGCACCTCGCAGTGTGCTGGCTCCCGATGGTCCGGAGTTGTCCCGGATCGTGCTGGGCCTGTGGCGGCTAGGCGAATGGCAAATGACCGCGCAGCAACGTCTGGCACTGGTCGATCAAGCCGTCGCGCTCGGAGTCAGCACGATGGACCAGGCTGATATCTATGGCGGCTACACTTCGGAGGCGCTGTTCGGCGAAGCGCTGGCGCTGGCGCCGGGCTTGCGTCAGCGGCTACAGATCGTCAGCAAATGTGGCATCCGTCTGGTGCACCCGAACCGTCCGGCGCACGTCATCAAGCATTACGATACGGGCCGGGAACATCTGATTGCCTCGGTTGAGCAATCCCTCAAAAATCTGGGGACCGATTACCTCGACTTGCTGCTGATTCACCGTCCCGATCCGCTGATGGAAGCCGATGAAGTCGCCGAAGCGTTCGGCCTGTTGCAGCGCGATGGCAAAGTACGCTTCTTTGGTGCGTCCAACTTCACGCCGGCACAATTCGCCTTGCTGGCATCGCGTCATCCGCTGGTGACCAATCAGGTCGAGCTGTCGGTATTGCATGTGCCGGCACTCGACGACGGGACGCTGGACCAGGCCCAGCGGTTGCGCTGCGCGCCGATGATCTGGTCAGCGTTGGCGGGTGGACGGTTGTTTGGTGAACCGGACGTACAAGCGGTGCGGGTCCGTGCGGTGCTGGCACGGATTGCTGCGGTGTATGCGGTATCGCCGGCCGTCATCGCCATCGCCTGGGTATTGCGTCATCCGTCGCGCCCGCTGGTGCTGACCGGGTCCGGCCGGATCGCAGCGATTGCCGAAGCGGTGGCGGCAACGCAAGTCGTTCTGACGCGCGCAGAATGGTTTGCGATTCTGGCCGCATCCACCGGAGTCGAGGTGGCGTAGCCGGAGCAACGTGGATAGTGCCGCCACTGCAGGGCCAGTTTCGGTAACGACACGCCATTAAGTCTCAATTTTTTGCAACCTGAAGAGATGCTGTAATTTGTTAGTGCAAGTAAATAGAAACCAAAAGTATTGCCGTTAAGTAATTGTGTTCAAGAACTTTTCACGCTTGTTTGGTATGCTTGCCCTCCCCTGTTCCACCTCTGTAGATAATTAGTTTTAGCTGTTTGCCCGGCGGTCTTTCTGCTTTGTTCGACCAGCAGGAATACCAGCGGTAGCGGTCGGAGCAGGCGACCCGCGCGTGAGCTAACAAACTAAAATCGTGAAACTAAAAAAATTATCCTTCTGGTTCTCGCTGGTAGTGATATTGGCACTGGGTGCCAATGCCATTTTTCTGGTGATGATTCAGCAATCCTATAACAGCGTCGTGATGGCGCAGGCGCATCGGCAGGATGCCCTCTTGCTGGCTGAGCAGCTCAAGGACGATACCGGGCGACTGACCAGTCTTGTGCGCACTTACACGAGCACCGGCGAAGCGCGCTATCTGACCTACTACTACGACATCCTCGGTATTCGCGAAGGCGAGAAACCGCAGCCTTCCGGCTACGGCGCCGCGGCTTACTGGGACATGGTGATTGCCGGAATCATTCCTCACAAGATGCCGGCACAGGGCGTGCGGTTCTCACTCTCCGAGCGGATGAAATCACTCGGCTTCAGTGCCGACGAATTCAAGGCCCTCAGCGACGTCGAGACCGTCACCAATGCGATGAAGCAGATGGAACAAATCGCCTTCGCGGCAACCCAGGGATTGTTCGATCCGGCCACGCAGGAGTTTGTCTCCGATGGTGAGCCGCATTTGATCTTCGCCAACCAGCTGGTGTATAGCAAACCCTACAATGCGCTCAAGGCGGACTTGTCGAAATCCGTCGTGACGCTCAGTTTGCTGGTCGATGCCCGCACTAATCTGGCGGTGTCGCGTGCCGCCCGTGACCTTGAACGCTGGATTTTTTGGATGTCTTGCAGCCTCGGCTTCACGCTGCTGATGATTCTGGCGGCGTCGCAAGTGATCCGCCGGCAGGTGCTGCGTCCGATCGAGAGACTGTCGAGAGCGGCCCGGCACCTGGCCGCCGGGGAGTACTCGGCGCGAGTCGCGACGGCGGCGCTACTGGATCGGCATAGCACACAGGGCGTACGGGAATTGGTATCGTTGGGCTTCACGCTCGACGGCATGGCCGAGTCGATCGAGCGCGACATCGGTTTGCGCCAGGAGGCGCAGCAGGCGCTCGAAGCGGCCAACCAGAAAGCCGAAGACGCGACCCGCGCCAAATCGATGTTCCTGGCAAACATGAGCCATGAAATCCGTACCCCGATGAATGCCATTATCGGCATGACTTACCTGGCGTTGCGCACCGATCTCACGCAACGCCAGCATGATTACGTCAGCAAAGCCCATCTGTCGGCCAAATCGTTGCTGGGCCTGCTCAACGACATTCTCGATTTTTCCAAGGTCGAAGCCGGCAAACTCGAACTCGAACATGTCCCGTTCCTGCTGGACGACGTGATCGCCAATGCCCTCGAATTATTGAGCGAGCCGGCCCGTGAGAAGGGTCTGGTGCTGTCTTCGATGCTGGCTGATCCGCTGCTGCCGGGTCGGCAGGGCGCATTGTTGGGTGACCCGCTGCGCCTGTCACAGATACTGACCAATCTGTTGTCGAACGCGGTCAAGTTCACTGATCACGGCAGCGTGACGCTGGAGGTGCAAATCGACCGGCACGGTGCGGATGACCTGCTGCTGCATTTTATCGTCACCGATACCGGCATCGGAATGGAGCAAGCACAACTGGCACGCCTGTTTCAGGAATTTACCCAGGCAGATGGTTCGACTACCCGCAAGTACGGCGGTACCGGACTGGGTCTGAGCATCTCGAAAAAATTTGTCGAGCTGATGGGCGGTCACATCTGGGCCGAGAGCCATGCAGGAGCAGGCGCGCGTTTCCATTGCACAGCGCGGTTTCTGATGGCGCAGGGTGAGGATGTCGCGCGGGCACAGCAAGTGGATAATTTTGCGACGGTGGATCTGGCCGGCATGCACGTATTGCTGGCAGAAGACAACGCGATCAACCAGCAACTGGCGATCGAACTCATCGAAAGTCGTGGTGCCCGGGTGACGCTGGCCAGGAACGGTCAGGAAGCGCTCGACCTGCTGGTCGCCGAAGCTGCCGGCCACTTCGATGTGGTGTTGATGGACTTGCAGATGCCGGTGATGGATGGCTACGAAGCGACCTTGCGGGTGCGCGCCGATCCGCGCCTCGTCGACTTGCCGGTCATTGCGATGACCGCTCACGCGATGCTCGAAGAGCGTGAACGCTGCATCGCCGCCGGCATGAATGGCCACCTCGGCAAACCGGTCGAGCCGGCGCTGTTGTATGCGACGCTGGCACGCTATTGTCCGGCACGGCGTACGGTACCGGCGAACGCCGTCGGGCAGGTTGCCGCACCAGCCGGTAGTCGCACGATACTGCCCCGTATCGATGGTCTCGATACCGTAGAAGGAGTGCGATTTTCTGCAGAATCGGAATCGATGTACTTGCAATTGCTGACGATGTTCGTCGAGAGCTATGCGGACTGCAACGCGCGCTCGCAGCAATTGCTGGCCGATGCGCAATGGCAGCAAATGGAAATGCTGGCGCATACGCTGAAGGGACTGGCGGGCACGTTGGGTATGGTCGACTTGCAGCAACCGGCCGCCGCGCTGGAACAGGCCTGCGCCGCCCGGCACGCCGATGCAGCCGTCCAGGCACAGGAGTGTATGGCGCGAGTGATGACGCCACTGCTGACTGGCTTGCAACAGTATTTTGCAGTGCAGGAAGTCGCCGCCCATGCCGCGGTGACAGCAGGCGGTGCGCAGCTATCGGCTCCGGCCTGTTTGCAGCAGTTACGCCAACTGCTCGAGGAAGGCGATAGCGCTGCGCTCGACTTGTGGCAGCAGCACGGGCACAATCTCGCCGGCCTGTTTTCGCCGGCACAGCGACAGCGCATCGGCAGTGCACTGCAGAATTTTGAATTTGACAGCGTATTGGCGATACTGGCCGATGCCACACCAGAACAAGTAGCCTTATGACTCCGCCGGACCAGCCACGTGCCACCATTCTGGTGGTCGACGACACTCCGCTCAATCTGAGCGTACTGACCCATTTGCTCAAGGACCTGTATCGCGTCAAGGTCGCCGCCAACGGTGCCAAGGCACTGGCGCTGGCGGCTGCCGCGCCGCCGGATCTGATTTTGCTCGACATCATGATGCCGGACATGGACGGCTTCGAGGTCTGCCGGCGTCTCAAGGCCGATCCAGTAACGCGTCATGTTCCAGTAATTTTTTTGACGGCACGCACTGATCTCGCCGCTGAGGAAGAAGGCTTCGCCGTCGGTGCGGTTGATTTCGTTCACAAGCCGATCAGTCCGCCGATTGTCGCGGCACGGGTCAAGACTCACCTCGATATCCAGTCATGGCAAGCTTTCCTGCAAGACCGCAACGCCTGGCTGCAGCAGCAGGTCGATCTGCGTCTGTCGGAGATCAATCACCTGCAGGATGCCGCCATTTGCGTGATGGTGTCGCTGGCCGAGTTTCGCGACGAGACGACGGGCAATCATATCCGCCGCACCCAGGAATACGTACGGCTGCTCGGTGTCGAACTGGCGCGTCTGCCGCAATACCGCGCGCGTCTCACACCGGGCTATATTGACCAGATGAGCAAGTCCGCGCCGCTGCACGACATCGGCAAGATCGCCATCCCCGATGAGATCCTGCTCAAGCCCGGCAAGCTCACCAGCGCCGAATTCACCATCATGAAAACCCATTCCCGCTGCGGCTACGACATGCTGGTGAAGGCCGGTGCGCTGATGGGAGAGCGCGGCCGGTTCCTCGATCTGGCGAAGGAAATTGCTCTTTCGCATCATGAAAAATGGGACGGCTCCGGCTACCCCGATGCGCTGGCGGGACACGCCATTCCGTTGTCAGCGCGACTGATGGCGCTGGCCGATGTGTTCGATGCCCTGCTATCGCGTCGACCGTACAAAGAACCGATGCACATTGACGAGGCCAGCGCCATCATCGTGGCCGGTCGTGGTCTGCATTTTGATCCCGATGTGGTCGATGCCTTCCTGATGATCCGGCCGGAATTCGAACGCGTTGCTGCACAATGGGTCGACCAAGCATGAACTTTGATCGCGGTACCGGTCGATACCGGAAGGAATCCGCCATGAAATTACGCCTCATCGCCATCGTGCTGGCCGCTGGCACCACCATGACCATGCCTGCCGTCGCACTCGACCTGTCGACATCGGGTTTCGGCACGTTCGGTTATAGCCGCTCGGACCAGCCTTACAAGTACCAGCGCTTCGTCGATGACGGCGGCACCTTTAAGCGTGACAGCGTGCTGGGCCTGCAAGTCGATGCCCGGCTCAATGATCAGTTCAGCGTCACGTTACAGGGCAAGATCGCAGCGTCATTGAATAACGACACGACGACCGATGCAACGATCAGCTGGGCTTTTTTGTCCTGGCGTCCGAGCAACGACTGGCTGGTGCGGGCTGGTCGCCTGCGGGTACCGTTCTACCTGCGCAGCGAAAGTACTGATGTGGGCACCACGTTTGATTTTGCACAGCTGCCAACCGAAGTGTATTCGACCTCGCCGACGACCGACATTGACGGACTCGCCATCACCAAGACCTGGAATACGCCGGCTGGCGAATGGATGCTCGATGGCTACCTGGGATCGACCAGCATCACGTATCGGACTTACCTGCGTGATAACCCGGCTGCCGGTTTGCCGGGGGCGGTTTTTTCGCCGCTGAAGGTCGGTGCGCGCGGACTGGTGCTGACTTTTCAGCGTAATGACAATTTGTACCGACTCGGTGCCCACGACGGACGGGTCAGGACGCGCGACGGACAATCCTTTCCAGTGACTTTTCCGCGTGTGACGATTGGGCCTGGCATCAGTTATTACCAGGTGTCGTCGCTGATGCCGGGGCCGGGGCTGAATACCGTCACTGAAATCCATACGCCGACCTATGTCATCGGTGCGGATATCGGTGTCGGTGCGGATTTCCGCCTGATGGGGGAATATGTGCGACGCAACGTGATTGGCGTCAACGCCGGTAGCAATTCCCAGGGTGCCTATCTGGCCGTGCTGCGACCGGTCGGTGCATGGACGCCGTATGTCAGTGTCGGGCGCTTGCTGTCGAGGCCGGAAGTGCGTGATTTTTACGGCAAGGTCAACGCCAGCCGGGTGCCGGCTTTTATCCCTGGCGCGGCGCAGATCAATGCTTCGCAACGTGCCGGTGCTGATAGCCTGAACCCATTCGATCAGACCACCTGGGCGCTGGGCACCTCGTACCGGCTCAGTCCGACTACCAAGCTCAAGGCCGAATGGACCCGCACCCGCACGGGTTTGGTATCCGGCCTGATCGATGCACCGGCCGGTGGCGAATCCGGCAATCAGGTGGTCAATGTGCTGTCGCTGTCCTGCAGTTTCGTGTTCTGAGAGGATGATCATCATGACCTTCCTCCTGCAGATTATGGCCCTGTGCGTGGCGTTGCTGGCGCTGCCGGCAAGGGCCGCTGATATCGTTGTCATCGGCAACAGCAACGTACCGAAAATGGATGTGCTCACAGTACAAAAAATCTATACCGGAAAATTCATTGCCGTTGCCGGTATCAGTGTGACGCCGGTCTCCATGAAGTCAGGCTCCCTGGAACGGGTCCGTTTCCTGCAGGAGTTCCTTGACCAGGATGAAGAAAAATACGATGCCTACTGGACAGTACGTCGTTACATAGGCAAGGGTACGCCGCCGGTCGAGATGGACGCCGCCGCTGCGGTCATCCGCTATGTACTGACCACACCGGGCGGTATCGGTTACATCGATGCGGCCGAACTGCGGCCGGGGCTCAATGTGGTGGCGCGCAAGTAGGACCGGTCCGGTCCGGTCCGGCACGGCACGGCATGGCAAAATAGACTGCCATTCTTTTCAGGTCTGCGTTATGTCCATCCACGTATTCACCTATGGTTCGCTGATGTTTCCCGAAGTCTGGCAGCGTGTCGTGCGCGGCAGCTATGTCTCGCAGCCGGCCTGCATCGAGAACCACCGGCGCTATGCGGTCAGCGGGGATACTTATCCCGGCATCGTGAGCGAGGCCGGTGCCGGTGTGGCTGGACTTCTCTATCGCGACATCGACGCGGCGGACCTGGCCACGCTCGATCACTTCGAAGGTGACGCGTATCACCGCATCGGCTTGCAAGCCACGACCGGGGACGGCGCGCTGGTCGATGTACAGACCTATCTGTTTCGCGATCCGGCCGGCTTGTCCGGTCAGCCCTGGCTGCCGCATGCGTTCCAGCTACAACGCTTTCTGGACAGCTACTGCCGCGACAAGTTAGGCAGCTGACAGTGGCGTCGGTATAATCGGTTTCCGTCTTCCCCGCTCCCCACACACTCATGCTCGCTCTCCAGAAACAACGCGTCGTCGCCCTTTTCAACTCTGCCCTGGCACCACTGGTGGCCGGTACCGACCTGCAGCCGACAGTCGTGCTCGAGCGTCCGCGCGATCCTGCCCATGGCGATGTGTCCTGCAATATTGCGATGCAGCTGGCCAAGCCCCTGAAAAAA
>JBLHMB010000004.1:0-137646 GCA_047621665.1 Bradyrhizobium sp. | reverse complement strand
GCAAGCCAGTGCCGACCTGGCTGCGGGCAAGGCTGCGCGCAAAGTCGCCAGCCTGAACCTGAGCTACGCCACGGTGACCGCGCCGATTTCCGGTCGCATCGGCCGTGCACTCGTCACCGAGGGCGCCCTGGTCGGCCTTGGTGAAGCCACGCCGCTGGCAATGATCCAGCAAGTCGACCCGGTCTACGTCAACATGACGCAGTCGAGCATTGAAGTACTGCGCCTGCAGCGCGCGATGGCCAGTGGCCAGTTGCAAAGTGCCGGCAAAGGACTGGCCAAGGTAACGCTGGTGACCGAAGACGGCAAGACCTATGCGCAATCGGGCAAGCTGCTGTTTTCCGACCTGAGCGTCGATGAAAGCTCCGGCGCCATCACGCTGCGCGCCGAATTTCCGAATCCGAACCGCTTGCTGCTACCGGGCATGTATGTCCGTGCCCAGATCGAGCAAGCCGTTAGCGAAGACGCCATCACAGTGCCGCAACAAGGGGTGCAGCGTACGGGTCAGGAAGCGACCGTGATGCTGGTCGGCGCCGACGATAAAGTAGTCGTACGGCCAGTCAAGACCGGCACTTCGCAAGGTAATAAATGGATCATCACCGACGGCCTCAAAGCCGGTGACAAGGTCATCGTCGAAGGCTTCCAGAAAATCAAACCGGGTGCGACCGTGAAAACGATCCTGTGGAAAGACACGGACAACGCCCCCGCTGCCATGACTGCTCCGACCGCCGGAGCCGAACCGGCACCTGCTGCCGCTGCAGCGAAATAAGGAGGCCGGAATGGCACAATTTTTTATTGACCGACCGGTCTTCGCCTGGATGCTGGCACTGTTCATCGTGCTGGCAGGCGCACTGTCCATCACGACACTGCCCGTATCGCAATACCCTTCCATCGCGCCACCTTCCGTCGTCATCGCCGCAACATACCCGGGTGCGTCTGCCCAGTTACTCGATGACAGCGTCACCAGCCTGATCGAACAGGAAATGAACGGTGCCGAGGGCTTGAAGTACATGGAATCGCAAAGCCAGGCCAACGGCCAGGTCCGCATTACCGTGTCGTTCGAGCCGGGTATTGATCCCAACCTGGCCGCCGTCGATGTCCAGAACCGCCTGAAACGGGTCGAAGCGCGCTTGCCGCAAGTCGTGACGCAGCAAGGCGTACAGGTCACCAAATCGCGCAGCAACATCCTGCTGTTTGCGTCACTGTCGTCAACCGACGGCAAGACCGGTCCGATTGCACTGGGCGACTATATCTCGCGCAACATCCTCAATGAAATCAAACGCGTACCGGGCGTGGGCGAAGCCCAGCTGTTCGGTACCGAACAGGCCATGCGAATCTGGATCGACCCGGCCAAGCTGATCGGCTACAAGCTGACCACCGCCGATGTCACCAGCGCGGTACGGGCCCAGAATGCGCAAGTCACTGCCGGCACACTGGGCGAATTGCCCAGCCCTACCTCGCAACAGTATTCGGCACCGATCATCGTCACTGGCCAGCTCGAAACACCGGAACAATTCGGCAAGGTCGTCCTGCGCGCCAATCCCGACGGATCGTCAGTGCTGCTGCGCGATGTTGCCCGCATCGATATCGGCGGCCAAACCTATGGCACTACGGCACGCCTCAATGGCAAGCCGACCGCCGCGATCGCGGTACAGCTGTCACCCTCCGGTAACGCCCTCGGTACCGCCACCGCCGTGATCGCCAAAATGGACGAACTGTCCAAGTTCTTCCCGGAAGGACTGCGCTACGATATTCCGTACAACACCTCGACCTTCGTGCAGATTTCAATCGAGGAAGTGGTCAAGACATTGCTCGAAGCAATCGTGCTGGTGTTCCTGGTGATGTATCTGTTCCTGCAAAATTTCCGCGCCACGATCATCCCGACCATCGTCGTACCTATTGCCCTGATGGGTACCTTCGGCGTGATGGCGCTGTTCGGCTTTTCGATCAACGTGCTGACGATGTTCGGTATGGTGCTGGCCATCGGTATTCTGGTCGATGATGCGATCGTGGTGGTTGAAAACGTCGAACGCATCATGAGCGAAGAAGGCCTGTCGGCGCGTGACGCGACCCGCAAGGCAATGGGCCAGATCACCGGCGCCATTATCGGTATCACCCTGGTCCTGATTGCCGTATTCCTGCCGATGGCATTGTTCGGCGGCGCGGTCGGGGCGATTTACCGGCAATTTTCATTGTCGATGGTGTCCTCGATGGCCTTCTCCGCGCTGCTGGCGCTGACATTGACGCCAGCGCTGTGCGCGGCAATCCTGAAGCCGGTCGAAGCTGGCCACAACGCCGAAAAGAAAGGTTTCTTCGGCTGGTTCAATCGTGGCTTTGGCCGCACGGCCAAGGGTTACCAGACTTTTGTCGGCAAGATGCTCAACGGCACGCTGCGCTACATGCTGATTTATGGCGTCATCCTGCTCATCGTCGGCTTCCTGTACGTCCGTCTGCCATCGGCTTTCCTGCCGACCGAAGACCAGGGCTACATTGTCACCAATGTGCAGTTGCCGGCAGGTGCCAGTACCGGACGGACCCTAAGAGTCCTCGAAGAAGTCGAGAACTATTACCTCAAGCAACCTGAAGTCGCCCGTACTATCGCCGTCTCCGGTTACAGCTTTTCGGGTAACGGTCAAAATGCCGGTCTGGTCTTCGTGCCACTGAAAGACTGGTCCGAGCGTAATGCTGACCAATCTGCCAGCGCGGTGGCGGGTCGCGCACTGAAGGAGTTATCGCAGATTCGCGATGCGATCGTCTTTCCGGTTACCCCACCGCCGATTCCCGAACTGGGCAACGGCACCGGTTTCACGTTCCGCCTGCAGGATCGCGGCGGCCTTGGCCATGAAGCCTTGCTGGCAGCACGTAATCAGCTGCTCGGCCTGGCTGGCAAGAGCAAAGTGCTGGTCGGCGTACGTCCTGAAGGCCTCGATGACGCACCGCAACTGCAACTCGATATTGACCGCGACAAGGCCAATGCCCTTGGCGTTGCCTTTGCCGACATCAACGCCACGCTGTCGACCGCACTGGGATCGTCGTACATCAACGACTTCCCGAGCAGAGGTCGCCAGCAACGTGTGATCGTCCAAGCCGATGCGCCAGAACGGCAGCAACCCTCCGACTTGCTCAAGCTGTATGTCCGTAGCAGTAGCGGTGCGATGGTGCCCATGTCGTCGTTCGTGACCTCGCACTGGATCGTCGGTCCGGTACAACTGGTGCGCTACAACGGTTATCCGGCAATGAAAATCGCCGGCGACGCCGCACCAGGTCGCAGTTCCGGTGAAGCACTGATCGAGATGGAAAATCTGATGAGCCAGCTGCCACCCGGCTTCGGCTACGAGTGGACCGGCCAGTCACTGGAAGAAAAAACTTCCGGCTCGCAAGCGCCGGCGCTGTTCGCGCTGTCGCTGCTGATCGTCTTCATGGTGCTCGCTGCCTTGTATGAGAGCACCACGATCCCGATCGCGGTCTTGCTGGTGGTGCCACTCGGGGTACTGGGTGCGCTGCTCGGCGCCAGCTTCCGCGGCTTGCCCAACGACGTGTATTTCAAGGTGGGTCTGATCGCCACGATCGGCCTGTCGGCCAAGAACGCCATTCTGATCATTGAATTTGCCAAAGACCTGCAAGCGCAGGGCAAGAGTGTCATCGATGCGACGCTGGAAGCGGTCCATCTGCGTTTCCGTCCGATCATCATGACCTCGCTGGCCTTCATCCTTGGCGTACTGCCACTGGTCATTTCTACTGGTGCCGGTTCGGCCGGCCAACGCGCCATCGGTACTGGCGTCATGGGCGGCATGATTACGGCGACGGTATTGGCGGTGTTCTTCGTGCCGGTCTTCTTCGTGATCATCCGGACCTTCTTCAAGGGTAGCGAACGCGAGCGCAAGCTGGCGCTGGCTGCTCACCATGAAACCAAGCAGGGAGAACAAGAATGACCCGGTTGACTTTAATCATGCTGGCAGCCGGTCTGCTGAGTGCCTGCTCGATGGCACCGCTGTATGTGCAGCCTGCCGCACCGGTGGCGGCCACGTTTATCGGCAATGCCGACGGCACCGCGACTGCGGCCGATACCGGCTGGCGTACATTTTTCCCGGATCAGCGGCTGCAAGCACTGATCACCGCGGCGCTGATCGATAACCGCGACCTGCGTACCGCAGCGCTGCGCATCGAAGAAGCGCGTGCGTTGTACAACGTGCAATCGGCTGACTTGCTGCCAAACATCAACGGCACGGCCAGTGGTGCCCGCGCCCGCATCCCGGGTGCGCTCTCGGTGACCGGCCGGCCAACCACCGGCGGCACGTATCAGGTCGGTTTTGGCCTGGCATCGTTCGAGCTTGATTTCTTTGGCCGGGTACGCAGCCTCAATGACGCAGCGCTGGCGCAATATCTGGCGACCACGGAAGCGCGGCTGTCGGTACAGATCAGTCTGGTGTCCGAAGTCGCCAAGGCCTATCTGGCTGAACGCGGTTTTGACGAACAACTGATGCTGGCACAGCAGACGCTCGACGGTCGCTTGCAGGCTTACAAACTGGCGCAACAGCGCTATGACGTCGGTGCCTCGTCGGAACTCGACCTGCGCCTGTCCGAAACACTGGTGCAAACCGCCCGTGTCGCGCAACTGACACTGCAACGCCAGCGCGCTCAGGCCAGCAATGCCCTGACACTGCTGGTCGGTCGCGCCACCATCGACCTGCCGCCGGCAACCTTGCTGTCCGATGAAAACATCGTCACCACGATCGCTGCCGGCCTGCCCTCGGACCTGCTGAACCGCCGGCCCGACATCCGTGCTGCGGAACAGCGCCTGAAGTCAGCCAATGCCAACATCGGTGCGGCGCGTGCCGCCTTCCTCCCGCGTATTTCGCTGACGGCGGCAGCCGGAACCAGCAGCAATGCGCTGTCCGGCCTGTTCAATGCCGGGTCCGGCAGCTGGTCGTTTGCGCCGCAACTGGTGCTGCCGATCTTTGATGCCGGCCGCAATCGCAGCAACCTGACGCTGGCGCAGGTCCGTACCGACCTCGCTGTCGTCGATTACGAAAAGGTGATCCAGGTCGCTTTCCGTGAAGTCTCGGATGCGCTGGTGGCGCGCGGTTTACTCGACGAGCAAGTCGTCGCCCAGCAAGCGGTCGTCACGGCACAGACTGTGCGACTAAAACTGGCGCAACAACGCTTTGACAACGGTATTGCCAGCGCGCTCGACGTCGTCGATGCCCAGCGCGAACTGTTTATTGCGCAGCAAGCGCTGGTGCAGACGCGCTTGCTCAGGTTGACCAACGCAGTGGACCTGTACCGCTCGCTCGGTGGCGGGTTGACCGAGACCGGTCCGGCAGCATAAACATGGCGCGGCGAGCCTGAACAACTTGCCGCAGCATGCGCACCACCATCGACCTACCCAAGCGCCCGGACCAACCTCCGGGCGTTGCTACGTTAGTCATGCGCAATGCATTGCGCTGACTATTGCGCAATCCCTCATCCGCACGGCACCACTTGTCACACCAACGTCACTGATCAAAACTACACTGCCTTTTTTGTTGGTGCCTTCTGGCACGTGAGGACAGACGGATGAAACAACGCATTTATTTCCGCATCAGCCAACTGGCGATCGCGGTCTCACTGGCCGCTTGCAGCAGCAGCGGCATCGACCAGCTATCGGCACCGGTACGCATCTCGCTGATCGGACTCAATGACTTTCACGGCAACCTGCAACCACCAGCGGGGACTGTCCCGGTCAGCGCGCAGGATCACACGGCAAACAGTCGGGTAGCGGCCGGTGGCGCTGCCTATCTGGCCTCGCTGGTAGCCAGTCTGAAGGCACAGAATCCGGGCAACACCCTCGTCGTCGGCGCTGGTGACATGATCGGTGCATCGCCGCTGGTGTCGAGCCTGTTCCATGACGAGCCCACCATCGACGTACTCGGCGCCATCGGGCTGGACCTGTCATCAGTCGGCAATCACGAATTCGACAAGGGACGCGACGAGCTGTTGCGCATGCAGCATGGCGGCTGCTTTCCCCGCTCTGCCGATGGCAGTCGCGGCATCGTCGGCGTCGATACCTGCATGACCGAGGGCCGCTTTGACGGCGCAAAGTTCCAGTACCTCGCCGCCAATGTCATCGATAAAAAAACCGGAGCAACGCTGTTTCCGGCTTACCGCATCAAGACGGTCGGTGGCGTGAAGATCGGCTTCATTGGACTGACGCTGAAAGACACGCCGTCGGTGGTCACACCGGCCGGTGTCGCCGGTCTGCGCTTCAATGATGAAGTCACCACCATCAACGCACTGATCCCGACGCTCAAGCAGCAAGGCACTTCGGCCATCGTGGTGCTGATCCATCAGGGCGGCGCCACCACGGCGACGACCATCAATGACAAGACCTGTCCGGGCTTTGCCGGCGAGATCGTCGACATTGCCGACAAGCTCAACCCGGCCGTCGATGTCATCATCAGCGCTCACACGCATCAGGAATATGTCTGTTTCCGTCCCGATGGCAAGCTGGTCACCCAGGCCGGATTTTATGGACGGATCGCGACCAATATCGAACTGATGATTGATCCGGCAAACAAAAAAGTGATCCGCAAAGACGCCAACAATGTCGCCACCATCAATGAAGGCGGTGCCAGAGATGCCACCGGCGCACTGATCCCGCTACCGGCTGGCTACACGGCGCAAAAAAGCGATGGCGCAACCAGCGCAATGATTCAACGGTATGTCGATCTGACCGCACCGATCACCGGCGCGGTTGTCGGCAAGATCAGTGGCAAGCTTGACCGCAGGACCAGCAGCGCCGGCGAAAGTACGCTGGGTGACGTCATTGCCGATGCCTTCCTTGCCGCCAGCTCGGACAGCAGCTACGGGGCGAAGCCGGCGCAGATCGCCTTCACCAATCCGGGCGGAGTCCGGGCCGATCTCGACAGCGGCAACCAGATCACGTTTGGCCAGCTGTATGCAGTCCAGCCGTTTGGCAACAATCTGGTGACGATGGATGTGACCGGCGCGCAGTTGCACCGGTTACTCGAACAGCAATGGGAAGGCAAATCAGCTGGTGGCCGCGTGCTGCCGGTCTCTGCCGGTTTTACGTACAGCTGGGATGCCGGCATGCCGGCCGGTGCCGCACCGGGCACAGGCAACCGGGTGGTGCCCGGCTCGATGAAACTGCATGGCGTACCCATCGATGCCGCGACGACTTATCGCATCACGGTCAACAGCTTCATGGCTTCCGGCGGCGATAATTTCTCGGTCCTCAATCACGGCACCCACGTGCAGCAAGGCATCTCCGACATCGATGCCTCCAGCGCTTATTTCAAGAGTCGCGACACGGTCACCGTGCCACGCCTTGAGCGCATCACCCGGCTGAACTGACGGCCGAAGTACGCCGCCGCGCCCGTTACAGGAACCTTCAGGCAACCTTCAGGTTGCCGGTGTCGATCGCGCTACGGGGGGGCGTAACGGGTGCGGTGGTTGCCGGTCCGACGAAGCGGCCAACGCAGGCGCGCAGCATCAATACTTTCAGATGGTCATTGATGCGCTCGATGCGCTCCTGATACAAGTTGAAAAAAAACATCCCGACGACGGCAATACCGATACCCAGCGCGGTCGCGTACAGCGCCGTGCCGATACCTTGCGACACGGCACCCGGATCAGAAACGCCCGATACGGCGAGCGCCTTGAAGGTGTCAATAATGCCGAGAATCGTCCCCAGCAATCCCAGCAGCGGAGCGGCGGTGACGATGGTGTCGAGAATCCAGAGCCGGTGCTGTACCGCGCCGCGATTGGCGATGTAGACCGACTCGCTGAAATCTTCCAGATCCTTCTCGGTGGCGAGCTGATGCTTGACCGACAGAATGTCCGATACCAGCGTCATCGGCAGGCTGGGACGCGCCGTCAATTCCGCAGGTAACTCACGCACGTGCTGCACGGCATGCGTCATGGCTTTTTCCAGTTTGACGGCCTGGCGCAACGTGTAATCAAAAAACAGACCGCGTTCGACAATGACAAACAGCGCCAGCGCGGCGCAGCCGTACATCAGGTAAAACGCGATATCGTGAAATAGTTGCATGTTCATAGAACGTCTTTCATCGCCCGAAGGCGAGGGAGGGTGACAATGACGGCGCGCCGCAGCGCACCGTCATCAGGGAACCTGCGTTAGAAATCCGCCGTCAGGGCCAGGGTGACACTGCGTGGTGCACTCACGTAAAACGACGGTGCCTGCGCAGGGATCGCACCGATGGCCATCGCATTTTTCGTGAACCCGCTACCGCTACCCGAATTGAGGCTCAGGTACTGCTGCTGAAAAACGTTGTTCACGTTCAGACGCAGCATCGGTTTTTTCAGCCAGTTGGTTGACGGGAAGGTATAACCGGCACCGGCATTAACCACCGTGTAACCGTCAAGGCTATCGTCATTGACCAGCGTGCTGTAACGCTTGCCGGTGTACTTGGCCTGACTGAACACGTACCAGCTATCCTGCGCGTACTGCACGCTCAGGCCGCTCAGCCAGTTCGGGGTATCCGGAAATTCCTTGCCCGCAGTTGGCAGCGCGGTCGTGGCGGTTACCGGCAAGTCTTTTTTCATCTTGCTCTTGATGTAGGACAGCGAACCATAAACGCTCAGGTTCTTGCTCAGTGCATAGCCCGATTCCAGTTCCAGTCCCTTCGAGCTGGCGTCACCGACATTGATGTCGACAGTGGTGGCGGTGTCCGGATTGAACGCAGAAGAGATACGGTTGCGATAGTCAGTGAAGAAAGCCGAGCCGGACAGCGTCAGCCTGTCATTGACGTAGCGGTAACCAAGGTCATAGTTGATCGAGGTTTCCTTGTCGACAGGGACCTTGCGCACGCTGCCGCCGGTGTAGACACCATTGACCACGGTACCGCCCGAGAGCAGACCGAAGTACGAAAAATTACCCGGCGCCTTGAAGTTCTTTGCCGCGTTAAAAAAGACCGAGTCGGTTGTCGACAATTGATAGCGCACTCCAAGACTTGGTAACAGGTCCGAATACGATTTTTTCAGGGTGTAGAAGCCTGCACCTGACTGGCTCGGGTTGTTAGTGAAATCACGGTCGATGCTGGAGTAACGAGCACCAAGCTGCAACGTCAATTTATCTTGCAGCAGGCTGATGCTGTCCTGGGCAAATAACGACTTGCCGGTACTGATGGTGAGGGTGTCACGGCTTTGCACAGTGCTGCCATTCTGATTCTTGAGCCACTGGCTGGAATTCTCGAGCCAGACATCGGCGTTGCCGTTATTGTCGACCGGGGTGTACGGACCGGTCTGTTGATGGCGTGCTTTCTCGTACCAGTAACCGACCATCAGACGATGGTTATCGAGCTTCTGATTGAACTTGACCGTCACGCCGGGACGATAAGTGCGGGTCACGCTGCCGTTGTAGGCAAACACAGTATCGCGGGTATCAGCATCGCCGTTGGCATCCCGGATGCCACCACCGAGCAGATTCGAGGCGTTGCCTTCGGTAGCAGTCTTCAATTCATTGCCGCCGGTGCCGTAGCCGTACCACATGTACGGATTGACATCCACGCTGGAGGTCGGCGTGAGCACAAAATGCGCATTCATCGTAGCAAGCCAGTTCTTGAACGGGTTCAGGTTATAGCCGTAGTACCCATTATTGTTGCCCGTAGCGATGCCGGCATTCGGCGCAAAAGTCACATCGTTTTGTGCGCCGGCACCGCCCGGCTGATGGATCGGTGCCACGGTACCGAAGTCGAGATTACGTCCGAACTGGGCGATCTGGCTCTTGGTCAGCGTACGGTAGTTGTTGTTGAGTGCCTTGTTGTACATGAAGGAAGCATCGATAAAACTACCACCGTTCAACGTGAGCTTGCTGTTGAAATCGATGTGATCTTTTTCAGCGCCACCGAGACCCTTGAACTTGTCGGCCTCGGCCTTCGAGTAGGAAATAAAAAATTTGAAGCGATCGTCAAACAACTTGCCGGAGTCAACCCGCAGATAACCACGACGCAAATTATTCGAACCAACACTGAGCGAGGTCCGCACGCGCCGCAGGTCTTCCGGAGTGCACATGGTCATGCCGATATTGCCGCCGGTGGCGCCGACGTGCGGCGCTTCGGTATCGGTTGAACCTTGCGTGACAAAAATATCGCAGAGGTTTTCGGTATCGGTATATTCCTGCGGGTAGACCGCGAAATTACCGGAGTCATTGACCGGTGCGCCATTGATCGTAAAGCCGAGCTGGTCGCTGTTGAAGCCGCGGACACGGATGGTGCCGCCGAACAGTCCGGTGCCATCGACATCATAGGTATTGACGCCCGGCAGCAAACTGAGCATCTGGAACGGATTACTGGTCGCGCCCTGTTTTTCCATATAGTTGCGGTTGACCGAACTGCGTGCCTTGGGCGAATCTTCCTGCTGGATCAAGCCGGTGCTTTGCGCACTGCCGGCCTCATCCTGTACTGTGACCTTGCCGACGTCGGAGGTATCGGCCGCAAAACCCAGCGGACTGGTGGCCATGAAAAGGCCGGAAATCAGCAACGAGAGCTGGGTTGTCTTGGTGCGCATGGTGATACTCCCTGAATGTTTTTGGGTTTTAAATCAACGATGAAACAAAAAATCAGACCGGTAAATCAGGCAGCAGGGACGTATTCCAGCTCGGCGCTAAAGCGGTGGCTGGCCTCGTCGGCCCAGCTCGCTTCCGGAAACGCCGCAAAGGTGGCGCGATTGATGGTCTTGCGGGCAGCGTCATCGAGCAGCATCGAATTCGACGATTGCTCCAGACCGACGTCGACCACGCTGCCGTCGCGCCGCAGCACGAACCAGATCTTTACTTTTCCTTGCGGCCGGAGCTGGCTGGCTTCACGACCAGTCGGGTAGCGCTTGATGCGATTGAGATGGGCGTGCAATGTCGCGATGTATTCAGCGTCGGGGCTGACAGCCCTGGCCTTGACGGCGACGGTGGCTGGCACCGCAGCCGGAGCCACGACGACCGGCTCGGCCTGAACGACGGGCGCTACCGCTTGAGCGATGGCTTTGGATGACGTGGCGACCACCGGCAACTCGCTCGCCACAATGCTGGGCGCAGCAGCCATCGCGGGTCGGGTCGGTGCGACGGGACGCGATGGCGTTACCGGCGGGATCACAACCGGCCGCGCGATCGGTTCGGGTGCAGGAACGACAGGAACCGGTTTCGGCGCGACGACTGGCTCCGGTGCGACCAGCGCAATCTGCACCAGTGACTCATCATGCGGCAGCGAGATGGTTGGCGTCTTGCTGATGCCAACGAATATCAGTAGCAGCAAGATGCCCAGCGACGGCAGGCTGGCAACGGTCTCTCTGAAGCGGAATAAAAACGGCATTATTTCCACGCGTCAGGGCTTGCGGGTAGCAATGGCGATGGATTCGAAGCCGTTCTGCTTGAGCGTATCCATCACCTCGACGAGTCGCTGGACCTCGACGCCACGGTCACTGTTGACGATGACGTTGAGCTTTTCGCCGGCAATTTTTGCCTGATTCAGCCGTACTGCCAGCGCATTGATTGGCGTATCGACGCCATCGACTTGCAATGCATCCTGCAGGCCAATGGTGATGATGGCTTTTTTCTGTGGCGCCAGATCCTGCGAACTGCTGGCGCTGGGCAGGTTGGTTTTCAAGCCGAGCGCCGGGATCACGTTCAGGCTGATAAGCACAAAAAAGACCATCAGAAACATCATCACATCGATCATCGGAATGATTTCAACGCGCGCCTTGCGCTTCTTCGGTTCGTCCCAGCTGCGCATGTCTTTGCCCCGATTTAACTCATCCCACAGCAACGAACATTGCTAAGTGGCATAACGTCTATTTTCGGAATGGATGGTAACGACGAATTATTTCGTCAACATTACAGAGTCGGTAGGCTTGGCATGGCGACTGATTTGGTTGGCTGGTGCTTCGCGTGGGGTGCACTAACCGCAGGGCATTGCACCGTGTGGTCTGAGGCGCAGCGATTTTGTCGGGTGGGCACGGCTTTTGTGCCCACGTGCGCGGACCACGGATGTCGGCCAGATCCATCTTTGATGGTGCATTCGCGTGGGCACGATACTGCCGCGCCCACCCTACGGCTAGAAGCCGCCAAACAGTCGATCCAACGACACCATAATCGCGGACTGGCTGGGTGAAAGCGACGTCACGGATGTCTTCAGCACGCGGCTCGGTATTGCAGCAAGTTGAGGCGTATCTAGCAGACAAGCGATGCCTTCAATGACAAAAACCGGAATCAAATCTTTTGGCAAGGCGACCGGCGGAAATGCATCAATGCGCCGCAGTGGAATAACGATGCGCGTGTGAAGCGCATCAAGATAATTGCTCTGTACATCCAGCAGATAGGGCACTGAGGCCTGGTAATCGCCTGGGTTGCGGTACACGTCAAAGCGCGGCATGTTAAAAAGCGCGCCACTGTGCCAGCGGCAATCCTTCGGCATCGACGGTCTGGTTGTAGGCTTGCACGAAATCGGCGTTATCCACGGCCCAGCGCTGCTCTCGCTCGACACGGATCGCGTCGTGGAGCAAGCGTTCGCAGGTTTGCGAAACATTCATTCCCAACGCCATGGCTTCGTTAACCACCGCAAGTGACAGAGTGATATGCGTGGATGGTTCGGTAACGTTTTTTGGTGAGGCAGGGCTCATGGCAATTCCTTGTGAGTCAACCAACGCCCATCATAGGCCAATACAAACACCGCGCCCACCGCCGGCACCTCAACGTCGGTTTGGCGCATCATCCGGCATCACCGCCCCTATCACCCCCATGGTCCGGCGCGTCGCCCCGCGGTGCTGCTGCGCAAACTGCAGCGCACTCTGCCCCATCGCCAGCCGCGCGGCGTCATCGCGCAACAGCAGCGCTGCGGTACGGAACAAGGCATCGGCATCGGCCACCCGCAGCGCGGCACCTGCCGCGATCGCTTCGTCGCTGACCAGCGCAAAATTAAACGTATGCGGACCGAGCAGGACCGGCTTGCCGACCGCGCAGGCCTCGATCAGATTTTGTCCGCCCAACGGCAACAGGCTGCCGCCTATCCACGCGAGATCGCAGGCGGTGAAGTAAGTGAACATTTCGCCCATCGTGTCGCCCAGCAGCACCCGTGCATCTGCCGCGTCCGTACCGATTACCGAACGGCGCTGCATGTCGACGCCCTGCTCGGCGATCAGCATCGCGACGTCATTGAAACGTTGCGGATGACGCGGTACGAGTATTAGCAGCGTGTCGGCGGGCAGGTCGCTGCGCGCCAGCGCGTCGAGGATCAGTTCTTCTTCGCCGTCACGGGTGCTGGCGCACAGCAGGACCGGCCGCAAACCGATTTGCTGGCGCAGTTGCGCGCCTGCTTGCAGCGCCATCGGTGGCGGCGTGACATCGAACTTGATGCTGCCGGTGACATGTACGTCACGCACGCCGAGGCTGCGGATGCGCGTCGCGTCATCGGCGGTCTGGGCCGCCACGCAGGTCAGTTGCGCAGCCGCATCGACAATGAGCTTGCCAAGCCGCTGCGCCTTCGCCAGCGAGCGTTCCGACAGGCGTGCATTGACCAGCACGACCGGGATGCCGCGCGCGGCACAGGACGCCATCACGTTCGGCCACAGTTCGGTCTCCATCAGGATGCAAATGCAGGGCAAAAAATTATCCAGAAAACGTCCGACCATCGTACCGGTGTCATACGGCAAATAGGCTTGTTGCAAGCGCTCGCCGTAATGACCGAACAGCACCGCACCGGTCGCGCGGCCGGTTGGCGTCATGTGCGTGAGCAGCAGATCGTGCCCGGGATAAGCCAGCAGCAGCGCCTCGATCAACGGTTCGGCCGCACGGGTTTCGCCGACCGAGACTGCATGCAGCCACAACAGCGGTGACGTGCGGGTACGACGCGCACCCAGCCCGAAGCGCTCGGCGATGTGCTGCCGGTACCCCGGCTCCTGCCGCCCGCGCCACCACAAGCGCACCAGCACCAGCGGTACGGCCAGCCACCAGGCCAGTGAATACAGTGTCCGCATCACGGCGCGCCCAGCAGTTCGCTGATCGCGCCGCGCACCGCGTCGATGCCCGGCACCTGTCCTTCATCGCCGAGGTTGATGATGTTGTCCGACCAGTTGCCTTCGGTTTTCCAGCGTGGCGAATCAATGTAAAGCTCGATGGTCGGCCGGTTGAAAGCCGCCGCGATATGCGTGAGGCCGGTATCGACGCCGATCGCCAGCGCTGCTTCGTGCGCCAGCAAGACCGCGTCCATCATCGACAGCTTCGGCAGTACCCGGGCATTCGGCATCTGCGCGGCGAGCTGTTCGGCGGCGATTTTTTCCGCCGGACTGCCCCACGGCAGCAGCACCGGCATGCCGCGTGCAGCGAGGTCGGCGGCAATCGTGACCCAGTGCGTGACCTGCCATTGCTTGGCCGCGCGCGCAGTCGCATGGAAAAATACCGCGAACGGCTGCGCCGGCAACCAGTGCGGACGCGGCGTGGCCGGCGGTGCCGACAAATTGAAATCGGCCGGCCTGTCGAGCGCATAGCCGAGCGCCGCCGCCGCGACCACGCGGCCGCGTTCAACCGCATGCGTGCGTACACCGACCGGCACGCTCGACGTATGAAAGATGCGCGAGATCGCTTCGTAGCCCGAGCCTTCAGTGGCATTGGCCAGGCCGATGCGCCGGCCGGCCGGAGCAAGCAGTGCTAACCGCATGACGATGGCGGTTTTCAGCAGTCCTTGCGTATCGATGACGAAGTCGTACTCGACCTCGCGCAGGCGACGCCGGAACGTACTCATCTCGGCGCGTGTGACGGCACTCGTCAGGCTTTTGCGCCAGCGCCGCAACGCAAACGGGATCACGTTGCGTACACCCGGGTTGAGGCGCACCAGCGCGGTGTAGCCTTCTTCGACCACCCAGTCGATCCGTGCATCCGGCACATGGCGCAGGAGGTCCGCCACGATCGGCATGTTGTGCACCACGTCACCCAGCGACGACACGCGCACCAGCAAAATATTCAATGCCACGCCGCCGTCAGAACGGCAGTTCGGCGTCAGGCTTGGCAGCCAGGATCACGCGT
The DNA here is from genome assembly GCA_047621665.1 of Bradyrhizobium sp. Lineage (GTDB taxonomy): Bacteria > Pseudomonadota > Gammaproteobacteria > Burkholderiales > Burkholderiaceae_D > Actimicrobium. The sequence goes on along the minus strand of JBLHMB010000004.1, from coordinate 122,624 downwards.
TTGAATTCGGACTGGATATGCGCCAGCGCGGCCGGCGTTTCGGCTTCAAAACGCATGACGACAACCGGCGTCGTATTGGACGCGCGTGCCAATCCGAAACCGTCCGGATATTCGACGCGCAAGCCATCGATGGTGATCAGTTCATCCGAGCCGGGGAAGGTGGCTTCGGCCTTGAGCTGGTCGATCAAGGCAAAGCTTTCGCCTTCGTTGAGGGCGAGTTGCAGTTCGGGCGTGCTGGTCGATTGCGGCAGGGCATTCAAAATCGCTGACGGATCAGTCATCCGGCTCAGTAATTCGAGCATGCGCGCACCGGCATACAGGCCATCGTCAAAACCGTACCAGCGATCCTTGATGAAAATGTGGCCGCTCATTTCGCCACCGATCGGTGCGCCGGTTTCGCGCATCTTAGCTTTGACCAGCGAGTGTCCGGTCTTCCACATCAGCGGTACGCCGCCGCGCGCGCTGATCCACGGCGCCAGATGGCGCGTGCACTTGACGTCGTAGAGCACCTGCCCGCCCGGATGGCGCGTGAGCACGTCTTCGGCCAGCAGCATCAATTGACGGTCGGGATAAATGATCTGGCCATCCTTGGTCACCAGTCCGAGCCGGTCGCCATCGCCATCAAAGGCCAGACCGATTTCAGCGTCACCGGATTGCAGCGCGCGGATCAGGTCCTGCAGGTTTTCCGGATGGGCCGGATCGGGATGGTGGTTCGGGAACGTGCCATCGACTTCGCAAAACAGTTCGGTCACTTCGCACCCCATGCCGCGATACAGGTCGCCGGCAAACGCTCCCGCGACACCATTGCCGCAATCGACGACGATCTTCATCGGCCGGGCCAGCTTGACGTCGCCGAGAATGCGCTCCAGGTAGGCTTGATTGATGTTGTGGGTACGATAGGTGCCGGTTCCGCTGCGCAGGTCCTTGGCGACGATGGCGTCATGCAGCGCCAGGATGGTGTCGCCATAGATCGCTTCGCCGGCCAGCACCATCTTGAAGCCGTTGTAGTCGGGTGGGTTGTGGCTACCGGTGACCATGATGCCGGAGCGTGTTTCGAGCACATTGGTGCCGAAGTAGACCATCGGCGTGGCGACAATGCCAAGGTCGATGACATCGACACCGGCGGCTTGCAAGCCCTTGGCCAGTGCAGCGGTGAGTTCGGGACCGGACAGGCGGCCGTCGCGACCGATGACGGCGACCGTTTCGCCTTTGGCCAGCATCGCGCTGCCGAAGGCCTGGCCGATGCTGTGGGCAATGCCGGTATCGAGGGTGGTGCCGACGATGCCGCGGATGTCATAGGCTTTGAAGATGTTTTTCGAGAGTGGCAACATGGTGGAGACTCTTTCCGTGGATTCAAAAATGCGAAGCGCGCTGTGGGCGTGACAGAATGCAGTTGCCGGCACCCGCGTGCTGATGCGTGATTTTAAGGGCAAACACTCGCCCTTCCCTCTTCTTGCAAGAACGCTTACATGATTTCGACAAATAATTCACCCGCCCTGACCTCTCTTTATGCGATCGGCGACCTGCAGGGCTGTGCCAGCCAGCTCGCATCGCTGATGGAAAAAGTCTTGCACGAGGACGCCGGTGCGCGCTGGTTCTTTGTCGGCGATCTGGTCAATCGCGGTCCACGTTCGCTTGCCACGTTGCGCCTGATCCGCAGTCTCGGCGATCGGGCCAGCTGCGTGCTCGGCAACCATGACCTGCATTTGCTGGCAGTCGCCCACGGCATCCGCAAGACCGGCCGCTCCGATACCCTCGACGAGATCCTGCAAGCGCCCGACCGCGATGAATTACTCGACTGGCTGCGCCGGCAAGCGCTGGCGCAATGGATAGACGGGCATCTGCTGGTACATGCCGGCGTCCCGGCGCAATGGACAGTTGAACAAACACTGGCGCTGGCCGGCGAAGTCGAAACCGTGTTGCGCGGCCCGGACTGGGTTGCCTTCCTGCGTGAGATGTATGGCAATGCACCCGCGCGCTGGGACGATGCGCTGACCGGCAGCGAGCGCTTGCGCTGCATCGTCAATGGCCTGACGCGGATGCGTTTATGCACCGCTGACGGCAGCATGGTACTGAAAAATCCCGAAGAGTCGGCGCAGCTACTGGTGCCGTGGTTTGATGTACCGGGTCGTCTGAGCGCCGCCGTGACGGTCGTCTATGGCCACTGGTCGGCGCGCGGACTGACGTTGCGACCTGACCTGATCGGACTCGACAGCGGTTGCCTGTGGGGTGGACAACTGAGCGCCGTGCGTCTGTCGGACCGCAAGCTGGTGCAGGTCAGTTGCCCGCAATTTCAGGTGCCGGATGAATAATCAGTGTTCATACCCCAGCGCATGCGCAATCGCCGTGCGCGCCACCGGCGCCAGTTCACGCCGGTGTGCGCCGGCAGTATCAATGAGCGGCAGCACGATCAGCTCGGCGCTCAGGCGTGGCGCTTTCAGGATCACCATCATGCTTTGTGCGAACGTCATGTCGCCGATAAAATCAGCGTGCGGCGCCAGCTTGCCGTCGGCGTCAACATAGCGCAGCGCCATCGGCTGGATCGGCACGCCGGCATCAATGGCGGCTTCGAACAGGTTGGCGTGAAACGGCAGCAACCCGCCTTGTGCGCTGGTGGTCCCTTCCGGAAAAAATGCCACATGCTCGCCATTGCGAATACTGTCAACCAGATCCTGAAAAATCCGCCGCACGTCGCGCACCCGGCCTCGGGCAATAAAAATCGTACCGGAGCGTGCGCATAAATACCCCAGCAACGGCCAGCTGCGAATATCCGACTTGGCCACGAAACGGCATGGCTGCATCGCATTGATAACAAAAATATCCAGCCACGACACATGATTGGCGACGATCAGCGCGCGCGGTGCCAGCGCGCCGCACCCGGTATGCCGTACCACCACGCTCACGCGAAAAATCGCCAGCAGGTCAATCGACCAGTTGCGGATGCGACGCGTGCGTCCCGCAGAATCAACCAGCGGGAACACCAGCGCACATGTCAGCAAGCCGCGCATCAGGTGCAAGACGATGCGCAGTATGCCCAGCGCAATCATGCGTTGCGCAAATAAGCCAGCCGTCCCGCCACCACCGTCGCCATCACGCGCGCGCCGAGTTCATAACCGAGGAACGGCGTGTGCTTGCCCTGACTGGCGAGCGCACCGGCCTCGACTTTCCAGCGCACGGCGGGATCGAAGATGCACAGATCGGCAATGCTGCCGACACCCAGTTGCCCGGCCGGCAAGCCGGCCACGCGGGCCGCATCGACCGTCACCTTGGCCAGCGCGCGCGAGACCGGATTGGCTTTCGGCCCGATGTCCTCGTCAGCCCATTTCAGCGCCAGCGAGAGCAATAACTCAAGCCCCGTGGCGCCCGGTGAGGCTTCACCGAACGGCATCAGTTTTTCATCATCATCGACGGGTGCATGGTCGGAGCAGATCGCATCGACGGTGCCGTCGAGCAGACCGGCGCGCAACGCATCGCGGTCGCGCTGCGAGCGCAACGGTGGCGACAGGCGCGCATTCGAATCGAAAAAGCCAATATCAAGATCGGTCAGGTGCAGGTAATGCACGCCGACGTCGCACGTGAGCGGCAAGCCTTCTTTTTTGGCGGCGCGCACCAGCTCGATGCCAGCCGCCGACGAAATCCGGCACAGGTGTACCCGTGCGCCGGTCGCGCGTACCAGTTCGAAAATCGTTTGCAGCGCAATTGTCTCGGCCATCACCGGCACGCCCGACAAGCCCAGCCGCGAAGCGATCGGTCCGCTGTGCGCGATGCCATGGATACCCAGGTGTGGATCTTGCGGCCGCAGCCAGACCGTGTAGCCGAAGGTCTGCGCATATTGCAACGCGCGCAGCAGCACGTTGGTATCGAGGATAGGTTCATCGGCTTGCGAGAAACCGATGCAACCGGCTTCGGTCAGCTCGTACATTTCGCTCAGCGCCTGGCCTTTCAGGCCGCGCGTCAGCGCACCCAGCGGATAGACATGCGACTGGTTCAGGATGCGGGCGCGGTGCTTGAGCATTTCGACCAGACCGGGCTCGTCGAGCACCGGATCGGTGTCGGGCGGGCAGACCAGGCTGGTCACGCCGCCTTGCAACGCGGCCTGCATTTCGGATTCGAGGGTGGCCTTGTATTCGTAACCCGGCTCGCGCAAGCGCACGCTCAGGTCGACCAGGCCGGGCGCGACAATCAGGCCGGTGGCGTCGAACACGCGGGCGCGCTCGAAGCCATCCGGTTGCCGGCCGATGCCAACGATGATGCCGGAATCAATGAAGACGTCATGCGGAGCGTCGATACCGTTGGCCGGATCGATCAGGTGGCCGTGCTGGATATGCAGTTTCATGGTTTATTTACTCGCCAGTATGCTCATGACTGCCATCCGGACTGCGATGCCAAACGTGACTTGCGGCAGGATCACGGCCTGCTTGCCGTCGGCAACTGCCGAATCGATTTCGACACCTCGGTTCATCGGCCCCGGATGCATCACGATGGCGTCCGGCTTGGCCAGCGCGAGGCGCTCGGGCGTCAGGCCGTAGCTTTTGAAAAACTCTTGCGCCGACGGCAGCAACGCGCCGCTCATGCGCTCGTTTTGCAGGCGCAGCATGATGATCACGTCGACGCCTTTCAGACCTTCGTTGATGTCGGTGAAAACCCGCACGCCCATCTGGTCGAGCCCGGCCGGCAGCAGCGTGCGCGGCGCAATCGCGCGGATTTCCGGCACGCCCAACGTGGTCAGCGCATGGATGTCCGAGCGCGCCACACGGCTGTGCAGGATGTCGCCGACGATGGCGACAGTCAAATTGGTAAAATCTTTTTTGTAGTGCCGGATCGTGTACATGTCCAGCAAGCCCTGGGTCGGATGGGCATGGCGGCCATCGCCGGCATTGACGACGTGGACATGCGACTGGCCGGTCTCGACCAGATGGCGGGCGATCAGGTGCGGTGCGCCGGAAGATGCGTGGCGCACGACGAACATGTCGGCATGCATTGCGGCGAGGTTGTCGATGGTATCGAGCAGCGATTCGCCCTTGGTCGCGCTGGAAGCCTGGATGTTGAGATTGATGACATCGGCCGACAGACGCTTCGAGGCAATCTCGAAGGTGGTGCGGGTGCGCGTCGAGTTCTCGAAAAACAGGTTGAAGACGCTTTTTCCGCGCATCAGCGGGACTTTCTTGACTTCGCGATCGCTGATGCCGACAAACGATTCTGCAGTGTCGAGGATGTCCATGACAATGCGTTTGGGCAGGCCTTCGATTGTCAGCAGATGCTGCAAATCGCCATCCTTGTTCAGTTGCGGGTTATGCATGGTTCACCGTGAGGGAGAGCGCGCCATCGGCGCCTTGTTGCAGGGTCAGAATCTGGTCGGGTGCGAGCGTGACCGTGGCGCCGACGAAGTCCGGTGCGACCGGCAGTTCGCGTCCGCCGCGATCAATCAGCGTCGCCAGCAGGATGCGCGCCGGGCGACCGTAGTCGAACAATTCATTAATCGCCGCGCGCGTAGTGCGCCCGGTGTAGAGCACGTCATCGACCAGCAGGATGGTGGCTCCTTCGACCTCGAAGCCGATCTGGCTTGGCTTGAGCGCCGCGTGCAACCCTTTTTCGGCCACGTCATCGCGGTAAAACGAGACGTCGATAAAGCCGAGCCGGTCTTCGATCTTCAGGGCTTTGGCGAGCCGCTCGGCCAGCCATGCACCGCCGGAATAAATCCCTGCCAGCGCGAGATGTTCGGTGCTGCCGAGGGCGGCAACAAGCTGTTGCTCAAGGTCCGCATATAGCGCCTCGGCGTCGAGTTCATGGGGAAGTAGGGGCATCGGAATGGTCATCAAAGTATTGTTGCAAAATCAGTGCGGCAGCACGATCGTCGATCCGCTCACCGCGCTGCCGGGCCAGTACCGCCGAGGTATAGCGTTCGTCGACCAGCACGACGGGCAAACCGTAGCGGCCGTGCAATTGATTGGCAAAACGGCGGCAACGTACTGACATTTCGTGTTCGGCACCATCCGGATGAAACGGCATGCCAATAATGCAGCGCGCCGGCTGCCAGCTGGCCACCAGCGCAGTAATGGCTGCGAACTTGCCATCGTTGGTGGCGGCCTCGATGATGGTCAGCGCTTGCGCCTGCCGGATCACCGTGTTGCCAACCGCGACACCGATGCGTTTGAGGCCGAAGTCGAAACCCAGCACCGTCTCCATCAATACGGTCCTGCCGAGACCGGCTCAGGCATGCCCGGCCCCGGCATTGAGCATGTTCGGGTCGATGCCAAGCAGGCGGATTGCCGCCGCGAAGCGCTGTTCGACCGGCAAGTCGAACATGACGACCGGATCAGCCTCGACGGTGAGCCAGCCATTACGGATAATTTCATCTTCGAGCTGGCCGGCACTCCAGCCGGCACATCCCAGCGTAACCAGCAACTGCTCCGGCCCGTGGCCGCCGGCGACCGCTTCCAGCACATCTTTCGAGGTGGTCAGCGCGATCTCGTCGGTGACTTTCATCATCGACGAAAAATCACCCGGCGGTGCGTGCAGCACGAAGCCGCGCTCCAGCTGAACCGGACCGCCGAACATGACCGGATACGCGGGCAAGGTTGGATGGCGGGGATTGATTTCGAGTTTCAGGTCGACGCGTTCGAACAGGACTTCGAGCGTCATGTCGGTGGGCTTGTTGATGATCACGCCAAGCGCGCCGCGGGCATTGTGTTCACACAGGTAAATCACGGTGCCGCCAAAAACCGGATCAGCCATCGCCGGCATGGCAATGAGGAAATGATTGGTCAGGTCCATGCCGAAAGGTGCGTCATCAATATCGGCCAGTCCGGCCGGGTCCTGATGCGAATCGTCGACAAGGGTCTTGAGAGGGGTCTTTTTATGCGTCGCCATGGGCGGCATTTTAGCAGCTTTGCGGGGGCCGGAAGTGGATGCCGGAGGGGGAAATTGACGCAATGGCGTGCTCGCAACCCGCGCCACGATGACGCCAATGAGCGCACCGATTGCGCTCCATACAGGAAGCCGCACGCCCCGGCGCAGAACAACGATAATGGCGCCAGCCCATTATTTCCGCCCGGACCTCCATGACCACTGCCTCCCTGCCCGACTTGCCGTATTCCCGTTCACTCCTCTGGTTCCGGCGCGACCTGCGCGTCTTCGACCAGGCCGCGTTACACCATGCCCTCAGCCAAAGCCGTGCCGTGTTTTGCGTCTTCATTTTCGATAGCGACATCCTGCAGCACTTGCCCGGGCAAGACCGCCGCATCGAGTTCCTGCATGCCAGTCTGATCGAGTTGCACGAGGAACTGGTCAAGCTCGGCGGTGCGCTGATCGTGCGCCATGCCCGTGCCGCCGACGCCATTCCGGCGCTGGCGCGCGAACTCGAGGTCGAGGCAGTTTTCATCAATCATGACTACGAACCGCAAGCCATCGTGCGCGATGCCGCCATTGCCAGCGCGCTGCAACAGCACGACATTGCGCTGCACAGTTACAAGGATCAGGTGGTGTTTGAAAAGGACGAAGTCCTGTCGTTGGCGGGCAAACCGTTCTCGGTCTTTACGCCGTACAAAAATGCCTGGCTCAGGCAATTGCAATTCGATAGTTCCGATGAGCACGTGCGTGCCTATCCGGTCGAGACGTTGGCCGAACGCCTTGCCGTCAGTCCGATACCCCACGTAATGCCGACGCTGGCCGAACTCGGTTTTGCGCCATCGAATTTTGCACAATTGAATATTCCGACCGGCATGCACGGTGGTCAGCAACTGGTCGATAATTTCATGGAGCGCATCGACAAATACAAGCAGATACGGGATTTTCCGGCCATCAAGGGACCGTCTTACCTGTCGGTGCATTTGCGCTTTGGTACCGTGTCGATCCGCCATCTAGCCCGACGCGCTTGTGAAGCGGCGCACATTGTGGCTGACGCCAGCGGCGCCAACACGTGGCTGGCCGAGCTGGTCTGGCGTGATTTTTATTTCATGATCCTGCAGCATCATCCGCATGTCGTGCGCGGCGCGTTCAAGCGTGACTACGATGCGATCCGCTGGGAAACCGGTCCGGCTGCCGATGCGCTGTTCCAGGCGTGGTGTGACGGCCGGACCGGCTATCCGCTGGTCGATGCGGCGATGGCGCAGATCAACCAGACCGGTTACATGCATAATCGGTTGCGTATGGTCACTGCCTGTTTTTTAATCAAGGACCTCGGCATCGACTGGCGTCGCGGCGAAGCCTATTTCGCCGAAAAACTGATCGACTTTGACCTCTCGGCCAACAATGGCGGCTGGCAATGGGCTTCGTCATCGGGCTGCGATGCGCAACCGTACTTTCGTATTTTTAATCCGATTACCCAATCTGAAAAATTCGACACCGACGGTCGCTTTATCCGCCGCTACCTGCCGCAACTGGCGCAACTCGGCAACAAGCAACTTCATGCACCGTGGCTGCTGACGAAAATGGAACTCGACCACGCGGGAGTCGAACTGGGCGTCAATTATCCGTATCCCGTGATCGCGCATGACGTAGCGCGCAAGCAAACGCTGGCGCGTTATGCGGTCGTCAAGAAGGTGGCTGTGACGGATGCAGCGCCGGATGCGGATTGACAGCCGGGAGCATTGATTGGACTTGGCAATGATGACAAGTGCGTCTGTGCAATTCAAAACAACCGGTCAGCCACCGGCCACTTTCCGGTCCAGAAACTCATTGATCTCGGCCAGCAGATCAGCTTCCTGATACGGCTTGCCGAGGTATGCATCCACACCCAGCTCCATCGCGTAGTTGCGGTGCTTGGATGCCGTACGCGAAGTGATCATGATGATCGGGATATGCCGGGTCCGCTCATCACCGCGGACATTGCGTGTCAGGTCGAAGCCGTCCATGCGCGGCATCTCGATATCGACCAGCATGATGTCCGGCGTAATTGACTGTAATTTTTCGAGCGCATCGATGCCGTCCTTGGCCAGTACCACTTGATAGCTTTCGCGCTCGAGCAAGCGTTGCGTGACACGCCGCACCGTCAACGAATCATCGACCACCATCACAATCGGCTGTGACTGCAAACCCTGTATCGCCTGGTGCGTGTCGGCAACGGCACCGACGCTGTCGACGACCGGCGTGCGCGTCGCGTCGAGCAGCACGCGTTGCGCCAACGGGACCGGATTGAGGATCAGGACGATCTCGCCGGAACCCAGTACGGTGGCGCCGGCAATCCCGACCATGCGCGCGAGTTGCGGACCGATATTCTTGACGACCACCTCGCGATTACCTTGAATGTCATCGACATGGATCGCAACCCGGTCGTTACCGCTGCGCAAAATGATCAGCGGCGAGTATTGCTGGGTCACTGCGACGGTCTGGCGATCGCCCAGTAAAGTCGGCAAATAGAATAACGGTACGCGCTGACCTTGCCATTGGACCGCTCCCTCGTTGTAAGCACCGGCCAACGCGGTTGCCTTGAGTTGCTGCACCTGTTCGACCAGCACTGAGGGCACCGCATACGTCTTTTCGCCAGTCCGTACGATAACGACTTGTGTCACTGCCAGGGTGAGCGGCAGATGAATCGTAAATTGCGCGCCCCGTCCTGCTTGCGAGTCGATTGCGATCCGGCCGCCGAGACTACCGGCCTCGGAGCGCACCACGTCCATACCAATGCCACGCCCGGCCAGCTCGGTGACTTCCGCTGCAGTCGAAAAACCCGGATTAAAAATCAGGTCTGTCAATTCGGCGTCGGCGAGCTCGCGCTCGGGTGGCAACAAGCCGGTGGCCTGCGCCTTGCTGCGGATACGTTGCAGATCCAGCCCGCGACCATCATCGGTAAATTGCAACACGACCTCATTACCTTCCTGCCGGATTTCGACGCGCAGCTCACCGGTTTCGCTCTTGCCGGCGGCACGCCGCTGTTCACGGCTCTCAATGCCGTGGACGATGGCATTGCGCAGCAGATGTTCGAACGGACCCACCATTTTTTCCAGCACCCCGCGATCAATCTCGACACCTCCGCCACGGATATCGAGGTTGACGCGCTTGTCGACTTCCTTCGATGCCTGGCGTGTCACGCGGTAAAGCCGCTCGGAAATACTGGAAAACGGCACCATGCGCACCCGCATCAGATCTTGCTGCAACTCCCGTGTGAGACGCGCCTGTGTGACCAGATCGATACTGGCCTGGTCGACGGTACGATTCAGGTTTTGCTGGACCGAGGCGACATCGCCGACGCTCTCGGCCATCATCCGGGTGAGCTCCTGCAAGCGTGTGTAGCGATCAAATTCGAGCGGATCGAATGCTCCATCAGTCGATTGCGCCATCTTGGAAGCGATCTGGCTGTCGGCCTGCAATTCAATTTCGCGCAATTGTTCCCTCAGGCGGGCGACGTTGTCGCTCAGCTCAACCAGTGATTGACGCAACGTATCCACTCCGGTTTCCAGTCGGGATCGGGAGATCGCTACTTCGCCCGCCTGGTTGACCAGACGGTCGAGAATGTCGGCCCGTACGCGCACCATCGGCGCGGCACTGGCGGCACTGGCGGCACTGGCGGCACTGGCGGAAGGCAATGTCGCCTGATCGGCACCGGACATTGGCATTGGCAACGGCAACGGCGCAATCGTATCGGCGACTTCCCGATCGGGAACCGGCAACCCGGCCACCGGCAAGGCTGCCGTATTTTGCAGCTGCTCGAACAGCGACAAGCTGTGGTCGTGTCGCGCCAGCAGCGCATCCAGTGCAGCGTGATCCGGATGACCACCGTGCAGCAGAGTTTCCACCTGACTTTCTGTATCGTGCAGGTATTGACCGAGCTGCATCGCGCCGGCCATACGGGCACTCCCCTTGAGCGTGTGGAGCAGGCGTAGCACCGGTTGCGGCAGCGTGGTGCTGGTCAGCGATTCTTGCCAGGCGCGCAGCGCGGCACCCATTTGCGGCAGGAGATCATTTCCTTCTTCGATGAAAACCGGCAGCAAATCAGTGTCCAGTTCGTCCCGGACTGACATGGCAACAGGGAGCGCCGGCACGGCCGCTTCATCCGTCTCATTGGCTAGTTCTCCGGTATCGGCATCAACCGGAACGCTCACAGCGATACGGCTATCAAGGTCATGCAACAGCGCCGCCAGCAAATTGAGCTGGACCGGCTGTGGCAACGGCAGGTCGCCCAGCGCAAACTCTTGCAGCATACTTTTCATCAACACCAGACATTGTGCGATCTGGTCGAAATCGGCGGGCTCCATCACAACACTTTTGCGCGCCAGGAGTTGCAGGATGTTTTCCAGCCCGTGGGCCAGTTCCTGCATCGCCTTGAAGCCAACTGTAGCAGAGCTGCCCGCCAGCGAATGGGCCGCGTGCACCGAATGGATTGACACGCGTCGCTCGGGTTCATGCCGCCATTCGGCGAGATCATGCGACAGCACGCGCACCAACTCATCGGTTTCAGCCAGATAGATGCTGTGCAGGTTCATGCTGATATCGAGGTCGCCGATGCGCCGGATACTATCGTCACGCGATGGTGCCGGCGCGACCGGAAAGGCAATGACTTCACCCCCGCCGGCAATTGCAACCGGCGTTACAGACGCTTCCGGCCTGTCCTCAAGCGGGGCAATAGCATCGTCCTCAGACACCGCTTCGACAAACACGACCCCATCGTCTTCCGGGATCACATCGGCCGGCAGGGGCGGGCCGTCCAGCAGACGCTGTGCGGCATCGATCAGCGCCAAGCCGTCACGTTCCGAATGGGCGCCGGCACTCAGTTCGCCCACCCATGCAGTGAGCAGTTGTTCCGCCTGATCAACTAAGACGAGCAAGTCCGGGGTGCCGCCTGTTTCGTCGGCAATGCAACGATTGAGGACTTTCTCGATACTCCATGCGGCATTGCCGAGTGCATCCAGGCCGACCATGCGACCGCTGCCCTTGAGCGTATGAAAACCGCGCCGCAAGGTGGCCAGTTGCAGGTTATCGTACGGATCGACATGTAATTGCGGTAGCGTCGCGCGCACGGCCGCCAGCACCTCAGCGGCCTCGCCAAGAAATATTTCCAGCAGTTCGGCATCGACGGCGGCCTCGGTCTGTGGCGCTGGCTCGCCCGGGGCAACCGGCTCAACGGCAGCACCTGTCGTCACGGAATCTGCCGCCACCACTGCACCGCCAGGCAACAATCCGGTTAGCGCGCCGGACGCGGCGACGAAGTCAGGTTGTCCCAGTAACGCAAGCGCCGCTGCGGCCCGGATGCCAGCTTCATGATGGTCGAGCAGGCGTGCATCGCGCTGAACCTGCAACAGCACTTCACGCAACTTTTTCTGTAATGCAGGATCATCCGGTTGTTTGCTCAGCGCCGCCGCCAGGTCGGCTGAATACTGCTGGTGCTGACGCATTTCCTGTTCGACCGTGGCAGCTTCCGGCACGGCTGGCAGGTCGGAAAAATCCTGCTTACTTTCAAGCACATCGGCATTAAGGCTCGCCTGAGCAAAGGCATGATCGGGGTGTAACAACGTGCCCCCTTCATGTACCGATACCTGCTCAGGCGCTGGCTTTTTTCCGGTCATTTCGGCACGAAAAATACCTTGCGCTTCATCGAACCGAAAACCACTCTTTGCCGCATCGGAATGTAATTGCAGCGTCTCGATGAAAAAACTCAGCGCGCCGATGTTTTGCGCCACCGCCGAATACGCCGCTATGTCCGGGTCTCCCCCGGCTGGACTGTCAACAAAAGCCTGCACCGCCTGTTCGACATGCTGCACCGCGCGCGTCGCTTCAGGTTGATCAAGTACCGCGAGCGCACCACCGATCTGGTGCAACAGACCACCAAGCGACGGCAGACCGGCGCGTTCGTTCGGGTCACGGAAATAGTCTTCGAGGGTTTTTTCAACCTGCCGCAGATTCGATTGCATCTCGATCGCCAGCACGGTCATGGTATGGCGTTGCTGCGCCTGACGCGACATATCGTCGAGCCAACTATCAGCGGGGGGAAGCGCATCACCTGCCACCAGCGATAGCAGACGCGCACTCAACGCATCGGCACGCAGCGCAAAGTGCTCATCGAGGCAAGTCAGGTTGGCCAGCGCGTTATCAACGAACAGCAAACAGGTCGCGACGTCGAGGCCGAGTTGATCGCCAGGTCGACTGTGCGCCGCATGCCGCGTGATTCCGTTGAATTCACCCAGAAACTTGGCCAGCGCCGGCACGCCCAGCCGGCTACCCGCCGCGGCCAGATGATGCATATCATCCTCGAAAGCGGTCGACATACTGGCATCGCCGGCAGCGATACGATTCCATAATTGCTTGGCGTGGGTCAGATGTTCACGTGCCTGCTGCAAGGCGTCGCTGTCAACGGCGGTATATCTCGGCCGGGCATAGTCCCGGGGCACCCGTCCCTCGAGCTGGTAGGCCTGGTGCACCTGTTGCGCCAGCGTCGACGGTTGTTCGATGCGGGCAATAAAGAATAACGCATCACACATCAGGCGTTCAGCGATGCTGGCCGATCCTTCGCTGAGGCGGCGAATTTGCAGGTTAATCCGCGCAAACAGTTGCTTGACATACCGTTCAGCCGGAATCTGGCCGGCGGCCACACCCTCGGCGAATGCCCGCAGCACCCACCAGAAATTACGTGTCTGCGGCGTCAGCTGCGCCTGCTCGATCAGTCCGACAAGGTCCAGCATGTCGGACACGCTGGTCAGCGCCGGCTGGTCCGATTTTTTCAGGAACGACAGCAAAGCGATCTCGAAACGCTTACGCAGCTGGGGGTAATTGACCGGCGCCGCACCGGCAACGCCGGCCAGCACTGGTTGCGGACGCACCGCCAGGTTCGGAAAGAACAGATCAGCAGGATGGATCCGTTCGGTCCCGCGCAATTCAAGCAACGCACGGTAATACGGGAACAACCGCACCGGCTGTTGCGGGACTCCCGTCAGCAACTCATCCAGATAGGCCAGCAATGCCTGATAAGCATTGTCGAGCGCCTGTACCGCTTGAGGCGTGACCGCTATCTGGCCGGACTCCATCCGTTCAAGCAAGTCTTCGGCCGTTTCAGTAATCAGGCTGACGCCTTCAATATCGACTATCTGCAAGGCGCCATGGGCCTGGTGCAGGAAAGCGCGGGCATGGCGCAAGGTGATTGGACGGGCATCGTCGCCCTGACGGATGGCCTCGACCAACGTGGCTCTGGATTGGTCCAACGCTTCACGGATTTCCGCCATGATCCAGGACAGCGATCCGGCATCGAAGTTGTCCCGCACACCTGGTGCGGTGACACTATTTTGGGAGCTCATGACTACCTCGCGGGAATTCAAAAAGCGATCTGTCCTATGAAGAACGTCTCGTCAACATCGTTGATTCGGAGTCGCTCAGGCCGTGACCCTGAAACGCGACACCGAATTTTTCAGTTCTTCGGCCAATCTTGCCAGTTCGCGGATCGATGCAGCAGTTTGCTGCGTACCTTGCTGGGTTTGTTCGGTCACGCTCAGGATGTTCTGGATATTGTGCACCACGCCATTGGCCGAGGTGGCCTGCTGCTCGGTCGAGTGCGAAATACCCTGAATCAGTTCTGCCAGCCGGTTCGAGACGCGCCGGATATCGGACAAGGCAGCACCGGCCGCATCCGACAGTCGTGCTCCTTCAACAACGCCCTGAGTCGACTTTTCCATGGCGGCCACCGCATCATGCGTATCGGTCTGAATGGTCCGCACCAGCGCGCCGATCTGCTTGGTCGCTTCACCCGAGCGCTCGGCCAGACGCTGCACCTCTTCTGCCACGACCGAAAAACCACGTCCCGCCTCGCCAGCCGAAGCAGCCTGAATTGCCGCATTGAGCGCGAGTACGTTGGTTTGTTCGGTGATATCCGAAATCAGCTCGGTGATCTCACCGATCTCTTGCGAAGACTCGCCAAGGCGCTTGATGCGCTTCGAGGTCTCCTGAATTTGCTCGCGAATTTCGTGCATACCCTTGATGGCATTCTCGACCGCTTGCGCGCCTTCGTCAGCGGCACTCACTGACTGCCGCGCGACGTCGGCCGACTCATTCGCCGATTTTGAGACATCAGTAATTTGCAATGCCATGTCGAGCACGGCCTGGCCGGTCTCCTGAATTTCGCGCGACTGACGTTGTGATGCACTGAGCAGTGCCGTCGAAATTTGCTGGGCCTGGTTCGATGCCGAGGTCACTTGTGCGGCAGTGTCGGTGACGCGCCCGACCAGTCCACGCAGTTCTTCGACAGTGTAGTTGACTGAATCGGCAATGGCGCCGGTAATATCTTCGGAGACGGTGGCTTGTACGGTCAGGTCGCCATCGGCGACTTCCTGCAGTTCGTTCATCAGGCGCAGGATGGCCGCCTGATTCTGATCATTTGAGCTACGGGCTTCTTCCTGCTGTCGTTCGGCCTCGAACCGCTGCAATTCAGCTTGCCGGCGCTGTACATCGGAGTCCTTACGTCTGTTTCGGCTGTCCTGCAGCAGTACCAGGGCAATCCCGACCGCCGCCGTCACTGCCAGCAAAGCACTCAAGACCATCGCATACAGCAGCCAGGCCTGCGTGGCCTGCCGATCCCGGTAGGACTGCTGCAGCAAACTGACGCGCTGCTTGAGATTTTCATTTTCATTGAAGATCAATTGCTCGGCTTGCTTGGCGGCGATGAAATTTTGCAAGTTAGCGAGAATCGTCGAGACCGCACCCTGATACGTTACAAACATCGCCTTCAGTTCAAGCAATTTGTCACGCGCATCCTTATCGCGCGTGGCACCCAGCCGCAACACCTCGCTGCCATTGAGAAAACCGTCAGTGATGTCCCGGAACGTATTGACATCTTTGCCGAGCAGGAATGCGGTTTCTGGATTAACCCCTTCGGAGGTCAGAAATTCGTTGGCGCTGCGGCCCAGGCGCTGTGTCAGCATGACCAGTTGACCGGAGGCGGAGATTTCGCGTGGCGAGGCACCACCCTGTACCTTCAGCGACGAAATCTGTTCAGTCAGTTCGAGCAAGCCGGGCGACAACGTGTTGAGTTGCCGGAGTGTCGCACCGAATCCGGATAGCTCTTTCTTGAGCTTGAGAATAGTGGCTGCCGCCTTGTCGGTATTGCTCCAGAGCTGCCGGGTCTGTTCGAGAAGTGGTGCCATCGTCGCGTCCGGACTGTGGACGCTCAGCCCCTGGAACATACCGCCGTTACTCAGCACGTCAAGGTCGCGATTGAAGTCGACGCGCGACTCGTCGAGCTGACTGAAGGCCTGAAGATTACCCTGAACAGCATTCGGAGCAGCCTTGCCCAAACGCTGCGTATGCATCAACGCATCGCCGGCAATCTGATTCTTCGCCGAGGTCTGTATCGAATAGCTGGCGTTGAGGAAGACGAATACTCCGACGGCCACCAGTGACGCCGCCATCAGCAAAAACAGCACGCGAACCTGTTCTTGCAGCGGCAAACTGCCAATTAACGGCAACGAAATGTCACCGCGATTTTCGAGCACATCACCGATAAAGGTCGCGTTCTGACCGGACTCCCGGGATGTTGTCGACTGGGTCAGCGGGTCCGCACCGGCTGTTTGGCCAGAAAATAAGGGAAGCTTAAATGCCATTAACGGGTCTCCTCAATCCTGTTTTTAGTAACGGTGCGCCGATGTCCCGGCCATCATGAACCAACTTGAAGAAATTGCGGGTCCGCGATGAGCGCGGATACATCGAGTTGCCGCCACACAATACCCTCCGCATCGCGGTAGAAACATACTGCTTCGTGACCGACGCCAGTGCTCTGTAATGTCATCGCGGCGACGTCCCGCAAACCCATCACACGCGACACCAATACGGCACCATTGAAAGACAGTGACGATCCGAACGCAATGATGCGCGCCTGCTTGTCGATGACCGTGACGCCATGGCCGCATAGCTGCGCCAGATCCACCACACTGATCAGGTTGCCGCGCACGTTGGCTAACCCGAGAAACCACGGATGCGTCAACGGCACCGGGGCTATCGTACCGACAGTAACAATTTCGCCGGCCTCACGCAGGCTCAACAAGCAATGCTCGGGCCCGATCTGCAAGCCTAACTGGCGGGTCTGTTTGCGCACACTAGTACGCGCCTCCTGCATCCGCACTGCCAATTGCGACTGAAAATCGCGCATGCGTTGACGTCGCGCTGCTGCATCCGGCTTGCGATAACTCCGCCCAATCTGATCCGTATGTGCGGGTACCACCTCGATATCGGACATGCTCATGAGTGCCGGGCTAGCCGAGTGCTGCGATTTTGGCCAGCAACTCCTGCGGATCAACAGGCTTGACGATGTAGTCGCGCGCGCCCTGACGCAATCCCCAGATACGGTCGGTCTCCTGACCTTTGCTGGTACAAATGATGATCGGTACGTCCTTGGTTTCCGGATCCCGGGAAATGGAACGGGTCACCTGGAAGCCATTTTGTCCGGGCATCACGACATCCATCAAGATCAACTGCGGCTTGTCAGCCTTAATCTTGAGCAGCGCTTCTTCGCCATTTTCGGCCGTCGCAACTGAGAATCCATTTTTGACCAGTACATCGGTCAAAAAGTAACGTTCCGTCGGCGAATCGTCGACAATCAAAATTTTATGGATAGCCATCAGGAGCTTTCAGGGAGAACCGGGACTGATTGCACGGAGGCGGTAAATTCACGCACCATTTTCAGCAAACTATCTTTGGTAAATGGTTTGGTCAGATACGCATCGGAGCCGACCAGTGTGCCACGGGCCCGATCAAACAAACCATCCTTAGAAGACAGCATGATGACCGGCGTGGCGTGGAATCGGGCACTTTTTTTGATCAATGCGCAGGTCTGATAACCATCCAGGCGGGGCATTAAGATGTCGCAAAAGATCAATGCGGGCCGGCTATCACTCATCTTGGCCAGCGCATCGAAACCGTCTTCGGCGAGTACTACCTGATAACCGGCCTGTCCAAGAAAAATTTCGGCTGAACGCCTGATTGTGCTGCTGTCATCAATCACCATGATTTTTAGACTGGCGTTTTCCGGCAATTCGAGAGCTGTTGTCATGGTGTAATCTCAATTAACTTGAGCCAATATAAATCGCAACTCAACGAAAAAGCAAGATGCTTTTTACCAACTTTTAACATAGCTTGCCGATTATCAAATCACGCCCCGCAGAAGGGGCGCATCTGTCTGCAACTAGTCACAACATGATCAAATCGTCACCATCTCGAAATCCTCCTTGCGGGCGCCGCACTCCGGGCAGGTCCAGTTCATCGGCACATCGGCCCAACGGGTTCCTGCTGCGATACCTTCTTCGGGCAAACCTGCCTCCTCGTCATACACCCATCCACAAATCAGGCACATCCATGTCTGATAGTCCGGCTTTGCTGCCACTTCCGACGTTACGTTGTTACTCACAGTTAGCTGCCCTTCAATCAAGTAAAATACGAAGTCGTCATCTTAATCTACCCGCCGTGCAAATCCAAACTTCTCCCATTGTCCTTACCTTCGGCGCAGCCGATCCCATCGGCGCCATCGGCATTCAGGCCGACATTGCCGCCTTCGCTGCGATGGGTTGCCATGGCCTGTCGGTGGTCACTGCATTACTGATCAGCGACACCACCAAAATCGAAGACATGGAGATCACCGAATCTGACTGGGTCTCCGACCAGGCCCGCGTCGTGCTCGAAGATATGGCCGTGGCTGCCTTCAAGGTCAGTGCCGTCGGCAGCATCGAAAACGTCTCGGTCATTGCCGAGATCGTATCCGACTATCCCGAAATTCCGCTTATCCTCGATCCGTTCATCACCGCCATCCCGGATGATGTGCAGGACGGCGACGATGTTCTGATGGCCATCCGCGAGTTGCTGCTGCCGCAAGCGAGCCTGCTGCTGCTGTCGGCTGGCGAACTGGACCGACTAGCCGAAACCTGGCGCGAACCGACTGTCGAAGACACGCTGGAAATCGATGCGCTGCATGTGATCGAACTGGGTTGTGCGTTCCTGCTGGTGACCGGGATACCCGGCGCCGCTCATGAAGTAACCAATACGCTCTACAGCGATGGTGGCGTGATCCGCCAGGATAGCTGGCCGCGCCTGCCGGGTGCCTTCACCGGAGCCGGTACGACCATGTCGGCGGCCATCGCCGCGCTGATGGCAAATGGACTGGAAGCCCCGGAAGCAGTTTTCGAGGCACAAGAATTTACTCATGCTGCCTTGCTCGGTGCCCAGCGCCTGGGCATGGGTAAGCTGATCCCGGACCGCTATTTCTGGGCACGCGAAACGACGCAGGATATCGATGCCGATGCCGATGCCGATGCCGACGCCACGCCCGAAGCCGCCCCCCCACACTAATTTTTTCCTGAATGCCGATACCACTCATGAGTTCCAATAACGACACCCTGTTCGCCCGTGCTCAACTGACCACGCCGGGCGGCGTTAACTCGCCGGTTCGCGCTTTTCGTTCAGTTGGTGGTACGCCACGTTTCGTTACCCGCGCCAGCGGTCCGTATTTCTGGGATGCCGATAACAAGCGTTATACCGACTATATCGGCTCATGGGGCCCGGCCATCGTCGGCCATGCCCATCCGGTCGTGATCAAGGCGGTGCAGGATGCCGCCGCGCTGGGCCTGAGTTTCGGCGCACCTACCGAAGGCGAAGTATTGATGGCAGAAGAAATTTGCCGGCTGGTACCGTCGATCGAGCAGGTCCGGCTGGTCTCCAGCGGCACCGAAGCGACGATGAGTGCGTTACGTCTGGCGCGCGGCGCAACCGGGCGCGACAAAATCATCAAATTCGAAGGCTGCTATCACGGCCATGCCGATTCGCTGCTGGTGAAAGCCGGTAGTGGCTTGCTGACCTTTGGCAATCCGACCTCGGCCGGCGTGCCGCAGGACTTCGTCAAGCACACGCTGGTACTCGACTACAACAATCCCGAACAACTCGAACAGGCTTTCCGCGACATGGGCGACGAAATCGCCTGCGTCATCGTCGAACCCGTCGCCGGCAACATGAACCTGATCAAGGCGACCCCGGAATTCCTGTCGACCATGCGCCGGCTTTGCACCGAATACGGCACCGTACTGATTTTCGATGAAGTGATGTCGGGATTCCGGGTTGCGCTGGGTGGCGCTCAGTCAATCTACGGCATCGTGCCGGAC
Organism: Bradyrhizobium sp.; assembly: GCA_047621665.1. Lineage (GTDB taxonomy): Bacteria > Pseudomonadota > Gammaproteobacteria > Burkholderiales > Burkholderiaceae_D > Actimicrobium. The sequence goes on along the minus strand of JBLHMB010000004.1, from coordinate 102,567 downwards.
CTGACGGCACTGGGCAAGGTGATCGGCGGCGGCTTGCCGGTGGCCGCGTTCGGCGGACGGGCCGACCTGATGCAGCAGATGTCACCGGTCGGTGCGGTCTACCAGGCCGGCACGTTGTCGGGCAATCCGGTGGCCGTCGCCGCCGGCATGGCAACGCTCAAGCTGATTCAGGTGCCGGGCTTTTACGAGGGACTGTCGGCCCAGACACTGCGACTGGTACAAGGCCTCACCACCGCGGCCGGCGAACACGACATCGCGTTCTGCGCCGATTCGATCGGTGGCATGTTCGGCATGTATTTTTCGGCGCAGGTGCCGGACAGTTTTGCCGCGATGATGGCCACCGACAAGACCCGCTTCAATACGTATTTCCATCGCATGCTGGACCACGGTGTGTATTTTGCCCCGGCGGCGTTTGAAGCCGGCTTTGTGTCGGCCCAACATGACGATGCAGTCATCGACGCCACCATCGCTGCAGCCCGGATCGTCTTCGAAGATCTTGCCCTGAGCTGACCGATCCGCCATGCCGACCGACGATGTGACGTCGCCCGCCAGGGTCAACCCGCTGTCGGCAACACTGCGCGCACTCGGCCTCGGCCTGATTACCGGCGCGGCTGACGACGATCCGTCCGGCATTGCGACCTACTCGCAGGCCGGCGCGCAATTCGGTTTCAACATGCTGTGGACGGTGGTGCTGACGTATCCGTTCATGGTCGGCATCCAGCTGGTGTCAGCCCGCATCGGCCGGGTCACCGGTCGCGGACTGGCGGCCAATATCCGGCGCGCCTATCCACCGTGGCTGCTGTATGCCATCGTCTGCCTGCTACTGGTGGCCAACGTACTCAATATCGCCGCCGACATTGCGGCGATGGGAGAAGCCGCGCGACTGGTCATCGGTACCGGCTCGGCACATCTGTATTCGCTCGGTTTCGGCTTCGTCTGCCTGACGCTGCAAATTTTTCTGCCCTACCGCAAATACGTGCGTTACCTGAAATGGCTGACCGTCGGCTTGCTCGCCTATGTGGCGACGGTGTTCGTAATCCATGTGCCGTGGCAGGCCGTCGCGCTCGGCACGCTGTGGCCGACACTACGCTGGAACAATGATTCGGTGACGCTGATCGTGGCGGTATTTGGCACCACCATCAGTCCGTATCTGTTCTTCTGGCAAGCCTCGCAGGAAGTCGAGGAAATCCGCGCCGAAGGTCCGGGTCGCTCGTTGCGCAAGGCGCCGGACGGCGCGCTGGTGCAACTCAAGCGGATCAAGACCGACACCTTCATCGGCATGGCCTTCTCGAATATCGTCGCGTTCTGCATCATTCTGACCACCGCTGCAACGCTGGGCTTGCATGGTGTGACCGACATCCAGACCTCGGCGCAAGCAGCCGAAGCGCTGCGCCCCGTGGCCGGCGAGTTTGCCTTCCTGCTGTTTGCGCTGGGGATTATCGGTACCGGCTTGCTGGCCGTGCCGGTGCTGGCCGGATCGGCCGCGTATGCGGTCACCGAGAGTTTCAAGTGGCGTAACGGGCTTGACCTGAAAGCCCTGCAGGCGCGCGAGTTCTACGCGATCATTTCGCTGGCGACCATCGGCGGCATGCTGCTCAACTTCACGCCGGTTGATCCGATCAAGGCACTGTTCTGGTGTGCGCTGATTAATGGCGTCATCGCGGTGCCGATCATGGCGGTGATGATGCTGCTGGCGCGGGCGCCCGAGGTGATGGGTACTTTCACGCTGTCGCGCCGGCACACGGTCATCGGCTGGCTCGGCGTAGTGATCATGCTGGTGGCGGTGGTGGCGGTGGTGGCGATGTTTGCGACGATGTGAGTGCCAGGCGACAGGGCACAATCAAAGCGCACGCCGCGATTATGGTTATACTCAGGTCCTTCGAAATTCTGCCGGAATTTATGCGACGAGTATTCGTCCTTTGCCTGATGTGCCTGCTACCGTTGCAATTGCTTGCCGACGGATTCAACTTTCCTGCCCCTGCTCATTCGCCTGCAGCCGAGAATGTTTCGTCCTGCGCGCAACCGGTCGTCGATGACGATGTCAACCTGTCCGTTGCCGGCGCTGACCTGAGTGCCCCAACCAGTCCAAGCGCTTCCTGCCTGCGCAGCGCCGAAACAGTGACGCTCTCGCCGGCCTATGTACCGACGATCCCGCGCGATCTGTTTTTTCCGGTACCGAAACCGCCACCGCGACACGACATCCTCCGCTTCACTAGCTGATTTCCGGACTGCTCCGGTCTGCGCCGGCGCGCGCGTTTTTTTACTCTCTTATTGCACAAGGCAACACATGGAATGGCTCTTCGACCCCACGATCTGGGTAGGCTTATTAACGCTCGTCGTCCTCGAAATCGTACTCGGCATCGACAATCTGATTTTTATCGCGATCCTCGCCGACAAGGTCCCGCCGCATCAACGCGATAAGGCCCGTCTGATCGGCCTGTCGCTGGCAATGATCATGCGACTTGGCTTGCTGACGATGATTTCGTGGCTGGTGACATTGACCACGCCGCTGTTTTCGCTCGGCCCGCTGGCGTTCTCCGGGCGCGACCTGATCCTGCTGCTGGGTGGCCTGTTTCTGCTATTTAAGGCGACCATGGAATTACATGAGCGCATCGAAGGTGTCACCCATGTGCAAAGCGGTCCGCGGGTCTATGTCAGCCTCGGCGTGGTGATTGCCCAGATCGTCGTACTCGATGCGGTGTTCTCGCTCGATGCCGTCATTACTGCCGTCGGCATGGTCGATGAACTCGGCGTGATGATGGCGGCCGTGATCATTTCGATGGCCATCATGATCCTGGCATCGAAACCGCTGACCCGCTTCGTCAATGCGCATCCGACCGTGGTGGTGTTGTGCCTGAGCTTTTTGCTGATGATCGGCCTGAGCCTGGTCGCTGAAGGTCTCGGCTTCAAGATTCCGAAAGGCTATCTGTATGCCGCGATTGGTTTCTCGCTCGTGATCGAATTTTTCAACCAGCTCATGCAGCGCAATTTCATGCGCAAGGCAGCCCATCTGCCGTTGCGTGACCGCACCGCCGGAGCGATCCTGCGCTTGCTGGGCAGCCGCACCCGCGCCGAACAGAGCGAGCAGGCCGCCAGCACCGAACCGGTCGCCGAACCAACCACTTTCGGTGCCGACGAACGCAACATGGTCAGCGGCGTGTTGAGCCTGGCCGAACGGTCGATCCGCTCGATCATGACACCGCGCTCGGAGATGTCGTGGATCAACCTCGACCACGACGCGGCAGCAATCCGTCGCCAGATCCTCGAAACCCCGCACAGCACCTTTCCGGTTTCACGAGGCGAAATGGATAACATCATCGGTGTGGCCCGCGCCAAGGACCTGATCGGCGACCTCGACCTTAACGGCAGGATCGACGAAAACAGCAGCGTGCATCCGCCTATCATCCTGCCGGACACAGTCGGCGTGATGAAGGCGATGGAAGAGCTCAAGCGCTCGTCCGGCAAACTGATTGTGGTCACCGATGAATACGGCACCCTGCAGGGCCTGGTCACCCCCCTCGACATCCTCGAGGCCATCGCCGGCGAATTTCCTGATGAAGACGAGCAACCGACCGTACAACTGCTGGCAGCCAACAACTGGCAGGTCGCCGGCAGCGCTGATCTGCGCTACCTCGAACAGGTACTGGAAACGACTGCGCTGGTCACCGACGACGATGACTACACCTCGGTTGCCGGCTTCCTGCTGGCGCGCTTTGCGACCTTGCCTGCGGTGGGCGACGCCATCGAACTTGATGGCCTACGTTTTGAAATTGCGGCGATGCTGGACCGCCGGATTGCGACGGTGCTGATCAGCCGGGTGGAAGTGAGTCCACGATAAGGTTCGACAACACAGGACGAGGCGCCGGCATCGAAATAGCAAACTATAATTGCTTTTTTCGACGGAATAGACAATTCTAGTTACATGTCTACCGAACTTTCTATCGCCTCTCCATTACCGGCTGCCGTCGAGCGCAACCTGCGCCAGCTCGGCGAACATCTGCGCATTGCGCGCAAGCGTCGCAAGCAATCGCTGGCGGCGTTTGCCGAACGCATGCAAGTCTCGATCCCGACCTTGCGCAAGCTCGAAGCGGGCGATCCGGCCGTGTCGATGGCGTCGTATGCGACCGCGTTATGGCTGGTCGGGCGAGTTCAGTATCTGGGGGAGATAGCCAATCCCGAAGCCGACGAGACGGCTCTGCTGACAGAATTGCGGACTATCAGGAAGGGAAAGGCAGGGGCGTTATGACATCATGGGAACCGGATGGGGATGTGCTGCATGTCCGGGTCTGGCTACCGCAGGCGTCAGAGCCGACACGGTGCGGCATGCTGGAATTGTTGCAGGGCCGGGTCTGCCGGTTTAGTTACGACCCGCTTTGGTTGCGCCATCCGGCTGCATTCGCACTGGCGCCGAATTTGCCGTTACTCGCAGGCAGCTTCGACCCACCTGCCGGCTGCGAACTCCACCCGGTCTTCGAGGATGCGGGACCGGATCGGTGGGGCCGGGCCGTCATCAACAAGGTCTTTCACCCATCCCGTCGCTCGCCCCTCGATTATCTGGTGCTAGCCGGCGAAAACCGCATTGGTGCGCTCGGGTTTTCGGCCATGCGGGAATCGACTCAATCACAACGCCAGCATGTCTACGAGACCGCGGATTTGCCAGCCCTGCGCGATGCGGCCAATGCGCTTGCTGCCCAACACCCCATTTCACCCGCCATGCTACGGCTGCTGCAACCGGGTTCCAGCGCGGGTGGCGCGCGTCCGAAAGCAGTCATACGTCATCGCGATGCCGACTGGATCGCCAAATTTCCCGACCGGGAGGACCAGGTTGATGTCGCCGCCATCGAGCACGCCAGCCTGCAACTGGCCAGCCTGTGTGGCATTACCGTTGCGGAGTCCGAATTGATCGCCTTGTCAGGCCAGCATGTGCTGCTGGTCCGACGCTTTGACCGTGATGCCGGGTCACGCATCCACTTCGCCAGCGCCAGAACCTTGCTCATCGCCGATGGACTCAAGGAAGGTGACATGGGGTACGCCGATCTGGCCGACGTACTGCGCCGCGAGGCACGGGCACCGCAAGCAGACTGTCAGCAACTGTTCCGGCGCATGGTCTTCAACGTACTGATCGAAAACACAGATGATCATGAAAAGAACCACGCGCTACTGTTCCAGCAAGGCCACTGGAATTTATCCCCGGCGTTTGACTTGCAACCGCAGTTACTGGGAGTGGGATACCAGTCGCTCCGACTGGGCAAACAGGGTGCGCAAGCATTGCTGTCGAACGCGCTGTCCGATTGTGGGCGCTTCATGCTGAAGTCCGTTGAAGCGATGCACATCGCCAGTGAGGTGCTGGCCCAGATGCGGCAGTGGGAGCAGGTGTTTGCGCGCTGTGGTGTCAGCAATGCCGACATCGATGCGTGTCGCCACTTTATCTTGCGTCCGTCGGTGCTGGCGAGCTGGTCAGCTCACTAACGGCCTGCAACCAAGTAACGTAATCAGGAGAAAACGTGCCCTCCCGCCGACACGCGACGTCACGGCAACTCCGCCGACCCCATCCGCCGCAGGATCAATCCGGTGCGTCCGGCCAGATAACCGGAGCCGCGATTCTTGTCGTAGAAGCGCGGTCGCGGCAACATACCGGCCAGTCGCGCAGCCTGGCTGGCACCGAGACCGGCGGCTGACACCCGGAAATAATGCTGCGACGCCGCTTCGGCACCGAACACGCCCACACCCAGTTCGACCACGTTCAGGTAAATTTCAAAAATCCGTTCCTTGTCCATCAGGAACTCAAGCATGTAGGTAATCACCAGTTCCTGGCCCTTGCGCACATAGCTGCGCTCGCCCGACAGGAACAGGTTCTTGGCCAGTTGCTGGGTAATGGTCGAACCACCGGAGACCACTTTGCCGCGGCGGTTATTTTTTTCGTAGGCCTTTTGCAAGGCCTCCCAATCGACGCCTTCATGCTCGGAAAAATGGGCATCTTCCGAGGCGATTATGGCGCGCTTGAGGTTGTTCGAAATACGGTTGTACGGCACCCAGGTGTACTGGATCTTGAAATCGGGATTTTTTTCGCGCAGCACCGATTCCTGCTCGCGCATGAAACTGGTGGAACCGGGATTGTGGTCAACCCACCACCAGATCTGCAGGAAAAAATACGCCTGGACTGCCAGCACAATGACCAGCGGCACGACGACCAGCCACAGCATGAACTTGCGCAAAATTTTCATGCGCCAAGTGCCGTACGCAGATCAGCCAGCACGCCAGCCGTGTCGGGACGTACGCCACGCCAGAGCAGGAATGATTCGGCGGCCTGCTCGACCAGCATGCCCAGACCATCACGCACGGTCGCGCCGTGCTGCGCCGCAAAGCGCAGGAAGATGGTTGGCTGCGCGCCGTACATCATGTCGTAAGCCAGCGTGTGCGGTCCGAACAGGCTGCCGGCAATCGGCGGCAACGCCCCGGCCAGACTCGCCGCCGTCGCATTGATGACGAGATCAAACCGGCCGTCGAGCGCATCGAATGCCTGCGCCACAATCGGACCCTGCGAGGCAAATTGCGCGGCCAGCGCAATGGCTTTATCGCTGCTACGGTTGGCGATCACCAACTGCGCCGGCTGCTCTGCCAGCAGCGGCAGGATCACGCCGCGTGCGGCACCGCCGGCCCCCAACAGCAAGACCCGCTTGCCGTGCACTGCAACACCCGCATTGACGACAATATCGGTGACCAGGCCGGCACCGTCGGTGTTGTCGCCGAAGATACCGGCGGCGTCAAAGCGCAGCGTATTGACGGCACCCGCAGCCCGGGCCCGCTCGCTCAGCGTCGTCGCCAGTGCAAACGCGTCGATCTTGAATGGCACGGTCACGTTGGCACCCCGGCCACCCTGCGCCATCAGTGCATGTACAGTGTCGTCGAAACCATCGAGCGGTGCCAGCAACGGTTCGTAGGTCAACTGCTGATGCGTCTGGCGGGCGAATGCCATGTGGATGTCAGGCGACTTGCTGTGGGCAATCGGATGGCCGATGACGGCGTAACGCTGTGCGGCTTGTGGTGGAGAAAAAGTCAACGGGAGAACCCTTAATTGTTGCCCCCGCGGAGTTCTGCCTCAAGCGAGTCTTCACGGGTGAATTTAAAGCGGGTAATGATTTCCCATACATCGTCCTTGTCGGAGGACCGCATGTTGGGCGGGAATTTGCCGAACGGTGCCGCACGCCGCACGATGCGCAGCGCCGCATTGTCGAGCGCCGGATTACCCGAGCTGCGTTCGACGCGCGGACCGCCGTCGCGCTCGTAGATCGTGCCATCCTGATAAACAGGGATGTACAGCACCAGTTCGCCGTACAGCTTTTTGCCATCCTTCTGCGGAAAATTGAAAGTACCCCGCTTTTCAACCCGGTCCTGCAATGCCTTGTAGTACATCGCATAACCGACTTCACGGGTATTGGGCGTGATCTGGGTTTTTTTCGGACGCTTGTTGTATTCCTCGATATTGCGGGAAATTTCGGCTTCACGGCGGGCGATGGCCTTGCTGCTGTCCTGCTGGTCGCTGCCGTCCGGTTGCGGTGGCTGTTTGAGTTGGGCGAGATCGGACAAAGACGGAATAACCAGCGTGGTCGGCTTGTTGATCTGAGTCAGCAATTTCCTCTGCGCCTGTTCGAGCTCGACCGCACGACGCCGGGTTGCCTGCACACTATCGCCATCCCGGGTACGACGCAAATCCGGCAACGGCGACTTGGTACGCCCGGATTCGGCATTCCCGCCGCCATCGAGATTGGCTTGCGCCAGCACGTCTGCTTTGAGCGGAGGTTTCTTGTGTTTGGCGTTGACCAGAATCACCTCCAGCCCCGGGTCATCCGGCTTTTGCCGCAGCAGCTCGGGTGCCGTGAACCGCACCGCCAGCAGCGCGCCATGCACCAGCACCGAAATGGCGATGGCAATGGTCAGGGTAGGATTGCGCAGAGATAGCTTCACGGGCAGTTGGAGAGTGATATCGGGAAGAAACGATTCTACGGTAAAGGTTGGTCATCACCCTGCACGATTGCATCGGCCAGTGGTGCGCCATCGACAATCGTCACCAGGTCAGGGGCGACGATGGCATCGACTTCTGCGCCGGCACCGGCATCGGCCTCGACCTCATCGGCATTCTCTTCGGTCTCGTCCTCGCCCGGATCATCAACCGCCGTTGGCACCACTTCGATCAGCCGCGCCTCGACACTCAGATCAATTTCATCCCAGCGCGCCAGGTCCAGCACCACTTGCGTGCCGCGCGGCAGCGCCTGCATGCCCGGCAATTTGATCACCAGCGGCAGATCGGCCATGCGCAGGATTTCATCCTTGAGCACCACCGCTTCCAGCCGGTGCGACTCCTGCTGAGCCAGCCAGCGCAGACACCAGTAGCGCTCCATGTTTGACTGGAACTCGTTGTAAGCACCGTAAGCCGCATCGAAAGCCGAGACGATCGCAAACAGATCGGCATCACGCGGCTTGAACGGTGCTGCCAGCGGGGCCATGACGCCGTGCTCGACACAGGCCAGAATTTGCCATTGGTTGACGAGATCGGTGTAGCGACGCAGTGGCGAAGTACTCCAGGCGTACTGATCTACTCCGAGACCCTGATGCGGTGCCGCGTGCGTGACCATGCGCACGGCCATCTTGGTGGCCCAGCCGCCGCTGCCGCCACCTTGCGCGCGATAAATGCCGGGTACGCCGCTGTCGTTCATCAGTTTGCCCCAGGTGCTGTTGGCAAAAATCATCAGTTCGGCGACCAGCTTGTCGAGCGGCGCACCGCGCTTGCGCTTGGAGATGGTAACGACGTCGTCATCGACGTAAAAATTGAAGTCAACCCGGTTGTTCTGTTCGGGCCTCAAACCGAATCCTTCGCGCTTGGCCATGCGGCCCTGCTCCAGTACCAGCGCCCATTGCCAGATCAGCGCAATGTCGGCCTTGTGCGGATACTCGCCGGCACCGGCGGCCAGATTTTCTTCGGTAACAAATTCATCGAGCGTGTTGTGGCGCAGGTTGGCGGCGACCGGCACGGCCTCGGCGCGGGTTTCGGTCGAGATCACCGACCAGTCGGCCGGGTTCAACGTCGCATACAGCGAGACGGCCGGACAGGTCTTGCCTTCGGCCAGTGTGAATGACTGCACCAGATCATCCGGCAGCATCGTGATCTTGTCGCCAGGCATGTAGACCGTTGACATCCGTGCCCGCGCAATCGCATCGATCGCGTCATCGCGCGCAATGCCGAGCGCCGGCGCAGCGATGTGGATGCCTATCCGCACGGTGCCGTCGGCCAGTGTCGTGACCGAGAACGCATCATCGATTTCGGTCGTGGTGACATCGTCAATCGAGAATGCCTGCACGTCAGCCACCGGCAGCTTCGGCGCGGCGGGAATCGTGAAGGCCGGAAATGCCAGTCCCTTCGGAAATTGCTCGAACAGGAAGCGCTCGAAATGCAGTTGTTTGGCGGACTCGAGCCCGCCGCAGGCCAGCATCAGGCGCGGCGCCGTGGTTTGCAGTTCGCTGCAAGCCGCTTCCAGCGCCTTGTATTCGAGGCTGTTCTTGTCCGGCTTGAACAGTAACTGCCGCACCAGCGGCCGCAACGATTCCGGCAAGTCATGCGCCTTGAGTTGCTCGACGTACTGCGCCTGCACGATGGCTTGTTGCTTCTTTTTTTCGATACCGGCTTGCGCCGCTTTCAGGGCGGTCTCAGGTGCAGCCTTGTAGCGACCCTTGCCCTTTTTGTAGAAATAGATCGGCGATGAGTGCAGCAAAAACAGCAGGCCGGCAGATTGCTCCGGTTGCGGTGCCTTGCCAAAATATTCGATGGCCAGCTCGGCAAAGCCGAATTCTTCCTCGCCGGCGACTTCCCACAGAAAATCGAGATCGATCTCGTCGCCTACGATTTTGGCGGCGGCAATCAGCTCCTGGGGTGCCGGGGCGGCGAACTGCAACAACACGTCGCGGACCTTGACCTTGGTGCGCTTGCCGGACTGCATCTCGACCTGATAGGCCTCGCCGGCTTGCGACATCATCACGCCAGCCTTGAAATCGCCGGATTCTTCAAAAAATAAATTCATTAATCACTTTGCGTAGAGAAGCGGGAATGTCTGCGCGATCTGGCACGGGCCGAAATCGGCTAAACCATTATTGTGCCATTGCCGACCGGGGCCAACCCAATAATCGCCGGCAAGAAAATTTCACAGACCAGCAGGATACCGTGCCGGCGCCGGTACAGGCAGCGCCGCGCCAGCAAGTCCGGCTGCGGGCCGAGCGTCGCGACCAGCCGGCGCATCAGCGGATGACGTGACGACAGCCGGGCGAATTCCAGCGCGCCGCGCTGCACCAGCGGGTCGCCAAACAGCGTGCTGCCGAGCGAGCGCTCACCAAGACTGCCAAACAGCGGCCAATCGTTTGCCGTCGCCGTCAGTGGCACGCTGGTATGCGCATACACAACCGGCTGGCCATCGCATTCGAGCACCACGTTGCGTTGCTGCACCAGCACCCGGCGCGGCAATTGCAAAATGTGCTGTTCATCGAGCGCGACCGGTCCGCGCGCCTGCCGGATCCGGCGCACCCGGAAATGCCGGCTGTGCGCGATCAGCTGCGCCGTCAGCGAACCGGACCCGGTCAGCCACGCACACCAATGCGGCGGCACATTGAGCGCATTGACATGCGCTGACCAGTGCGCCGGGCTGACCCGCGTCAAACCGGCCCCGGCGACGAATCGCAAAACGCCAGCACTGCATCGACGTAATCGGGAAACTCGCTGATGCCATGGTCGCTGCCCTCGATCACGTGCTGCACTGCGCCCGGATAGTGGGCCACCATCTGGTGCCAGTCGAGCACCTCGTCGCCGGTCGCGGCCAGCAACAGATAGCGCGCTGGCCGCGTGATCTGTGCGACGGCGATGGCCTCGAGCTCGTCGATGTATTCGGGCTTGAACTCGAACGGTGCATCGGAGTGAAATTGCGTGGTGCTGCCGATGGTTTTTTTCAGGTCGTGCAGCGGCGTGATCGCCGGATTGAGCAGCACGGCGCGGCAACCGAGTTGTTCGGCCAGCCAGGTCGCATAGAAACCGCCGAGCGATGAGCCGATCACCGTCAGCGCGGCCGGATCCGTACCAGCCACCAGTTGCTGCGCCAACGCAATCGCCGCACGCGGCGAGGCTGGCAATTGCGGGCAAATGAATTCGGCAAAGCGACCCAGCGCTTGCAGATGCTGCGCCAGCACGCGTGCCTTGAACGATTGCGGCGACGAGCGGAACCCGTGCAGATAAAGAATCATCGCCTCACCAGCGCCAGCGCATCGAGGATTTTTTGATGCACACCACCGAAGCCGCCGTTACTCATCACCAGAATCTGGTCACCGGGACGTGCCGCCGCGACGATCGCCGCGACCAGCTCGGGCAAGTCATCAAACGCCTGTGCCTTCCGGCCCAGCGGCGCAAGGGCTTCGGCCAGATTCCAGCCGAGCGCGTTTTTGCCATCGCCTTTGGCACCGTACCCGAACACCAGATCGGCTTCGGACAGACTGCCCGGCAAAGCGTTCTTCATTGTCCCCAGCTTCATGGTGTTCGAGCGCGGTTCCAGCACCGCGAGGATACGCGCCGTGCCGACCTCCTGACGCAAGCCGGCCACCGTGGTCGTGATCGCCGTCGGGTGATGGGCGAAGTCGTCGAAGACCCGGATCGCATTGACTTCGCCGCGCAACTCCATGCGCCGGCGCACGTTCTGGAAGGCGCCCAGCGCGGCGATGGCCTGCGCAATCGGCACGCCCACATGACGCGCCGCCGCAATCGCTGCCAGCGCATTCATGCGGTTGTGTTCGCCATTGAGCGTCCAGTGCACGGTGCCTTGCGGCTGGCCATTGAAGCTGACCGTGAAGCTGCCGTCAGGGTGTTCATCGATCTGCCAACCGGTCGCGCTATCGACACTGCCGCCAAACCATTCGATCTCGCTCCAGCAGCCCCGTGCGATCACCGTATGCAGCGCGGTTTCGCGCTGATTCACCACCAGACGGCCGATGCGTGGCACGGTGCGTACCAGATGATGGAACTGGGTTTCGATGGCACCGAGATCAGGAAAAATATCGGCATGATCGTATTCGAGATTATTGAGCACGACGGTACGGGCGCGGTAGTGGACGAACTTGCTGCGTTTGTCAAAAAAGGCGGTGTCGTATTCATCGGCTTCAATGACAAAGAAGGCCGACTCGCCGCCGTCACCGGCCAGTCGCGCCGAGATGCCGAAGTTCAGCGGCACGCCGCCGATCAGAAAACCCGGCGCATAGCCGGCGTCTTCCAGAATCCAGGCCAGCATCGACGCCGTGGTGGTCTTGCCGTGCGTCCCGGCCACCGCCAGCACCCAGCGGTCTTTCAGGATATGTTCGCCGATCCATTGCGGGCCGGACGTGTACGGCAGGCCGCGATCGAGGATGGCTTCCATCAGTGCATTGCCGCGGCTGACGACGTTGCCGACAACGAACAGGTCAGGTGCCAGCGTAATCTGTTCCGGATCGAACCCTTCGATCAGCTCGATACCCTGCTCTTGCAGCTGAGTGCTCATTGGCGGATAGACATTGGTGTCGCAACCCGTCACGCGATGGCCGGCTTGACGCGCCAGGACTGCCAGGCCACCCATGAAAGTGCCGCAGATGCCGAGGATATGAATGTGCATGGAAGCTCAACAAATTGGAATGCCTTGATTTTACCCGACCCTCTGCCCCCCGGACCGATGGCCAATGACGAGCGCGGTGGCCCGGCCTTTCGGTTATCCTCATCGCACAACAAAACCCTCAACGGAACCCATCATGCTCAGACAGCCTGCCCTGCCACTCACCCTCAACGATCCGACCCTGCTGCGCCAGCACGCTTACCTCAATGGCGAATGGATCAGCGGCGCCAGCCATTTCGCCGTCACCAATCCGGTGGATGACGCGGTGCTGGGCACCGTGCCCAACCTCGGTCCGGCTGAAGCGCAGCAAGCCATCGATGCCGCCGCCGCCGCTTTCCCGGCCTGGTCGAAAAAGACCGGCAAGGAACGCGCCGCCATCATGCGCAAGTGGTTCGACCTGATGCTGGTGCATGCCGACGACCTGGCCACCATCATGACCGCCGAGCAAGGCAAGCCGCTGGCCGAAGCCAAGGGTGAAGTCATGTACGGTGCCAGTTTCATTGAATGGTTTGCCGAAGAAGCCAAGCGCGTTTCCGGCGACGTGATGGCGTCGACCTGGAGCGACAAGCGCATGGTCGTGCTCAAGCAGCCGATCGGCGTCTGCGCCTCGATCACCCCGTGGAATTTCCCGATTGCGATGATTACCCGCAAGGTCGCCCCGGCGGTCGCCGCCGGCTGCACCATCGTCATCAAGCCGGCTGAACAAACGCCGCTGTCAGCGCTGGCCGTGGCCGAACTGGCGCATCGGGCCGGCTTGCCGGCCGGCGTCATCAATATCATCACGGCTGACGCCGACCACTCGATCGAAGTCGGCAACGTGTTGTGCGCCAGCCCGCTGGTGCGCCACCTGTCGTTCACCGGATCAACCCCGGTCGGCCGCATCCTGATGCAGCAATCCGCCCCGACCATCAAAAAACTGGCACTGGAACTAGGTGGCCATGCGCCGTTCATCGTGTTCGACGATGCCGACCTCGATGCCGCTGTCGAAGGCGCATTGCAATCGAAATACCGCAATGCCGGCCAGACCTGTGTCTGCACCAACCGCTTCTATGCGCACGAGTCGATCTATGACCGCTTCGTTGAAAAGCTGGCAGCCGGTGCGGCAAAAATTCAGGTCGGCGATGGCAGCACGGCCGGTGTGGTGCAGGGCCCGCTGATCGACGAGCAGGCCATCGCCAAGGTCGAAGACCATGTGCGCGATGCGCTGGCCAAAGGCGCAACGCTGGTCACCGGCGGCAAACCGCATGCGCTGGGCGGCACCTTCTACGAACCGACCGTGCTCTCGAACGTCACTGCCGACATGAAAATCATGCGCGAAGAAACCTTCGGCCCGGTCGCGGCGGTGGTGCGTTTTTCGAGCGAGCAGGAAGTCGTCGCGGCTGCCAACGATACCGATTTTGGTTTGGCCAGCTATTTCTATTCACGCGATATCGGTCGGGTCTGGCGCGTTGCCGAGGCGCTCGAATACGGCATGGTCGGCATCAACACGGGACTCATATCGAATGAAGTTGCACCGTTCGGCGGCGTCAAGCAATCAGGCCTCGGGCGGGAGGGATCGCGCTACGGGATGGATGAGTATCTGGAGATTAAATACCTGTGCATGGGCGGGATCTGATTTTCGTCAGATCAATGACGCGGGACCCGTGAGCGTGGGCGGTGCAATAACCGAAGGGCATTGCACCATGCTCACCAAATAATCAGAGCGATTTCAGCGGCACACTGACAATCGCCTTGAGCACCCAGCGATCGCTCGCTGGCGTGAGTCCACGACCAACACCCAAATTGACATCCCAGCCATGGATGTCGGTATCGATGACGCCGAACAGCGTCTGGCTCTGCTGGTTCAAATGCCCAAGGTGCCTGACCTGGCCAAAGCCGTTGTAACTCTCCGCCCCCACTTCATAACCGGCATCGGTCTTGTACGCCACCTTGGAATCGACACCAAACGTCGCCGGACCAGCGACGGGACCGGAAATTTTCCAGTCGATGTTCGGATTGGCCGCCATTGTCCAGCGCGTGGTGCGATAACCGATGATGCCCTTGAGCTGGGCGTTCCACGGATTTTCATCCAGACGGTGCGCCACGCGCCCCACTTCCAGATTCGCTCCCCAGAAATACGCTTGTTCCCCAGCTTTCGGCGCGATGTACTTGAGACGGATTTTTTCGCCATCCACCGAGGTCATGCCACCGGGACCAATCGACGTCAGCAAATACGCGCCAAGGTCGAGCGTCGGCGTCAGACCGACCGAAAATTCCGGTGTCAGACGAAACACCTTGCCGGGAGCCTGGGCTCCCGGATAGTCCGGCGACCGGTTGCCCTTGGCCACGTAGTTGCTGTGGATATCCAGACCAAACGCGCCGGGCGCGTTCATTTCATCCATGTAGACCTGGATTTCTTCGGAAGCAGCGAACGCATGACTGGCAACAGCTCCAAGCATCAACAGCCCGACCAAGCGGGGCAGACGGGAGATAACGAGTGAGTGATTCATAAAGAGGTCCTGCAAAAAAGAAACGGATAGTTAGGAAACGGGTATGCAAGCTACCGGTTTGTTAATAAAAAGAAACTGGTTTGCATCATGCCACCACTTCAGATTTCACGTATTTCCGTAAAATTACTTCATAGCAACTTCGATTGCCACCGCCTATAATGTTGCTGTCCAGTTCCGTGCAACCCACTATTTCAAGTGATTCTTCCATGCGATCCTTCTGCTTCCCGCGCTGCCTTGGTCTGATCATCTTCCTGCTGACCTGCACGACGGTCTTCGCGCAGGTACCGGCAGCATTGCGTATCGGCGTGGCCCCGCACAGCAGTGCACGCGTGATTCTCGAGATGTACCAGCCGCTGCGCCAGTACCTGGAAAGTAGCCTCGGCATGCCGGTTGACATCGTGACTGCACCCGACTTCACGGAATTTGCGCGCAGGCTGCTGGCCCAGGACTACGACATCGCCATCACCACCGGCCACCAGGCCCGGCTGAGCCAGACCGATGCCGGCTACAGCGCGCTACTGACTTACCGTGCCGACTTTCGTACCGTGGCGCTGGTAGCCGGCAACAGCACCTATAAAACCGCGCTGGACCTCAAGGGCAAGCCGGTACTCGGGTTGTCGTCGACATCGCTGGTGACGCTGTGGGGCCAGCACTGGCTGAAAAATAACGGCAACACCGAACCGCTGCGTTATGTCAGTGCTTCCGACAGCGTGGCGCGGCTGGTGCTGGCCGGGGATGCCGCGGCCGGGTTCATCTCGCTGGCCAATTATCAAAGTCTGGCGCGCGACATCCAGCCGCAATTGCGTTTTCTCGTAATCAGCGATGCGCTGGCCGGACGGGTCTATCTGCTCAATAAACGCGACCTGCCGCTGCGCGACAAGATTGATGCCGCGCTGTGGCGTTTTGCCGGAACGCCGGAAGGTAAAGCCTACTTCCTGAAGTACAAGCTGGAGGGCTATCGCAAGCTCAAGCCGCGCGAGCTGGAAGCGATGGAACCGTACGCTCAGGAAGTCCGGCAAACCCTGCACTGACCAATGCCCAGCCCCTTCAAGTCGGTACGCACACGCCTGCTACTGGCAGCCATCGTGGTCGAAGCCGTGATGCTGACCTTGCTGGTCTCGAACAGCCTGCGTCTGACCAATAACAACATGCTCGATCAGGTCGGGCAGCATTCGCTTCAGATCGCTCCTATCCTGATCGCCGCCACGGTTGCGCCACTGGCCCAGCGCGACTATGCCACCGTGCAATCGGTACTCGATGAAAGCCTGAGCCAAAGAGGCGTGCAGTATCTGGTGGTCACCGACAAGCACGGCAACCGGGTTGCCAGCAGCGGTTGGCCGCTGACGCGCGCGCTGCCCGTACCCGACAAGAACTTCGACCTGGCGCAGCAAACCGGCAAGCCGGTTTATCACGTCGCGATGCCGATCCGCAGCTACGGCCAATCGCTCGGTCAATTGCATTTCGGCCTGGACCTGTCACACATCCTGGTCGCCCGTCAGGCCCTGCTGATTCAGGGTGCCAGTATTGCCGGTAGCGAATTACTGATCTCGCTGGTACTGCTCACCTTGCTGGGCCTGTGGATGACCCGCAGCCTCGGTGCGCTGACCCGGGCCAGCAAAGACGTTACCGACGGCAACCTGACTCCGGCCAGCGTCAGCGAAGGCCCCGACGAATTCGGCCAGCTCGGTACCGCTTTTAATGCGATGTCACGGGCCGTCAGCGGACGGGTGGCGGAACTGACGCACGCCAGGGATCAGGCAGAACAGGCCAACCGGACCAAAAGCGAATTTCTGGCCAACATGAGCCATGAAATCCGCACCCCGATGAATGGCATCATCGGCATGACCGACCTGGCGCTGGACACCCGGCTCGATGGCGAACAACGCGAATATCTGACGCTGGTGAAAACCTCGTCGGCGGCTTTGCTGACGATCATCAACGACATCCTTGATTTCTCGAAAATCGAGTCCGGCAAGCTAGAACTCGAACAGGTCGGGTTTGATCTGCCTGTCCTGCTGACCAGCATCATCAAGCTACTGACTGTCCAGGCGGCACAAAAAGGGCTGCATCTCGGCGTCGACGTTGGCGACGATGTCCCGGACCGGCTGCGAGGGGACCCCGGACGGCTGCGTCAGGTCCTGACCAACCTGATCGGCAATGCGATCAAGTTCACAGCGCGGGGCAGGATTACGGTGCGGGTGACATTGTTCGCTGCCAGTACCGGTGCAGTGCGTCTGGTGTTCGCCGTCAGCGACCAGGGCATCGGGATCGCCGCCGACAAGCAGGTCAGTATCTTCGAGGCATTCACGCAGGCCGATACCTCGACCACCCGCCAATATGGCGGTACCGGTCTCGGGCTGGCCATTTCGAGTCGACTGGTCGCCGCGATGGGCGGCGCACTGGGCGTGCGCAGCGTGCCGGGAAACGGCAGCGTTTTCACGTTCGATATGCCATTTGCGACCAGCATGCCGGATATGCCGGTGGAGTCCTCCGCGACACAACCTGCCCCGTCGATCCTCAGTGCAGCCCGCAGCCCGCTGCTTGTGCTGGTCGCGGAAGACAATCCCGTGAACCAGCGACTGGCCGAAGCCCTGCTCAGGAAATGGGGCCACCGTTTCAGCATGGCCAGCAATGGCATCGAAGCCGTCGCGCTATCAGCACAGCATGACTACGACGTGATTTTGATGGACTTGCAAATGCCGGACATGGGTGGTCTCGAAGCGACACGCCAGATACGGGCGCGCGAGCAGCAACAAGGCCGACAAGGGCGACAAGGGCGACATACGCCCATCATCGCGATGACTGCCAATGCCCTCAGCGAGGACCGGCAAATCTGTCTCGATGCCGGCATGGATGACTACATTTCGAAGCCACTGGACGTGACCTTGCTGCAAGCGGCGCTGGACGCGATCGCTTCGGATAAAACGACGACAGGCTAACTGCCGGCAATCAGTTCACGCCACTGCAGATGGGCGTGCGGAGCGCTCCACACATCCAGATGCAACTGCGACAACACCAGCGGATCCTGCAGCAGCAGGCGAGCTTGCTGCGGTGTCAGCGCAGCGGCACCCTGCTCCAGCGCGGTGAAAGCCAGCGCAGCATGACTGGCCTGCGCGGCAGCCGGCAAGCCGGGACGGGCGGTCGCGCAGGCACACACCAAAGCATTGAGTTGCGGGTCGACGACGGCATCGGCAAAGGTCGGTGCCGGTGCCGTTGCGCCAAGGTACGTCGTGGTGGCGCGCAGCTCCGGCGGCGGTTTGATTTCTTCGGGAATCACGAACAGGCCAAGACGTCGCAAGCGGCGTCCCGGCGCCACCCGGCTTGATAGCACCGATAGCGGAATCGACAAGGCCAGCGAACCGACGATCGGCAACAGCCACCACAGAAAACCCGGCTCCAGCCAATACACGCCTACGCCCCAGACCAGACCGAACAGCGTGTGCAGGCCGTGTTTGCGGACCGCTTCGGTCCAACCGGTTTCGGCATCGCCACGCGGCGGCGATTTCCAGCGCATTTCCCAACCGAGAAAAGCCGCCGTCACAAAACGCGTATGGAACAGCATACGTACCGGCGCCAGCAGAGCCGAGAACACCAGCTCGATCAGCATTCCCAGGAAAAGCCGCAAGGTGCCGCCGTAACGTTTCGCGCCTTGCAGCGCGATGAGCAGCACGCTCATCAGCTTGGGCAGAAACAGTAGCGTAGCCGTGGCCGAAAACAAGGCCAGTGCTTTTTCGGGATGCCATTCAGGCCAGATCGGAAATAGCTGGCGCGGCATCGTGAAATACTCGGGCACCAGCAAGGTATGTGCCGCCAGCATGCCGGTCGACAGCGCCAGAAACAGAAACCACAACGGTGCCGACAAGTACGCCATCACGCCGGTGGCAAACACGGTGCGATGTACCGGATGCATGCCGTGCGCCATGAATAAACGGAAATTCATCAGGTTGCCATGACACCAGCGCCGGTCGCGCTTGAGTTCGTCGAGCAGGTTGGGTGGCATTTCTTCGTAGCTTCCCGGCAGATCATAGGCAATCCAGACGGCCCAACCGGCACGCCGCATCAGCGCGGCCTCGACAAAATCATGTGACAGGATGTCGCCGGCCAGCCCGCCGGTGCCCGGCAGCGGGGCCAGCGCGCAATGGCGCATGAACGGAGCGAGCCGGATGATCGCGTTGTGGCCCCAGTAATGGGATTCGCCGAGCTGCCAGTAATGCAGGCCGGCCGTGAACAGCGGACCATAGATCCGGGTCGAAAATTGCTGGATACGCGCATACAGCGTGTCGCGTCCGCAGGCGCGCGGCGCAGTCTGAATGATGCCGGTACCGGGATTGGCTTCCATCAGTCGCACCAGCTTTGCCAGACAGGATCCGCTCATGACGCTATCGGCGTCGAGCACGATCATGTAACGGTAACCGGCCCCCCAGCGCCGGCAGAAATTATCAATATTGCCGCTCTTGCGCTTGACGCGCAGTTGGCGGTGGCGATAAAAGATCCGCATGCTGCCATCGGTATCGCGACACAGTTGTTGCCAGGCGGCCAGTTCGGCGACACACAGATCAGGATCACTACTGTCACTGAGAACAAAAAAGTCAAATTGCGCCAGCGTGCCATTGCGCCGGACCGAATCATAGGTCGCACGCAAGCCGGCAAAGACCCGGCCGACATCTTCATTGCAGATCGGCATGACGATGGCAGTACGCGCTGCGGCTTCGACGGTGCCGCCCGCATCGCTGGACGAAATCAGGTAACGATCACCCCGTCGCAGCAACACCAGAAAACCCGCCATCGCGGTCCAGAACCCGACCGATACCCAGCCGAACAAAATAGCGAACAACGCCAGTGTCACCATTTCCATCGGCTTGGCACCGTGATACGGCAATACCTCACTCATGAAATAGGTCGCCATGCCGCCTTGGCTGATCATCAGCAACATCAGCACAATGCGGCGCATGCCGCCGCCACGCTGCCAGTTACCGCGTGGGTCGGGCGCATCGGCCGCTGCGGGTCCGCGCCGGATCGACTCCGCGGCACCATCGGTGCGACCGGTCATCGAACGGAACCAGCGCACCAGCGGATTGAGCTCGCCCCATGGTTGCGGCACCATCGCGGTCCGGTTCAGCGCGGGTGTTGTCGCGAGCATCTTGCCGCCGACCGGTCGGGGGGCATCGATCACCGGCCACTTCGCCGGTTGCAGTCGGGCCGGAATCGATGCATAAGCCGGATTGCCGGCATGCCGGTCACCGGCCAGCGCAGCATGGATCGCCTGCATCGCTGATTGCGGGTCACCCGTGGCTGCGGCGGCTTCCAGCACACACCGCTGTGATGGAGTCAGCTGCAACCGGTCGAGATAGGCGGCGCATTGCGCATCGAGTGGCGCCGGGAGTGGACTCAGTTGGGCGGCAATATGTAGCTCCAGGTTTCCGATAAGATTTCTTTTCCGTTACGCAGGTGGGCGGTCAGTTCGACCGGTTTGGCATCGTCTTTACGATCGAGCCGTACCGCGATGCGCCAACCACCAGTGACTTCATTACGGTACGTATTGGCTTCCATCAGGTTGCCATTTGCGTCAATGGTGACGGCGCCTTCCAGCTTGACGTCAGCCGGCAATTTTTTGAAAGCCGGACCGTCGAAATCGACAATCAGCGCGATACTGCCGTCGACTTTTTTAACGTATCCGTGACCGCGCCGGGTCTGGGTCACCCAGGCATTCGGCGGCTGCGTTTCGGACTCTTTTTCCCAGCGCATCGTGTACTCGACGTTGTACGGCTGTCCCGGTTTCGGCATCAGGTCCGGCACCCAGAATGCCACTGCGTTATCGTTGGTTTCGTCGGCAGTGGGCAGCTGAACCAGCTCAATGCGGCCCTTGCCCCATTTTCCGGTAGGTTCGATCCAGACGCTGGGACGCTTTTCGTAGCGCGCTTCAAGGTCCTGAAAGCTGGAAAAATTGCGTTCGCGCTGCATCATGCCAAAACCCTTTGGATTCTCGAGTGCAAAAGAAGTCACCAGCAAACGCTTCGGATTGACCAGCGGTCGCCAGATCCATTCGTCACTGCCGGTCTGCACCGACAAGCCGTCCGAATCATGCACTTCGGGACGATAATCCTCGACCGTCGAGCGCTGATTTTCGCCGAAGAAATACATGCTGGTCAGCGGTGCAATACCCAACGTGGTGACGTTTTCGCGCAGGAACAACTGAGCCTTGACGTCAACTTGCGTGGCGCTGCCCGGCTTGACGATAAAACGGTAGGCCCCGGTGGCACGGCGCGAATCCAGTAATGCATAAATCGTCATTTCCTGATCGTTGCCCTTGGGACGCACCAGCCAAAACTCGGAAAACTGCGGAAACTCCTCACCGGAATTTTGCGCCGTATCAATCGCCAAACCGCGCGCTGACGCGCCGTATGCCTGCCCTTTGCCAAGCGCCCTGAAATAACTAGCCCCCAGAAACACAACAACTTCGTCCTTGTATTTTTTCGAGTTCAGCGCTGTGTGCACACGAAAACCGGCAAAGCCGAGCTGCGCAACTTCCTTCTTATCTATCGCGTTCTTACCGTAATTGAAGGACTGCGGATCGAACTTGATCTCGCGCACTCTTTTTTGAATCACCTCGCTGATCTTCACCGGATGATCGTAAAACAGTCCCTGATGGAAAAAAGCCACCTCGAACGGCAGCTTGGCGCTGCGCCAGAGCGACTTGTCCGTGTCGAAACGGATGTCGCGGTATTGGTCGTAGCTGAGGTCATCGACGGTCCTGGGCAAATTGCCGGCTGGTTTTTTATAGGCACTCTGTGACAGCACCTTGGCGCGCACGGCCACATCGGCAAAATCAAAGGCATAGGCAGCGTTTCCAGCCAGAGCGGCGCAGACGGCCAGCAGCGCAGCGAGCAAGGTCCAGATCGAAGAGCCGGAGCGTGGCAAACATATTGTTGAATGCATGAATATCCCGGAAAAAACGGTGATTGATACGCGGCCGGCGGGAACATTAACCGCGGCGACGGGCGTAATGAAAAGTGAATTAGTTCACAGCATTGACTTTTTGTTCCCCAAGTCGAAGCTGCGGTAACCGCAGGCAATATTGCTTGGTTTCTGGTTGGTTTCTGATTAGTTTCGTCTATCAGGAAACCCGTTATATCGCCTTCTACCTGACGCGAAGCGTATTAAATTTAATTGTTACCGCCCAACCCTAACGAGGGTCAAATCACCGGCCACTAACTTTATCGCCGGCACTAAAAATCATCTAAACAATATGTTTTCCGAACTTATCGACAGATTTACGCAGGCGTTTACCAGCGCTGAAGTGCGTACTATCAACGACTCATTACTCAATGAAAGGAACGTTCCATGAACCTGCAAATGGTTGCCCAGGATTTCTCCCTTACTCCCTCGCTGCAGAATTATCTGCAACGCCGTCTCGGTGCGGCGTTTGCGAGAGCCAGCAGTCGCGTGATGCGAATCGTCGTTCGTTTGCGCGATATCAATGGTCCACGAGGCGGCTGCGACATGGTCTGCCAGATCAGCGTGACGATTCCCGGCCAGCCGGAAGTAGTCATCCGTGAAGTGCAAACCGACATGTACAAGGCGATTAACGCAGCGGTCAAGCGCGCCGCTTATCGTACCCGCCTGATCACCCACCGGCGCAGCACACCCCGCTACGAAAAAGCCGGACCCAGCCCCGATACTTCTGCAATCAACATGGAGACCAACGATCGTGATTAACATTGCAAGCCTCAGGAAACTGGGGCTGACTATGCTGAAAATTCCGCCACTGCTGCTATTGGCAGTGGTCAGTCTGTTTATCGGACTGGCCGTCATCGTGGCCCTGAAATGGCGCAGACCCAAGTCGGCGCCACCGATGCTGCGCACATTGCAACTCCCTAGCCACAAGGAATAAAGGCATGGCCAAATCATTTCGGGAATGGCTGCGTCACGCCGACATGATCAAGAAGCATCCGCATATCGCCCGCTTCCTGGGCAAGGCGCAGCCACAAATATGGATACCGCGCCGGCGCTCGGTGGCACTCGGTGCGGCCATCGGCGGCGCGATCAGTATCGTGCCGTTACCGGCACAAACCATCATTGCCGCGCTGCTGGCGGTGCGCTTGAAGGCCCACCTGCCGACGGCCGTGGTGCTGACCTTTCTGAGCAATCCGCTCACCGCATTGCCGCTGCTGTGCCTGGCCTGGATGCTGGGCGCACTATGCCTCGGCCTGCCGCTGGCCTGGCCGGAGCAATCCTTCGGTTCCAGCGGTGCGCAATGGCTCGACTGGATCAGGCATGCCGGCAAGCCGCTGTTACTCGGGATGCCGCTGCTCGCTACCCTGCTGAGCCTGTCGCTATTCGGCCTGATCCATGCAGGATGGCGCATTGCCATCGTGCGCCAGTGGCGTAATCGCCAAAGTGATCGCGACAGGAAAAATAGGCGGGAGCACCCTGTCGCGCGTCATTAACCGGGAAGTTTTTTCGTACCGAAACGCCGGCATTGCTCACGCATGAGCCGGTCATCCAGCGCGACCCCGGCGCTAAGAAATCCGCGTACGAATCCTGCGCTACCGGCCAGTTCGAGCGAGCCGTCCTGCAACTGCTTGAGCAAGCGATCCGCCACCGCGGCATCGTTACTGCGACTCAGCTGATCCTGCAACATCGCCAATCCGTCGGCATAGCGGCGCATTTTTTTTGACGGGTAGAGCGACTCAAAAAATTCAATCGCGTAACGCATTTTTTTGACGGCAATCCGCAGACGGTGGCGTGCCTGCACGCTGCCGTCCTCCAATTGCTTGCCGCGCCGGCACAGGCGGCGCTGGTAGTGTTCAAGCATGCTGCGGCAGTAGCCTGGCAAGCGCTTCATCTGCTGGTCCGGCTGATTGCCAACTACCAGTAACCAGCGCGCCAGCCCCAGCATCAGACGGGTGGTGCGTGGCGCTGCAACAGCGGCGCCCGCGGCCGCGTGCGTCTCACGCGAGTGGACCAGCGCCGCCAGGCCGAGCGCTGTCAGCCGCACTTCTCCGCGCGCCGCAGAAACCACCGCCGGCAAGGTTGAACCGGCCAGCACATCCCAGTCGCGCGCCGCACCCAGTTGCTCCATCAGCCAGTCCAGATCGACTTGCAAGGCCTGCGGCAATGGCTGCAAACCGCGAAACAGATCGAACGCACAGCGCAAGCGCCGCAATCCGACGCGCATCTGATGCAGGCTTTCGGTATCGAGCCGGTGCACGACACCCGCCTCATTGCCCTGAACCTGCGCCAGGCAATTGGCAGCGATGGTCTGGAACGCCTGGACAATCGACATCTGCCGGTGCAACTGCAACGGCTGCGCAGTCACCGGCGCGACCGGCTGCGGCTTGTAAAGTGCGTAACCACGATCTGCTTTGCTCAAGTTGCTGATCTGCAGCGTGACCTGCTGTTGCAGCGCCAGCGCCACATCGAACAGATGCAGCGGACCGCCGGCCTTGAGTTCAAGTTCGATTTCGCTGACCTCGACACGCTGCCCGTCGCGCTCAAGATAGCCGAGGTCGAGCACGCATTCGATCTCGTCCCCGCCAGCCAGCCGCAAGTCCCAGATGGAACGGGTCATCTGCGTGCTGAAAATCGGTACCAGACCCTGCTCGCATCCTGATAAGCGCAACAACTTGCCCCACTCGCTTTTGCGATCGATCAGAGCCCGCAGCAACGCCAGCTCCGGTACCGGACCGGCTACCGCCGTTTCCCACTCGTGCCGGCTATGCAGACCGCCAGCCACACTGCCTCCGGCCTTCAGTGTCTGGACCCAGACATCCCCCACCAGACGCACCCGCAATCCGGCTCCAGCCGCACGCAATTGCAGATCCGGCGTGTCGAAATAAATATCGTGCATCCGTTGCTCGCGCGGCGCAGCAAGGGCGAATTTTTTCAGTAGCGGATGCGCGCGCAAAGTGCTGACATCCCGCTTATTGACCAGTAATTTCAGTTCGACTTCCATAGCAATGATCCTGTTGCAGCGGCACCTTGCCGATATGAACATAGTAAAAGCCGGGCAATCGCCAACGGCCAAAAAAAACACGCTCGCGGCGTGTTTTTTAATGCAGATCAACGGATAAATTACCGGTCGATCAAGCCTTCATGGCGTGCGCGCTGCACCAGCCGGCAGCCGCAACTTGCTTGCCCGGGAACAGAGCGCAATTGCCGTAGCCTGTTGCTGCACCGGCGTACAACTGACAATTGGCGCAATTTTGCTTCGTCGTGTATTTCGGATACTTGACTTTATCTGTCTTGGTGCCATCTTCCTTGTAACCAAGGGCGACAGCCTGCGCATCGGTCTCTGCGACTTTGGCAGCTTGTGCCTGGCTCATCGTAGCGGTAGCCAGTGCGGCGGAACCAAGAATGGAATGGATAACGAACGTGCGGCGGTTCATGGTCATAGTGAATCCTAAAGGTGGGACATCAGTTGGCTGGAGAAAAGGCTTACTGCCCGAGTCACGTAAAGCGGGCAAAGTCTAGCACCGTTAGACGGAAGTTTCAGACATCCGGCAAGGTATTACCGATCAATAAGCGCAAGTGCGCCAGCACACAGACAAGCACGCCCGTTGCAGTATACGGTTGTCGAGTGCTGTCCATGCCGGCCTGGAGCTGCGCATGGATAAGCGACCTCATTTCCCACTACGAAAGGCACCCGATGCATATTCTGATGGTACTGACTTCGCACGATAAACTCGGCAATACCGGCAACAAAACCGGTTTCTGGCTGGAAGAATTCGCCGCGCCGTATTTTATTTTCAAAGATGCCGGCGCAACCCTGACGCTGGCCTCCCCGCTCGGCGGCCAACCACCTCTGGACCCGAAAAGTGACGACCCGTCCGCCCAGACCAGCGCCACTGAGCGCTTCAAGGAAGATGCTGAAGCGCAAGCCGCACTGGCCAGCACAGTCAAACTCACCAGTGTCGACGCCGGCAAGTTCGACGCAGTTTTTTATCCGGGCGGCCACGGACCGCTGTGGGACCTGGCCGAAGATACTACGTCGATCAAACTGATCGAGACCATGCTGTCCGCAGGAAAACCGGTCGTGGCGGTATGCCATGCGCCCGCCGTGCTGCGTCATCCAAAAGGCGCCAACGGCAAATCAGTCGTCGATGGCAAAGCGGTCACCGGCTTTACCAATACCGAAGAACAGGCAGTCGGGCTAACCGATGTCGTGCCCTTCCTGGTCGAAGACATGCTGCGGCAAAATGGCGGCACCTATTCCAAACTGGAAGACTGGCAGCCGTATGTCGTCACCGACGGTTTGCTGATCACCGGTCAGAACCCGGCCTCGTCGGACCCGGCCGCCAAAGCATTGCTTAAATTGCTGGGGTAGGTCGACGTCGACCTGGTGCAGTACCCTGCGGTTATTGCAACGACGCCGGCGGGGGCTGGGCCGGGATTTTTCGCTTAGGGTGCAATAACCGGCAGATATTGCACCGGCCATCCCAAAAGATCCGCTCCGACCAACAAAACTTTACAATCTAAAAAAATCCGTCATACCAAATTTTCACGATGCTTGACCCCCTCTTCACCACGCAATACCCCCCTACTCGCGGCTCTAAATCTCCAAAAAACATTGTTTTTTAACCTATGCTATCGTCTCTCCCATAATTAAAACTTGGGAGACATTCTTGCGTAATACTTTGTTGCTTTCCCTTCTTTTTACCCTGCCGGGGATGGCCTTTGCAGCCGAAGGCATGTGGACGCTGGACAATCTGCCGACCGACCGTTTGCAAGCCGGCTACAACTTCACTCCGAGCGCCGCCTGGACCAACCGCATGATGCAGGGCTCGGCGCGCATTGCCGGTGGCTGCTCGGCATCGTTCATCTCGAAAGACGGGTTGGTCATGACCAACCACCATTGCGCGTCGGAGTGCGTCGACCAGCTATCAACTGCCAGCAAGAACTACATGCAAGATGGCTTTCTGGCGCGCCAGCGCGAGCAGGAAGTGCGCTGTCCCGAAATCGAACTGAACCGGCTCGAACTGATTACCGACGTCACCAGTGATGTCAAGGATGCCACCCGGGGTTTGCAGGGCGACGCCTTCAAGTCGGCACAAAACGAGATCAAGGCCAAGCTGGCCTCGACCTGTATCGGCAACGAGCGCGAGACCGTGCGCTGCGATGTGGTCGACCTGTATCACGGCGGTCGCTATCACCTGTACCGCTACCACCGTTTCCAGGACACCCGACTGGTCTGGGTACCGGAAAAAGACAGCGCGTTTTTTGGCGGCGATCCGGATAATTTCAACTTTCCACGCTTCGACCTCGACATCGCGTTAGTACGCGCCTACGAAAATGGTAAACCCGCCGTCACCACCAACTTCCTTCCCTTCAGCAAAAACGGTGCTGCCGCCAACGAACTGGTATTCGTCACCGGCAATCCTGGTTCAACCCAGCGCCAGTTGACGATGGCGCAGCTCGACACCATCCGCGATATCGGCCTGATCGGCGGCTTGCTGGAACTGGCCGAACTGCGCGGCGTGCTGGAACAGTTCGGCAAACGCAGCGCCGAAGCGGCACGGATTTCGGAAGGCACGCTGTTCGGTGTCGAGAACAGCTACAAGGCGATGTTCGGTGAACTGACCGCCCTGCTCGACCCGGCCCTGCGCGAACGCAAGCTGGCGGAAGAAACCGAACTGCGTCGTGCCACCGCCGCCAGCGCCACGCTGGCCGCCAGCGTCAGTCCGGCCTGGGACGCGATCGCGAACGCCCAGCAAGCCTATCGCCAACTGGAAAAACCCTACACGATGATCGAACGCGGACGCGCTTTCAACAGCACCTATTTCGAGATTGCCCGTTTGCTAGTGCGTGGCGCCCGCGAGCGCAATCTGCCCAACGGCCAGCGGTTGCCGGAGTTCACTGATGGCAAATTGCCCGAACTGGAACAGCAACTGTTTTCCAGTGCGCCGGTCTACCCCGAGTTCGAGCAGGTCAAGTTCGGCTTTTCGCTAACCAAACTGCGCGAGCGGCTGGGCAGTGACCATCCGCTGGTGAAACAGGTACTCGGGCGGCAATCGCCGGATCAACTCGCCGCGGCACTGATCGGTGCGACCCGCCTCGGCGACGTCGCCACGCGCAAAGCACTCTGGGACGGCGGCCAGAGCGCCATCGAGCGCTCCGACGATCCGTTCATCCGTCTCGCGCTCGCCATTGATCCCACCGCGCGGGCATTGCGCAAGGACTACGAGCGCAATGTCGAATCGGTGGTCGAACGTAACTCGGAACTGATCGCCCAGGCCCGCTTCGCCCAACGCGGCACCGGCGATTATCCGGATGCCACCTTCACGCTGCGCCTGTCGTATGGCGAAGTGCAAGGCTGGGAAGAAGCCGGCAAACCGGTCGCTCCGTTCACGACCATCGGTGGTGCCTTCGAGCGTGACACCGGCGTCGCTCCGTTCGCTTTGCCGGCCTCGTGGCTGGCCGCAAAATCCCGCCTCAATCTATCGCAACCGTTCAACTTCTCGACCACCAACGACATCATCGGTGGCAACTCCGGCAGTCCGATGGTCAACCGTAATGGCGAAATCGTCGGCCTGATTTTTGATGGCAACATCCATTCGCTGGGCGGCGCATTCTGGTTCGATCCGCGCCTCAACCGGGCCGTTGCGGTACACAGCGGTGCCATCCTCGAAACCCTGTCCGTGATCTACGGCGCGACCGCGCTGGTGCACGAAATCCGTCCCGACTAATCACGACACCCTTCTTTTTTTAACCGACAGCAGGGGGAGCAGCCGCTCCCGAACTGCGTGCGTGGCTGTACCTGCCGGAACACACTCCCGTGTCCGGAACCCTAGGATGAAAGCTGGAATCAACGATGAAATCCATAAAGAGAACCATCAAGATCAATGCGCTGGCGCTGGGCAGTCTGGCCCTGATGCCGCTGGCGGTCCACAACGCCCATGCGCAGCAAGTTGACGGTGACAAGGTCCAGCGGGTCGAAGTGACCGGATCGAACATCCGCCGCAGCGACAAGGAAACACCCAGCCCGGTTCAGGTCATCACGCTGCAAGACCTGAAGGCCTCGGGCTATACCGATGTCTCCAGCGTCTTGCGCAACATCACGGCAAACGGTGCAGGCACGCTGTCGCAATCGTTCAACGGCGCGTTCTCCAGCGGCGCCAGCGGGGTCGCGTTGCGCGGCCTGACGGTCGGTGCGACGCTGGTGCTGATTGACGGCCACCGGATGGCGCCGTACGCGCTCTCCGATGACGGCCAGCGCAGCTTTGTCGACATCAGCCAGATTCCATTCGAAGCCATCGACCGCATCGAAGTCCTGAAAGACGGCGCCTCGTCGGTGTACGGTTCGGATGCGGTGGCCGGCGTGGTCAACGTGATCCTGAAGAAAACCTATGTCGGTCAGGAAATCGCTGCCGAAACCGGCATCAGCACGCGCGGTGGCGGTGCCACCAGTCACGCCTCCGGCATCATCGGCTGGGGTGATCTGGCCGAAGACGGTCGCAACACCTACCTGTCGATCGAATACCGCAAGCAGGACAAGATTCTGGTCTCGCAGCGCAGCGGCATGGCCTTCACGAATACCGACCTGACCAGTCAAGGCGGCAACAACCTGACGTCGGGCGTGCCGAACAACCTCAATGCCGGTTATCCGGGCAGCATCACCGGCTACCTGCTCGATCCGGTCAGCGGCAACATCAGCGGCTTCCTGCCGGGTTGCGATGCGACCCGTCTCGCGGCCGGACAATGCGCGTACCGCAATGCCAATATCGAAATCCAGCCGCAGACCCGCAACATCAACATTGTCGGTTCGCACACGCAACGACTGGCCGGTGACTGGGAGCTCAAGCTCAAGGGTTCGCTGTTCGATTCGCAAGCCGAGCAGATCAATGGCTACTCCGGTACCGGCGGCCTGAGCGGCCTGTCATCGGTGGCTTACAAGCCGGGCGGCATTCCGTTCATCACGCCAGCCAACGCGCCATTGCTGATCACGGTGCCCTCAAGCTATCCGGGCAACAGGACCGGTGCCTCACAAGTGTTGCAGTACAACTTCGCCAACCTCGGCGGCAGTTCGACCAGCGTCGATTCGCAGACCTATCGCTTTGTCGGTGACCTCACCGGCACCATCGGCAAATGGGACATGACCGCCTCGGCCGGCTTCACCGAAAACATCGTCAAGCAAACCGGTCACGGGTCGATCAATTTTCTGAACCTGCAATCGGCGCTGAACAATCCAACCGCGCCGTATCTGGTCGGGCAAGCGGCCGGTGGCAACAGCGCCGCCGCCAATGCCTTCGTTGCACCGCAAACCAATTCGAAAGCGACCGACATTCTCGAATTCGTCAGCCTGCGCGGCACGCGTGAGTTGATGGCGCTGCCGGGCGGTCCGCTGGCCGTCGGTGTCGGTACCGAATTCACCCATCGCGAACTCAATGCGCAAGCAGCCGACGCGTTCGCCAATGGCACGCAGGTCGGCAACAATGCCTTTGCCATCGGCAACCAGAATATCGCGGCGGCGTATGTCGAACTGGTCGCACCGGTGCTCAAGAATCTTGAGTTGGATGGCGCAGTGCGCTTCGACAAATACAACGGCAGCAGCAGTGCGACCAGTCCGAAAGTCGGCTTCAAATTTGCACCGCTGAAGATCGTGACTTTCCGCGGTACCTATGCAGAAGGCTTCCGGGCGCCGAACCCGGCCGAGAACGGCAATGCCGGGCAGTCGTTTTACTACACCACGTATCGCGACAACACGCTGTGCCCGAACACCTCACCGGGTGTCGATCCGGCCACGCTGGCCGGCAACTATCCGCGTCAATGCGCGATCGGGCTACTCGGCGTGCAGCAACCGAACGCCAAGCTCAAGCCGGAAACCTCGAAGTCCTACACGCTGGGCATCATCTTCGAACCGACCAAGCAGTTCAATATGTCGGCCGATTTTTATGACATCCGCATCGCCAACCAGATCATTTCGAGCTCGGGCGATCCGACCTACAGCTTTGCCGGCAATCTGGTGCGCTCGTCGCCAACCATCCAGCCATTCAATGGCGCTGGCGGCAGCGTCAACCAGACGCCGGGCGCAGGCAATATCCTGTTTGCACCGTTCCCGTATGTAAATGCCCAGAGCACCCATACGCGCGGCATTGACCTCGACCTGCGCTATACGATGAACCTGAAAGCGGCCGGCAAGCTGACCGTCGAATTCAACGAATCGCATATGTTCAAGTACGAGCAAGTTGGTGCCGATGGCACCGTCTATCAGCTGGCCGGCACGCATGGTCCGTCCGGTGTCTCGGGCGATACCGGCAACCCGCGCGACCGCGCCCATCTGATCACCACCTGGGAAAACGGTCCGTTAAGCGTGGCCGGCACGGTCAACTGGATCAGCAGTTTCAAGGTCACCGACCCGACCATCGGTGCTGTCGATTGCGCCAGTGCGATCAACAGTTCATTCAGCGGCCCGGCGTTTTCGGCTGCGGTACCGGCGCAGTATTGCCGCGTTGCCAGCTTCACCACGCTCGATGTCTACAGCAGCTACAAGTACGACAAGAACTGGACTTTCCACGCGTCAGTGCAAAATGCGTTGAACAAGGCACCGCCGCTGGATTACCAGACCTATGGCGGCGCAGGCGGTACCTTCTTCGATGCCGGCCTACATCAGGCGGGCGCGGTGGGACGCTTCATCAACATCGGCGCAGCGTACAAGTTTTAAGTTAGCCTGCAACACGGGCAGCCCCGCCCGGTTATCCCGGCGGGGTTTTTTTTATTAGTCACCACGGAGCCACCATGAATCGCAGAAATTTCATCAAGCTGAGCGCCGCTGCCGGAGCCATCGGGACCATCGCCACGCCAGCCGATGCCGCCGGCGGCCAGCTCAACCTGATCGATGCCAGCGTCGCGCAATTACAGGCCGCAATGCGCAGCGGGGCACTGACATCGCACGCGCTGACCGTACACTATCTGGCCCGTATCAAGGCCTTCGACAAAGCCGGCCCGCATCTCAATGCGGTCATCGAACGCAATCCGGATGCACTGGCCATCGCCAGCGCGCTCGATGCCGAGCGCAAGGCGACTGGTCCGCGCGGTCCGCTGCACGGCATCCCGGTGCTGATCAAGGACAATATCGCCACGGCCGATGCGATGCAGACCACCGCCGGTTCGCTCGCACTGATCGGTGCCAAGGCGCCGCGCGATGCGTTTCTGGTCACGCAGTTGCGGGCCGCCGGTGCGGTCATCCTCGGCAAAACCAACCTGAGCGAATGGGCCAATATCCGCTCGACCCGCTCGACCTCGGGCTGGAGCGCGCGTGGCGGGCTGACCCGTAATCCGTATGCGCTGGACCGCAATACCAGCGGTTCAAGCTCCGGTTCGGCAGCGGCCATCGCGGCCAGTCTTGCGGCGATTGCGGTCGGCACCGAAACCGATGGCTCGATCACGTCGCCGGCGTCGATTTGCGGGCTGGTCGGCCTGAAACCGACGGTCGGCCTGATCAGCCGCGACGGCATCATTCCGATCTCGCACAGTCAGGACACGCCCGGCCCGATGACCCGCAGCGTCGCCGATGCCGCCGTTCTGCTGGGGGCGATGACCGGTGTCGATGCACGCGATGCCGCCACGGCGGTCACGGCTGCCAACACCGGCAAGGTGCAGGATTACACCCGCTTCCTCGATGCTGATGGTTTGCGCGGTGCCCGCATCGGCGTCGTCACCAACGCCCGCTCCAGCAATCCTTACGTGCAAAACATCGCCGATGCCGCACTGCTGGTGCTGAAAGCCAAGGGCGCGATATTGGTCGAGGTCGAACTGCCCAACATCAACAAGTACGGCGACTCGGAACTGGAAGTGATGCTGTACGAACTGAAGGCTGACCTCAATGCCTATCTGGCCGAATTCGGCCAAGGTGCAGCGGTCAGTTCGCTCAAGGACGTGATTGCCTTCAACCTGATCCACCGGCCGGTTGAAATGGCGTTCTTTGATCAGGAACTGTTCGTGCGGGCCGAAGCCAAGGGTGGACTCGACAGCCAGGAGTACCGCGATGCGCTCGCCAACAACCAGCGTTACTCACGCGCCGAAGGGATCGATCAGGTACTGGCCGAATTCAAGCTCGATGCCCTGTTCGCATCGACCGGCGGGCCGGCGTGGCTGACCGACCCGATCAATGCCGATCACTACGGCGATAGTTTTTCGAGTCCGGCAGCCGTGGCCGGTTATCCGCACATCACGGTACCGGCTGGTTACGTGGCAGGCCTGCCGGTGGGGATCTCATTCGTCGCCGGTGCGTACGCCGAAGGCATGCTGATCAAACTGGCCTATGCCTACGAGCAGGCCACCCGCCACCGGCGTGCGCCAACTTTCGCCGCCAGCGTGACGCCGCATTTGAGTTAAACTCCGGCCATGAAAATTTTGCCCCTGCGACGCCTGCTGGTCGTCTTCGTTGTCCTCCTCGGCGTGCTGTTCGCACAGCTGGCGCTGGCAGCGTACGCCTGTCCGGGGCAGGCCGGCAATCTGACGATGCAGCTGACCCCCGATTGTGCCGACATGGACATGCTGCAACCGGCACTCTGCCATGCCCATCAGCACGATGGCCATCAAGTGCCGGATAAACCGGGTACGCCGCACTCTGCCCTGTTCATCCCGGCGGCACTGGTTCAACAACTGGCACCAGTGACGTTTTCAACTCCACGCAGCGTGTTGCCTGGCTTTATGCTCGCACGCACGACCGCTCCCCCCAACACCATCCTGCACTGCCGCTTCCAACTCTGATTTCCCGGACCTGATCCTGTTCGTGGCACCGCCCTGCGCGGTCCCGTTGCATCCTGTCATCCGGAGAAATCATGCGTCATTCGTTCGTCCTCATATCCATCACCTTGCTGGCGGCCGGCACACTGCAGGCCGCCCCGCTTACGCTGGCAGCCGCCCAGCAGCAAGCCATCACTTATTCCCGTCAGCTCGATAGCCATGTGGCCGCCGCCGATGCGGCCCGTTCGATGGCCGTCGTAGCCGGCCAGTTGCCGGACCCGGTCCTGAAGGTCGGCATCGACAACATCCCGGCTGACGGCAACGACCGCGGCAGCCTGGGACGCGATTTCATGACGATGCGACGCATCGGATTCCAGCAGGAACTGACCGGTAGCGACAAGCGCAGCGCACGCCGCGACGTGCAATTACGCGCCGCCGACAAAGCCGACGCGCAACAGCGCGCCGCCGCTGCCACGCTACGCCGCGCCACGGCGATGGCCTGGCTGGAACGTTATTACGCCGAACAGAAAGTCGCGCTGGTGATACGGCAAGCGACACAGGCGCAGCAGGAAATCATCGCCGCCGATGGCGCTTATCGCGGTGGTCGCGGCAGTCTTGCCGATGTGCTGGCCGCACGCAGCGCACTGGTGCTGATCGACGACCAGCGTGACGATTTATCCCAACGGATGCGCGCCGCCGCCACGCTGCTGGCGCGCTGGACCGGCGTCACCGACACCGGCACGCTGTCCGATCCGCCCGATATCGATCACCTGGCGCTCGACACCATCGCCCCGGACCTGTCGCGCGAATCGCAAATTGCGGTACTGACTGCACAGGAACAGGTTGCCGCGGCCGAAGCCACACTGGCACTCGCCGAGAAAAAATCCGACTGGAGCATCGAAGTCGGTTACGCACAGCGCGGACCGGCTTACTCGAACATGTTCTCGGTTGGCCTGTCGATCCCGTTCCAGCTGGATCAGGCCAATCGGCAGGACCGCACGCTGGCAGCGCGCCTGGCAACGGTCGGGCAAGCCCGCGCCGAACGCGACGAAGCACTGCGCGAACGCGATGCGCAAACCCACAATCTGCTCGATGCGTGGCGCACCGACCGGGCCCGTCATCAGCGTTACGACATGGAACTGATCCCGCTGGCGCAACAGCGCAGTGCGGCCGTGCTGGCCGCCTGGCGCGGCGGCAAAGCCACGCTGCCCGAGGTGCTGCTGGCGCGTCGTAACGAAACCGAAGTGGCCTTGATGACCCTCGATCACGCTGCCAGCGCCGCCCGCCTGTGGGCCCAACTTAACTTCCTGCTGGTCGATGAATCCGGAGTCACACCATGAAAAACCGCCTGCTATTTCCCCTCCTCGCGATCGCTGCCGTCGCCCTTGGTACCGGTCTGTATCAGCTCGGCAAACACCAGTCGATGGCGATGCCAGCTGCTGCAAGCGCCGCCGCTGACAAACCCGCTGACAAGAAAGTCCTGTACTGGCACGACCCGATGGTGCCCGGACAAAAATTCGACAAACCCGGTCCGTCGCCGTTCATGGACATGGAGCTGGTGCCGGTCTACGCTGATGCCGGCAGCGACGAGGGTGGCGTTGCAGTCAGTTCGCGCATGCAACAAAGCCTGGGCGTGCGCACTGCCACAGTCACCAGCGGCACGTTGCCGGCGACTTTCGCCGCCGTCGGCACAGTCGCCTGGAACGAGCGCGACATGGTGGTGTTGCAGGCGCGCGCGAACGGCTTCGTCGAGCGCGTGCCGGTGCGTGCGGTACTGGACCCGGTGCGACAAGGCCAGACGTTAGTCGAGCTGACCGTGCCGGACTGGACCGCTGCGCAGGAAGACTTCCTGACCGTGCAGCGCCTACCCGATAACGCGCAGCTGCTCGAGGGCGCACGACAGCGCATGGTGCTGGTCGGCATGAACGACACGCAGATCGCTCAGGTCGCCCGCAGCGGCAAGGTGCAGGCACGCATGACCTTGCGCGCGCCGGTCAACGGCGTCATCACCGAGCTGTCGATCCGTCCCGGCAGTACCGTGATGGCCGGTGCAGCGCTGCTGCGCATCAATGGCACCGGCACGGTCTGGCTACAGGCCGAACTGCCGGAAAGTCTGGTCGCACGGGTCACCCCGGGGATGGCGGTGAGCGCGCAGATCGCCGCCCTGCCCGGCAAGACATTCAGCGGCCGGGTCGATGCGATCCTGCCTGACGTCAGTACCGTGACCCGTACACTGAAGGTACGCATCGAACTGGCCAATCCGGCCGGACTGCTGGCACCCGGCATGTTCGCGACAGTGCAATTTTCCATGCCAACCGGCGCACCAGTGTTGCTGATTCCAACCGAAGCCGTGATTCGCACCGGCACACGCACGGTCGTGATGCTGGCCAATGAGGGCGGCACTTTCACGCCCGCCGACATCACCACTGGCGCAGAAGACAACGGCCGGACCGTGGTCCTGACCGGTTTGCAAGCCGGTCAGAAAGTGGTCAGCTCAGGCCAGTTCCTGATTGACTCCGACGCCAGCCTGAAAGGCATCACCAGCCGGATGAGTGCGCCATGATCGCGCTGCTGATCCGCTGGTCGATTACCAACCGTGTGCTGGTCTTGCTGGCGACGGTGTTTGTCACCTGCTGGGGCTTGTGGGCGCTCAACAAGACACCGCTCGATGCAATGCCGGACCTGTCCGACGTGCAGGTCATCATCCGCACCAGCTACCCCGGGCAGGCACCGCAACTGATCGAGGATCAGGTTACCTACCCGCTCAGTACGACGATGCTGTCGGTACCGGGCGCGAAGACCGTGCGTGGCTATTCGTTCTTTGGCGATTCGTTTGTCTACGTGCTGTTTGAAGATGGCACCGATCCGTACTGGGCCCGCTCGCGCGTGCTCGAATCACTCGGTCAGGCGCAGGCGCGCATGCCATCGCAAGCGCGCAGCACGCTCGGACCGGATGCCACCGGGGTCGGCTGGATTTATGAATACGCATTGGTCGACCGCACCGGCAAAACCGATTTGTCGCAATTGCGCGCGTTACAGGACTGGTTCCTGAAACCGGAACTCAAGACCGTGCCTGACGTGTCCGAAGTCGCCAGCCTGGGCGGCATGGTGCGCCAGTATCAGGTCGTGCTCGACCCGGACAAGCTGCGCTCTTTCGGCATCACGCATGAGAAGGTGATCGAGTCCATCAAACGCGCCAATCAGGAAACCGGCGGAGCCGTGCTCGAAATGGGCGAAGCCGAATACATGGTGCGGTCCAACGGTTACCTGCGCTCACTGGAAGACTTCCGCGCCATCGGCCTGAGTGCCAGCGACGCCGGCGTGGCGGTCCGACTCGGCGATGTCGCGCAAGTGCGGATCGGCCCGGAAATGCGGCGCGGCGTGGCCGAACTCAATGGTGAAGGCGAAGTTGCCGGCGGCGTGATCATCCTGCGTTCCGGCAAAAATGCGCTGAGCACGATCGCCGCCGTAAAAGCCAAGATCGCCACGTTGAAACGCAGCTTGCCGGCCGGTGTCGAAGTCGTCACCACCTACGACCGCTCGGACCTGATCGAGCGCGCGGTCAGCAACCTGCATGAAAAATTGCTGGAAGAATTCCTCGTCGTGGCGCTGGTCTGTGCGCTGTTTCTCGGTCATCTGCGCTCGGCGCTGGTGGCCATCATCACGCTGCCGATTGGCATTCTGGCCGCCTTCATCGTCATGCACATGCAAGGCGTCAATGCCAACATCATGTCGTTAGGCGGGATTGCGATTGCGATCGGCGCGATGATCGACGCGGCTGTCGTGATGATAGAAAACGCCCACAAGCACATCGAAGCCTGGGAGCACGAACATCCGGAGCAGAAGCTGCAACCCGCGCAGCGCTGGAAGGTCATTGGCGATGCCGCTGTCGAGGTCGGGCCGGCGCTGTTTTTCTCCCTACTGATCATCGTGCTGTCGTTCATTCCGGTGTTCACGTTGCAAGCGCAGGAAGGCCGGCTGTTCGCCCCGCTGGCCTTCACCAAGACGTATGCGATGGCGGCCGCAGCGCTGCTGTCGGTGACGCTGATTCCGGTGCTGATGGGTTATCTGATCCGCGGCCGGATTCCGGCCGAGCACACCAATCCGCTTAACCGCTGGCTCGGTGCCGTGTACCGGCCCTTGCTCGATAGCGTGCTGCGCTTCCCGAAAACCACCGTCGTCGTGGCCTGCTGCGCGACGTTGCTGACGCTGTGGCCGGCATCGCAACTCGGCAGCGAGTTCATGCCACCACTCGATGAAGGCGATCTGCTGTACATGCCGTCGGCACTACCCGGGATCGGCATCGGCAAAGTGGCTGAATTGCTGCAACAGACGGACCGGCTGATCAAGACCGTGCCGGAAGTCGCCACCGTTTTCGGCAAGGCCGGACGGGCCGAAACCGCCACCGATCCGGCACCGATGGAAATGTTCGAGACCACGATCCGCTTCAAGCCACGCGATCAGTGGCGCGCCGGCATGACGCCGGCGTTGCTGGTCGAAGAACTCGACCGCATCGTGCGCGTGCCGGGCTTGTCCAACCTGTGGGTACCGCCAATTCGCAACCGCATCGACATGCTGGCCACCGGCATCAAGAGTCCGGTCGGCATCAAGGTGGCCGGCCCCGATCTGCAAGTGATCGACCGCATCACGCAGCAAATCGAGCAGATCGTCAAACCGCTGCCGGGCATCAGTTCGGCACTGGCCGAGCGGCTCAATGGCGGGCGTTACATCGACATCGACATCGACCGGGCCGCCATTGCGCGCTACGGCATGTCGCTGGCGGAAGTGCAGAGCATCGTCGCGGCAGCCATCGGTGGCGACAACATCGGCGAGACGGTCGAAGGCTTGCAGCGCTTCCCGATCAATGTGCGCTATCCGCAAGGCTTGCGTAACTCGGTCGGTGCGCTGCGTGACTTGCCGGTGCTGACCGGACGTGGTGCGCAAATCCGCCTCGGCGATCTGGCGGCGATCCGTGTCAGCGACGGTCCGCCTATGCTGAAAAGTGAAAACGCGCGGCTATCCGGCTGGGTCTATGTCGATATTCGCGAACGCGATCTGCGCTCGGCCGTGCGCGAGATGCAGCAAGCGGTGGCAAAACAGGTCGCACTACCGGCCGGTTATGCGATTTCGTGGTCGGGCCAGTTCGAATACCTCGAACGCGCCACCGAGCGCCTGCGCATTGTGGTGCCGGCCACGCTGGCCGTGATCGCGCTGCTGCTGTACCTGACTTTCCGCCGTTTCGATGAAGCCGCGCTGATCATGGCGACACTACCCTTTGCGCTGGCCGGCGGGATCTGGTTGTTGTGGCTGCTCGACCAGCACATCTCGGTGGCCAGTGCGGTCGGCTTCATTGCGCTGGCCGGCGTGTCGGCCGAATTTGGCGTGATCATGCTGCTGTATCTGCGTCAGGCCTGGGATGCCAGTCTGGCGCGCGGCGCCGACAGCAATGCCGACCTGCTGACCGCGATCCGGGCCGGCGCGGTCCAGCGGGTCCGGCCCAAGGCGATGACAGTGGCCGTCATCATTGCCGGCCTGTTGCCGATTCTGCTGGGCGCGGGTACCGGCTCCGAAGTCATGCAGCGCATTGCCGCACCGATGGTCGGCGGCATGATCACCGCACCGCTGCTGTCGATGTTCGTGGTGCCGGCGGTGTATCTGCTGATCCGGCGTCGCCGTAAAGAGTTGTAAGCCAGACCCGGTGCCAGCGACAAAAGCCCACAGCAGTTAAACTTTGCTGTGCATTTTTCAGAGGAGAAACCATGAACCGTCGTCAACTGATTCAGAAACTATCCGGCCTGTTCGGCGGCGCGACACTGCTCCAGCTGGCACCGTCGGCGTTTGCTGCACCGGCCGCTTTTGCTGTGAGCAAGACCCCGGCGCAATGGCAGCAATTGCTGTCGCCAGCCAGTTACAACGTGCTGTTTGAAGAAGGCACTGAGCGCCCCGGCAGCAGTGCGCTCGATGCCGAAAAACGGGGCGGCACCTTCGTCTGCGCAGCCTGCAGCAACCCGCTGTTCAAGAGCAGCACCAAATTCGACAGTCGCACCGGCTGGCCCAGTTTTTATGATTTCATCCCGGCCGGCATTGCCACCAAAACCGATTACGCCATGATTTTCCCCCGCACTGAATACCATTGCGTACGTTGCGGCGGCCATCAGGGTCATGTCTTCAAGGACGGACCAAAACCAACCGGCCTGCGCTATTGCAACAATGGCGTGGCGCTGCAATTCATCCCCGCCGATCAGGCACTTCCGGAGTTACGTACATGAACCGTCTGACCCTGTTGTTATCGGCGCTATTGCTCAGTGCTGCGGCACACGCACAAAAACCGGCTGCGACACCGATAGCGCCAACCGCCAGCGCCGTGTTTGGCGGCGGCTGCTTCTGGTGTATCGAAGCCGATTTTGAAAAGCTGCCGGGTGTGCTGGAAGTCGATTCCGGCTACAGCGGCGGCAAGCTTGTCAATCCGACCTACGAGCAGGTCAGCGCCGGCAACAGCGGCCATATCGAAGTGGTCAAGGTGATTTACGATCCGGCCAAAGTCAGCTATGCGGCGCTACTCGATTACTTCTGGCATCACATCGACCCGACCGTTAAGAACCGTCAGTTTTGCGATGTCGGCAGTCAGTATCGCAGTGCGATTTTTGTCGAGAATGATACCCAGCGCGCCGCTATCGATGCCAGCAAGACAGCGATCCTGAAAGCCGGCGTCATCAAGCAGATTGAGACCGAGACGATTCCGCTGACGGCTTTCTATCCGGCCGAGACTTACCATCAGGATTACTACAAGAAAAATCCGATCCGTTACGCGTACTACCGCAATGGCTGCGGGCGTGACGCGCGGGTGGCTGAAGTGTGGGGAACGGCGAAGCATTGAGCTGGTGATCCGGTGCAATAACCGAAAGACATTGCACCGGATGCCCCGCGCTATTCCTCAATGCGACAACAAGGAACAACGCCCTACCGGTGCCAGCAAGCTGCGTGTGACACCACCCAGCACCCATTCGAGCAAGCGACTGTGACCGAATGCTCCGGCGACAATGACGTCGGCGCGCTGCTCGTCAGCAAGGCTCTGCAACTGTTTCGCTTCGTCGCCATGGGACACCGCTGCGACCGTCGTAGCATTGATGCCATGACGCTGTAACCACGCGCAGACCTCGTCGAGTCGTGAATGCGCAGCCTCCTGTTCGCCGGCATGATCCAGTTCGACCACCACCACTTGCGCCGCCATTTTTAACAACGGTAACGCATCGGCAACCGCGCGCCGGGTTTCACGCGTATCGCTCCAGCCGATCAGCACCCGTTGCAGCAACGGTGCGGCAGGCGGCACCACCAGCAGCGCACGTCCGGCCTGCATCACCAGATCATCCAGGTTCAGACGGCGCTGGGCATCGGCCGAATCCGGTGCGGTACCAACGATAATCAAATCTGCCGCGCGCGCGGCGCGTGCCACGTAATCGGCAATCGATGAACACGACACACTGCCTTGCCACGACAGCGCACCGGGACATCCCGCCAGCGCAGTACGAAACTGGCTTTCGGCCGTAGCCATTTCGGCTACGATCAGCTGATCGTTTTCGGCAATCAGGTCGCCGCAAATATAGCCGTCGCCAACCACCATTTGCATCGGCTGACAGCCGCTGATGCCGATCACTGCCGCGCCGGAACGGCTCGCCAGGTCGGCGCTGATACGCAGCACATCGGTATTGGGCTGGCCCAGTTCCAGCTGAACCATCAGGGTTGAGTAGGTCATTGCATACTCCTCGTGACAAGTCGTTGTTCGAGGCCGGCGGACTCCGTTTATCGCATCAACCGGCAGCGGGGGAAAAATCGATGACTACCCGTGATGGTACCTCGCCTTTTTCGAGCCGCCCGAGAATCTCGTTGATCGCCGACAACGGCTGCACTTCGATATCGGCCTTGACCTTGCCGGATGCAGCAAAGGCGAGGGCTTCGGCCATGTCCTGGCGCGTGCCGACGAACGAGCCACGGATCGTGATGCAGTTGGCCACCACGTCGAACAGCGGCGTCGGGAATTCGCCGGGTGGCAAGCCGACCAGGACGCAGGTACCGCGCTTGCGGGTCATGCCGACGCCTTGCTTGAAGGCGGCCAGCGACGGCGCCGTAATTAGTACGCCGTGGGCACCACCACCGGTGGCGAGCCGGACTGCTTCCACGGCATCGCCTTTTTTGGCATTGACGACCACATCGGCACCCAGCTTGGTCGCATGGGCCAGCTTGCTGTCGTCGATATCGACCGCGCAAACCAGCAGACCCATGGCCTTCGCATACTGGACCGCGAGGTGGCCGAGACCGCCGATACCCGAAATGACAATCCACTGGCCGGGGCGGGCCGCCGTTTCCTTGATGCCCTTGTAAGTCGTTACGCCAGCGCAAATCAGGGGTGCTGCGTCGAACGCCGACAGACCTTCCGGAATATGGGCGACGTAGTTCGGATCGGCCAGGATGTATTCGGCAAAGCCGCCGTTTTTGGTGTAACCACCGAATTCGGCCCCGGCGCAAACGGTTTCCCATGCTGCCAGGCAGTGCTCGCAATGTCCGCATGCCGAATACAGCCACGGCACGCCGACCCGCTCACCTTCGCGCACGCTAGTGACGCCGGCACCGAGTGCCACCACGATACCGATACCCTCATGCCCCGGAATAAACGGCAGCGCCGGTTTGAGCTGCCAGTCGCCATGCATCGCATGCAGGTCGGTATGGCAGACACCGCAGGCTTCGGTCTTGACCAGAATCTGGCCCGGTCCCGGTGTCGGGATAGGGCAGGCTTTCAGTACCAGCGGCTGGCCGAATTGTTCCACCACCGCTGCTTGCATCGTGTTCTTCATGGACATCCTTTTTTAATTGACGGAATCAGGCTGTGTGGCGCTTGACCCAGGCGACATACTTGTCCATCCAGTCCTGCAGGAATTGTTTGCTGTCAGGTCCGATATTGCCGGCATCGTCGAACAGACCTTCCTTGGCCTGGAGGAAAGCTTCCGGTTGCCCCAGTGTCGGCACATCCAGATAAGCCAGTACGTTGCGCAAATGCTGTTGCGCCATCGCGGTACCGATCGCTCCCAGCGAGACGCCGAGCACGCCGGCAGGTTTGCCGACAAAGGAACTTTTTCCGTACGGCCGCGACGCGTGATCGATCGCATTTTTGAGCACGCCCGGCATCGAGCGGTTGTATTCGGGCGTCAGGAACAGCAAACCATGCGCCGAGGCAATCGCGGCTTTCAGGCGCAGTACTGGCGCAGCCTGATTGGCATCATCGTCTTCGTTGTAGTGCGGAAGGTCGCCGATCTCGAGCTGGGTGAAAGTGAATTCGGGCGGGGCCAGCCGGGCCAGGGCGGTGGCCATCCGGCGATTATGGGAATCTTTGCGCAAGCTGCCGACAACGACAGCGATCTGAAATTGGCTCATGGGGAATTCTCCTGAAAAGGTTAGCGGACGGCAGGATCTTGCGGAAAATCAGCGCCGCGTGAGACGGCTTCCCACGCGGTGAATTCAGTCCGTAGCTGATCGATTTTTTCGATCGCGCCGTCGTAAGCATGGTTCCCCAGCAGCAGCCGGTGCGGCGGCTGGGCTGCCGAGACGGCGCTGATGATGGCGTGGGCGGCACGTTTCGGGTCACCGGCCTGCTTGCCCGACGAAGCCCGCACTTGCGCGCGCCAGGCACCGGCGGTGGCGACGTAATCGTCGATCGATACAGCGCTTTCATTGGCCGAACGGCCCGCCCAGTCGGTGCGAAACCCGCTTGGCTCGACCAGCATGACCTTGATTCCGAGTGGCTCGACTTCCTGCCACAAGGCTTCGGACAACCCTTCGACGGCATACTTGGTGGCGTTGTAATAACCGACCGCCGGGAACGAACGCAACCCGCCGATCGATGACAGATTGACGATAAAGCCGGCACGCCGCTGGCGCATGCCCGGCAGGACCGCATGAATCATGCGGCTGACGCCGAAAATATTGATCTCGAACATGCGCCGGACCTGTTCTTCATCACTCTCCTCGACGGCGGCAAAATAACCAATGCCGGCATTGTTGACCAGCACATCGATGCGGCCGAAATGGACCATGGCCGCTTGCACTGCCGCGTCAACCTGCGTCTGATCGGTCACGTCGAGCGCCATCACCAGCGCGTCGCCCAGTGCGGCAAGGTCACTGACGTCGGCCGGATTGCGGGCGGTCACGACAGTGCGATAGCCCTGTTCAAGCGCCTGTATAGCCAGTTCGCGGCCAAACCCGGTCGAGCAACCGGTAATGAACCAGACCGGGGTGTCGGAAATGGTGTGACCATTGATTTTTGAAACCATCGTTAATTCTCCTGTGAGGTCGGGCTTGATCGTGCCGCTCAAGCCGACTTCCAGTGCGCAGGTGCGCACCAGTCTTGTTGCCAGAATGATCAGGCTGGCCAACCAGGTCTGTACGCTGCCTCGCATACCGGGTAGGGAAGCCTCACTACTGACGTCGGTGGCAGTCCTGCAAGCGCTCGTCTCGAGCAATAACATTGGCCGTTTTTGAAGACCGTAAGAAGGCGGTAAGAAATGGCTGATATGGTTCATCGCGCTGTGGTTTTTATAACGCCGGAAGCAACATCGTCAGCGCTCAAAAAAGCAGCACAGCAGTTATCACATAAAAAACAGGAGACAAATGATGGAAGACAAACTCGTTGAACGGGTGATGGCCAATCCCAACTACCAGAAACTGGTAGCGACACGCTCGTCCTATGGCTGGACGATGACCTGGCTGATGTTGATCGTGTATTACGGTTTCATCACGCTCATTGCCTTCGACAAAGAATTGCTGGGTGCAAAACTCGGTGCCGGCGTCATGACCTGGGGCATACCGATCGGACTATTCGTGATT
The DNA here is from genome assembly GCA_047621665.1 of Bradyrhizobium sp. Lineage (GTDB taxonomy): Bacteria > Pseudomonadota > Gammaproteobacteria > Burkholderiales > Burkholderiaceae_D > Actimicrobium. Next base: position 57,848 of record JBLHMB010000004.1, on the reverse strand, counting down.
GTTTTTACCGTCATCATCACCGGCATTTACGTCCGGCGCGCCAATAGCGAGTTCGATGTACTGACCGCACTCATTCACAAAGAGGTTAAGTAATGTCGACCATTAAACGCCTTTTCATGGCGGCGGCGTTGCTGGCAGTCGCTGGCACCGTCTATGCCGCAGGACCGGATCTCGGTCAGGTCGCCAAGCAACCAACCAACTGGACCGCCATCGGCATGTTCGGTGCGTTCGTTATTTTTACGCTGTTCATTACCAAATGGGCCGCTTCCAAGACCAAATCGGCCTCGGACTTCTACACGGCCGGCGGTGGTATCACCGGCTTTCAAAACGGTCTGGCGATTGCCGGCGATTACATGTCGGCGGCCTCATTCCTCGGCATTTCCGCTGCCGTGTACCTCAATGGTTACGACGGCCTGATCTACTCGATCGGTTTTCTGGTTGGCTGGCCGATCATTACCTTCCTGATGGCAGAGCGCCTGCGTAACCTCGGTCGCTTCACTTTTGCCGACGTCGCCGCCTACCGCTTTCAACAAGCACCGATCCGCATTTTCGCGGCATCCGGCACGCTGGTCGTGGTCGCGTTCTACCTGATCGCGCAGATGGTCGGTGCCGGTCAACTGATCAAGTTGCTGTTCGGTCTGGAATACTGGATCGCAGTCGTCGTGGTCGGTAGCCTGATGATGATTTACGTGCTGTTCGGCGGCATGACCGCCACCACGTGGGTGCAAATCATCAAGGCAGTCATGTTACTGGCGGGTGCCACCTTCATGGCCTACATCGTGATGCAGCAGTTCAGCTTCAGTCCGGAAGCGTTGTTCGCCAAGTCAGTCGAAGTCCATGAGAAGGGACAATCGATCATGGGCCCGGGTAATTTCATCAAGGACCCGATCTCGGCCATTTCATTCGGCATGGCACTGATGTTCGGTACCGCCGGTCTGCCGCACATCCTGATGCGCTTCTTCACCGTGCCGAATGCCAAGGAAGCCCGCAAGTCAGTTTTCTGGGCCACCACCTGGATTGCCTACTTCTATATCCTGACCTTCATCATCGGTTTTGGCGCCATCGTTCTGGTCAGTACCAATCCTGAATTCAAGGATGCAGCCGGCAAACTGTTGGGCGGCAATAACATGGCAGCTATTCACCTGGCCAAAGCGGTCGGTGGCAACGTGTTCCTGGGCTTCATTTCAGCGGTCGCTTTTGCCACCATCCTGGCTGTGGTTGCCGGTTTGACCCTGTCCGGCGCGTCGGCGGTATCGCATGATCTGTACGCCACCGTCTTCAAAAAAGGCAAGGCAAGCAGCGCCAGTGAACTGAAAGTGTCCCGTATCACGACGTTGTGTCTGGGTATCGTCGCCGTCGTACTCGGTATCGTGTTCGAGAAGCAAAACATCGCGTTCATGGTCTCGCTAGCGTTTGCGATTGCGGCATCGGCCAACTTCCCGGTGTTGTTCATGTCAGTTCTGTGGAAAGATTGCACCACACGTGGCGCCACTATCGGCGGCTTCATGGGACTGATTACTGCGGTCGGCCTGACGGTTGTCTCGAAGTCGGTCTGGGTTGATGTGCTCGGTAACACGACAGCGATTTTCCCGTACACGTCTCCGGCGCTGTTTTCGATGACGGCCGGTTTCTTCGGCATCTGGTTTTTCTCGATCACCGATAACAGCGAGCGGGCCCGTCTCGATCGCGCTGGTTATCCGGCTCAGAAAGTCCGTTCGGAAACGGGTATCGGCGCAGAGGGTGCCTCCGGTCACTGATCTGCTGGTCGTTCACTGACAAAAAACCCCGGGGCGTGATCCCCGGGGTTTTTTATTGCCGGACAGTTCCGTACGCGCCTGATCGCCACGCAAAGCGATGCAACACACATACGTTCCAGCCGCAACCTGCGATCATCCCCACGCTCAAACAAGCACGCCCTGCCCCGACCCGGATTTTTTCACCGCGGCCGGCTTCTTCGTCTGTACGCCAACGCTCTGTTAAAATCGCGCCCGCTTGACCGGAACAGAACCTCTTTTCGGCGAGCACCGCTGTCAACAACAGCGATTCACTTGGATTTTCACCATGCAACTCATTCTTTCCGCCGGCTCGATTCTGGCTATTGTCTTGTGGGGGCTGCTGTCACCGACCTCCCTCAGCGCCGTCTTCGATCAAGCGCTGGCTTTTATTACCCATGACTTCGGCTGGCTCTACCTCTGGGTGGTACTGGCCCTCGTCATCCTGACGGTCTATCTGGCGTTCAGCCGTTACGGCAACATGAAGCTCGGCAAGGAAGATGATGAGCCGGAGTTTTCGGTTCCCGCCTGGTTTTCGATGCTGTTCGCAGCCGGCATGGGTATCGGACTGGTGTTCTGGGGTGTGGCAGAACCGATTTCGCACTACGGCACGGCGCCACCAGGCTACCTTGCCAACACGCCAGCCGCCGCCAACGCCGCCATGCGCTACAGCTTTTTCCACTGGGGCCTGCATCCATGGGCGGTCTACAGCATCGTCGCCCTGGCCATCGCCTTCTTTCAGTTCCGTCGCGATCAACCGGCACTGGTGAGCACCTCAATTGAAGCGCTACCATGGAAACTGGCAAAAAAATCTGCCGTCGTGGTCAATGTACTCGCAGTCATCGCCACTGCATTCGGCGTCGCCGCCTCGCTTGGTATCGGCGCATTGCAAATCAATAGCGGGCTCAGTGCCCTGTTCGGGTTGCCTGTCAGCGATACGTCGCAGGTCGCCATCATCGCTATCACGACGGCGTTATTCATTACTTCCGCAGTCACTGGTGTGGAGCGCGGCATCAAATGGCTCTCGTCGATCAATCTGATTCTGGCTGCATTGCTGGCACTGGCTGTCTTCATCGTCGGACCGACGGTTGCCATCATTAACACCTTTACCAATACGCTGGGTAGCTACCTAAGCGAATTCGTCAATATGAGCCTGCGCATGACCCCGTTCAGCGAAGGTAACTGGGTCGGCGGCTGGACGATTTTCTACTGGGCCTGGTGGGTTTCCTGGTCGCCTTTCGTCGGCCTGTTCATCGCGCGCGTCTCGCGTGGTCGTACCATCCGCGAATTCATCATCGGTACCGTGCTGGCACCGACACTGGCAGCCTTCGTCTGGTTCTCGGTCTTTGGTGGCACTGCGCTCTATCTGGAAATCTGGCAAAACGTGCCACTGACCGAAGCGGTCAAGGCCGATGTCTCGACCGCGCTGTTCACGATGTTCAATGCGCTGCCATTCGGTACCCTGATGTCGGGCGTGGCGACCGTGCTGGTGATGGTGTTCTTTGTCACTTCGGGTGACTCGGCCACGCTGGTACTGGGCATGATGAGTACCGGCGGCAATCCGAATCCGCCGAACAAGGTCAAAGTCATGTGGGGCGTGCTGGTGGCAGGCATCGCGATCAGCCTGTTGCTGGCAGGTGGTCTCAAGGCCGTGCAAACTGCGACGATTGTCTTCGCACTGCCGTTCACGATTGTCATCATGCTGATGGCGTTCTCGCTGTGGCGCGCGATCCGTGAAGACTGGCTGGTCGAACAGAAACAGGAAAAATTGTTGCGCCAGAAAATGCGCGCGATGACGACCCCACCTGCAGCGGCGTCCTGAGATGGCCATCGAACTGTTGCTGGCACTGGGTAAAAGCTTCCTGTTCGTGCTGGCGGCACTGCTGCCGATTTTGAATCCGGCAGCCACTGCGCCAATCTTCCTGAGCCTGACGCAGGGCGCGTCGACCAAGACGCGCGCGCTACTGGCGCGCAAGATTGCACGCAACATGTTTGCGCTGATGGCCGGTTCGATGCTCATTGGCTCGTACGTACTGGAGTTTTTCGGCATCTCGCTACCGATCGTACGGGTCGGCGGCGGGCTGATCGTCGCGGCCAACGCCTGGCGTTTGCTCAACGCCAGCCATGTCACCGATGATCGCCGTACCGAACTGGCGGACCAGTATTCGAATGAACAATCACTGCGCCAGGCGTTCTACCCGCTGACCTTTCCGATCAGCTGCGGCCCCGGATCGCTGGCGGCAGCTATCACGGTCGGTGTATCGCTCAATGACCAGCGCCTGAGCCTGTCGGTGGCACGGATGGGCGGCGGCGTACTCGCGCTGCTAGTCACTGCGGTCCTGTTATATCTGGCATTTCGCTATGCGCAGCGTCTTTTGAAACCGCTGGGCGAAGCGGGTACCGTGATTTTCATGCGCCTGTCTGCGTTCATTTTGCTCTGCCTCGGCGTGCAGATTGTGTGGGACGGTGCCAGCGAATTACTAAGGAGTTTGATGTTGCCGTTGGCGGGCTGACGAACTCACCGGGCGCAGGGCTGGGAATACAGCGAGTAATAAAGAAAGACGGAAATTCGGCAAGCGGGGGCTTGCCGGACTCCCACTTCTAAATTAGAATCATTCTCATTGGAAGAAAACGCCTGCCCGATTAACCACGTCCGCCCCCGCCCAACCCATGTCATCAAGTCCTTCATACCGATCACCGGTCGCACGTTATTTGTGGCGACCGAGCGATATCTGTCTTGTCCTGTTCAGCGTCTTGATCCTCACCGCCTGTGGCGGCGGCGGTCAAACTACCGCACCGGTCGCCTCCACGCCCCCCGCCGTAACGCTCAGTGCCGCTGCCCTGCTCGGCCAAAAAATCTTCAGTGATACCTCGCTATCGACATCCGGCCAGATGGCTTGTGCCACCTGCCATAACCCGGCCAATGCGCACGCCCAATCGAACAATCTAGCGGTACAACTTGGCGGCATCGACCAGCAGTTGCCCGGCACCCGGGCGACACCCTCTTTGCGCTACCTGAACCTGCTTCCGGCGTTTTTCTTTGCCAGGGACGGCACACCTACCGCAGGTTTCAATCGCGATGGCAGCGCCACCACGCTGGCCGAACAGGCCAGGGTTCCGCTACTGGCTGCGCATGAAATGGCCAACATCAGTAATGCCGATCTGACCGCGCGTCTGGCAAAGACGGCTTATGTCGAAGAATTCCGGCGTGTATTCGGCAGCGACATCCTTGCTGCGCCCGAGCAAACTGTCGATCGGATTGGTTTCGCCTTGCAGCAGTATCAGAAAGAAGATCAGGAGTTTTTCCCGTTCGATGCCAAATATGACCTGTTTCTGGCTGGCAAAGTCTCCCTCGCTACCGCTGAACTACGCGGCCTGGCGCTCTTCAACGATCCTGCCAAGGGCAATTGTGCCGCTTGCCATACCAGCGCCCGGGGAGCCGATGGCAACTCGCCGCTATTTACCGATTTCAGTTACGACAACCTCGGCGTACCGCGTAATCCGGCGATTCCGGCCAACGCTGACCCGGCCTATTTCGATCTCGGCCTGTGCGGTCCGATCCGCACCGACCTGAGCCACCGCGCCGACCTGTGTGGTGCCTTCAAGGTCCCGACCTTGCGTAACGTCGCTACCCGCAAAGTATTTTTCCACAACGGCCGCTTTACCAATTTGCGCGATGTGCTGGGCTTTTATGTCCGGCGCGATACCAACCCGGAAGAATGGTATCCGCGTGCCGCTGACGGCAGCATCAACAAGTTTGACGACCTGCCGGCGATCTACAAGAAAAACGTCAACCTCTCCGAAGTCCCTTACAACCGCTTGCCCGGCATGGCGCCGGCGCTGTCGGCAGCGGAAATCGAAGACGTGATCACGTTTCTTGGCACGCTCAGCGATGGTTATCAAATCACCCCTTAATACCACCTCACCTCGCAACCACACCATGACACTGACTCTTACCGCCCGCGCTGTTGCGCTTGCTTTTTGCACCCTTCCGATGCTGGCACACGCCAGTGAAGCCGACCTGATGCAACGCCTAGACAAACTCGCTGCCGAACTTGACCTGGTCAAAGCCGAACTGGCCGCGACCCGCAAGCAAAGCGATGCCGTCGAAGCCCGTCAGTTGGCCGAACCAGCGCCGGCAACCGCCAGCCAGACCAGCATGAGCAGCGCACCGCAAACCGTTCTGTCCGGCTATGGCGAAGTCAATTACAACCGTCCGACCAAAGATGCCAGCGCTGCCCAGACCGATGTGCGTCGTGCCGTCATCGGTATCCAGCATCGCTTCGATGCAAAAACCAAACTGGTCACCGAATTCGAATGGGAACACGCAGTCACCTCAGCCACCGATAACGGCGAGGCCGCCGTCGAACAGCTCTACATCGAACGCGAATTCGACAACGGCCTGCGCGCCAAGGCCGGTCTGTTCCTGATACCCGCCGGCCTGCTCAATACCAACCATGAGCCGACCGCATATTACGGCGTGGAACGTAATTTCGTCGAAACCGCAATCATCCCGTCAACCTGGCGCGAAGCCGGCGTCGGTCTGTCATCGACGCTGGACAACGGCCTGACCTGGGACCTCGGTCTGACCACCGGTTTTGATCTCGGCAAATGGGACGCGGCCGCCGCCGAAGGGCGCGAATCGCCACTGGCCAGCATCCATCAGGAAGGCCAGTTGGCCAAGTCACGCAATCTGGGTGGCCATGCAGCACTGAACTGGCGCGGCGTACCGGGCCTGTTGCTGGGTGGCTCGCTCTTCAGCGGCAAGGTCGCACAGGGTGCAGCCAACTTCGCGGCGCCGAATTCGCGCGTGACATTGTGGGATGTGCATGCCCGTTATACACCGGGAAAATGGGATCTGGTCGGCCTTTATGCACGCGGCACGATCAGCAATACTGCCGCGCTCAATGCGACCTTCTCCGGCAATCCGGCGCCGGTGCCGTCGGCGTTCGATGGCTGGTATCTGCAAGCAGCCTATCAGGCCTGGAAGTCACAGGACTACGTCTTCGCGCCGTTCATCCGTTACGAGCAATTCAATACCGCGCGCAGCTATACCGGCCAGGCGCAAGGCGTCGCTGTCGCGGCAGGACCCACTGAAAAAGTCGCCACCACTGGCGTTAACCTGCGGGTCGGTGAAGGCGTCGTACTGAAGGCCGATTACCAGAAATTCCAGACCGACCCGACGCGCGACCGCTTCAACCTCGGCATGGGTTACGCATTTTGAATATCGGCCATGGCGTCGCACTGGCAGGCTGTGCCGTGCTCGCCAGCGGCAGCGCTTTCGCCACCCAATACCTGACGGCAGAAGAAGCGCAGCAGGTCATGTTTGCCGACGCCACCGCGTTCAAGGCGCAACCGCTGGACCTGACGGCGGCGCAAATGCGTGAGGTGCAAAAACTCGCCGGTCTGCCGGCGCGCTCGGTGCAATGGCGCGTCATGTCGGCCTGGCATGGCGAGACCCTGCTGGGCTATGTCGTGCTCGACGACGTGATCGGCAAATATGAACTGATTTCGTATGCGGTGGCGGTGAATCCTGACGCGACGGTGCGGCAGATCGAGATCCTGACCTACCGCGAAAGCCACGGTTTTGAAATCCGCAGTCCGGCCTGGCGCAAGCAGTTCGTCGGCAAATCGGCGCAGGCAGGGCTGGCCATCGGCGAAGGCATCAGCAACATCAGTGGTGCGTCGCTGTCATCGAGTCACGTCACCGATGGCGTGCGCCGCATCGCTGCGATTGCACAGGTCGCCCTCAAAAAATGAAGTGTCGCGCGCAACCGTGGCTGGGCACGCTGGTCGATATCCGGATCGCCGATGTGCTCGATGTGCATCAACTGGCAGCGGCTTTCGCGGCCGCGTTTGATGCTATCGCGACGATCCACCGGCTGATGAGCTTTCACGATGCCGACAGTGATGTCAGCCGCATCAACGCCGCTCCCGTCGGCGCCTGTATCGCCGTCGATGCGCACACAGCCCGCGTCATCGGCTGCGCGGTGCAACTGCATGCCGGCAGTGGCGGGATCTTCAATATCAGTTGCGCGACCAAGTTGGCACAATGGGACTATCTGCCGCTACCGCCCGGCGCGTCGCCGGTCTATCAGGCCGACGATTGCGGGCTGGTGCTAGCAAGCAGTGATTGCATCCGCAAAACCCGCGACGTCTTGATCGACCTCGGTGGCATTGCCAAGGGTTACGCGGTCGACCAGGCCATCGCCGCCCTTCAGCAAGCCGGCGTTACGTCAGCCTGCGTCAATGCCGGCGGCGACGTGCGCGTGCTCGGCACCCTCCCGTTTCCGATTGCGATCCGCGATCCGGCCACCGTCACCGGCAGTAGCGTGACGGTAAACCTCGCCAACGCGTCACTGGCCACCTCGGCCATTTACTTTTCAGCTCGGCAGATTGGATCGCAACAAGTCAGCGCACTGGTCGATGGCCGCAACGGCGAAGCAGTCACCAGTGCGCGCAGCGTCACCGTGCAAGCCGCCGATTGCCTGCATGCCGATGCACTGACCAAGGTCGTCATGGCCAGCGGCGATGCCGTCCATCCACTGCTGGCGCATCATGGCGCGCAGGCTTTCATACTCTGACCCATGCACCCGACAAAACAGACACTGCACCATCCGTCACGCTCTCGCGCTGCCTCGACCATGCCAATGGAACGCTGGCAGCGCCGCGCCGTCTATCTGACTATCGGGCTGCTCACCGTGAGCGGATTCTTGTGGCTGCTCGGGCATTTTTTCCTGCGGCCAGTGACCGAATTCGGCGAATCGATCAGCCCACTGGAACCGTGGTCGATGAAGTTGCACGGGGCAGTCGCGATGGTGCTGCTGTTCCTGCTCGGCAGCATGCTCAACAACCACATCCGGCGCGGCCTGCGAGCGCGGCGTAATCGCAACTCGGGCTGGAGCATGCTGGCGCTGGTGGCCTTGCTGGTGTTGACCGGGTATGGTTTGTATTACCTTGCCGGCGAAGCAACGCGACCACTCTGGTCGTGGACACACTGGGTGATCGGGATTGGCTTTGCGGCGGGGTTGCCGCTGCATGTGTGGTGGGGGCGCAAGAATAGTATTTGAGGCGATTCACAAATACGGTAGCTTTGTCCCCTTCAGCGACACGGCACGCAATTACGCAGGCGCGATAACCGTAACGGAAAGTGATCATTGAGCGCCGTCATTCAATGCAGCCCTCGATTCAAGCAGTGCACGGTCACGTCGCAGTTCTGCCTGAAGTTCCTCTTCAGTAGGAAGCAACGCGCGGTATCGACTGGCGAATAGTTGCTTGCTATCAGCGAGCAACGAATAGCGTGCCACGGCCTCGTCAGTTTTGCGCGATAGCTTCCTGTGCATACCAGCAACGCGCCTCGCTTTTTTCTATGCGCATCAACAGGCGATAGTGCGACCAGCTCAATTCGCTACCTGCCGTGTAGCGAATCTCGTCAGCACGATAGGTCTGGAAAAATTGGCGGAAATTGCGCAGATTGGCTAGCGAATAGCCCTTGCCGAATTGCGCAGTTAGTCTGCGCGACAGCAGTTCGAGCGTCCCTTTGCCATACACTGCGCGAGCCGCACCGCTTTGTTCCTCTTTCACGATGAGTCGACCAATTTGCCAATAAGTCTGGATCATCACATCGTTGACGGTCCTACGCACCTCGCGTCGCGCCGTCATCAGCAAGTTGCTGACTTCTTGAAACAGGTGATCAACCTGTTCGCTTGCTGTGATTCCGGATGTAGCGCTGCTCATTATTTCTCTCTGCATGATGCCTTGCATTGAACACTGCCTCAACCAAGCAAAGAGTATAAGAACGTTATTCCTATGGAGTTTTCAATGCATCACGCTGGATTCACTTTCATTGGAAAAATACAGACATCTCTGAGCGGCAAATAAATTTCGTCACTAACTGACTCCAACGATCAGATAAAAAGAGATCCCTCAAGGCAACTCACAAATACTGCAACTATGTCCCTTGCAGTTATGCAGCACGCTATTACGAATCCGCCGCGTGCTGGTGCCCTGTCCCGCCACGCCATTACCGGCCAGTCGTTCGGCACCGGTGCGTGGCTTCCATGTATCGGTGACTTGCAGACTTACGCGCGACGCATTGAGTGCCGGACGCGCTGTGGTTTGCTGCTTGCAGTACGGGCATTCGACTTCGGTATGCAGGTCGCTGACCTTGAGCATGCGCTCGAAAATGCCTTCACATTCGCTGCAGTGGATGTCATAGAACGGCATGATGATTTCCTTGTAAAAATGAAGCGGCAAGGTCGCTGACCCCGCCGCAGATCGACCCGGTTACGGTTGCTTGCGCCCCCAGTGCGCGAGGTCGTTGAGCATGCCTTTTGGCGTGATGTCCTGATCGAAAATCTCGGTCGGGATCGACACTGTGCAGGCACAGTTCGGAATATCGACGATGCCGCCGATGCGACCTTCGACCGGCGCGGCGGTCAGCAACATGTAGGCTTGCGGGCCGGTGTAACCGAAGCGGGTCAGGTAATCAATCGCCTTCAGGCAAGCCTGACGATAGGCTACTGTCGCATCGAGGTAATAGTTCTTGCCGTTCTCGACGCTGATGCCTTCGAAAGTGATGTACTTGCTGTAGTGCGGCTTGACCACGCTCGGCAGGAAAATCGGTGCCGTCAGGCCGGACTTGGCCATGCCGCCCTTGATCAGGTCGAACGCCACATGGGTTGCGCCATCCATCTCGATCGCGCCGCAAAACCCGATTTCGCCATCGCCCTGCGAGAAGTGCAAGTCGCCCATCGAAAAGCCCGCACCCTTGACATAGACCGGGAAGAAAATCCGGGTGCCGGAAGACAAATCCTTGATGTCGGTATTGCCGCCATGTTCGCGCGGTGGCACGGTGCGCGCGGCTTCGGCCGCCATCCGGTCAAATGCAGAACCGGTCACGCCACGCAGGACCGCCGTCTTCGGATCCGGTGGTTTGGCCAGGCCGAGCTTGGCCAGTGGCGCTTCGCGACGGTTCCATTCATTGAGCAAATCCATCGATGGCAAGCAACCCATCAGACCCGGATGCGTCAGTCCGGCGATGCGCACGCCGGGAATATGGCGCGAAGTCGCGTACAAGCCCTTCAAATCCCAGATCGCTTTGGCCGGCTCGGGAAAATAATCGGCCAGAAAACCGCCGCCATTGGACTTCGCAAATACGCCCGAAAAACCAACCGGTGTAATCGGCTTGATATCGAGCAGATCGACCACCAGCAAGTCGCCGGGTTCGGCGCCTTCGATGTAGAACGGACCGGTCAGCGGATGGGCGCGGGTCAGGTCGACATCGCGCACATCGGCGACATCGTCGTTGTCATGGATCTGGGCATCGAGGAAGTCGAGCGACTCGATGATGATTTCTTCGCCCGGTTTGACGCGTGACAGGAACGGAATATCCGGATGCCAGCGGTTATGACCCAGTTCAGGTTGTTCGGCCAGTGGGACGCCCGGTTTGATGGTGAAGTGCTGCATGGTTGCTCCTTGTTGGGTAACAAAAATAAGGGGACGAGTTGCTGAATCAGGACGATGGATACGCACCCGCAAAACAGCCGGCCTGATAGCCGCCGCTGACGGTGTCATCCTTGATCGTGCTGCAGACCAGCTTGACCCACTCGTCTTTCTGCAGCACGGTGCCGTCCGGTAGCACGCCGCCTGATGCCGTGAACGACAGCACGCAAACCGGGCAGGTTTGCGCCGACGACGCACAGCGCGCCTTGCCGCTGTCGGTGAATCCGGCGGTGCCGAATTTGTTGTAGTGCATGAAGCCAATCATCGCGATTCTCCTTGGGCAGAAAAAAATCAGGTATTCGGGATGCCGTCGATCGGGCATTCCGGTGTGCCGGCAGTTGACCGCGTCAGCGCTTCCGATTGCGCGCGGGCGGCTTGCGGATTGTTGACCCAGGTCTTGTAGAAATCGAACGGGCAATCGGCCTTACCGGCCGGGTCTTCGCCGGAATTGATGGTGCCGGTGTAGTCACGGTGCAGCAGCTTGTACAAATGGTTTTGCGATTGCCCGTTGCGACGCGCATCGCGGATGCTGCTGACCGACAGTTCGGCGTCCACGGCATGATCTTGCGGTACTTCTGCACGATCCCGCCCTTGTTGTTCATCAGGATCAGCGTGTTGTACGGAGCCTTGTCCGGATGCTCTTCATGCTGTTCGCCGGTGATCGAAAACACGCCCCGGACATTGGCCTTGATGCAGGCCGCGGCGAAGACATCGGTCTCCGGGCCGGGGATGGTCGAGGCGGTGTCGAACATTTCCTGCGCGTCGTACATGATGCCGTGGGTCGAGTATTCCGGGAAAATCACCAGGTCCATGCCGGGCAAGCCGGTTTTCATACCGACCAGCATCTCGCCGATCTTGCGGGCATTTTCGAGTACCTCGGCGCGCGTGTGCAGGCGGGGCATCTTGTAGTTGACGACAGCTACGCCGACGCTGTCGTTACTGCTGGAAATATCACCGTGTCTCATGCCGGACTCCTCTTGGAATTGATCTCAATTAAATTGCGTCCAACCGGATCGGTAGGTTGCACCGACCCGACCTAGACGGACAGATACTTGCTAATGGTCGGCGCATCCACATTGGCGCGCGTGTCTTCGTAGACAAAGCGCCCCTTGTCGATCACCAGAAACCGGTCGGCGATGTCGAGCGTAAAACTCAGCACCTGCTCGGAAACAATGATGGTCAGCTGGCGCATCGTGCGGATCTCTTTCAGGTTGCGCGCGATGTCCTTGATGATCGACGGCTGGATGCCTTCGGTCGGCTCGTCGAGCAACAGCACTTTCGGGTTGGTCGCCAGCGCGCGGGCAATCGCCAGTTGCTGTTGCTGGCCACCCGACAGGTTGCCGCCCTTGCGGCTGCGCATGTCGAACAGCACCGGGAACAACGCATACAGTTCTTCAGGCACCTTGCCGCGCGCCCTGGCCGGCAGGCCGGTCTGGATATTTTCCAGCACCGTCATGTTGGAAAAAATCATCCGGCCCTGCGGTACGTAGGCGATGCCGTTCTCGACGCGCTCATAACTTTCCATCGCGCCGATTTCTTTCTCGCCGATACGGATGCTGCCACTACGCTTGGGCAACACGCCCATCAATGTCTTGAACAGCGTGGTCTTGCCCATGCCGTTGCGCCCCATGATGGCGACGATTTCATTTTTCCCGACGTTGAGATTGATGTCGTGAATGACCTGGCTCTGGCCGTAGCCGGAAACGAGATTGGTGATGCTGAGCATGGTGTTTCCTTTCGGTCTCAGTGACCCAGATAGACTTCGATCACTTTCGGATTGGCCTGCACCGATTCCATGCTGCCCTCGGCCAGCACTTTGCCCTGGTGCAGCACGGTGACCCGATGCGCGATGCTCTTGACGAATTCCATGTCGTGCTCGATGACCAGCACCGAACGCCCCTGACTGATGCGACCTAGCAGCTCGGCCGTCTTGCTGCGCTCGGAGACACTCATGCCGGCCACCGGTTCGTCGAGCATCAGCAATTCCGGCTCCTGCATCAGCAACATGCCGATCTCCAGCCATTGCTTCTGGCCGTGCGATAACAGGTCGGCCTGCTCGTGCAACTGCTCGCTCAAAAAGATCTCGGCGGCCACTTCGTTGACGCGGGCAATCACATCGGCCGAGCGCTCGAAGACCAGCGCGCCAAAGACCGACCGGCCTTTCGGGAACGACATTTCGAGGTTATCGAAGACGCTCAGGTTTTCGTAAATCGATGGCGTCTGGAACTTGCGGCCAACGCCGGCGCGCACGATGTCGTACTCGGCCATCTTGGTCAGTTCGCGTTCGTTGAAACGGATGCTGCCGGAAGTAGCCTGGGTCTTGCCGCAGATCAGATCGAGTACCGTGGTCTTGCCGGCCCCGTTCGGGCCGATCACGACATGGACTTCATTGCGGTTGACGTACAGGTTGAGGTTATCGACCGCTTTGAAACCATCGAACGAGACAGTCAGGCCCTCGACCGCCAGCACGGGCCGGTGGATATTCTTGACGCCAATCGGTGCGTTGCTCATTGGACGGTCTCCAGTTTGGCAGCAGGTTGAACACTAGCTTGCGGTGCGGGTTTGGCACGGGCTTTCGGTAGCAACTTCTCCAGCCATGGACGGCCATGCGACTCATACAATCCAGCGATGCCGTTCGGGAAATACATCACCACGGTGATGAACAAGCCGCCCATCAGGAACAGCCACAGCTCAGGAAATGTCTCGGAAAAATAGGTCTTGCCGAAGTTCACCAGCAACGTGCCGTAAATCGCACCGAGCAGCGACATGCGACCACCGACGGCGGCGTAGATCACCATCTCGATCGAGGGCACGATGCCGACGAATGAAGGCGACATGAAACCCACTTGCAACGTGAACATTGCACCGCCGATGGCCGAGAAAGCCGCCGCCACGCAAAACACGAAAATCTTGAAACTGGCCACGTCGTAACCGGAGAAGCGCACACGCTCTTCCTTGTCGCGCATCGCCATCAACAACCGGCCCAGTTTGGAAGTCAAAATATAGCGACCGAACAGTACGCACACAAACAGCAGCGCGACCGTGACGAAGTACAGGATCAGCTTGGCCGAATCACTGCGGATGTCCCAGCCCAGCATGGTGCGCAGGTCGGTGATGCCGTTGACGCCACCGGTCAAGCCTTGCTGGCCGACGATCAGGATGGCGAGAATGGCAGCGACGGCTTGCGTGACAATCGAAAAATACACGTCACCAACACGGCGCTTGAACATCGCTACACCAAGGATGAAAGCGATCAGCGTCGGCACGGCAATCACCAGCAACAGGGTCAGCGGGAGGCTGTGAAATGGTTGCCACATCGCCGGCAAGGCAGTGATCTGGTTCCAGTCCATGAAGTCCGGGATGCCGGGAGTCGACTGGATTTTTGTGCTGATCGGGTCGGACGCTTCGAGCTTGAGAAACATCGCCATGCAATAGCCGCCGACACCGAAGAACACGCCCTGGCCGAGACTCAAAATGCCGCCATAGCCCCAGCACAGCACCAGGCCGACGGCGACAAAAGCGTACGACAGATACTTGCCGACCAGCCCCAGACGAAAGCCATCCAGCAGCAGCGGAAACACGACAATCAGCAACGCGCCCAGCACCAGCAGGCCGATGGCACCTTGCCTTCCTCCGAGTAATTTTTCGTACAGTGTGTTCATGGTCTGTCCTTGGAGGTAAAAAACTACTTGCGGACTTTGGAAGAAAACAGGCCTTGCGGACGCAGCATCAGGATCACGATCACCGCCGACAGCGTGAGTACCTTGGCCATCGATCCAGACAGGAAAAACTCGGCGGTCGACTGGGTCTGGGCGATTGAGAAGGCTGAGGCAATCGTACCGATCAGGCTTTGCGCGCCGCCAAACACCACCACCAGAAAAGTGTCGACGATATACAGCGAACCGCTGGTCGGGCCGGTCGAGGCGATGGTCGTGAAAGCCGAACCAGCCACGCCGGCAACACCGCAACCGAGCGCAAAGGTAGTGCGATCAACCTTGCGGGTATTGATGCCGACCGCGCCACTCATCAGGCGATTTTGCATCGTGGCGCGGACCTGCAAGCCCCAGCGCGAACGGAACAGCAACAGGAAAATGCCGCCGGTCATGATCACCGTCAGGCACATCATGAACGCGCCATTGATCGGGATATCGATATTTTCGGTTGGCTTGAATGAGCCCATCAGCCAGTCAGGTAATGTCGCGCTGACTTCCTTGGCACCGAACACCGAACGGAAGGTTTGCTGCATCAGCAAGCTCAAGCCCCAGGTCGCCAGCAAGGTATCGAGCGGACGCTTGTACAGGCGGCTGATCATCAACCGCTCGGTCAGGTAGCCAACGCCGTAGGCCGCCAGAAACGACAGTACGATCGCCAGGAAAAAATAATACGGCTGGAAAGACGGTGCGTATTTGGTCGTCAGTGACGACAGGTAATACGTCATGTAGGCACCGATGGTCAGGAACTCGCCATGCGCCATGTTGATCACGCCCATCTGTCCGAAGATGATGGCCAGTCCGAGCGCCATCAGGAGCAGCACGCAAAAGACCGACAGGCCGTTAAAGCCCTGCATCGCGAAGATGGCGCCGAATTCAGATAACCACTCCATGGTGACTCCCGTTGATGCTGCGTGTGAAATTAGGTGATGCGCTCGTGCAGTCACAGCGAACCGGGGTGGGACAGTCAGTCCTCACCCCGGCAACGACTCCGGTTATTGATAGCCTTTAGGGAACGGGTTCGGCTCGATCAGTTCGGACTCGTAGACCACCTTGAACTGGCCGTCTTTCTGAGCCTGACCAATGCGGGTCTTGCTCCACAGGTGATGGTTTTCATGGACCTTGACGTAGCCTTCCGGCGCATTCTTCAGTTCCAGTCCGGCTGAGGCGGCGATGACCTTGTCGACATCAAAACTGCCGGCCTTCTCGACCGCGGCTTTCCACAACCATGGTCCGAGATAGGCCGCCTGGGTCACGTCGCCCATCACGGCATTGGCACCGTACTTGGCCTTGAAGTCAGCGACGAATTTCTTGTTGTTCGGATTGTCGAGGCTCTGGAAATATTTCATTGACGCGTAGAAGCCTTCGACGTTTTCGCCACCGATACCGAGCATTTCATCTTCCGTGACCGAGATGGTCAGCAGGGTCTGGGTCTTGGCCGTGACGCCAGCGGCTTTCAGTTGCTTGTAGAACGCGACATTGCTGCCACCGACCACGTCAGTGAAAATCACATCCGGTTTTTTCAGCTTGATCTTGTTGATCAGCGAGCCGAACTGGGTGTTGCCGAGCGGGTAGTACTCTTCGCCGACGACTGAACCCTTGATCACGTTCTCGATATGTTTGCGGGCAATTTTATTGGACGTACGTGGCCAGATGTAGTCGGAGCCGACCAGGAAAAAGGTCTTGGCTTTCTTTTCCTTGGCAATCCAGTCGAGGCCAGCCAGTACTTGCTGGGTCGCTTCCTGACCGGTGTAGAACACGTTCTTGGATTGCTCCAGACCTTCATAAAAAGTCGGGTAGTACAGCAAGCCGTTTTCTTTTTCGAAGACTGGCAACACGGCTTTGCGTGAGGCCGATGTCCAGCAACCGAACACCGTTGCTACGCGATCGCTGACCAGTAACTTCTTGGCTTTTTCAGCGAAAGTCGGCCAGTCGCTGGCACCGTCTTCCTGAATGATCTTGATCTTGCGACCGAGAATGCCGCCCATCGCATTAATCTGGTCGATCGCCAGCCGCTCTGCCTGGATCGATCCGGTTTCGCTGATGGCCATCGTGCCGGTTGCCGAATGCAACTGACCGACCGTGACTTCGGTGTCGGTGATGGCAAGTTTCGTGGTGTTGATTTTTGCCGTCGCCGGGGACTAGGCAAAGCTCATTACCGGGAATGCCAGCGTGGAGGCAACAGCCAGACCCATGAGAACCTTGCGGCGCTGGGCGGACTGGATGTCGGCAGGGGAACAAGTTGACATGCGGTGCTCCTTTCAGATGGTGATGCAACGGAAAATTCGCTGAAAAACGGGATTTTGCAAACCGCCTCACCACTGTCTGGTGTTGCAGATCTGGAAAGCGTTTTGCCTTGAGACGTAGATTAGGAGGTGTACCGCAGTGCAGCAATACGTCGTTTGACGTAAGCGCCGTAGTCGGCTGGCGGGCCATATTGTTGTCATCTGCACCACGTAAATGCAGCGTTTACCCACATCAGTGCACGCCACGCCAAACACGCACAAAAACATGTCTGAACGGGTGCCCCCGGCTGGTTTGAAACTTGCTAAGACCAGTGATCCCTGATTCCCCGAGAACTTCGTGCTGACGGCAGCCCCCCAACGCATCATCAAGATCCGCCGCGACTACAACACCCTCGTCGCCAACGAAACGCTGGAAGACTACGCGTTGCGCTTCACGCCACGCGCGTTTCGCAAGTGGTCCGAATTCAGCCTGGCCAATACCGCGATGGGTGCCGTTTCGTTCCTCGCGCTCGAAGCGATCGGCGCTGCGATCACGCTGAGCTACGGGTTCACGAATGCGTTCTGGGCCATCCTGTGCGTGTCGGTACTGATCTTCCTGACCGGCCTGCCGATCAGTTATTACGCGGCCAGGTACGGTGTCGACATGGATTTGCTGACGCGTGGCGCCGGCTTCGGCTACATCGGCTCGACCATCACGTCGCTGATCTATGCGTCGTTCACGTTCATCTTTTTTGCGCTTGAAGCGTCCATCATGGCGCAGGCGGTGCAGCTGTATTTCGGCTTGCCGCTGGCGCTCGGTTACATCGCCTGTTCGCTGGTGATCATCCCGATGGTGGCATGGGGCATCACGTGGATCAGCCGTCTGCAACTCTGGACCCAGCCGGTCTGGATCGTGCTGCTGGTCGTGCCTTACGTGTGCGTGCTCTACAAGGAACCCACCGCACTGAGCGACCTGATGCATTTTTCCGGCCGCGCCGAAGAGGGTGGCTCGTTCAATCCGGCACTGTTCGGTGCAGCCACCGCCGTGGCGTTTGCCTTGATCGCGCAGATCGGCGAACAGGTCGACTTCCTGCGCTTTCTGCCCGAAAAAACTCCGGCCAACCGCGTGCGCTGGTGGTCCGCCCTGCTGCTGGCCGGACCCGGCTGGATCGTGCTGGGCGCGGCCAAGATGCTGGGCGGCGCGCTGCTGGTGTATCTTGCGATCCAGCATCAGGTGCCGATGGAGCAGGCCATCGAACCGACCCGGATGTATCTGGTGGCATTCGGCTACGTGTTCTCGAATCCGGCCTGGGCGCTGGCGGCGGTAACGCTGTTCGTCGTGGTGTCGCAAGTCAAGATCAACGTGACCAATGCCTATGCCGGTTCGTTGGCCTGGTCGAATTTTTTTGCCCGCCTGACGCACAGCCATCCGGGGCGCGTGGTCTGGCTGGTCTTCAATGTGCTCATTGCGATCCTGCTGATGGAGCTGGGCGTGTTCGACGCGCTCGAACATGTGCTGGGGATCTATTCGCTGGTGCCGATCTCATGGATCGGTGCCGTCGTGGCGGATCTGGTGATCAACAAGCCGCTCGGGCTGAGCCCGCCGCAGATCGAATTCAAGCGCGCCCATCTGTACGACATCAACCCGGTCGGCGTGGGTGCGATGCTGGGCGCAACGCTGCTATCGGCCATTGCGCTGACAGGATCGTTCGGTACGCTGGCGCAGGCATTCGCGCCGTTCATCGCCCTGGGCAGTGCGCTGCTGCTGGCACCACTGATTGCGATTATCACCCGCGGGCGCTACTACATTGCGCGCCTCGACACCCTGCCGCGCGACGGACTGGTCCCGCGCCGTTGCGTCATTTGCGAGAACACGTTTGAGAACGAAGACATGGCACATTGCCCGGCCTATCAGGGAGCGATCTGTTCGCTGTGCTGCACGCTCGACGTGCGCTGCAACGATCGCTGCAAGGTCGATGCCCGCTTGCCCGAACAGCTGATGGCGGTGTTGCCGACCAGACTGGCAAGCCGCCTGCAAACCCGCCTGAGTCGCTACCTGATCCTTCTCGGCCTGCTCGGTAGCGGGCTGGCGCTGCTGTTATGGCTGCTGTACGCGCAGGAACTGTCGACGCTGTCGTCAGTGGCCGGACACGATCAGCTCGGCTGGATTTTTTTGAAGCTGTTCTGCAGCCTGCTGCTACTGACCGGCGTCGGCGTCTGGTGGCTGGTGCTGACAGCCGATAGCCGTCGTATCGCGCTGGAGGAGTCGGAACGCCAGACCCGGTTGCTGTTGCAGGAAATCGCTGCGCATGAAAAAACCGATGTCGCACTACAGCGCGCCAAAGAAGCCGCCGAGTCGGCCAACCTCGCCAAGACCCGCTTCATCACCGGCATGAGCCATGAACTGCGCACGCCGCTCAACAGCATTCTCGGCTATGCGCAAATCCTGCAGGTCGATCCGGCCATGCCGCCGCACCGCAAGGACGCGATCGACGTGATCCACCGCAGCGGCAACCATTTGCTGAGCCTGATTGACGGCTTGCTCGACATCGCCAAAATCGAAGCCGGCAAGATGCGACTCGACTCCGACGAGCTGGCGCTACCGGCTTTTCTTGAACAGATCGTGCAGATGTTCGCACCGCTGGCGGCCGAAAAAGGCCTGATATTCGCCTTCGTCTGCAGCAACCGCCTGCCCGATGTGGTGCGCGCCGACCACAAGCGGGTGTGCCAGATCCTGATCAATTTGCTCGGCAATGCCATCAAATTCACCGATACCGGATCGGTCACGCTGCGTCTGAACTATCTGCGCGACATGGCGCACTTTTCGGTTGAAGACACCGGTATCGGCATGACCGCCGACGAAACCCAACGCATCTTCCACCCGTTCGAGCGCACCGCCAGCGCCGACCTGCGCGCGGTGGCCGGTACCGGTCTGGGCCTGACCATCAGCAGCATGCTGACCCACGTCATGGGGGGTGAACTGACGGTGACCAGCACGCCCGCCAGCGGCAGCTGCTTCCTGCTCAAGCTCTATCTGCCGACTGTCCACGCACCGCGTCCGGCGCTGACGCTGACCGATCCGCTGGCGGGTTATCTGGGTCCGCGCCGGCGCATCCTGATCGTCGACGACCAGGCCAGCCAGCGAACGATGCTCGCCCACATGTTGCTGCCGATGGGCTTCGACATCAGCGAAGCCGACAGCGGTGCCGCCTGTCTGGCCAGCATCCGTGCCGGGGTACCCGACCTGGTGCTGCTCGATATTGCGATGCCGGTGATGGATGGCTGGGCGGTGAGTCGCGCCATCCGCGACCTGAACCGGCCCGGCACCACCACCCTGCCGATTCTGATCGTCTCGGCCAATGCCTTCGATCTGGCGGCCGGTCGGGCCGGCTTTCCGTGCCACGACGGCTTTGTGGTCAAGCCGGTGTCGCTGCTGGAATTACTGTCCAAGATCAAATTACACCTGCGGCTGGAGTGGATCGCCGCACCGCCGCCGGCAGCCATCTTGACCACCACTACGCCGACGCTGCCGTCACTCGACGAACTGACCGCGCTGCTCGAGCTCGGCGCGATCGGCTACGTCAAAGGCATCCTCGCCAAACTGACCGAACTGGAACAGCGCACGCCATCCCAGCTCACCTTCACCACCGGGCTGCGCGAGCTGGTCAGGCGCTTCCGGCTGAACGACTTTGCCGCCCGACTCAAAGAGGCCATCCGCGATGCTTCCCCTGCGCCCTGACCAGCATATGATCCTGATTGTCGACGATGTGCCCGAAAATCTGGCGGTGCTGTCGGATGCGCTCGACGAAGCCGGCTACATGGTGCTGGTCGCCACCGACGGTGCCGGCGCGCTGGAGCGGCTCGGGTTTATCACGCCGGATCTGATCCTGCTCGATGCGGTGATGCCGGGCATGGACGGGTTCGAGACCTGCCGGCATATCCGCGCCCTGCCCGGCGCCCGCCATATTCCGGTAATTTTCATGACCGGACTGACCGAAACCGAACACGTGGTACGCGGCTTCGAGGTCGGCGGCAATGACTACGTGATCAAGCCGCTGCAACCGCCCGAATTGATCGCCCGCATCGTTGCCCAGTTGCGCAGTGCCAGCCAGATTTCACTGGCCAATACGGCCAGTGAAGCCAGTGCCCATGCCGTCATTGTGCTGGACCGGCAAGGCCGGCCGATCTGGCAAACCAGCAAGGCGCTGGCCTGGCTGGAACGCTACTTTCCCGCTGACGACGCGGCGCCGGCACTACCGCCGGCACTGCACAGCTGGATCGCTCAACACCTGACGCTGGCCAGCACTGATCCGGGGGCCGTGGCACCGCTGCGGGTGCAGCAACAGGACGGCGAACTAGGCATCCGGTTTTCGCGCGGCGAGCGCAGTGGCGATTTACTGCTGCTATTCGATGAAACCGCCATGGCCAAACCAGCCAGCCTATCGATGGCCGGTTACCAGCTGACCCCGCGCGAACAGGATGTGCTGACCTGGCTGGCCAAAGGCAAGACCAACCGCGACATCGCCGAGATCCTCGGCATGAGTCCGCGCACCGTCAACAAACACCTCGAACATATTTTCGTCAAGCTCGGCGTCGAAACCCGCACGGCAGCAGCGGCGCTGGTGGCGCGCCAGCTGCCCGCCACCTAGCCAGTCAACGACATTTCTCCGGCTGAAAAAAGCCTGCCCCGCGCGACCAACTTACTCGCTCCCCTCGCGCGCGACGTTGCGTCCGGCCTGCTTGGCCCGGTAAAGCGCCTTGTCGGCCAGCCCGAGCAGATCCGTCGGCGTCAGGTTTTTGGTGTGACCGTAGGCAATCCCGATACTGGCGCTCATGGCAATTGACCGTCCCGACCACGCAACGGGTTCTGCCAGCGCCGCGAGAATCTTGTGTGCCACCTCGTGCGCTTGTTCAGTCAACGTCAACCCTTCCAGCAGCACAATGAACTCATCCCCGGACAACCGTGCGACGATATCGGTCACCCGCACCGTCGCTTTCAACCGGTTGCCAAACTCCACCAGCACGGCATCACCGGCGGCATGGCCCCAGGTGTCGTTGATCTGCTTGAAATGGTCGATATCCAGAAACAGCACGGCAAGATGATCGATCGAGCGCTGGCTGCGGGCCACCGCTTCGGTCAGGGTCTGATTGAGGTGATAGCGGTTCGGCAATCCGGTCAGGGTGTCGTAGCGGGCCAGCGCCTGCAATTGCAATTGGGTTTGCTTGAGCGCCGAAATGTCGCTGCTCAGCGTATAGACGCCATGGACGTTACCGTCGCTATCCTGATCCGGAACATAAGTGGTCTGGACATGGCGTACCACGCCGCCATTGGTCACCAGCATCTCGAACTCGACCCGCTCGCCCGCCAGCGCCCGCAACAGGTAGGGCAGGCGCAGCGCATAGTTGCCCGGCCCGACGATGTCTTCGAAGCGGCGCCCCTGCGCGTCAGCCGGACTGATGTGCAGCCAGCTTTCGATGGTGGCATTGGCAAATTGCAACCGGAGCTGCTTGTCGATATACGCAATCAGCACCGGCAAATTATCGGTAATCATGCGCAGCCGTTTTTCACTGTCGCGCAATGCTTCGGTATTGCGGCGGCGCAGCGTGATGTCGTCTGCAGTACCGACAAAACCGGTACACACGCCGTCCACCTGCATCGGTGCGGCGACTACCCGGGCAATGACTTCGGAACCATCGGCATGCACATAGCGCTGATCCTGCTCGTAACGACTGGCGCAGCGCAGCGCACCGCCTCGTCCCAGGCTGCCATGGCGGCGGCGCGATCCTGCGGATGCAGCGCCGCGCCCCAGCCGTCGTTGCGTGCAGTTGCCAGCGTCAGACCGGTAATGGCTCCGTAGGCTTTATTGGTATAGGTACAGCGACCTGCCCGGTCGGTGCGAAACAGTCCCAGCGGCGAAGCATCATTGACTGCCGCCAGTTCGGCCTGCCTGGCGCGCAGTTGTTCGTTGAGGATTTCCAGAATGGCGTGACTGCGCGTGAGTTCGAGCTCCGCGGTCTTGCGCCCGGTGATATCGGTAATCACGGCATGCCACAGCACAGCACCGTCATCGGCCGTTTCAGGAACGGCATTGCCATCAACCCAGCACTCCGTGCCGTCGTCGAAGAGCAAGCGGTATTGTTCGCGCCACGGCGACAGCTCGACAGCCGAGCGTTCAATCGCCGCCATGACCCGTTGCCGGTCGTCAGGATGAATCGTCTCGATGAGCAGGCTGGCGTCACCGGCGACCTGTTGCGGACTCACTCTGTAAATCACCAACAATTGTTCGCTGGCATACGGGACCGCGTACGTGCCGTCGGTATTGCGACGGAACTGGCAAATCACCCCCGGCACGCGCATCGCGATTTTTTGCAGCATGTCGGTAGCGCGACGCTGAGCCGCTTGCGCCTGGCGGCGCTTGCTGATGTCCTGTGCAAGATGCAAAGCACCCAGCAAATGCCCCTCACGATCCCGCACCGCCGTCACCGACAGTCGCACCGGCACCGGCGTGCCATCGCTGCGCTGCAGCTCACAGTCATCAAAACCATTGTCATTGCGCCCGGCCAGCGCCAGCATCTGCTGCGCATAGTCCGCAGTACCCGCGGCCGCTGGCAACGGCATGGCAAACAGGTCACCGATAGCACGTCCCGGCATGGCCTCGGCCGGATAACCCAGCATGACTTGCGCACCACGATTGAAACTGGAAATGACGCCATCCGGTCCGGTCGCTATCAGGGCAATGTCGGCGCTATCGAGCACGGCTTCCTTGAAGCGGGATTTTTCATCCAGCAGACGGGCGGTGCGGCGGCTCTCGATCTGGCGCATGACGCTGCGGCCGAGTGCCGCCATGGCGGCGCGCTGTGACAGCGACAACGTGCGCGGAATCTGATCCATCACGCACAAGGTGCCGATCCGGAAGCCATCGTCAGTCACCAGCGGTTCGCCGGCGTAGAAACGCAGCTGCGGGCCATCCGTGACGAGCGGATTGTCATGGAAACGGGCATCAGCCGCGGTATCGGGTACTTCGAACAAGCCGTCGGCCAGAATGGCGTGCCCGCAAAACGACATCGTACGATCAGTCTCGACAACATCGAGCCCGACACGGCTCTTGAACCATTGACGGCTGGCGTCGACCAGCGAGATCAGCGCAATCGGCACTCCGCAAATATGCGATGCCAGCTGCGTGAAATCATCGAACCCGCCTTCTCCGGGCGTATCAACAATCGCGTAACGCGCCAGTGCGGCAAGGCGTTCAACTTCATTTGCCGGAAGTGCAGGAGTCTGCATGAGTCATCTCCTCTGACGATTAAAAAAACCTACCAACGGGTGTTTCAGTGCCATAGCTTGCGGTGATTGACGCTACGATTCTTTCGTAAAGCCAATACTCCTCAGCAAGCCGAACAGGGCACACAAGCCACCGGCTTGCCAATCGCATAGCCCTGCGCGTAATCGACACCGATCTCACGCAGCGCCGCGATGATGGCGTCGCTTTCGACAAATTCAGCGATCGTCTGCAAGCCCATGACATGGCCAACCCGGTGGATCGCTTCGACCATCGCGCGATCGACCGGATCGTCCATCATGTCCTTGACGAAGCTACCGTCGATCTTCAAATAATCAACCGGCAAGTGCTTGAGGTACGTGAACGACGACATGCCACTGCCAAAATCATCGAGCGAAAATTTACAGCCAATCGCTTTCAGTGCGCGGATCAGCACGGTGGCGTCACCCAGATTGGCGATGGCAGCGGTCTCGGTAATCTCGAAGCAAATTTCTGACGGCGGCACGCCTGTCAATGCAAACTGCTCCAGTACAAACGGCAGGAAGGTCTCGTCGCCAATCGACGTCGCCGACAGGTTGATCGCGACCAGCGACGGCAAACCGTCCGGTGGATAGCGCAACGTGTGGGTCGACAGCGCGCGCCGGATCACCCAGCGGTCCAGCGCCGGCATCAGGCCATAGCGCTCGGCCGCCGGAATGAAGGCCATCGGCGGAATCAGCGTCCCGTCGTCGGCGCACAGACGCAGCAGCAGTTCATCATGGCGGCCAAGCCCGCCATCGAGCGCCATGATCGGCTGGCGATACAGCACGAAACGGTCTTCGTCGAGCGCCTGCTGCAGGCGTGTCACCCAGCTCATCTGACCCTTGCGGTGCGCCAGTTCGGCATTTTCTTCGGTGTACACGTGGACCCGGTTACGCCCCTTGTCCTTGGCCACATAGCAGGCGCTGTCGGCCATGCGCAAGATGTCCGGGGTTGTCACGCCCGCGCCGAATGTGACCAGACCGATGCTCACGCCAATCGGAAATACGTTATCGAGCCAGACAAAATGGAAGTCGCTGGCGACCTGACGCAATTGCTCGGCCACGCGCAGCGCCGGCGCGGTCGCGCAACTTTCGAGCAGCACGCCAAACTCGTCGCCACCGAGCCGCGCCAGCGTATCGCCCGATCGCAACTTAGCCTGCAACAAGGTGGTCAGCTGGCGCAGCAATTCGTCGCCGGCGACGTGGCCGCAGGTGTCGTTGACGATCTTGAACTGGTCCAGATCGAGGTACAGCACCGTGTGTTGCTTGCCCTCGCTGCCGGTCGACAGCACCGCTTGCTCAAGCCGGCGCTCGAATTCGCGCCGGTTGAGCAGGCCGGTCAGCGCATCATGTGCAGCCAGATGGGTCATTTTTTCAGCCATCACATGGGCCTGGCTGACGTCATGAAATACCAGCACCACGCCCAGCATCGCATTGCCCGCATCACGAATCGGCGCCGCCATATCCTCGATTGCAGTACGCACGCCGCCCGGCCCGGCCAGCATCACGCTGCCAGGTGTGCTACTGGAAGCACCGCTGGCAATCACCTGCGCGACCGGATCGGCTAACTGCACATTGTAGTCGCGCTGGTAAATCCGGAACACCTCGGTCAGTAGCCGGCCGGTCGCGTCGGCCAGCAACCATCCCGTCATGCGCTCGGCTACCGGATTGAGATAGGTCACGCAGGCCTGCATGTCGGTCGTGATGACGGCGTCGCCGATCGAATCGAGCGTCACGCGCAAGCGCTGCTCGCTCGCTTCGAGCGCAAGTCGTTCGGCATACTGTTCAGTGATGTCTTCCGAAATACCCAGGATAAACTCAACCGCACCAGAGGCATCAAACACCGGCAGCGACTGCGTGCGCAGCACCCGTGGCGTGCCATCCGGCCGGCGAATCGGATGGATCGGTACCGTGATGGGCGCGCGGCCCGCGAGAATCTGACGGTCGTGCTGCTCATAGGCGTCGGCGATGGCGGGTGCGAACAGCTCGCGATCTGTTTTGCCGACCACCAGCGCCGCAGTCAATCCGGTAATGCGCTCGGCCGCCTTATTCCACAACACGAACTGGCCATAAGTCGCCGCTTGCGTGCTTTTCGAATAAACGATGACCGGCAAGTAATCGACCAGCGATTGCAGAAAGGCGCGGTTGGCCGACAACTCCAGTTCGTCGCGCTTGCGCTGGCTGATGTCGCGCGAGGTGATTGCCACGCCATCGGCCAGCGGCGTGACCTGATGCGCCAGCCAGGTCGCGTTGATACCGGGCACATCAATGAAAAACTCTTCCTGCAGCGCGATGCCTGTTTGCAGCACCTGCGCGTAACGGTCAAAAAAACCAGCGGACCGGTTGATCGGTAACAACTCGCACAGCAATTGACCAATCACCTGCTCGCGCTCCAGCCCTAGCAACCGCAAACCGTTGTCATTGACGTAGCTGAAACGGAAATCGATCAACTCGCCAGCCGCATTACGCTCGGCTTGAAAAATGAAAAACGCATCGAGCTTGCTATCGGTGGCCGCGCGCAATTCCTCGGCGCCGCGCTGATAACGGCTATCGGCCAGCAGGCGTTCGCGCATCAGTTCATCAAACGCCCGCCCCAGCTGGCCGAATTCGGTCGCGGCATACACCGCTGGCAGCATCACCAGCGACGGCCGCTGCCGGACTGCATCGATGCGACGTGCCAGCTGATCGAGCGGACGCAACTGGCGGTCAATCACCCACCACACCAGCGGTCCCACACACAGCGCCAGCAACAATACCAGCAACAGCGAGCGGCGTTCGGCGCGGTCAATCGTGACGAAAGCTTCGCGGGCCGGCACGGAGGACGCCAGTATCCAGCTGGTACTGTAGAGGCGCCGGAACGAAAACAGACTGTCCGCACCGAGACTGTCGGGCGACTCGATGGTGCCTTCAAAGCCCTCCATCGCACGTGCCAGCGCTGGATTACCCGCCAGAAGCGGACCAGCGGGCTTTAATATCCGCGTGGCATCCGGATGCGACACAAACATGCCATCGGACGTCATGATGAAAAAATAGCCCGACTTGCCGATGTGGGCCTTACCCAGGCTGGCGATAAAGTTGTCTTTTTCCAGCTCGATGCTACCAATCAACACCATCACCAGCTTGCCGGCAGAATCAAATACCGGCGCAGTAATGAGAACTACCGGACGACCTGTGATGACGCTACTGACCGGACGCGAAATGACGCCGGTGCGCAGCGCCAGAGTGTCCTGAAAATGCTCGCGCCCGGCGACACTGACCCCGGCACGACTAGCCAGGCCATTCGTGCTGGCAAGTACGGCACCATCGGCCCCGGCCACCAGCAAATTATCAAACCAGACCGATAATTCGGACTGGCTTTCTATAAAGCGCTGTAGTGCATCGGGTCCAGCCGCTTTCTCTAGCGTGATTTTTTTAGCCAGCGATGCCAGCGCAGAAAGGCGGCGTTCGAATTTCTGGTCGATCTGATCGGCGGTGCGGGTGAGCAACGTACTCTGCTCGGCCGCGATCATCTCTTTCATTTCCCGCCGTCCCAGCGACAGCGATACCAGCGTCACGCTGACCGTCGCCACCAGCATCGTCAACAGCACTCCGGCGACAATACGGGTGCGCAAACTCAGCGCCGCACCGAGGCGATCCTGAACAGATTGCAGGAAGGATTTCATACGCGGTGGTACGGCAGCAAGGGCATCAAATATCCGTGACGAACAAATTGCAGGACGCAGATCAGACCAGCGCTAATTGAGCCCTGAGCATGACCGATTACGAACCCATTGTCAGTTGCCTTCAACAAAGATTTTCAGTTTGTCGGCCCGTGACGGATGACGCAGTTTGACCAGCGCCTTGCTTTCAATTTGACGGATCCGCTCACGCGTGACTTCGAACTGTTTGCCGACTTCTTCCAGCGTGTGATCCGACTGCGTATCGAGGCCGTAACGCATACGCAGGATTTTTGCTTCGCGCGGTGGTAACGCATCCAGCACTTCCTTGATGGCGGTGCGCATCGAGGCATCCACCGCGGCTTCGAGCGGTGCGGTAGTGGTGCTGTCCTGAATGAAATCACCGAGCTGCGAATCGCCGTCGTCACCGACCGGGGACTCCATCGAAATCGGCTCACGTGCAATCTTCATGATCTCGCGCACTTTTTGTTCGGTCAGTTCCATGTGCAGCGCCAGCGTCGGCAGGTCGGCTTCGATACCGGTTTCCTGCAGGATGCGGCGGGCGATCCGGTTGAGCTTGTTGACGGTTTCGAGCATGTGCACCGGTACCCGGATGGTGCGGGCCTGGTCGGCAATTGCGCGCGAGACCGCCTGACGGATCCACCAGGTTGCGTACGTCGAAAACTTGTAGCCACGCCGGTATTCGAATTTATCGACCGCCTTGAGCAAGCCGATATTGCCTTCCTGGATCAGGTCGAGAAATTGCATGCCGCGGTTGATGTACTTCTTGGCGATCGAGACGACCAGGCGCAAATTGGCTTCAGTCATGTCGCGCTTGGCCTGCCGGGCGCGCAATTCGCCGGTCGACATTTGCTTGCTGACGCGGCGCAGTTGCGGCAACGGCAAACCAACCCGCTCCTGCAGAGCGACGAGGCGGGTTTGCAATTCCTTGATGGCCGGAATCTGGCGTGCCAGTGTCACGCAATAGGCTTGCTGTCCGGCCACTACCAGATCAATCCAGCCAAGATCGATTTCATTGCCGGGAAAGGTCGCAATGAACAGACTGCGCGGCATGCCACCGCGATTGACCACGAGGTCGAGGACCTGCTTTTCGATGGCGCGCATTTCACCCATCTGGATACGCAGCAATTCACTGAGCTTCTGGACCATCTTGGCGGTAAAACGCAGGCGCAGCATTTCGGCCGAGATGATCGCCTGGGCGTCGACGTAGGCGCTGCAATGGAAACCATCGGTAGCCGCCGCTGCCAGCATCAGTGCGTGCTGCTGCGCAATCGTGTCGAAACGCGCCAGACTGGTTAGCTTCAGATTGGCCAGCTGCACTGCCGACAGGATGTCGCTGTCGGCTTGACTGAGCACATCAGCGGCGGTATCGGATTCATCGGAGTCATCGGTCTCGCTGGTTTCTTCCGCCACCTCGACTTCGGCTTCGCTCTGCGTTGCCTCGGCGGCGGGCACATCGGCTTCGCCATCGACGACGTCATCGATAGCCGTTTCGTCGGCGGCAATTTTTTGCGCCACGGCCAGCAATTCGGCCACCACCATCGGGCACGCCGAAATCGCCTGCATCATGTCGGCCAGACCGGCTTCGATGCGCTTGGCGATCTCGACTTCTTCGGAGCGGCTCAACAACGGCGTGGTGCCCATCTCGCGCAAATACATCCGGGTCGGGTCAGTGGTGCGGCCGAAATCGGCATCGATCGACGACAGCGCGGTGGCGACCGCGGCTTCGGCACCATCGTGGCTGGAAGCGACTTTGTCGGATAACAGCAGCGTGTCGGCATCCGGCGCTTTTTCGTAGACCGCGATACCCATGTCGTTGAAGGTGGCGACGATACGATCCATCGATTCGCCCTCGGCCACTTCGTCCGGCAAATGGTCGTTGATTTCGGCGTGGGTCAGATAGCCACGGTCACTGCCGATGGCGATCAGGGTCTTGATTTTCAACAGACGCAATTCCTGCTCGGCCAGACTCAGCGCCGGGGTCGGAATCGCCTGCCGTGATCCGCCTTCTTTACTCTTGGCTGCGCGCGGCGCAGCAAAGGCGGCAATCACGGCAGGGGAAATCGTCGGCATCACGGCCGCTGCGGTAACGATTGCCTCGACGGATTTGACGGCGGCCTTGCTGAAGCTGGCGCTGGCACTGTTGCCGGCGCTGGTGGCAGTACTACTTGCCGTGCGTACTGCAGGACTGGCCGCTTTTCTGGTCGTGGTCACGGCAGAAGCCAGCTTGGCCGTCTTCTTGGCCAGCGCCAGCGAATGGACCGGCTCGGTACTCACTGCCACCGGCGCGCTTACGGCCGACGGCAGCACAACCGAACGTCGCGCCACTTTTTTTACTACGACCTGCGCTGGCACCGGCTCGACCGCAGCCTCTACCTCGACAGCAGGCTGTCTTGGCATGACGACCGCGCGGCGCGATACCTTCTGGATCACGACAGGCGGCGGCCCCGACGGCTGCGGTGCCCCCTCGTACGCGCTGGCGAATTCGCTATTCAATTCCTCATCGGCTGCGGCGACGGTCCCGCTTGCCTGCATATCATCCTTTTCAACGGCCATTTCGCTGACCATTTCGCCGACCGGATTGACGACAGGTGCAGTCACTGTCTCGATCACGGGATCAGCAGCGGCAACAGAAACCGGCACCGCAACAGGCTCGGGTTGAACCGGCACAGCCAAGGTTGTCGCTACCGTTGGCGCAGGTGTGACGACAGGCTCCGGATTGACGTTCCCGCCCGCCTCCTCGCCCGCCTCCTCATTGACATCGTTGGACGCTGCACTCCCCGGCACATCATGGCGCACCAGACGCGAACGCCGCACCACGATCAGCGGTCCGGCCGCGACCTCGCCATCCGCAGGCGCGCCAGGCGCATTCACGATGGCAGGTTCGACAGGGGTGGCCGTGGCAATGCGCGGCTTCAACGATAACGTTTTAATGCGAAGGGTCATGTTCTGAATTCGGGGTTGCAGTTGTAACGACGTGAATGGATGCGTCGATCAAAACAGCTTCCGGATACCGACGGTCGGGTCGTAGCAGGAAAAGTGATGGCGAAGCAGGAGGGGCCGGATTATAACAAACATGTGACGTATCCAGCCAATCGTCGAATCTGACCGGACTGCCGGCCGGCACCGCATTCACAGCGTGGCGGGTTATTATCCGGTTCATGGATATTAGCTACCCCTCAGAGACCGACCTGTTGCGCGCTGAAATCGCCGCCGCTGCTGCGCGCATGATTGCCGAAGACGGGGCCGATTTCGGCACCGCCAAACGCAAGGCCGTCAAGCAACTGCTCGGCAACAGCAAGCCGCGCGGTGATGTGCTTCCCGACAATGCCGAAATCGAAGCGGAAGTGCGCCTTTATAACGAACTGTTTTTTGGTGACACCCAACCCGCCCGCCTGCAGCATTTGCGCGAACTGGCTATCACACTGATGACCGAACTGGCGCAGTTCTCACCCTACCTGGTCGGTGCCGTGCTCAATGGCACGGCAGGCAACCATTCCGACATCCACCTGCACCTGTTCGCAGAAAGTCCCAAGGACGTCGAAATCTATCTACTCAACAAGGACGTGCAGTTCGAGGTGTCAGAAGGCGCGCGCCAGCGGCCGGGCGGCGACCCGGTTGAAATCGTCAGTTTCATGTGGCGTAACGAAGGCGTGCACCTGTCGCTGCATGCAGTCGATGATCTGCGCGGCAATCATGGCAAGATCGAGCGGGCCGACCTGAACGCCGTCCGGCAACTGATGAAAAGTGAGCAAGCATGAAACGATCGACAAGTGGACTGATCCTGGCGGGTGTACTGTTTGCCGGCGCGGGGGCCTGGTTTGGCTGGCACCGGATGGCCCCGGTCGCACCGCAAACGGCGGCTGTCGCCACGCTGTTTGGCATGACCCTGGCCGACCTGAAAGAACAGCCGCAGCCGCTGGCGCAGTGGAAAGGCAAGCCTCTGCTGGTTAATTTCTGGGCGACCTGGTGCGCTCCCTGCGTTGAAGAAATGCCGGAGCTATCGACCCTGCATACCGAAATGACCGGCAAATCACTCGATGTCATCGGCATCGGCATCGATTCACCGTCCAGCCTGCGCGAGTTTGCACTCAAATTGCCGGTCAGTTATCCACTCTATGTCGGCGGCATGGGCGGCAGTGAACTGACGCGCCAGTTCGGCAATCAGGCCGGCGGACTCCCTTTTTCGGTACTCATTAGTAGTGACGGGCAGGTTCGCAAGACCTATCTGGGCAGGCTGAACATGCAGGAAGTCAGACGGGATATTGCCGGGATGTAAGCAGTCCGCGCGGGTTTTCCTTGCCACCTGTAGTCATTACACGGCAAAATGCGGCGATCGTCGTCAAACGGAGTGACCAATTTCGATGGCTAACAAACTGCTTCTGCGCAATAAATCCTGTCCGGACCGGCATTACTTCATGATCGGGACAGCGCGGTGATCGCGCCGGTCGCGCGGTGCAGGATGGCAACCGGAGCACTCTGTCAGCTCTGGCGGTGAGCGTGGTCGCCCGGTGCGTCGCGCGCATTCTGAATTCATTTTTCGTCCATTATTTGCCGGTTAATCTGTTTCTATTCCGGCTCCCATCTATTTGCAGCAAGATAAACATTCCAAGAGGTTCACCATGGACTTACGAAAACTCAAGACACTGATCGACCTGGTTGCCGAGTCAGACATCGCCGAACTCGAAGTCACCGAAGGCGAAAGCAAAGTCCGCATCGTCAAAACGCCTGCC
The DNA here is from genome assembly GCA_047621665.1 of Bradyrhizobium sp. Lineage (GTDB taxonomy): Bacteria > Pseudomonadota > Gammaproteobacteria > Burkholderiales > Burkholderiaceae_D > Actimicrobium. The sequence continues at coordinate 24,927 of JBLHMB010000004.1, read as the reverse complement.
GCACAAGGCCAGATGATGATGATGCAACCGCAACAGGTCATGGCACCAGCTGCGGCGGCTCCAGTCGCCGCGCCGGTCGCTGCCGCCGACGAGGAACCGGTTGGTCACATCGTCAAGTCGCCGATGGTCGGCACGTTCTACCGCTCGTCGGCCCCCGGCACGGCGGCGTACGTCGACATTGGCGCCAACGTCAAAGAAGGCGATACGCTGTGCATCATCGAAGCGATGAAACTGCTCAATGAAATCGATGCCGATGCGACCGGCGTGATTACGCATATCCTGGTTGAAAACGGCCAGCCGGTCGAATTCGGCCAACCGCTGTTCGTGATTGCCTGATTCCTGATTGTCTAACTGTCAGCACCAGAGCGTGTCGCGGCTTGCCCGACATGCGTGCGTCCCACCCTTTCACGTCACCGAGAACCGATAGCCGACGCCATGTTTGAAAAAATCCTTATTGCCAACCGCGGCGAAATTGCCTTGCGCATCCAGCGCGCCTGCCGCGAGATGGGCATCAAAACCGTGGTCGTGCATTCCGAAGCCGACCGCGACGCCAAGTACGTAAAACTGGCCGACGAATCGGTCTGCATCGGACCGGCTCCCTCGGCGCTGAGTTACCTGAACATGCCGGCCATCATCAGCGCCGCCGAAGTCACCGATGCCGAAGCGATCCATCCCGGCTATGGCTTTCTGTCCGAGAACGCCGATTTTGCCGAGCGCGTCGAGCAATCCGGCTTTGTCTTTATCGGCCCGCGTTCGGACTCGATCCGGCTGATGGGCGACAAGGTGTCCGCCAAGCAAGCCATGATCCGTGCCGGTGTGCCGTGCGTACCCGGCTCTGAAGGGGCTTTACCGGATGATCCGAAAGTCATCATCCAGACCGCCCGCAAGGTCGGCTATCCGGTCATCATCAAGGCCGCCGGCGGTGGCGGCGGACGCGGCATGCGCGTGGTGCATACCGAAGCAGCGCTGATCAATGCCGTGACGATGACCAAGAGCGAAGCCGGGGCGACCTTTGGCAACCCCGAGGTCTACATGGAAAAGTACCTCGAAAATCCGCGCCACATTGAAATCCAGATTCTGGCAGATGACTTCAAGAACGCGGTCTGGCTGGGCGAACGCGACTGCTCGATGCAGCGCCGCCACCAGAAAGTGATCGAGGAAGCGCCCGCCGTCGGCATCCCGCGCAAGATCATCGAACGCATTGGTGATCGCTGTGCCGAAGCCTGTCGCAAGATGGGTTACCGCGGTGCCGGCACCTTTGAATTCCTCTACGAAAACGGCGAGTTCTATTTCATCGAAATGAACACCCGTGTGCAGGTCGAACATCCGGTCACCGAAATGATCACCGGCATCGACATCGTGCAGGAACAGATCCGCATCGCTGCCGGTGAAAAGCTGCGCTACCGCCAGCGCGACATCGAACTCAAGGGCCATGCGATCGAGTGCCGCATCAATGCCGAAGATCCGTTCAAGTTCACGCCGTCACCGGGCAAGATCCTGACCTGGCACGCGCCGGGTGGTCCCGGCATCCGCGTTGACTCGCATGCGTACGCCGGCTATTACGTGCCGCCGCATTACGATTCGATGGTCGGTAAGGTCATTGCCTATGGCGCGACGCGTGATCAGGCCATCAAGCGGATGCAGATTGCCTTGTCAGAAATGGTGGTTGAAGGCATTCTTACCAACATTCCACTGCACCGGGAACTGATGGTCGATGCGCGCTTCATCGAAGGCGGCACCAACATTCATTATCTGGAACAGAAACTGGCCAACAAGCCGGATTTGCCGAAGACCGCCAAGGTCACGACCGTCATCAAATAAAGCGAGCCCATGAGCTGGACAGAAATCGTCATTGAAGTGGCGCGCGACCAGGCCGAGAGCCTGTCCGATGCGCTGATGGAAGCCGGTGCGCTGTCGGTTTCCGTCGAGGATGCCGATGAAGGCACGGCGGCCGAACAACCGCTGTTCGGCGAACCCGGCATGGAACCGAAGCAAGCCGCCTGGGAACGCAGCCGGGTCGTCGCCCTGACCGGCAGCGGCACCGATGCCGCCGCGCTGATCGCTGAAGCGGTGGCGCTTGCCGCGCTGCCATTAAGCGCCGCGGACTTGCCATTCACGCTGCGGTATGTCGAAGAACAGGACTGGGTCAGACTGACCCAATCGCAATTTGCCCCGATCCATATCGGTACCAATATCTGGGTCGTGCCGAGCTGGCACGATGCGCCCGATCCGGATGGGTTGATCCTCGAACTGGATCCGGGCCTGGCCTTTGGCACCGGCAGTCATCCGACCACCCGATTGTGCATGGAATGGCTGGAAATCCATGCGCCGGTTGACCTGTCGGTACTCGACTACGGCTGCGGTTCCGGCATTCTAGCGCTTGTTGCCAGAAAGCTAGGCGCGGCCACCGTGATCGGCGTCGATATCGATCCGCAAGCTATCGAATCGGCCAACTTCAACAGCGAGCGCAACGATTGCGAAATCGATTATTTTCTACCGGATGAATTCCATCACGACGATGTCTTGCAACGCTTCGACATCGTGGTCGCCAACATCCTGTCCGGTCCGCTGACCATCATGGCACCGATGCTGTGCGCCCACCTCGCCGGCCAAGGCGCACTGGTCCTGTCCGGTGTACTGGCAACGCAGGCCGACGATGTCATTGCCGCCTATGCACCGTTCCTGTCGCTATCGGTCTGGGCCGAACGCGAAGGCTGGGTGGCCTTGTCCGGCAAACTGACTGCGCCCCGCTAACGACAATGGCACTCGCCACGCAATGTCCGCACTGCCAGACGACATTTCGTGTCGCGCAAGATCAGCTCAAACTGCGAGCAGGGCTGGTCCGCTGCGGTTCCTGCAAGCAAATTTTCAATGGCATCGAACACTTGCTCAGGCCGGGCCAGAGTGCGGTGCCCAAAGTGGAAGCCAGGCCGGCAACCACCCCGGACTTGCCGGTCGTGATACCGGTGCCGGCGGTACCGGTATCCGTGCCGGAGTCTGCGCCGGAATCTGCGCCGCTAGCCGCACCGCTTTGGCCGTTTGACTCCGACGATCTTTATCCGACCTTCGATCCGGTTGCTGCGCCGGCGCTCCAACCCGATCCCGCCAGCGTCGATCCGTTGCAGCGCATGACGCTGCTGCGCCTGGCCGACGATGACGACGATCAGGACGAACCGGGCGCTGCAGCACCGCGAGCCGGTGAACACTTCGTGGTGCCACTCAAAGCCAAGTCGCGCCAGGACGACGACAGCGCCGTTCCGGACGAGCTGGATCAGGCCATCCTGAAATTGCAACAACACCCCTGGCGCAGCAGCAAGATCGGCGGCACCTCCGGTCCTGCCGATGACGAACCGGCTTACGACGACATGCCGGAAGAACCGAGCTTCGTCACGCACGGCCGGCGTCGCCAGCATCTTGCCCGCGGCCGCCGGCTCTGGCTCGGCGCCGCTGCCGTCCTGCTGGTGCTTGTCGCACTCGGACAAACCGTCTACCTGTTGCGAGACCAGATCGCTGCCCGCCTGCCCTCGAGCAAGCCGCTGCTCGAGCGTGCCTGCTCGCTCTGGGGCTGCCGTATCGAACTACTGGCGCAAGCCAGCCAGGTCTCGATCGAATCAAGCGAGCTGGTCGCGCTCGATCCGAAAAGAAATACCTTCTCGCTGAACCTGCTGCTGCGTAACAGCAGTACGCTGCCGCAGCGCTGGCCCGCAATCGAACTGACGCTACTGGACACCGGCGACCAGCCGGTCAGCCGTCGTGTATTTACCGCCGCCGACTACCTGCCAAAACCGCCTGCCGGCGAGAGCGGCTTTGCCGCCGGCAGCGAACAAAGCGCCCGCATCACGTTTGAACTGCAGCAGAAAAAAGCCTCGAATTATCGCGTCTACCTGTTTTATCCCTGATTGCGCGCCTGCGCCCCACTGCTACTTTTACCGGATCACCCCATGACCTCTCTGATTTGCGGCTCGCTGGCTTACGACACCATCATGTCGTTCGAAGGACGCTTTGCCGAAGCCCTGTTAGCCGACCAGCTACACAAAATTAACGTGGCCTTTCTGGTGCCCGCCATGCGTCGTGAATTCGGTGGTTGCGCCGGCAATATCGCTTACAACCTGCGCCTGCTCGGCGGTGATCCGCTGATCATGGCCACCGTCGGCCAGGACAGCACGCCGTATCTGGAACGACTGGCGCTGCAAGGCATCACGACCCGCTGCATCCGTGCCATCGATGATGCCTGGACCGCACAAGCGTTCATCACCACCGATGCAGACAGCAACCAGATCACCGCCTTCCATCCGGGTGCAATGACGTTTTCGCATCTGAACAAGGTGGCGCAAGCCGGCCCCGTCAAGCTCGCCATCGTTGCGCCGGACGGCCGTGACGGCATGCTGCAACATGCGCGCGAATGCGTCGCGCTGGAAGTACCGTTCGTGTTTGATCCGGGTCAGGGCCTGCCGATGTTCAGTGGTGCCGAACTGTGCGACTTCATTGCGTTAGCGACCTACGTGGCAGTCAATGATTACGAAGCCGAACTACTGACTGAGCGCACCGGCCTGAGCCTGGCGCAAATCGCCTTGCAGGTCGAAGCACTGGTGGTGACACGCGGTGAAAACGGTGCCGAGATCCATGTCGATGGCGAACTGCTCAACATCCCTCCGGTACCGGTCGAGATGGTCATCGATCCCACCGGCTGTGGTGATGCCTTCCGGGCCGGCATGCTGTTCGGCCTGACGCACGGCCTCGACTGGCCGACCATCGGTCGCCTGTCCAGCTTGATGGGCTCGATCAAGATTGCCCATCAGGGCGGCCAGAACCACACTGTCTCGCGCGCCGACATCGAAGAACGCTTCATGGCGGCGTTCGGTTACCGGTTCTAAGGACCGTCCGGCCCGCCGGGCATGGGGTGCAACGCGAACTGAAAGCGATCGATTGCTGCCGCGCGGGCACAGCATCTTGTGCCCGCGCGTGCGCATCAACATCCTTCGCCAATTCCGGTCGTTCTACAGTGCGCCCGCGTGGGCGGGATACCTCCTTGCCCAGCCTACTTGACTCTATGAGCATATCGGATTGCAGGTTGAGGTTCTCATCATCAACGCAGTGACATCCGCATGTTGATCCGCGACGCGCGGGCGGGACTGGCCGCCACGGTCAATTCGGCACTGACCCTGCTGTACTGGCCCATCGGTCAGCGCATACGGAGCGAGGTACTTCAGGGGGCGCGTGCCGGGTACGGCGGGCAGACCGTCGCTGCAGCGGCACGCGAACTGGAAGCCAGGCATAGCCGTGTCGTTGGTAGCAAGAACCTGCGTCACATGCTGCGCGTTGCCGGGGTGTTCGAGACCGAAGACATTGCCTACGCACTGAGTAGACAATTGCGCCGGACCCATGTGCACAGCCTGATCTACATCAACGATCCACTCAAGCGGGAGTTCTATCTGGAAAGGTGTCGCAGCGAGGGTTGGCGTACCCGCACCCTGTGCGGTTAGCCGTGGCATTGATGAATATCACCATATACCGCCACTAAAATCTCTCTTATTTCAATTTACGGTGTATTTTTATAATAATAGAAAAAAGAGACGAGCACTATTATGGAAATCTTTGATTCACGAGCGGGTCGAACGGTCGCTCAAGGTAGCGGATACAACGCCTTTATCCCGGACCCGCTGCCCCCGACGCCTGAAATTGTTTTCGACAACGAGATGATTCACTTACTTTCTCAAGCAGACATTGCGCTTGGACGTCTCTCCGGCATTGCCGATATGCTGCCGAATCCCGATCTGTTCGTTGCGATGTATGTGCGCAAGGAAGCCGTGCTCAGTTCACAGATTGAAGGTATTCAAAGCACGCTCGATGAGGTTCTTGCAGCAGAACACGCGGGGGATGCGGTACAAACAAAAAGCATCGGTGAAGTTGTCAATTATGTTTCCGCGATGAACTACGGGATTGACCGGCTTTCCACTCTGCCCTTATCCCTACGTCTGATCCGGGAAATTCATGCCTGCCTGATGACGGGAGTCAGGGGAGAACACAAAGCGCCAGGCGCGTTCAGAACAACCCAAAACCGGATCGGTCCGCAAGGATGCACGTTGGCAACCGCTTCATTCGTCCCGCCACCCGTGCCGGACATGACTGCGGCGTTAAACAATCTCGAATCGTTCATGCACGACCGTAGCAACCTTCCGCTGATCGTACAGTGCGCCATCGCACACCTTCAATTCGAAACCATTCATCCTTTTTTGGACGGAAACGGCAGAGTTGGCCGCCTGTTAGTGGCGCTCATGCTGCACGACAGCGGTGTACTGACTAAGCCACTGCTCTACATCAGTCACTACCTCAACGCCAACAGAATTGAGTATTACGACCGGTTAATGGATGTCAGGCGCAATGGAAACTGGGAGGGCTGGATTAAATTTTTTCTGACAGGCGTTGTCCGTGTCGGCCATGAGGCATCGGAAACCGCAAAACGCATTGTTGCATTCCGCAATGGTGCCCAAACAAAAGCCAGCACGATGGGGCGCAACGAATTTACACTCATAGACCACCTGTTCAGGCATCCCATTCTCGACGTACGTGCTGCTGAAAAAATGCTGGGCGTGAGCTTTGTAACAGCCAATAACACCATGAATAACCTGGTCAAAGCGGGCCTTGTCAGCCAGAACAACACAGGCAAGCGCAATCGGACTTACCGATTTGACGCCTACCTCACGTTGTTTGACGATCCCATCCCTCCCGAAATTCCTCTGTATGAAAATGCCAGTGGAGAAATGGACGGCTATGTCCACGCGGCGCAGTTGCCGCGTTAGCCAATACTCGACACAACCACGCCAGAACCACCCGAATCGGCGCTCGTATTCATCATCACAACGTCAAGTAAGGTGCAATAACCGCAGGGCATTGGACCGAATGCACTGACTGCGGTAACTGGTTCTGTCTGTGCTTCGTCGTACCCAAGCCAAGCGCTGCCCGTTGTTGCCAGGGTGAACACAGCAACTTGTGCCACCAGCACATACAACGGATCAATCCGGAAAAAACGCGACAGCGCATACGCCACCAGCGTCGTCGCCGGCAAGCGCTGCGCGAGCAGGCTGAGCGTCAGCAAATAGGCGCATTCGTACGGTCGCCAGCGGTATGCTGGTACGGGTTGGATTTGGTTTATATGCAACAGCACGGCCGTCAACAATCAACGGACAGACAGTGCCGACAGAGACGTTGCTGAAAATAGGCCTGGAAGTCATGGAAAAAATAGGCGTCAGTGCGGATGTCGGTAACGACGCCATGGATTTACGCGAAGGCCGCAGCACTCAGGTGCCCATGCTTCCAATTATCCATGCCGGAAAATCACGGGTAAGTCGCAAGATCACCATCGGAAAAAGGCAGGTCGTTTATGAAAAAGGTTGAAGAATCGCCAGCGTGGCACCCATGTCGGAACATGCCTGCGATACGCCATTGGGATGATATTGCTCCGTATCGGCCACTACCAGATCAAACGCGATCGCGACCATCAGGCGGCTTTCGGATCGTTGAGGACAGGGGTGTAACGGTATTCCACCTCTTCGCTCGTTTCAAGCAGACGCACTCGCATCAACCGGTCGCCGTCGGCGGGTTGCCGGACAGCGTCGATTACCTGATAGGCAGGCCCGAACACACCAAAAGTCTTGAATACACCTGGTAATGTTGGCGATGGAAAAGGGGAACTGGTTGGCATGAACTAACCTGTAAAAATTTGACGAAAGTATCAATTAGACTTTTATGCCGTACCTAATTTATTTACTCGTTTGACGACGTTTTAGGCGCTATGACTTGTTGCTATCGGAAGTAAAAAAATCTCCGTTTTGTTGCCGGCGCTGGCGTGGTGAGGGTAGCGGCCTGCTGACTACACTTCACTTCAATGCGTCACACATTGCCATCTCTGCAGTTACTTCCATCGTCATCTCTGCAGCCTTGCGGTTGAAGTACGCTCGCGTGGGCACGATGACCCCGTGCCCACTCTACGTTCGCACCCACCCCCACCCCCACCGCCGCAACCGCAACAACGGCACCTCGCACACCGTGTACGACAACCAGCCCACCCCAATCGAACAGCCCACCGCCACCACCACCATCGCCGCTTGCCCGGAAAACCAGACGCCAAACTGAATCGCAATGAAGTAATGGAACAAATAAATCGAATAGCTCCAGCGCCCGATCAGGCTGATCCCGCGTCGCGAAAGCAGCCGGCTCAGCGCATTGGGCCAGCGGTGCTGGCTGACGATGAACACCGCCCAGAGCAAGCTGAAGAACAGGAATTTATTCATCAAATCATTCGACGGTGCCTGACCAAACAGCAGCGCGCGCATGAACGGGGTGGAGAGCAGGATGGCGAGCAAGATGGCCACGCCGCACCACAGACCGGCCCGGTGATGCGCTGTGTTCTCTGCCGGCGGGCGGCGGGCATCACTCTGCACCACTGCGCCCAGCATCCCGAACACAAAGGCCGGCAGATACCAGACGGACTCCACCGAATTCTCGGGCAAACGCCAGAACGGAAACAGCCACTGGTGGCCCCCCACCGCAACGACCGCCACCGCAAACACTGCCCGGCGACCAGCGAAACGGTCAATGCGCGTCACACCCCAGACCAGTACCGGCAGCAACAGGTAAAACGTGAACTCAACCGGAATCGTCCACAAATGGCCGAAACCCTGCTGCAGGCTCAAGGCCAGCGACACCGCCTGCCACGAATCGATGCCGATCATCCGCCCGGCATACGCCAGCAATACGACCAGTACATACAACGGATAAATCCGGAAAAAGCGCGACAGCGCATACGCCACCAGCGTCATCACCGACAACCGCTGCGCGAGCAGGCTGAGCGTCAGCAAATAGGCGCTCAGCACAAAAAACAACCAGACGCCAATCTTGCCGGTGCCAGACAGAAACGGTGCCGTCACCGGCAACATCATTCCGGTGCAATGGATCAGCACGACCATCAGGCAAGCGATGCCGCGGATGCCGTCGGCGGAGGGAATCCGCGAGGCGGGGTGTGGCGCTGTCGGCAAACCGGTACTAACAACAAGCACGGCTGCACGGTCGTCGGCCGCGTGGATGATCGGTGCCATCGCATCAGCAGTCAACGCAAGGGAATTGCGTTTGATCATCGTGTATTTAATAGGGAAAAAGCGGCAACTACAGTGTGCACCAGGCGTAAAAAAAGGGGACCGAAGTCCCCCTTTTAGTCCTCTGGTTAGAATCAAACCAGATTAGTTGACGCCTGAACGAACCATGATTGTGTTGCTGACCGCACCCGTTGCCGAGTTGACGATCTGAAATACACCTTGGATCGCGTTGCTTGGTGCTGCAACATTGAAGACTGCGAAACCCCGTGGTGCACCACTGAACGAAGCGGCAACGGTGTCGGCTGGCACAACAAGCATGCCGTTTGCAGGAACCGTACCGGTGATGGCTGCGCCGGCGGTAATGGTGTTACCCGTTTCGCCGTAGGTAAGTACCGTGTAGGGAGCAGCAACTGCGCTGGTGTTGGTCAGCACGAAACGGGAGACGTAACCAGTGGTGTTTTGGAACAGCGGCGTTTGCAGTTCGGTACCGTTGTGCGTGATTGAGCCGGCAGCAGCACCGGTGATGCTGGTCACAGCGTAAGTTGCCGGTGTTGCCGAAACGGGGTTCAACACTGCGCTGTAGACTTGCGCCGGGACAGCGGTTGTACCGTTGACCGTGTAGCACAGTTGCGTAGAGCCGGTTGTAGTAGTGGCACCGACATTGAATGTTGCTGTCGTCGATGTCAGAGCAGTTGCTGGCTGAACTGAAGTACATGTACCGTTAGTAGCGAGGAACACGTTGGTCAGGTTAGCCGCCGCATTGGCACCGGCAACCGCCGAGAAATCCCCGGTAACAACCAGTTTTGTACCGGTTGCACCTGTTGCCATCAAATCTGCCAGGGTGATCGCTACACCGGAAGCTTTAAGTGGCACAACGGTTGCCAACCTGTAGGTGAGTGTGCCTAGTGCTGCAGCAACAGCGGTTGTTGGAGCAGCAACGATAAACTGGCTGAAAGGAACCGTAGCGCCGACATCAGCAACAACGTTGGTACCAGCAGCACCGACTAATGCATAGCTTGATGCAAACGTCAGGTAAGGCTTGCTTGCTTTGTTGACGATACGACCTGTAGCACCACCTGCTTGAGCTTGTGATGGCTGGTCAAACATTGAATAGGAAACAGTTGTTGCCGTTGCAGTCGTTGAAATCGCCACTGCACCAGCGACGGTGATGATGTCAGTTGCCGTACAACCTGTCCCGGCACCGGTTACCGAGAAATACAATGCATTCGTACCCTGTCCATTCACTGCACCAAGAGCACAGTTTGCGGGTGTCGTCGCTACAGCTGTAGAAACGCCGCTGAATATCGAGCCATTATCCAGTGAAACTCGAATGTAACGAACCTCACCTGCTGCCAATGAATAACCCGTCAAAACAGTCAGATCCAAAATATTGCCAGCGTTTGTCAACGTCACTGGCACAGCAACCGTAGCAACCAATTCACTCGCATAAATAAGCGGAACCGGTGTGACTGCATCGATATCCACTACAGCAAAAGCACTCGCCGAAAACAACATCGCGCTAGCAACAGCCGCTTGCATTACAAAGTTAGATTTTTTCATTTTGAACAGGTCCATAAAGATTGGAGGCAACGGCTATGAGAGTTACGCGCTGTTTCATGATTTGAAAATCATGCGTGTTTTGTGCTAACACGAGGCGAGTCTATTTCTCCCGTCAGAAGTGTGTCAACCAACGTAATTGATGATAAATGGACTGATATGTTCAAAATTCACTGAATTGATGAACCAAATTCAATTAATGTCGTATTTGTCGTGTCCATTAAATATACTGAAGTCGCCACTTATTTGTTACCTGAAATCGCTGATCGATAGCGCAATTATTTGCAATGGTCATCAGACAACCATGAGTAGCTGCTCACTACCAAAAAAATAGACTGCTTTCACGAAAATTTGCAAGCCACATATTGCTCATAAGAATCAACGCAAGTGCCTTCTGTTCGGCAGAAACATGTCAATAAAACAGCGCAACCAGCCGCCTATTTATCGTCATGAATTCTTTTAATCGTAAAAAAAAAGTCATAGCAAAAAGGACGCTAATAGATGCTTTAAAAAAATATTGTGACGACCTCTCATCGGTGGCTGACCAAGAATAGGGATTGCTTCCATCGCTGCCGCGACTTCGCCGGAGGTGCCGCTGAGCAGGACGGCGTTACGCGTGACGCCTTCCTTGACCTCGACCTTCCTGTCAAACATTGCCCGAAGCCAACCAGCCACATCGCTGTTACGCAGGGACTCAAGCGCGACCAATTAGAAGATAGGCTGCATCGGCAATAGTGTTTCGGGCAAGGCGCGACCACGGTGGATTTCGGGCAAGTAACCGGGGTTGGTGCTATCAGGCACGATGCGGGTCAGGCTATTGACTTCGATGACGGCAATGCCATAGCTCGACAACAACAGACGCATCGACGTCGGAATCATCGCCGCCGGAGCCGCACAACCGGCGAACGCGATGGCGCTTGTCATGGCTGTGCGGGCGGTCATTGACGGTGTCAATGAATGGATTGATTAAAGCCGTATCAGGCAACGCCCGCCGACTTGTCGCCGGCAAAACAGCGCGTGCGTACTACGCGCCAGACCATGACCCGGAGCGGGTTGTCGGCACATGAGAATTTTTTCCAGATGGGAAATGGGCTGGATAATATCGCGCATTGGTCAGCATTTTCGGCCCCGCGACGCAGAGCTTGACGACGGACAGCACGCGCTTAGGAATGGCTGACCGCTGTGGATAACGCTTTGGTTGACGACTGAAATAGGCGGGCAGCAGGTCGACGGAGCGGGCGTGCCTTTGATGCGCATGGAGTCGATGACGAAGGTCTTGTCGCGGCCGGAAGTCCTTTGCCAGTTCTGTTGTTGCGCCATTCAGAGCCGGGGCATCACAAAGGTCAACCCGTTTCGATTAACGCAGACAAGGCAGTCGGTGCAATGCACTGAGCAAGGACCTGCTTCTATCTGCGCATCAAGATCACCACAACGGCAACAGCCCGGCAGCTTTTACCCAGGCAGCATGGGCCGCAACCGTCCCCACGCCCATTGCCGCAACCGCAACAGCGGCAGCTCGCACACCGTAAATGACAACCAGCCCACCAGAATCGAGCAGCCCACCGCCACAACCAGACGCCAATCTTGCCGGTGCCGGACAGGAACGGTGCCGTCGCCGGCAACATCATCCCGGTGCAATGGACCAGCACGACCATCAGGCATGCGATGCCGCGGATGCCGTCGGCTGCGGGAATCCGAACGGGGGGGTGTGACGCTGCCGGCAAGCCGGCACGGACAACAGGCGCATTCGCACGGTTGCCAGCGGCAGCGATGAGCTGTACCGTCGCATCCCCGTCGCCTAGACTGTTCGACAATGATTTCCTGTCAAAATCATGGCTTGCAACCGACATATTGTTATGAAACGATTAGTCATTGATGTCCTAATTTTGCAGGACTTTCGTGAGCAACCAGGGAGTATCTTCATGCCGCTAACGACTGTTAAAGAAAAAGTTATCGCAAAGATCAAAAGGTCTTCGACTTCAGTTTTCTTACGGAACGAATTTGACAGACTGGGCAACTACCGCCAAGTAAGCAGGGCCATCAGCGAAGTAGTCGCCAGCGGTATGCTGGTACGGGTTGGATTTGGTTTATATGCAAAAGCACGGCCGTCAACAATCAACGGACAGCCAGTGCCGACAGAGACGTTGCTGAAAATAGGCCTGGAAGTCATGAAAAAAATAGGTGTCAGTGCGGATGTCGGTAACGACGCCATGGATTTACGCGAAGGCCGCAGCACTCAGGTGCCCATGCTTCCAATTATCCATGTCGGAAAATCACGGGTAAGTCGCAAGATCACCATCGGAAAACGGCAGGTCGTTTATGAAAAAAGTTGAAGAATCTTGCCGCCAAAATATAGCCGATCTGATTATCGCGAACGACCTGACTATTTCAGAATTTGCTCTTGAAAAAGACTTCATCGTTACCGACGTGCTTCGTGCGATTTCAACAATACAAAACGACACATTCGATCTGGTGTTTTGCGGAGGCACTTGTCTTTCGAAAGCGTATCGTCTTTTGGAGCGGATTTCCGAAGATGTCGATATTAAAGTTGTGCCAAAGCATGGCATCACCCTCTCTAACAACCAGTGCCGCACCGCCGTTTCGAAACTAAAGCAAGACATAGTCGAAGCACTGAAAAGTACTGGCTTTGGCGCCGACGAAATTGGTCAGGAAGCACTCGACGGAAATACCTATGTGGTTTTCAACATTGCGTATTCGACCCATTTCGAATTCGAACCCGCAATGAGGGCAACAGTAAAATTGGAGCTCAATACAACGCACCTTTCGCTGCCAAGCGTCCAATTTGAAATCGGCCTTCTGTTCAATCAACTGGCCGGAATCGAGGATTCACAGAAGTTGAAGATGCAATGCGTCAACATTCGGGAGGCGCTGGTGGAGAAGCTGATTTCGTTTCCACGACGACTGGCCATGCATTTAACCGCTCCCGAGAGATTCAAATTCGATGCAGCCTTGGTTCGCCACCTTTTCGATGTGCACCGCATTATTCAAAACATGCCGGAGTTAAATCGAGAGCAGACATTGAAGCCCCTACTTGCCATCGCCATGGAGAAAGACGCGAAAGACTTTGCGCGGCAATACCCTGAATTTCTGGCGAACCCCGTCGGAGAAATCAATAAGGCAATGAAGGTCGCCATGTCAGATCCTGCGTATCGAAATAAGTATGACAAATTCGTCGCGGTGATGGTCTATGGCGCAGAAGTACCATCCTTCGATGAGGCGATTGGCTGTTTTGTCAACCTGTTGACGGCAACGTTGCCTCTGTCAAGTGTCGATTACTTGCATCACATGCCCGCACCATTCCAATCAATGTGATCACAAGTTGGGTGGGTGGGCACTGCATCTTGTGTCCACGCGCGCGCATCGGCAATCTTCGCCAATTCCGGTCGTTTGCTAGTGTGCTCGCGTGGGCACGGTGACCCCGTGCCCACCCTACTGTCCAGGCAACATCGCCCGCAACCGTCCCCACACCCATTGCCGCAACCGCAACATCGGCAGCTCGCACACCGTAAATGACAACCAGCCCACCAGAATCGAACAGCCCACCGCGACAACCACCATCGCCGGTTGCCCGGAAAACCAGACGCCAAACTGGATCGCGATGAAAAAATGGAACAGATAAATCGAATAGCTCCAGCGCCCGATCAGGCTGATGCCGCGTCGCGAGAGCAGGTGGCTTAACGCATTGGGCCAGCGGTGCTGGCTGACGATAAACACCGCCCAGAGCAAGCTGAAGAACAGGAATTTATTCATCAAATCATTCGACGGTGCCTGACCGAACAGCAGTGCGCGCATGAACGGGGTTGATAGCAGGATGGCGAGCAGGATCGCGATGCCGCACCACAGACCGGCCGGGTTATTAGCCGCCTTGTCGGCTGGCTGGCGCGCATCGTTCTGCACAAACGCGCCCATCATCCCGAACACAAAGGCCGGCAGATACCAGACCAACTCGACAGAATTTTCGGGCAAGCGCCAGAACGGAAACAGCCACTGGTGACACCCCACCGCCACGACCGCCACCGCAAACACCGCCGTGCGACCGGCGTGCCGGTCGATGCGCACACCAGCCCAGACCAGCATCGGCAGGAACAGGTAAAACGTGAACTCGACCGGAATCGTCCACAAGTGGCCGAAACCCTGTTGCAGACTCACGGCCCGCCACACCGCCTGCCACGAATCGATGCCGATCATCCGCCCGGCATACGCCAGCAACACGACCAGCACATACAACGGATAAATCCGGAAAAAGCGCGACAGCGCATACGCCACCAGCGTCGTCGTCGACAAGCGCTGCGCGAGCAGGCTGAGCGTCAGCAAATAGGCGCTCAGTACAAAAAACAACCAGACGCCAATCTTGCCGGTACCGGACAGGAACGGTGCCGTGGCCGGCAACATCATTCCGGTGCAATGGACCAGCACGACCATCAGGCAAGCGATGCCGCGGATGCCGTCGGCGGAGGGAATCCGCGAGGCGGGTTGTGGCGCTGTCGGCAAACCGGCACAAAAAGTTGGCACGGCAGCACGGTCGCTGGCGGCTTCGACGATCAAGGCCATCGGATCGGCAGTCAGCGCAGGGGAATGGCGTTTGATCATCGGGACTTGAATAGGGAAAAACGGGGACTACAGTGTGCACTAGGCGTAAAAAAAGGGGACCGAAGTCCCCTTTTTGTTCAATCTAATTACGATTGATTAGTTTTTTGTCATGGCTGTGTTGCTAACCGAACCCGTTGCGGCGTTGACGATCTGGAACACACCTTCGACTGCTGCAGCTGGTGCACCAACGCTGAACACGGTGAAGCCACGCGATGCGCCGCCGAAAGTTGCGACATCCGATGCTGGCACTACGACCATGCTGTTTGCAGGAATCGTACCTGTGATACCGACACCTGCGGTGACGACGTTACCGGCTTCTGCTTTAGTAGCTACTGTGTAACCAACTGGCAGTGTGCTGGTGTTGGTCAGTACAAAGCGCGTGATATAACCAGGTGTTGTCTGGGTCAGAGCGCTTTGAAGCGTTGTGCCGTCATGAGTAATTGAACCAGCAGCAACACTAGCTGATGAAGCTGGGACGGTGTAAAGCGCTGAAATCGCAACTGGCTTTAATGCTGCCGTGAAATTTTGAATTGGAACAGCAGCTTTGCCATCGACTTTGTAGCACAGAGTTCTTGCAGCAATTGGCAGAACACCGACCGCGAACGTTGCTGTCGTTGCAGTCAATGTGCTCGATGCAAGGGTAGTGCTTGCGCATGTAGCATCCGGAGCAATAAATACGCTGGCTTTAGTGAGCACACCAGCAACATTAGCCGACGTGAAATCGCCCGTAACTGCTAACGTGGTGGTTGTATTCAAGACAGTAGCTAAAGTAGAGGCTACACCAGTAGCCAAAAGTGTAGCTACTGATGCATAGCTCAATGATGCAAGTGATGCTGTTGTAGGAGCAGGTGCACCACCATTGAAATTACCAAATGGAACTGTAAAGGCGTAACCAGCAACTACTGTGTTAGCTGTACTTGTGAGTGCATAGCTGTCTGCAAATTTTAAAAACTGTACTGCGGCCAAACTGTACAGCGGTGTCCCCGTACCGTTTTGAGCATCCGTGCTGAGTGCGTGCAACGAATATGACACATTTGTTGTGGATGCATTAACAGCGATGATTCCGGAAGCTACTGTGATGGCGTCAGTAGCTAAACACCCAGCGGCGTTCGTGCCGGTCAGCGAGAAAGACAATGCATTCGTACCTGCACCGCTAATTTGACCAAGCGTGCAGCCAGTAGCTGCTGTCGTTACTGCCACGTCCGTATCAAATGTGGCACCGTTATCAAGTGCGACACGGACATAAGTAATTACGTTTTGAGCTATGAGTTTGCCAACTGTGATATCCATAGTAGTTGCCAAGACCGCTGCACCACCCAAGGTTGCTGGCATAACGATTTCTTTTGCAAAGGTCGATGGCAATGGTGTTGCAATAGCTGCCGTATTTACTGCCACTTGAGCAAAAGCACTTGCCGAAAACAACATCGCGCTAGCAACAGCAGCTTGCATTACAAAGTTAAGTTTTTCATTTGATCGATTCCATAAAGATTGAAGGCAACGGCGATGAGGATTAAGCGCTGTTACATGATTTGCAAATCATGCGTGAACTTTTCACACGAAACGAGTTTAGGGGGGTGACATGAAGTATGTCAAGGAATCCATTTCAACAAAAACTGGTGAATATTCACGAAATATCCCCACAAAAATTGATGTTAATGCCGGCATTTCACGGAATACCCCCATTTTCATTGTAACCAAATCGGTTATAGGGACTTTTTCTAAGTTAACCAAAAAGTCATTCGCACGATGGAAATTAATTGCGGTTAATAAATAATTATCCATATATATCAATGACTTATGATAATTATTGGTTAGCAGTTTTAAACTCCCAAGAACTTAGACATCAATAAATATTTACCAATAGTCGATTATTTATTCAAATACGTGGTGCAATCTGACGGCTGCGCATCGGAAAATAAGCTCTGCATTTCTGCCCTCTTTTCCGTCTAGCAATAACGAAATTTGTTAGTCCTCGAAATGGATCAATCACAAAGATGTTGTCCGTGGGATATCTGCAACAATTTTCTTACGGAAATATTGACAATGACCTACGTCGTCGAAGTGTTTCGCACTCCACACGATGCGTTGACGGGGGTCGGCTATCGGGGCGCGCAGCGCTTCCTGCGTCTTGGTACAAGACGCAGGGCAAACAGCACAGGAGATTTTTGAAAAGGAATTACTGCGGCGGGACTAGCGGCGATGCTGCGAGGGCAATGCTGGATGGCACCGGCACGGTAGCGGGCAAGACCGGCAGCGGATCAGGTAGTGCGCTTGGCAGCAATGAGGGTGGCAATGTCGGCTGCGCAGGTGCAGTTGAAAGTGAAGCAGGCACAGTCACCGTCATCCCCGCCTTGTCATACCCCGGCTCGCTGGCAGCGCCCTTATTTACACCCGGCAGTTTATCACCCACCGGAACAGGTCTAGCCCACGCACCGAGCATGTTGCGGAAGGCATCGGTGACCGCCTCGGCATCGTCGTCATCAGCAATGATGTGCGGCGTGATCAGGATGATCAGTTCGGTACGGTCATTTTTGCCGGTGTCGGTACGAAACAGCTGACCGATACCCGGGATGTCCTTGAGGTAGGGGATACCGGCCGAGCCATCATTTTTGTTGGTCGACATCAACCCGCCCAGCAAGACGGTTGCGCCATCTTTCAATGACAGCTTGGTCTGAACCTTGCGGGTACTGAAGGTCGGTGAGGTCGAGACGCCGGTGTTGGTGGCCTGCGCGGCGCTGACTTCCTGACTGACATCGAGGTCGACCCGGTCGCCGGAATGGATGACCGGTTTGACATTGAGGATGACACCGGTGCTGCGGTACTGGATTGATTGCGGCACCGTGGCGGTGTTGTTGACTGTGTTGGTGCCGCCCGTGGTGGCGACCTGCTGGCTGGTAATGATCGGTACTTCCTGGCCGACCTGAATGACCGCGGCTTCGCCATTGCGGGCGACGATCTTCGGACTGGACAGGATGGTGGCGCGGTTGGAACTGGCCAGCGCGTTGATGACCAGACGGGCATCGCCAAGGTTGTCGAGCAAGCGGAAATTGAAGCCGGAACTGCCTATGCTCAAGCCGCCTTGCGTGCCGTAACTGGCTGACCGGCCGTTGGATAAATTGGCCTGATTGACCAGCCATTCGACGCCAAGCTGGTTGGCATCAGACAGCGTGACTTCGGCGACGGTGACTTCAATCATCACTTGCAGCGCCGGTTTGTCCAGCGTTTGCAACAGGTTGCGGATGCTGCCGTAATCTTCATTGCTGCCGCTAAAAATGAGGGTGTTGCTACCCCGGTCGACGACGACTTGTGGTGCACGCGAGGTTGCTGCCACCGCACCCGGTGCGGCGACTGCTGCGCCGGGAATCGGCGTAGCAGCTGCTCCGCCAATGAATTGCTGCATGGTCTTGGCGAGCGCTTCGGCATCGGTGTACTTGACCTTGTAGCTGAACAGATTGCGACCGACGCTTTTTTCGCTAGGCTTATCGAGTTCTTTGGCCCAGGCGGTGACGTGATTGAGAATTTTCTGGCTACCGGCGAACACGAAGACGGCATTGGCGGCCGTGACCGGCAAGATCGTGATGGGCAACGTAGCCGCTGGTGTTGGCAGGCCGGCCGAGTAGCCCTCGGATTGCAGGATTTCTGTCAAGCGTTTTGCCAGTTCATCGGCGGACCAGAATGACGGCGAAATCCGCAGGCTCTGGCGGCCTTTCATTAACGGCTGATCGAGGATGTGAATGGCTTCCATCGCCGCCGCGACATCGCCGGAGGTACCGCTGAGCAGGACAGCGTTACGACTAACGTCTTCCTTGATATCGACTTTTTTGTCGAACATCGATCGCAACCAGCCGGCCACATCGCTATTGCGCACGGACTCAAGTTCAACCAACTGAAAAATTGGCCGCATCGGCAACGGTGTTTCCGGCAAGGCACGACCCCGGCGGATTTCAGGCAAATAACCCAGGTTGGTGTTGTTCGGCACGATGCGGGTCAGACCATCGACTTCGAGGACAGCAATGCCGTAACTCGACAACAGCAGACGCGCCGTCTGGTCAACCTGCGACGGCGTTTGCGGCGAACCTGAACGCAGCGTGACCAGATCCCGCTTGGCGACGATGCTTGGATCGACATTGACGTTGCGCCTGAGGATGGTGCCGTAGATCGACTGGATCAGCGTCGACAACGGGATCTGCTCGAAGGCCAGCGTGATGTCGGCGACTTCCGGTTTGCCGCCGGCAGAATTGGCCAGCGGCTTTACGCGGGTGTTGTCGAGTTTGTCTGCTTCGGGCGGGGTCGGCGTGACGCCGATACGGGTAGCTGTTGCGGCGGTCTCTTCAGCTTGCAACTGGCTGAAGTTGCCGATTTTTTTAGGCAGGTCGATCGACGTTGGAATCCTCTGCGTCGGGGTGGCACAACCGGCAAGCAGGATCGCGATGGCGCTGGCTATGACGGTGGCAAAGGAGGCCGGCGCAACCGCAGGCCGTTTCGGTGTCGTGGAGTGCTGCGACGTGGCACGGTATTTCATAAAATCTGTCGACCTTCTGCATAAATGCTTAGTGATTGCTTCTTGCCCTTGACTAAGATATGGACAAGATTGTTCTCGATTTTGAGGATCTTGCTGCCGCCCGGCAGTTCACTGCCGACGGCTAATTGCTGCGGCGGCTTGTTCAGGACCTGCACGATGACGTAACTTTCCTTGCCGCGCGCCATGGCACCGAGGAATACCCAGGACGAATCTATCGGCGGTTCGGACGCGGCTTTTTCGACCGCTTTGCCCCACAGGCCGGACAGGACCAAGGTTTCGGTGGCGGGTTTGGGATCGTAGGCTTGATCGTCCGGCAGTTTCCATGCCTCGTCGGCGACCGGTCTGGCAGTTTGCTTCCCGGGCAACGGCGCGTTGGACCAGGCGCCATAGCTGACGGCACAGATCGCGAAGACCATGGTCATGGCGGTGCGAGGAGTCATTGAGGGTCCATGAATGGGTTAGTGAAGGTCGCATCGGGCAGCGCCCGCCAACTTGTCGCCGGTAAAACAGCACCTGCGCGATGTGCGCCAGACGGTGAACCGGGGCGGGTTGACGGCACACAGGCATTTTTCCCGGATGGCGGGTGGGCTGGATGATACCGTTTATTGGTCAACATTTAGTACTCCGGAACGAAGAACGTGGCGAAGGCCGATGCGCAATCATGGCTGGCTAACCGCTGCGGATTTCTCTGCGACTACCGCTTTGCCCGATGGCCGGAAATAGGCGACCAGCAGCAAGTCGACATGGGCAGGCGTGCCTTTGACGCTCATGGATTCGATGACGAAGGTCTTTTCGCTGCCGGAAATTCTTTCCATGATGTTGTAAAAACTTTTAGGTGAAAAGTCAAAACCCAGCCGGGCGTTGACTTTCCACATGTCGGCTTCGGGTGCCGGTTTGGCGGGTTTGTTGGCGTTGCTGGCATCGCTGGTGTCTGCACGTACTTCTTCCTGTGCGGCGACGGTCAACACGGGCTTCACAACCCCGGCTTGCTGTACCGCCTGATTGAGCCAGTCCTGCACGGCCGCTTGCGCCAGTCCGAGTGAGGATTCTTGCCAGAGCCGGTTTTCTGCAGTGAAGGCGAGCGCTTTGGCGGGTGCGGCACGGGCTATCCACTCACTTTGCCGGGCAATGGATTCGGCGCGGGCGGTTTTGACGGCCAGTGCGCGGTACTCGGAGGTGATGGCGTCGACTTCGTCGCGCAAGGACAGCAACAGGTAGAGCCAGACGATGCCGGCGATGATCCACAAGCCGATGCGCAGGCGTGGATTGTTCCTGAGGTTGCTGCGGATTGCCTGCAGGTTGACTTGGCTCATGGCAATTTTTTCGTGGTCGTAGGGTTGAGTGGGCTGATTGGATTGGCGGGTGCCCCGGTTGCCGGTGAGGTAGGCGATGCGGTTGGCGATGCAGTTGGCGATGCAGTTGCCGAAGCACCCGTCAACGCAGAAGCCAGCGGAGGCAAAGACGCGGTCTGCTCTTTGCGCAGCAATTCCATGCCGACCGTCAGCGCACCTGCCGCGCCGCCGGGTACGGCCCGTACGCCGGTCACGACACCGGCATCCTGCAGACTTTTGATCAAATCGCCCTGATTGATTTTGTTGGGCGAGGCGACACTGATCTTGAGCTGGCCGTTCTGATAATCCCATTCAGTCACATAGGTGCCGTCTTTTGGCAGGCTGGTGGCAATGCGCGCCATGACTTCCATCTGTTGCGGGTAGGTGTCGATGTTCCGGACGGTGCGGATACGCGCCAGTGCCGCCAGCGCTTGCTGGCGCGCCTCGCGATTGGGGACGCTTTGTCGTTCGGCTTTTTTGAGTTCGGCCTGACGTAATTCCATTGCCTGGTGCGTGTGCAGCCAGGTACTACCGTACCAGGCGGTAACGCCGACCAATCCCAGCACGGCCACGAAGATCACGGCGCCCTCGAGTTGCTGGCTGGAACTGCCGGCAAATCCCAGTTGCGCTGACTTGGCCCATGGCGCGGTTAATTCTTGCGGCACCAGCGGCGCAGGCACGGCGACTTGTTGCTGCTCAGGCATGACGCCGGCATCGCGCTGGAAGTTGCGCCATTCGGCTTCGGACGGCGCTTCCGCCCACCAGCGACAATCTGCCAATACCTGCTCGCGCCAGAACTGGCCTTCGACGCCATCGAGGCCACGCACCAGAAACAAGCCATCGGCCTGACGCGGCTGCATCAGCGGTTCCGGCAACAGCGTCATTTTTTTGGGATTGAGCAATTGCGAGGCTGCATCCACGGCAACCCGCTCGGCATCCCAGCACCAGACCATCGCGCCATCATCGGTCCAGACGCCATATTGCCCGCGCCGCATGAAGGGTGACCATTGCTGCAATTGCAGTTCGAGCGCCTGCGGCCGGTTGTTGAGCGGGATGGTTTTCAGGTCAAAAAAGCGGTAGCGGCACAGCGCCCGACTGACCACCCAGCGGACCGATCCGAACTTTCCGCCCAGGTCATCGACTTTGTGCAGTTGCTGGTTAAAACGCCTCGAAGGTAAGCGGAGGTGCTTTAGCGCGTTCTGGAAGGGGGAAGCTGTCTTTGGCATTTTGCGTGGTCGTAGTGGAACTGGTTTTCAGGGTGTAGTCGATGCGCCAGGGTGTGTCTGAGCTGCTCAGGGTGAACATGACCTGGGATTGCACGGCCCACGGGATTTTCTCGCTTTCCTGGGTGAAGCGGATCGTCGTGCCGGGGTAAAAATACAGGCTGTCGACAGTGCGCACCGGCATCTGCGTGATCGCGGTGATTTGCTTGTCGCTGGAAAACGGGATGATCTGGCGCGACAGGATCAACTGGTCGGCGACCTCCGGGATGACGCCAAAATAAGCAGCCAGCAATTCACGCGGGGCGACGTTGGGATTGAAAAACAGGCTGCGTGCGGTGGTGACCAGATTGGTCAGCCGGTTATCTTTCCAGAGTCCGGCTTCATCGCGCCAGCCGATTACCCGCCGCAATTGCAACGGCGTGGTCAGCCAGTCGTTGGCCGGCGGCGGCAATCCCAGCCGGCTGTATTCCTGCGACTCGGCCCCATTGAGACGGCGCAAGTCATCGGTGTCGATGTAGTCGTTGAGGGTGTCGAGCAACGGGCCGCGCCGCTCGAACGGCACATCGAGTTGCGCCAGCAAGCGCAGTAGCGGGTCGGTCTGGATGAAGTTCAGGTTCAGCAAGCCGTTGGTATCCTGCAAGCGCACGGTATCGCCCTGCCCTGTGCCTTGGTAGCGCCGGCCGTCCAGCACGATGGCCGTGGCCGGTGTCGGACCGACGCCGGCCAGGCCGGGATAGGTGGTCGCCAAGCGGAACAGCAACTCGGCACGGGCGCCGGAAAAATCCACCAGCGCTTCCGAGGTGCGCCGTGACTGGCGTGCCAGCTCCAGCGAATTGCCGACCCGCACCGCAAAGTACGACGCGCCTATCGTGATGATGGCGAGTATCCACAGTGTCGTGGCGAGGACGAAACCGCTTTGGCGTTGGTGCTGGTGCACGGACTTAGAATTTTTCAAGGTCGAGTCGCCGCATCAGTGGTTGCAGCGGTCCTTTCGGCGATGCCACGATCAATTCAACGGCGGATGATTTGCCATGTTCGAGATAAATCGCCTTCGGGATTTGTGGCCAGGTGCCGAATACCGGCGGCCAGACATCGTGCGTGCTGTCGTCGGCGGCGATGTAGATGAAGCGGCCGGTGCTGCCTTCCCATGACAGGATCACGGGCGCAGCGTCGTCGTCGCCATAGCGAACCTGCGTGGTGCCGCTTTGCGCATCGAACTGGATGCGCCATGCGAAGGGTGTCGGTGCGCCGCTGTCGGCGGTGACCGGCTGCAACGTCTGGCCGTGCATTTGCGCGGATTCGCCACGGAAGCGGTTTTTGCCGTCGATATAGTCCGGCGTGAGGCCGGCGATGCTTTGGCGGTACCAGTCGGTCAGCATTGCGCCGCGCTGTGAACTGAAAATCTCGGCACCGAAGTGCGTTTGCAACCGCATGACTTGCTGCAATCCCTGCAACAGCACCGTGACGATGAAGCCGGTCAGCACCATCACGACCAGGATTTCGACCAGCGTAAAGCCATTGCTTGCCGGGATGCGGCGGCGATGGCGCGTCACAGCGTGGACTCCAGTGTGCGCACTTGCTTGTAACCGACCTGTGGCAACAGGAGCTTGAACCAGATGGTTCCCTTGACCTGACTGATCTCGATGGCGGTGTCGTACATGGCGAATTGATACAGCCCTGTTCCCATCGGGAAAATGACGCCATCACGCAATTCGCTTTTTTGGGTGGACTTCCAGTTGACGTCGACATTACCGAGCACCGTGTCGCCACGGGGTTTAAGCATCGGATTGACTGTGTCCATGAATTCCATCACATTTTGCGTCGCCAGCGAGATCGCGTTGGCATCCTGCACCCGCGCCAGCGCGATCATGCTGCTGTTAATCCAGCTGAATAAAGCCATGCCCGCACCGCTGATCAGCACCATCGCAACGATGGCTTCGAGCAACGAAAATCCGGACTGCCGATGGCGTGTCATGAACCGGCGTGTCATGAACCGGCGTGTCATAAGCCGGCGTGTCATAAACCGCTGTTACTGGTAGCAGGTGCCACGCGGCAGAGCGGCGCGACTAGCTGAAAACTTTCTTTACGGCCGTCCGGCGCCGCCAGCGTAAATTGGCCGCCGCTACACAAACCGGTCAGCGAATACTGCACCGGCCTGGCCAACGTGATGCGCCAATTGGCCGGCATCAGCAGCACCGGGACGTCGGGAATGTCTTTGCTGCCGGTGCCGGACTTGGCGGCATTGGCAGCATCGGCTGGCTTGACCTCATCGACCGTCGAAGCAAGCGTCATCCCTTTACCGGTCGTGTAGGCACGGTAGCCAAGACCTTCTATCTGCTCGAGCAAACTGCTGCGCTGGTTGGCGTATTCCACGCTGTCGTAGAACTTGAACAGACGTGGCAGCGCCACGCCGACCAGCATCCCGGCAATCGCCAGCACGACCAGGATTTCGACTAGCGTGTATCCGGACGAATCGCCCATCGGCATGTGCAGAGGCTTATTTGAGTGGCAGGTATCCGACATCCGCATCCAGGCCTTCGCCGCCACGTTTGTTGTCCGCGCCTAGCGAATACAGCGCAAAGGGTTGCGAG